>NZ_ADKM02000127.1 GCF_000178155.2 Hominimerdicola alba 8
ATGATCCAATTATAGCGCGCTCTACATTTGAAATACAAGCCGCATTGCGCACAAACTTTTGTTCATACTTTGTCAACAAATATCCGGGGGATTTTGCGATTCAAAAAACTAAAATCACGCTATTTCGCCTTTTATGCTATCCGGTCATTTTGACGAAGCGATTTTGAACGAACATAAAGAATCTGAAATTTATTATTGACGTGATCGGGGAAGTGCGCTATATTGATTATGGGGAGCGACGAAATAGAGAAAGTCGCACAGCTCCAATTCTCGGAATAGAGAAAAAAAGACCGAGCCGAAAGGCTCGGAAATGACATTCGCCCCACTGGGGCGAAACTCTACCAGCAAGCACGGTGAAGTGTGGGCGCAAAAAGCGACTACACACACTTCACAAGGCTTGGCAGAGGGCGCTGCCCCTACGACCCCGAATTGAGAAAAATAGAAAAGGAGAACAAGAGAAATGAAAGATGAAAAGAAGCGTACATTGTACCTGAAAGTGCGTGTCAGCCCCGAGGAAATGGCTGCCATCAAGAAGAAGTTTGAGAACAGCGGTATGAGCAGTCTCAGTGGATTTGTTCGTGCGATGGTTTTTGAGGGTTACATCGTCCATATCGACGAGAACGAGCTGAAACGGCTCACTGTACTTGCGAACAATATCGCCAACAATATCAACCAGATTGCCCACCGTGCGAATGTCACGAACAAAGTTTACAAGGAAGATATTGAGGAGATCAAGGAGCTTGGCGATAAGCTCTGGCGTCCGCTGATGTTTCTGCATACAAAGGTGGCTCAGCTAAAGCATTGAGCAGAATATGAAAATCACCGTCAGGATAATTCCCGACGGCGATGAAATTCATTATGTGCGCTATGAACTGGACTGGCTTTTGAAATTGCTGTGCACTTCACAAAAATGGTTACAATCACTCCGCAGAGCTGGACTTCGGAAGAATTATCCATTATAATGGATTCACGATAAAACTTTTGGAGGTAACAGCTATGTTGAAAACACCTGAATTGGCAAAGCCGAGATCACGCAAGGTCACTACTGTCTGCAACGGAAGGCGTGAGGTCTGGACGGACTATGATGAAGCGGAAGCATATTTTCTTGAACTCATGATGTCCACAGACGGTGAGGAACATGAACGTGCGGAGTGCGTTTATATCCAACTGCTTCACGGGCTTGACAAGTGTAGCGACGTGGACGAATAATCTCAGAGAAGGCTTTGCAGGGATGCATAGCCTTTTGCTTTAATATTATTGTGTAAATCAACTGAACCTCACACTTCACAAAATAAATTATAGTCATTCTGCCTATTTTGCAAAAAGTTCGACCGCAGCACTTGACAAATCGGTTAGTATATGCTAATATGATAAACGGATTATCGGTAATACAGATTTCAATGAGAGGAGGATACCTATGTCAGTTCCCGATAAAAGTATCGACCCACGACTGCTTGCCAGTGCGGAAGCGGAATTTCTTGACAAGGGATTCATCAAGGCAGAACTGAAAACGATCTGCGAGAATGCCGGTATCACCACGGGCGCAGTTTACAAGCGTTATAAGGGCAAAGAGGACTTATTCTGTGCCGTTGTTGACGATATAGCCGAACAGCTTGATTTATTTTTAAAGAAACGCTCAGGGTTAGACTTTTCTGGGCTTTCGGATAAGGAGATATACGATTCATGGCAAATGACCTATGATTCGATGTTACCGCTGTTCAGCTTGCTGTATCAGCATCGTGATACATTCACTCTGCTGATAGATAAGGCAGCAGGGACACGATACGAGAATTTCAACCATGAATATGTCACGAAAATGAGCTATGCCTATGAGCAGTTCTACGCCGAAGCAAAAAAACGAGGACTTGCCAAAGCAGAAGTCTCAAGAGAGGAATTTCATGTTCTGATCTCATCCTTCTGGACGTGCGTCTGTGAGCCGATCATCCATGATATGTCATGGGAGCAGATCGAAGAACATTGCAGGATTGTCTGCCGCTTCTTCAACTGGCAGGAAGTGATTATGCTAAAGAAAGGCGATGAAAACTTTGTTTAACAAGATCAAGCCCTATATGGGCAGATACATCAGATATACCTATGCGGCTCTGGGAGCGATGTTCGCAGGACTGATCGCTTCCGCTGTGCCATTTTTTTTGGTATATCGTATCATAAAACCACTGATAAGCGGAGAAACACTTTCCGCAGGCTATTATGCAATGCATATAGCCATTATTTTTGCTTGTGAGTTAGCCTATGCTATCTTATATGTATGGGGGCTTAAATTCTCTCACATCTCCGCATACAACACGCTGAAAAATATCCGTATTTCCTTGCAGAAAAAGCTGGAGCGTCAGCCCCTCGGTGCCATTCAGGATATGGGCAACGGCAGGATCAAAAAACTGTTCACCGATGATATAGATCAAGTCGAACTGCTTCTTGCACACGCTATCCCCGAGGGCATCGCAAATCTTTCTATGGCGCTGATAGCGATCATCTGTATGTTCTTTGCAGACTGGAAATTAGCCCTGTTGTCGCTCTGTTCTCTTCCTTTGGGACTGTTCGCTATGGGCATGATGTTCAAGGCGGGTATGGAGCGAATGAACGCTTACTACGCCGCTTCTGCCAAAATGAACGCTACGATCATCGAATACGTCAACGGTATGGAAGTCGTCAAGGTTTTCGGGCGTGACGGTGAGAGCTACAGAAGATACGAAAAGGATATTAAGGATTACCGTGATTTTACTCTTGCGTGGTACAAGGTCTGCTGGCCGTGGATGGCACTTTACAATGCGATCATTCCCTGTGTGGCACTCGTGATGCTTCCGGTGGGAACGATCTTTGTACTGAATGGCATATCAACGCTTGCGGATCTGGTGCTTGTGTTCTGCCTGTCGCTGTCAGTTGGAATGCCGCTTCTGAAAGCCCTCGCTTTTGCAGGAAAGATACCTCAGCTCGGCTACAAGATAGATGAGATCGAAAAGGCTATGGATCATGAGCCGTTAAAAGCAACAGATAATCAGTTTATCGGTAATTCACATATCGTTCGATTCAATGATGTCCGTTTTGCCTATAAAGAACAGGAAGTCCTGCACGGCGTTTCACTCGAACTCGGAGAAGGGACGCTTACGGCGCTGGTCGGCGAATCGGGCAGCGGCAAATCAACTCTTGCAAAGCTGCTTGTCCATTACTATGATCTGAACGGCGGACATATCACCCTCGGCGGTCAGGACATCACCGATATGAGCATTGAAGCGCTGAACGACAACATCTCCTATGTATCGCAGGAGCAGTTTCTGTTCAACACCACGCTGTATGAGAATATCCTCATCGGCAAGCCCGATGCAAGCCGTGAAGAAGTAATGGCGGCGGCTGAAAAAGCACAGTGCGGTGAGTTCCTGAAACGTCTGCCGAAAGGCATCGACACAATGGCAGGCGACGGCGGTAAAATGCTTTCGGGCGGTGAGCGACAGAGAATTTCTCTTGCAAGGGCGATACTGAAAAATGCACCTGTCATCGTGCTTGACGAAGCAACAGCATTCATCGACCCAGAAAACGAGGAGAAAATGAATGCCGCGATCGGCGAGATCATCAAAGGCAAGACCGTTCTTGTCATTGCTCACCGCTTGCAGACGATAGTGAACGCCGACAAAATTTGTGTTATGAAGGACGGAAATATCATTGCCGCAGACACACATGAAAAGCTCCTGCAAAATTGTGCGGAATACCAGAAATTATGGAACAGCAGCGAAGCAAGAGCCAACTGGACTATCGGAAATGAGGTGAGGGCATGATAGGAATGATAAGACGTATCCTCGGCATTTCGGGGAAATACAAGGGCAGGATATACGGTGCTATGGGCTTTTCGTTCCTGAAAGGTCTGCTCATGAAAGTGCCGATCGTAGTGACCTATTTTGTTGTCACCACATATATTGACGGAACGATCACCAAGAAAGCTGCTCTCTACGGCGCGATAGCATTAGTCGCAAGTGTGGTATTGCAGGCAATATTCCAGTATGTTGCAGACCGTCTGCAAAGCGGCGCGGGCTACCTGATATTCGCCAATATGCGAATGAAGCTGGGCGAGCATCTGCGCCGTCTGCCGATGGGTTACTTCACCGAGGGCAACATCGGCAAGATCAGCTCGGTGCTCTCAACGGATATGGTGTTCATTGAAGAAAACTGCATGATGGTTCTTGCGGATATGATGAGCTACCTGTTCTCGCAGACTATCATGATCGTGTTCATGTTTATTTTTGACTGGCGGTTAGGTGTTGCTTCCCTTGCTGTCACGGGCTGTATGGTACTGCTTGGTAGGAAGATGATGAAAAGCGACCTTGTACACTCGGACGAAAAACAGCAAGCTGCCGAAACGCAGACGCAGGCGGTGCTTGACTTTACCGAAGGCATCGGCATTATCAAGACCTACAATCTGCTTGGCGAAAAATCAAAAGAACTGACCGACAGCTTTGATACCAACTGCCGTGTGAACCTCGATTTTGAGTTCTCACATCACCCCTATAAGCGCGGTGTGTTCCTGATCTACGGTATCGGCACGGTGCTGATGCTTGCACTTTCGGCTTTTCTCTACACAAAGGGCTTAATGGATATGAAATATTTCTTCGGTATGCTCCTGTGCCTGTTTGACCTGTTCGTGCCGATAAAATCGTTCTACGATCAGGAGGCAAGACTCACTGTCATGAGTGCTTGTATGGACAGGATAGAAGCACTCTTTGCAGAGAAAGAGCTTGAAGATAACGGCACACAAACGCTGACTAACAGCAATGCTCCCGAGATAGAATACAGAAATGTCACTTTTGCCTACGATAAAAACGACATACTTAAAGATGTTTCATTCAAAGCCAATAAAGGCACGATGACTGCGCTTGTCGGACCGTCTGGCGGCGGTAAATCGACAATCGCAAGTCTGCTGACTCGGTTCTGGGATGTGAAAAGCGGCGAGAT
>NZ_ADKM02000126.1 GCF_000178155.2 Hominimerdicola alba 8
GAGGCTGTTGCAACCGCAGCACCCTCTAACCATATCCGAACATCAGAGTAAAAAAACATATTAACCGGTGAAATAAGCTGTTTAAGTGCGCACATCCCCAAGCCCTCTTCAGAAAAGAGGACTCGGGGGTGTTATGTTCTGCTGGTTTTTATGCCGTTTTCAACTCAAAAAGAGAAATTCCAAGTCGGTTTTCTGAGATCTTAGCAAAAAGCTTCTTTATGTTGTATGCGAGTCCCAGCAAAAGGAACTCAGTTCTGATGTTGTTTTTGCCCCTGCACAGGAATCTTCTGAAACCATAGTCCTGTTTCAGCACTCCGAATACGCCCTCAGCCTGTATGCTTCGGTTCATTCTGAGCTGTCTTCCGAATTCGGTCGTTATGTTTTCCAGGCTTTCTGCTCTCAGTTCTTTGAATCTGTGAGAGACTGAAAGTGTTTTGTTTCCCTTTGCCTTTGTACAGTTCTGTTTGTGAGGACAACCTTCGCAGCTTTCACATCTGTACAGTGCTTTCTCCGAAACGAATCCCGTCTTGCTTTTTTCGTGTTTAGTCCCGACTCTCCAAAGTATCCTGCCGGCTTTGCATACGAAAATATCGCCCATTTCATGGTATTCCATATTTTCGGGTCTGCCGTATTTTGTACGGAAGTTTCGTTTTTTGCTCTGCTCATAATTTACGGGTTTTATGTATGAGGTCATATTATGTGATCTGAGATAAAGATAGTTTTCCTCGCTCTCATAGCCTGCATCGCAGATGATGTTTTTCAACACAAACAACTCAAGACTGTTAAGCTTTGACAGAAACGGGATCAGCGTATTTACGTCGCTCCGTTCGCTTGAAACGTCTAAACCTACGATGTATTCACCCTCGACCGCCGACTGGATATTATACCCCGGTTTCAGCTGACCGTTTCTCATGTGATCGTCCTTCATACGCATAAAAGTTGCATCGGTATCTGTCTTTGAAAAGCTGTTTCTTCCATCAAAAAGGCTGTTGTAGTGCTCATAAAGAGCCATTTTTTCAGCATATTCTTCGAGCTTTTCAAGAGCTTTCTGATATACTGATTTATGATGTCCTTTTCCGTAAACTCGTTTAATACCGAATTTTATCATAAGAGATGACAGGGTCGAGATCATATCCGATACTCCTGTATTTTCGGGGGATCTCACACCATAAGCATATTTTATCTCATCAAGTATCTCAGGCAGTTTGGTACGAAGTTTCTGCTCGTTTTTTGAGACCGCCTTTTTCCAGACGAATGTATATCTGTTTGCATTAGCTTCGATCTTTGTGCCATCAATGAACAGGTTCTCGCCGCTTATCTCTTTCATATTCAAAAGATACTTTACAACAGCGTAAAATACACGCTCGATCTGTTCTCCCATTTTCTGACGGAATCGTGAGATAGTGCTGTGATCCGGAGCTCCAAAGCCATCGAGAAGCCACATGAAATGAATATCCCTTTTGCAGAGCTGTTCGATCTTACGGCTTGAAAAAGAGTCGTTCATGTAGCCGTAGATGAGTATCTTCATCATGATATCCTCGGGTATGGCGCCATTCCACTTGCTTACTATCGTGTATTCTTCTTTTTGATAGATCTCATCTATAACATTGCTCAATACTCTGACAGGTGAGCTTTCTTCGATGTAGATCTCATAATTCATGTTAAGACGCACTTGACAATTTCTCATTTTTGTGGTACAATCCTTTCGTTGGTTTAATGTTTTTTTGCAATTATATTATACCACAAAATGAGACGCCTGGCACTACCTTTTTGGTGTGTCAGGCGTCTTTTTCTTTGTTGGGGCTGCAACAGCCTC
>NZ_ADKM02000125.1 GCF_000178155.2 Hominimerdicola alba 8
GCGAAACATTATCATACCCTACAACAACGCGTTTTAGTCCTCTGATGAATATTGATAAACTAATACACAGTCAAGAACGTGATTCACACCTGCTTCGTTTTAGTCCTCTGATGAATATTGATAAACTAATACCTCAGACAGGACAGATACCTCCTGCACTGAGTTTTAGTCCTCTGATGAATATTGATAAACTAATACGAATACGCTGTATTCCACGAAAACGACATAGTTTTAGTCCTCTGATGAATATTGATAAACTAATACATACGATCATCGGCATAACTAAAAGATATAGTTTTAGTCCTCTGATGAATATTGATAAACTAATACGATAGCTATAAAAAGCCTTGCTTGCCAAGCGTTTTAGTCCTCTGATGAATATTGATAAACTAATACGCGTATCACTACATGTACGCGACTACCGTTGTTTTAGTCCTCTGATGAATATTGATAAACTAATACACCCCAGACCCCGAACCCGACCACAACAACGTTTTAGTCCTCTGATGAATATTGATAAACTAATACGCACTTTTGCTGCTGTATATATCTTGTCGAGTTTTAGTCCTCTGATGAATATTGATAAACTAATACTCATTTGATTGCCTTAGCAATGAATGAACGTTTTAGTCCTCTGATGAATATTGATAAACTAATACTTACACAACTTGTTATTATTCCTGCGGCAGAGTTTTAGTCCTCTGATGAATATTGATAAACTAATACGAAGAAGAGCAGGAACAGCTGTTCCTTAAAGTTTTAGTCCTCTGATGAATATTGATAAACTAATACATACTTGTATCAAAGCCCTCAATAGCAGGCGTTTTAGTCCTCTGATGAATATTGATAAACTAATACTACAAAGTTTTGCACTATGCAACAAACATGGTTTTAGTCCTCTGATGAATATTGATAAACTAATACGTCACCTTTGACCGCACTAAAAGTCACCTTGTTTTAGTCCTCTGATGAATATTGATAAACTAATACATAGACGATAAGTACAATTGGGAAGAAA
>NZ_ADKM02000124.1 GCF_000178155.2 Hominimerdicola alba 8
AATTATGTTTACTAATCAAAATAAAATAACAGAAATGCTTGAAAGCCTGGACAAAGAAATAATCAAAAGATCATTTATCGAAACTTTCTTCGGCAAACAGGATCCTTCAAAAGGTTATCAGCTGAGATCAATAACCATTCTGGAAAAAGGAGCTTTAGCTGAAGTATATATAAAAGACAGATCAGAAAGAGATAATTATGAACTCAGAGGCAGTGATCTTGTACAGTTCCATATTACAGAGGAAGATAACTGTTATGCTGTAAGAACTGACAATGAATATGAAACGATAGCAAGAGAAAGAGAAAGTAAAATGGAAACCATTTATGATGATGGTATCATTACAGAAAAGATACAGAATGATCATCAGAATTATTATAAAGTAAAGAAGAACTAACTCACTAAATACGGCATACCCGAGAATATGGAATACCACGAAATGGGCGATATTTTCGTATGCAAAGCCGGCAGGATACTTTGGAGAGTCGGGACTAAACACGAAAAAAGCAAAACGGGATTCGTTTCCGAAAAAGCTATGTACAGATGTGAAAGCTGCGAAGGATGTCCCTACAAACAGAATTGTACAAAAGCAAAAGGAAACAAGACGCTGGCTATATCGCATAAGTTCAAAGAGCTGAGAGCAGAAAGCCTGGAAAACATAACGACCGAATTCGGAAAACAGCTCAGAATGAACCGAAGCATACAGGCTGAAGGCGTATTCGGAGTGCTGAAACAGGATCATGACTTCAGAAGATTCCTGTGCAGGGGCAAAAATAACATCAAAACTGAGTTCCTTTTGCTGGGACTTGCATACAACATAAAGAAGCTTTTTGCTAAGATCTCAGAAAACCGACTTGGAATTTCTCTTTTTGAACTGAAAACGGCATAAAAACCAGCAGAACATAACACCCCCGAGTCCTCTTTTTTTGAAGAAGGCTTGGGGGTGCGCACTGAAACAGCTTATTTCACCAGTTAATATGTTTTTTTACTCTGATGTTCGGATATGGTTAGAGGGTGCTGCGGTTGCAACAAACCCGTTTTTATGTTGTGATTATCGGGTTTGTGATATCAATTAGCATAGATCGGAGATCAAACGTGATCTTCAAAAAGACGATGATTAGTCTAATGTCCTGAAAAACTTTGTTTCATGTGATGTAACGTTATCACGTATTTAGTTTTTAGCGCATTTTGTACTACTGTAAAAAACTGTAAATCCAAGGAAATTAACTACAGAGAGATGCTTTGCTCATAGTTCGTTTACAATTATCAAGCGTTATGATAACGTTGCCTTATATTTTCGTTGACGAAAGAGAATTATATGATATAATAAAAAACAATAAAGACAGATATGACATATAAAATTAATCTATTAGATATGAATTTTATCAATAACTATAAATGATTTTGATAAGGAGAGTAAAAAATTTATGAGCCAATATCGAATAGCAGTTGCTACGGCGGACGGACATAAAGTGGACCAGCATTTCGGTTCTGCTTCAAGGTTTGATATCTATCGTATCGAAGATAATGTTTCCGCCAAGGAAAAAACTGTATCCTTTGGAAATCAGGAAGGATGCAGCGGAGATCACAGAGGTGCAGAAGCAAGACTTGAACTTGTGGAAAACTGCCAGTATGTTATCGCCGCACGCATCGGGAGCAGGATACAGAGATATTTTGAGACCCAAAGAAAGAAATTTTTTGAAATGCCCGGTTCTGATACGGATTATGTGATCGAAAAGATCGTAGAGTACAGAAAACGGAGCGGTAAGTAAGGAAAGGTGATGTGATCATGTCAAAGGTAGCAGAAAATCTGACAGAGCTTATAGGCAATACGCCGCTTTTGAAAATAAGCAGGCTGGCAGGAGATGACGAACTATATGCAGAGGTGTATGCAAAGCTTGAATACTTCAATCCTCTGGGAAGCGTAAAGGACAGGATAGCTCTGGCGATGATAGAAGATGCAGAGGAAAAAGGACTGTTAAAAGAAGGGTATACCATAATTGAACCCACAAGCGGAAATACAGGCATCGGGCTTGCATTTGTCGGTGCGGTCAAGGGATATAAAGTTATACTGACAATGCCCGAGAGTATGTCGGTAGAAAGACGCAGGCTGGTAACTCAGCTTGGGGCAAAGGTGATACTTACTCCTGCGGCAGAGGGTATGAAAGGTGCTATCCGTAAGGCGGAAGAACTCAATGCGGTGATAGAGGATTCATTTATCCCACAACAGTTCGATAACCCTGTAAATCCGGAAATACATACAAAAACTACAGCACAGGAGATCATAAGAGATACCGATGGTAAGGTTGATTACTTCGTTGCAGGCGTTGGTACAGGCGGAACTGTAACAGGTACGGGCAGAGCTCTTAAACAGAATGATCCCGATACAAAGGTGATAGCAGTTGAACCCTATGATTCATCTGTGCTTTCGGGTGAAGCTCCCGGATCTCATGTGATACAGGGTATAGGAGCAGGTTTTGTGCCGCATATCTTCGACAGAGAAGTAATTGATGAGATATTCAGGGTGAAGAACAAGGAAGCTCTGGAAACTGCACGAACAGCGGCAAGGCTTGAAGGGCTGCTGGTGGGTATCTCATCGGGTGCAGCATTGTTTGCAGCTATCGAACTTGCTAAACGCAAAGAGAATAAAGGCAAGCGCATAGTTGTGCTTCTGCCTGATACGGGAGAACGTTACCTTAGTACCGCACTGTTCGATCAGCCTGCGGAACTTGCCTGATAAGGAGGGATATCATGTCATTTATAGAAAGACCAAGGTTTTCATGTATGCTGGGAGGCGCACTTGCAACTCTCACCTCTCTTCCGAGAGTAATACCTATAATACACGGAGCGCAGGGCTGCGGCGGTCAGCTGACCAATTCATATGCTTACGGCGGATATCTGGGCGTTGGTTACTGCGGCGGTGCATCGCTTCCTAGTTCAAACGTAAGTGAAAAAGAAATAATTTTCGGTGGTGCTGAGAGGCTCAGAAAAGAGATACTTGCGGCCTACGATGTAATGGACGGCGATCTTTTTGTAGTAGTTACAAGCTGTATGACCGATCTTATCGGTGATGATGTTGAAGCGGTCATCAGCGAGGTAGAAAGACCCGAGTATCCTCTGATATTCGTTGATACAGGCGGATTCAAGGGCAATTCTTACTATGGTTATGATATTGTGATAAAGAGCCTTTTTGAACAGTACATACCCGTAACAAAAGAAAAAGATGAAAAGCTTGTTAATCTGCTTGGACTTGTACCTGCATACGATCCGTTTTTCAGGGGCGACCTTGAAGAGATAAGGAGAATACTCTCACTAATCGGTGTTAAAGCAACTACCTTTGTAACACCTGACCAGACCATCGAGGATATCAGAAATGCCGGTAAAGCATCTTTGAATATCGTTCTTTCACCTGTAAACGGAATAAGAGCTGCAAAGGCGGCTAAGGAAAAGCACGGTATAGATTATATAGTTACCGATCTTCCTATCGGCAGTAATGCTTCAGTTAAGTTCGCAATTGAAATAGCAGAAAAGCTGGGCATTGACAGGGAATTTGCTGAAAAAGCTCTTGAAAAAGAAGTTGAACGTTATTACAGCTATGTTGACAGAGCAACCGATGTCATTGCAGATACGGATTTCCAGAACTATGCAGTGGTAGTCAACAATGCGACACAGGCACTGCCTTATGCACAATATCTTGATAACGAGATAGGCTGGCTGCCCGAGTATGTATTTATAACCGATGAACTCAGGGAGAAAAATAAGGAGATCATTCGCCGACATTTTGAAGAACTGCCTTTTGAATATCGTCCGAAGCTCGTATTTGAAACGGATACCTCAAAGATACAGCAGTACATCATACAGAATGACCCTCAGTTTTTGTCGGATACCTATTATGAAAAACTGGAGCCTGCATTCGTGCTTGGCAGTTCTATCGACAGAAAGCTTTCACAAGTACTGAACGGAAATTTCCTGAATATAAGCTTTCCTGCAATGAGCCGTATCATACTCAACAAAACATATGCAGGCTTCAACGGCGGACTTGCACTGCTGGAAGATCTGATAACAGCACAGGTATCGGGGAGGTAAAGATATATGAAATTTGATGTAAATTTTGATGTGCAGGTACCAAATCCCAGAGAAAGGCAGAGAGCCACAGCTTATGCTTTCGGCGGATGTACCAGTGATCTAAGGAGCGGTTCATGCGCAGGATGTCTCGGTAGGTGCGACCGCAGCTTTACGCAGGCTATGTTCTGCCAGATGGGTGTTTCGACACTGATATCATTCTCGACAAAGGATTCCGTCGTAATAATGCACGGTCCTGTTGGCTGTGGTTCACAGTCCCATGGTATTGATTTCAGCATAAAGCAGTACGGTGCAGCACGCGGCGTGAAGATGGAAGGTGCAAGATGGCTGAGTACAAATCTTACGGAGACCGACGTTATAAGCGGCGGAAATGAAAAGCTTTACGATACCATTATCGAAGCCGACAGACGCTTCCGCCCCACAGCTATATTCGTCTGCAATACCTGTGCCCCAGGAGTTATCGGAGATGATATAGAAAGCGTTGTTAACCATGCACAGGAGCAGGTAACCGCAACAGTTGTACCGCTCCATTGTCCCGGTTTCGGCGCAAAGGTGTTCTCCTCGGCATATGATGTGGTGTACCACGGCATAATGCACAGGTTTGGCTTTGAGCCTAAAAAATATATCGACTATACCCCATTTGACAAGAGCGATCCCGACTACGAGATCAAAAAGCAGCGATATGAATACAAGAAGAGCCGAACAGTGACTCTGTACAACGCATGGTCCATAGGTCCGGGAGATGAAAAGGAGATCAAGAGGCTTTTGAATGCTTTGGGGATAAACGTTAATATATTCGTTGAATACAAAGAACCCGATGACTGGAGATTTATTACCGAGACTGCACTCAATGTAAGCTTTTGTCATGTACATGATGTGTACTTCCTTGAATACCTGAAGCGGGAATTCGGTATACCTTATATACTGCCGACTATCCCCATTGGAACCGAGCAGACAGTAAAATTCATAACAGCCATAGCGGAGTTCTTCGGGCTGGAAAAGGAAGCAGAAGCACTCCTGAAAAAGGAAACTGAAAAGCTGAAAAAGGCACTTGAACCCATAAGGAAAAATGTTGAAGGCAAGAGCGTTCTGATAAGCGGCGGTTTTCTGCGTATCGGTGCAACGGGACTTCTGGCAGATGAGATAGGACTTAAAGTTGTGGGTTTCAGAAACTTCAACTATGATGAATTCGGAGATCAGCTGTTCAGCGAGGTTCAGGAAAAGATAGGCGATGTGCAGAATGCTGTTTCAACTCAGGCAAACGAACTTGTCAACATGGTATACAAGCTGAAACCGGATATTGCCATATCTCACCCCTCGGTAGGTGTATGGCTTGTAAAGGCAGGCGTACCTTCGCTGACATTGTTTGCACAGAGATTTACATATTTCGGTTTTACGGGAGCATACTCCCTTGCAAAGAGGATAGAGAGAACTCTGAAAAATACAGCCTATGCACGGAATATTTCAGAACATACCAAACTTCCGTATCAGGAGCAGTGGTATGGCAAGAGCCCATACCATTATATAACGGGTCTGCCCGAAACGGATAAGCCCACTATCTGATTTATGCGAAAGGAAGATATTTATGAAGAAAAGAGTAAGGAAAGCTATTGAAGTAATGATCGCAGCTTCACTGCTTATCAGCACCCTGACAGCCTGCGGAAGTTCATCGGGTAAAAAGTCCTCTGGAAGCGGAGTTAAAAAGGCAAGTGTAGGTACACTTGAGGTCGCATGGTTCCCGTCATCGATAAAGTCTGCGCTGACGACGGTCGCCTACGATCAGGGATATTTTGAAGAGGAGGGCGTGACGGTAAACTGCGATGTTCTTCTCTCCACTGCCGACAGCTTAACAGCACTGTCAACGGGAAAGGTAGATGTGGTACCTGTGGGTATCACATTGCAGTTACAGTTCATGGCAGAGGGTCAGGATCTTATATTCTTCGGCGGTTCGGCACAGGAGGGCGGAGCTATCATCACAAAGCCTGAAAATACTGAACAGTTTGCTGAACTATCCGGCTGGGCTGGAAAGAAATGGGCATCAGCCAGAAGCTACACGGGTGATAACATCATACGTGCAAAGCTGCGTGAGATCGGCATAGTTCCCGAACAGGATATCGAGATAGATTACCTCAATGATGATACTTCCATCGTTCAGGCGGTATCAAAGGGTCAGGTCGATGTGGGATACATCACCGCCGATGGCGTACAGACAGCCAAGAATTTCGGACTTGATCTTGGTATAAAGGTCGGTGATATCGACCCCTGCTATCCCTGCTGCCGTCAGACCACTACATCAAAGGTAGTACGGGAAAAGCATGATGAGCTTGTAGCCTACCAGAGAGGTCTGATTAGAGCTTACAAACTGATACTCAACGATCATGATAATGCCATAGATATCATGGTCAGACAGACGGGTCAGACCGAGGAATATGTTACAGAAGCACTTTACGGTGACTATGCTTCAAGGTACAACCCCGACCCCGCTAAGAACAGAGTTGTTGATTATGCGGCGTATCTCATAGGCGAAGGCATAATCAAGGACGCTGACATAAGCGGAAATGTCAACACAGAGATCTTCCGCGAAGCACTGGATCAGATACTTAAAGAATATCCTGATGATCCTGATTATCTGGCACTTAAAGAATTCTCAGACAAATACGATGTATAAAAGATGATATTATAAGGAGGAACCGATAATGAGTAAAATAGAATTTCGTAATGTTTCATTCAGCTATGAAGCGGATAACAAAGCAGTTAATATCCTTGATGGTCTGAACTTTAAGGTAGAAGAGGGAGAGTTCGCTTGCCTTATCGGTCCTTCGGGCTGCGGAAAAAGCACGCTTGTATCTCTTCTGCTTGGACTTCAGTTTCCAACAAAGGGTGAGATACTTATAAACGACAAACCTGTTACAGGTCCTGATGTGAACAGAGGAATGGTGTTTCAGCACTATTCACTGTTCCCGTGGCTTACCGCAAAAAAGAATATCATGTTCGGAATTAAGGAAGCAGGTATACTAAAGAACAGAAAAGAGATAGCAAAGAGGGCAGAGGAGTATCTTGAACTGGTAGGACTTGCTGACAGCGCAGACAAATACCCGCACGAGCTTTCGGGCGGAATGCAGCAGCGTGTGGCGCTTGCAAGAGCCTTTGCGATGGATACGGATATACTTCTCATGGACGAACCATTCGGTGCTATCGACCCGCAGAAGCGTATAGAATTACAGGAACTCAGCATAGAACTCTGCAAAAAACGCGGAGAGAAGAAGACTGTAGTATTCATTACCCATGATATAGACGAAGCGCTTGTGCTGGCTGACAAGGTATACTTCATGGAGCCTCATAAGATAAGGACAGAAGTAAATGTAGGTCTTCCCGCGGATACACCGAGGGAAGAGCTGATAAGACTGAACAGATATGATCAGCTTCGCCGTGAGCTGCTCGACCTGTTTACAGAAGTGAAGGTGAGAACTGCATGACAGACGCAAGGACATTAAATTCGTTGGAAACACACGGCAGTGAGAAAACATACTCTGTCGGAAAAATAATACTGAACATAGCTGTTGTCACACTCTTCGCGGGAACAGTGATAACACTTTCATTTATAAAAGGAAAGGTCAGCGCACCGAAAAACACCGTTTATGTTGCCATCATGGGACTTATATGGCTCTACCATATTGCTAAGGCAGTTATAAAAAAGGAGGAATATCATCCTGATATTGCCGTGCTGATATACAGTCTTTTTCTTATATGGGATATATTTTTCCGAATACTCGGCAAGGGCAACCCTGTGCTTTCTCCGCCGATGGAGAATGTATTTGAAGTGTTCCTGAAGGACAGCGAATTTATCGCAGAGGGTATAGGCCATTCTCTGATGATACTGGTGACAGGCTTTTCAATAGCACTCATATCCGGAAATATCCTGGGCATGATAGTGGGCTGGGTAAAGCGGCTCAATAATGATTTTACCCCCATCGCCAAAGTACTCAGTCCTATACCTCCAATGGTATATACCCCGTATCTCATCGCACTTATGCCCACATTTACCTCTGCATCGATAGCTGTAATAGGCATAGGTATGTTCTGGCCGATATTTCTTGGAATGATAAACAGGGTCGGCAGCATAAACGGAAGACTGATAGATTCTGCAAAAGCAATGAATGTCAGCACACCAACTATGCTTTTCAAGGTGATACTGCCTTACAGTATCCCGTCGATAGTCGGTAATCTTAAAATACAGATATCCACCATATTCATGATTCTTATAATGGCAGAGATGATCGGTGCCACCAGCGGGCTTGGATTTTTCATAAAAAAGTATTCCGACTATGCCGATTATGCCAGAGTGCTTGCAGGTATATTCGTTGTAGGCGCTGTGATAACCATTCTGAATGTTCTGCTGGATATAGCGGAGAAAAAGCTTATAAAGTGGAAAGCAATCTGAAAGACGGATAATAAAAACGTTTTTGTTCTGTTTTAATAAAATCAAGGAGTTGTTCATATGAAAAAAAGCTTTGACAAAGGATTTGTAACACCACTACCGGTGTTCATTATTGCAACCTATGACAAGGATGGAAAACCCAATGCCATGAACGCTGCATGGGCGGGACAGGCAGGCGGAGACCTTATCTCTATAAGTCTCGGAGACCACGTTTCCACTGAAAACATCAAGCTGAATAAGGCACTAACCGTGAGCTTTGCAACAAAGAAATTCATAGCAGAATGTGACTATGTGGGGATAGTGTCGCAGGCTAATGTTTCGGATAAGCTGGATAAAGTCGGTTTCACTGTAACCAAGTCCGATAAGGTCAATGCGCCGATCATTGACCAGCTTCCCGTTGCGCTTGAATGTAATGTCAAAGACATAATCGAGGAGTACGGCGCGACAAGAGTGGTCGCACAGATCATTGGTTTGAAAGCAGATGAAAGTGTTCTGACTGATGATAAGGTCGATCTTTACAAACTCAATCCGCTGGTGTTTGACTCGTCCGCATTAGCCTATCGCGTAATAGGTGAAATAGCAGGAGGAGCATGGAACGCAGGCAAAAAGTTTGAGTGAACTATTTTTTCGGTTATCCTGCTGACACCCCAAATAAATTGGTGTAATATAGAAACTTGAAATACTTTTGGGCGGCATGATAGACCTTGATACCAGTCGGCATGACCATTGTTCGCAGTCTTGATTATGCTGGTGTAAAGCCTTAATGATATGAAAAATCGATCACATGATTTTTCAATTGCTAAGCATTAAATTTTTGAATTGTGCAAAAACAGGGGCTGTTGCAGCCCCAACAAAGAAAAAGAGCCTGGCACAGACCTGAAAGGTAGTGCCAAGCTCTTCTTTTTGTGGTATAATATAATTGCAAGAACCATTAAACCAACGAAAGGATTGTACCACAAAAATGAGAAATTGTCAAGTGCGTCTTAACATGAATTATGAGATCTACTGTACACTTGTCAATGATCTTGGACACTAACCCTCAAAAATATGATGTAAAGCAGATATTGGCAAATTCACCTCATGTAGGAGCCGCAGGCGACGGAGTGAGGTGAATTTGCAGCGGCTCACTACATAACCGACAGGTGCTCTTCAAGCACTTCTTTCGGCGACTTGAACTTCAGGCAGATGCTGTTTGAGCGTTTATTGTACGCCGCCAGCTGCTTTCTGCCGTCCTCCAAGCTGTACATACGCAGCTTGCTGTAAAAACGCTTGCCGTCCTCACGGTGCTGCCTCTCCACCTTGCCATTGTGCCTCGGTGTTGCCACCCTTATGCGGTGGTAGATGATGTCATTGTTCTCTAAAATCGCCTCAAACAGCGTCTTATGCTGCTTATCCTTTGTCAGAAGTGCTGTCGTGAATTCGGTACCGTTGTCGGTCTGTATCTCCCTGATCGGGAACGGAAAGGCTTTCAGCAGCTTCTTAATGAAATCCTCAGAGCTGAGGGTGCTGTGCTCGTCGTACATCTCCCTGAAACAGAACCTTGTACACTCGTCGATCGCCGTATATTGGTAGTATTTCACCCCATTGACCACGCATTCGGACGGCACAAATTTCACATCGACCTGCACCTTCTGACCGGGATACCACGCCCTTGCATAAGGCTTGGGCTTGCGGGCTGTGCGCTTTTTGATCTCAGGGTTCACCCACTTCTTTATCACCCTCAGCATACTGCCGTAGCTGCGGATGTATCCGCTTTTACGCAGGCTGTCCCAGAGCGCTATCATATCATTCTTGTAGTACGGATAGCGGCGCAGAATCATCTCTTTTTCAGCTTGTGTATGCTCTTTTGGGTGATGATGAGGTCTGTGGCTTCGCTCCGCCAGACTCTTCCAAGTCCCGTCATACCTCGCCGCCCAATTATACACTGATTGACGGCAGACTTTAAAGCGTATCGACGCTTCTGTAGCCCCGTGTTTGTAAAAATATTTCACTACCCGTTGACGAAACCGTGCTTCTTGTGCTATACCTTTACAAAATAACTGCCGTTTCCCTCATATATGATAAATATATCATATATGTTTGTGCAGCCGGCTTAATTGATCTAGGAGCATATTTGAGCCTTTTTGCAATGGATCTATGTTCAACACTAAAAAGAGAAAACAGCTCAGCAGCTTTTATCCCATTGAATTTTTTCCTAAAATTATTGTCATCTTGCGTTTTGCTGATCCTGCTTTCTTATACAGGAAAGATGATGTCACTAAGATCAAAATATACTGCAGCCGAAGAGTTTTGCAAATATTTTGATGGCTTTAACCGGATCGAAATGACCGAAAGTCCACAGTGGGCTATGATGATCGATTCATATGTGAATAATAGCGGATCTGATGTGAATGCGATATCAGGATTGATCGATAAAGAATTTGCTGAGTATATGGTCGCAAAGAAAAACAGGACGGAAGTATCCATCGATGAAGCTCTCAGAGAAGTCGGCATGCTTGCCAAAAAGAACGAAAAAGTGTTCACGCTTTCAGGCGGCAAACAGCAGCGTATTGCACTGGCAAGGTTGATGATCAAGAAATGCGATATAATCCTCGCCAATGAACCTACTGGTTCACTGGACAAAGGCAACACGACCACAGTTATAGATATCCTCAAAAAGCTGAATGATAAAGGCAAGACGGTTATAATGGTCACTCATGATGAGGAGCTTAAAAAGGTCGGGAAAAGGATAATTGCTCTGTGATCCACTTACGGCAATGCTCGGAGTTGTTGCTTTCTCTCTGCATGGTTATTTGAGTATCGGTAGGTTCACTTGACAAGCAAAACGCTGAAAACGTCCTCAGAGATACGAAAATTTATCTCTGAGGGCTTTTATATATTTGAAGTGCTGAGTAAGTCTTTTGCATTTTTTTCTTGCAATTAAATTATACGATAAAAAGTCGGCTGATTTCTTCATAAAAAGTTATATGGTTATCCCGCTGACACACCACAAAAAACAGCTAAGTAATTAATCAAGGAGAATAATAATGGATAAAGAAGAAAAACCGGAATACTTTCAATGCCTGAAACTTCTCGAATACCTCGCAGAAATCGGCTTGATACAGAGAAATCCCGATATTCCCTCAGATATTTTTGTTTATTGTGAAGGTAACGGTGAAGAATATCCCGAAGGCTGGTACAGTGAAAATATTTACGATGCAGCAAGAGAACTGATGAACATGCCAGAAGAACAAAAAATGCTGCTTGAAACCATCGAAGAAAAAGGATTTAAAAAGCCTGAACTCCCGAAATTTGGAACTTTAAGAAGAGATATAGAAAAAATTTTCCTCTGATATAGTGATCAGACAAAGAGCTTGCTTTTATGCAGGCTCTTTTTTTATCTGAATTGATTTTCTTATATAATTACAACATAAGTGATTACTGATAACTTGGAGTTTAAGAAATCAGGTTATTGGTAAACATTTATGAAACACATAACAGGAGGAAGCACTAATGGAAGAAAAAATTTTGGGCTATATCTCCCAGTACAGCGAATGGGCTGTCGGCGGAAGTATAGAAACAACCAGCACAAATGTAAAATTTTATGAACTTGACGGTTTGTATTACAAGCTGGAAACAAGCATAAACATTTTAGGAGAAAAAGATTCTTCAGAGTACAAAGTAAAGTACACTGAAATTATTGAGGAATTTAAAGAAGCTATGCAGCATGAAAATAGTTTCACTGATGTAAACTGTAAGACAGTGGATGCTCTTGCAGACTGCATTATGGACTATGAGATCGAAGATGAACAGCTTCAGAAAGATATTGAGGCTGCTGTAAAAATTAACGTATAATGGAGGAATTTATTATGGCAATTGAAAGAATAATAACAGAAATGATCAACGGTAAGTTTAACGACTGGTCTCAGTCAGTACTCGACAATATCAAGAGTCAGCATCATGATGACTCAGCACTTAACAAAGCATTCAATAATGCCATGCAGGAAAATGTTAGCAGAGCGCTGAAAAACACGAAGAATAAAACTGAGGCAGTTATGAATGAAATGCCTTACTTGCTCAGAGATGAGATCCTTAAAGATATTTTCAATGATGTGGGTACAGCTGGATCCAATTCTTGAATACTGTGAACGTAATAGCAGCATCGATCGTGGAGCGAAAAATATTGAAGTGTATATTGATCATTTGGCGGTAACAATAAGTGCGCATGTGCATAATGAATGTGAAGGACTTATTAATATATGTTCCCCATGCATCAAAGCTATCCTGAACAAGGGTAATTTTATCAAACAGTACATGCTTTACCCGACGGAGATAGAACATCTGCTCGACAACTGGGACAAGTTCTATGAGATGATTGTCTCAAAGATGGATGAACAGCAGGAAAAACAATGACCGATAACTAATTTCCGGTTTCAAAGCGTTTCTCTTTGGAGGAGCGCTTTTTTGTTGCAGCAGGGGGGTAGCAAGCTGAAACATCACCTCAGCAGGCGTTTTTATCATCTGCAATTTTCATGTATAATCTATTCAGTGATACCTATTGATAACCGGAGGTCAGACGGGAAATATTTATGAAGATAAAAACGCTTTATAAAGGAGAATCAATTATGATCTATATAAAAAACTACGAATTTTACTATATAGAAAATCTGTCAGAATACAAGGACAGCCTTCTGTTTGACAGCGAAGAAGATATAGCAGGTCTAAAGGCTTATGACTATGACGACAACTGCATTGACATCTGGCTTACTGTCAGCGGAGAAAAGGAAGTCTATCTGATAGATAAAAACGGAAACAAAATAAGCGAAACCTGCGAATATGCGGCAGATTATCCGTATGAGCTGCGTGAAGCCATACGAAGCGGCAAGCAGGGTGTGGATTATGAGTGCGATAACAACAATTGGTTTGATTGTATTTATCACGTTTACAAATGAACATGTACGGCATATCTTTAGAGTCGAAGAAGATGCTGTAAATCGTCTTGAAGAACTCAAAGAAGAATATTACGAAACATACGCAGAACAACCTTGTGATAGCTTTAACTTCTTCAGAGGTCTGCATAGAGCGCAGGCGTATGCCGAGAAATTCACAAACGAAGAGAAATAAAGTGAATAAACTGTAACCCGTCTTTTCAAAACGTCTCTCTCAGGAGGGGCGTTTTTTATTCGCCTGAATTTTTCCTTATAATAATAACAGAACTTTTTATTGATGATCTGGAGGTCAGACAGATCAATGAAGAAAAAAATGAAAAGAAGTACTAAAGAAATTAATTTTGGAGGAAATGATCAATGAGATACTATAACGCAATTGGAAATAGACCTTATTCACAGAGAGAAGAATGGGTCGATAACGGCAACGGAAATTACTGTAATGTATATTTCCGTATTGATACTATCGGTTTTGAATGTGTAAACGGTTACTTCGATAAAGAAGATGACCGAAAAGCATTTTATGAAGAAGCATCTAAGATAATAAGTGAATTCAGCATAACAGAAAGCAAAGTTGGATATTCTGTTTGTGGTTATCGTTTTTGCCCTGAATGTGATTATTGCCTATTGCCCTGAAAGAGAATGGAAAGGATGATCGAGAGATAGATATGTCAAAGGGCAAACCCAAATATCCTGTTTTGGGGCAAGAAAAATAGTCTTTCTGATAATTAAGGATTTGTGAATGAGGCAAAAATGATATTCACTGTAAAAAACTGACATATCAAAATAATAAACCAAAAGGCAAAAATGGCATTCTGTGATATTTTCCTGCAAACGCTTCTCTTAGGAGAGGTGTTTTTTTATTGCCTGTTATTTTCTGCTATAATTCATTCAGAGATTTTTCTTGATAATTTGGAGTTTTACAGGTCAAGAAAATATCGGAAAATACACATAAAAGGAGTAAAAATAATGAACAACAAAAACTGCCTGAACTGTTCTCATTCGTTTTCAGAACCGGCAAGAAATGATGATCTTGCAGAAGATATGAGAAAAGACGGGATAGAACCTGAAGATATTGACCTCGCAGTTGCAGCGATCATAGCTATGAGAGGTCAAAAGGACACACTTCGCTGTATGAAAAAAGATGCACAACCCGTAGATGAAGACGGCTGCTGCGACGATTACACATAATAAGGAGAGATCAATGATGAACAAGATAACTTTTACGGGCAATAGAAAATATAACGGCAATACGGTCAGCGGGTACTATCTGTGCCTGCACCAGACCGATGATACTGACCTGCACATCATAGTTGATGAACACGGTGAATACCATCCGGTAGATCCTGAAACTCTGACTAATGATGCTGTAAAAACGAAAAAGGAGCGCTTATAATGGCTAATGTAAAAGCAGATCTTCAATTTACCTGTGATAACCGGCAGCTTGCAATAGATGAGATATTACTTCAGATCAATAGTCTTGGTTTTACCGCAACGGTTCTCGGAGTAACAGATACCAAAGTGGAAAAGACAGAAGACGATTGGTTTGATGACTATGTTTTTACTGTTACAGCTGAAGTTCATCACGATACAATGACAAAGGAAGAAATAAAAGAAAAACTCAACGAGCAGAACATATTAGAGTGCTGCGAGATACTTGAATAAAAAGCAGGAGGAAAGGGTTAATGAATATTAAAGAACCTACACGTTGGAGTAAAAACGTTATTTGTGAAGAAAATACATGCAAACACAAAGCGTATGGCAGATGTATTTTGATAAATGAACCTTGTCCGCATACTGTGTGCTATACAGAGGATAACAATAATAACCTACCATGCGATATGGTCGGTTATGAACCTTGTTCCCCAAAAACGATTATTTAGGAGAAAACTATGGGGGACTGATGAAAGTATGTAGTAATCATGTCGATTTTGTCAGCGAAGCGATGAAATATTGCTCGCTTTACAAAGAAAAAGATAAATAGCTAACAGGAGGTATATTATGAACGAACTGTACTTTGAAGGTTGGGGTTATTTAAAGACCAATGAAACCAATAAGGAAAAAGCGATGGATAAACTTATGAAAATACTGTCGCACGAAGGGTTTGATTTTGTCTTTGATAAAGTTGAACTCAGGAATGAAGACGGAGAAGAAATAACTGAAGAAGAATAAAGGAGAAAAATCAATGAATGTTTTACAATTTTTAGGGATCTATCCCGATGCTATCGAATATGCCGCTGAAAAAGCAGAAGCTGCTATGGAAGATGCAGGCGCTTCCTTGCCTGATATTGACTATATGTATGATGCTGTAAGAGACAGCTTTAAAGAAAAAGAACTGGATCTTGAAAACGTTACAGACTCTCTTATAAGCAAGTTCTTTGAATACGCAAAAAGCGTTTTGGAAAAAGAACTCAGCAGAGCTGAAGTAACTTACTGCGTAAACTGTAATGACTCTCATTTCTATGTTAACGGAGAAGAATACTATAAAGGTGATAATACTATCACCGACCTTCGCAGAGGCATAGATATTCCTTCTGTGGAAATGACAGAATACGGCAATATCCCGGCTTTGAGAGCCGCCCTTAACATAGAAGACGACGACATTCTTGCAGACCTTCTTAATGGTGCTGAGGACAAGCATAGTGACAGCCTGGCTGACATCTATGATAAAGATGGTTATGAGATCATTGAAGATATAGATGCGGCTCAGGTACTTATGAACTTTGAAGCATTTGTTCTTCTGCTTGAAAACGGCAAGAGAGTCTATGAAATAAAAGTCTTTGACGAAAAGGCAGATGAAGAACGTATCGTTCGTGCTGACAGAGCCGAACAGCTTCAGGAAGCCGACAAGCTCCGCATCAAGACGGATATGGCATTAAGAAGCCTGAAAAAGGAAGGCTGCATACTTGATGCCGAAGAAGAATATTTTCTGGAGAAACATATCCTGAACCGTGAACAGTATAGTTCCGATAGTATTTTATAACTAAATGACCTGTGTTTTAAACGTCTCTCTCACGAGGGACGTTTTTTGTTTGTCTGAATTATCTTCTATAATCATCATGTAGTGATCAATTGATAAAATGGAGGTCAGACAGATTATTGATGAAGATACTATGTACTATATTCTAAAAGGAATAAAGGAGTAATTATTATGGATAATAGACGCAATTTTATATACGCTGTAAAAAATGCAGCGAAACTTGTAAAGGCGCTTTCACTGCTTCAGTCCATAGGACTTATGGCCGAAGGCTCAGGTGAAGACAGCATCGGTTATTGCATCTGGGAAGCGATAACCAACTCTACAAATATAGCTCTGGAACTTATGGGCTATGATGTCGGAGACGAAACGGCAAATGCCGTATTTTTGGACTTTATTGAACGATACAACGAGAACGACCTGACAGATGATGATATAATGGAATATTATCAGACATACAAGAAGAATAAGTAAGAAATAATACGGGAGGTATTGATCTATGAACACACTGTCTTTTTATGGTTATGGCTATTTTAAGCCCCAAAATACAACTTTATATAGAGCATTTGATGAACTTATGAAGACTATAAAGCACGAGGGTCTTGAAATTGAATTTAATATGATAGAACTCCAAAAACGCGAATATAAGGAAAATGAGTTGTTCTTTGTATATGATAGTGGCAGTTATAAAACAAACAAATCTAATCTTCGTGAAGCCGCTATTGAACTTATAGAGTTTCTGAAGACTAAAAAGATTAACATTACACTTGAAAAGACAACTTTGCGAGACCAGAATGATAATACAATCGAAGAAGTTGAACAGTTTTTTGAATAAAAATTCTCTGTTCAGTTGAAGAAAGGATAAATATGAAAGAAATTGTTATGTACAGAGCTGAAGACGGCAAGCTATTTGAAAGAGAAGAGGAGTGCAGAAGACATGAGGTATATCTCGGCTACTGTGACACCATTTCTGATATATACAAGAAGTATACAGCTTTCGACAAGGAGTACTCTCAAATATTTGAGGAAGAACCGCAGTTCGTAGAAGAAGTCGCAAAGGTATTTGACTTTGAGATCAAGAAAACCGACTTAGGTATAAACTGGACAACTTACAGTTTTGTTCCGAAGCCTGACTGCAAAGATGCGAACCTGAAGAAAAGAGCCTGGGAGAGCTTTCAGGGAGTTCATTATCTTCCATTTTGATACTACAACGTATAAAAAAGAAAAGGAGTACTGCTATGAAAGGAATAATGCCGGATCATAATGAATGGAGAAAGAAAAGATACGAACTTTTCAATAAAAAGATAAACTCTTTCAAGGATCACCCTAAGTATGAGTGGCTGAGAAAATACGCAGATGATGCGATGAACGCAAATGAAGGGTTTGGTTATATGATGATAAAAGGCGCAGACTTTATCGAAAGGATAGAGAAAATGCCCCTTGATCACATCAGAGACTGGCTTGACGGAAAAAATCAGCTGGAATGGACAGCATATCCCGCTGATCAAGATAAATTTCATCAATAATATTATTAACTATAAAACGTCTCTCTCACGAGGGACGTTTTTATTTGTCTGAATTTTCTTATATAATTATTTCAGATCAAATTTTTGATAATCGGAGGTGAATTTACAATTTATTGCAAAAGAAATAATGTACTAAAACTATATAATATTTTGCAGCAACTATAAATGCTGTGATATTTTTGAGGGCGGCTTAACGTCCTATAATCGAGACAATACGTCGTAAACCGCTGTACAGCGTCGATCGTATACTCGATAAGGTAATATCTCAGCAATGAGATTGAAATTCTGTACACAAAGACCGTACAGACAGTGAGCATATTTGTATAAAACTGCTGATGCAACTTGTATACAGGTGTAAACTGTAAGTTGCTTAATAATAATTATTGATGAAAATGCGGCTTGTACGCAGAAATGTAAGCTTTAAAAACTAAAATGGAGCAAGAATTGTAAACCGTCAATACTGAAACGTCTCTCTCACGAGGGGCGTTTTTATTTGTCTGAATTTTCTTATATAATTATTTCAGATCGAATTTTTGATAATCGGAGGTGAATTTACAATTTATTGCAAAAGAAATAATGTACTAAAACTATATAATATTTTGCAGCAACTATGAATAGCTGTGATATTCATAAACGAGGGCGGCTTAACGTCCTAGAATCGAGACAATACGTCTTAAACCGCTGTACGGCGTCGATCGTATACTCGATAAGGTAATATCTCAGCAACGAGATTGAAATTCTGTACACAAAGACCGTACAGACAGTGAGCATATTTGTATAAATTTGCTGATACAACTTGTATACAGGTGTAAACTGTAAGATATATGGTTTGAATTAAAAAGAAGACTTTTAAGAAGCAATTATAAGGAGTAATTAAAATGACCAAAGTAGTAAAATTAGCATTAATAAACAATGTGACCGATAAAAACGGAAACAAAGTAGAATATTATGATTTAAATAAATGCCTCTGGGATCTCCAGAAAGAAACCAGAGATCTGAAAAATACAGTAATAAGGGAGTGCTGGGAATGGTACGGATTTTCCAACGACTACTACAAACTTAATGAAGAATACCCGGCCGAAAGAGATCATCTGAAAAGGGAAAAAGCAAATGGAACTATCAAGGATTACAGTCTTGATGGTTTCATTTATTCTAAATACAGTAAGAAATATAAACTGCACTCAGGCAACCTGTGTACAACTCTGAGAACTGCCAGCGGCGCTTTCAGAACAAGTCTGAAAGATATACTTAGAGGAGATAAGAGTGTCTTAAGCTACAAAGCAGATCAGCCTCTTGATGTCCAGAAAAAATGTATAGTTCTGGAATACGATAAGGATACGAACACCTATTACATCACTCTTACCCTGCTTAATAAAACAGGCGTTAAATTTTATGATATCGGTGATTTCAGATTCAAAGTAACAGTAAAGGATAATTCAACAAGAACGATCCTTGAACGCTGCTATGATGAGATATACAGCATAAGTGCAAGTAAACTCATCTGGAACAAAAAGAAAGGTCAGTGGTTTTTAAATCTTTGCTACTCGTTTGATAAAACTGAAACTAAAGAGTTAGATAAAAATAAGATATTGGGCGTGAATTTAGGAGTTTATTACCCTATATACGCTTCAATATCCGGAGAAAAGGATAGACTTGCAATCTCCGGTGATGAACTTATCGAATTCAGAAACCGTATAGAAGCAAGAAGAAATGCTCTGAAGAAACAGGCTGCTGTATGCGGAGACGGAAGAATAGGACAC
>NZ_ADKM02000123.1 GCF_000178155.2 Hominimerdicola alba 8
AATATAAAGGAAGATACACAAAGAACTTCTAAAAAAAGTTTGATCGAAAATCCGATCGGATCTTCCCGAGAGTGTATATATAGTATAAAGGAAGATACACAAAGAACTTCTAAAAAAAGTTTGATCGAAAATCCGATTTAGTCTTCCCTTAAAAGTATATATAATATAAGCAGAAAAGTCAATAGTTAATAGTTAAACGGAGGGATAAATCATGAAAAAGAAAATAGCGATCATAGTAATCGGTGCAGTAGCAAATACCCTGATAGACATAATTAAAGAGCTTGGTAAAAAATAGGAGGGATAGATCATGAAAAAGAAAATAGCGATCATAGTAATCGGTGTAGTAGAAAATACCCTGATAGACATAATTAAAGAACTTGGTAAAAAATAGGAGGGATAGATCATGAAAAAGACAATAGCGATCATAGTAATCGGTGTAGTAGAAAAGATCTTAATAGACGTAGTCGAAGAACTCAGCAAAAAACGGAGGGATAAAACATGATGAACGACAAAATCGAAAAAATAATAATAAATGAGGTGAAAGAAATGGGGATAAAAGTTTGTGACACGATAATAGAATGCGTGAAAAATGGCAATGATACAAAGATAATCTGTTCGGAGCATGAAAAAGATGCAAAAATAGCTTGTTCTGAGCGGATAAAAGAAAGCATTGCTATCGAAGAGTCGGAAAAAACCAAACGTACAGAACATCACTGGAGATGGATAAACAATATCAGCAGTACATTATGTAGTATGATCACACGTTAACAGCGGAGTTGAATAATGAAAGAAGTTAAGGATATTGAAATCAGAAAGGCGTGAAAAATATGAGTGATGAAAACAAAAAATTATTGATCGATTCTGTAAGGGAAATAGGGATAAAAGTTTGTGACACGATAATAGAGTGCGTGAAAAATGGCAATGATACAAAGATAATCTGCTCGGGGCATGAAAAAGATGCAAAAATAGCTTGTTCTGAGCGGATAAAAGAAAGCATTTCTATCGAAGAGTCGGAAAAAACCAAACGTACAGAACATCACTGGAGATGGATAAACAATATCAGCAGTACATTATGTAGTATGATCACACGTTAACAACGGAGTCGAAAGAAGTTAAGGATATTGAAATCAGAAAGGCGTGAAAAATATGGTAGTAATGAATAAAAAAGGTGAGGTCGTGATCGCACATCACGGCAAGAAAGAACTCAGTGTAAAGCTTTGCAAAGACGGCATCAGAACACTGTCGGGACTTGGTTACAAATCCTTTTATCTGTACAATAAAGATATGTATGTCAAAGCAAAAGATAAATTCTATGTTAGTGAAAATATGCAGTTCACATTAATAAGGATCGAGAGAATCTAAAAAAGGCTATGAAAGAGATAGGTGCCAAGTTTGAAGATGATGGAACAATAGATGAATCTTTTAAGGCAGCTGTTTAGCCTGTGCAAAATGTAGGAGATACTAAAATGTCTATTGAGGAAAAATGGGCTGACTTTGACAAAAAAGCTTCTCTGTTGGGCGGTATACCAGCTAAATGGTAAAAAATAAGGGGCTGTGTGAAACAGCCCTTGTTCTTTTGCTTATTGACAAATCCTGCATACCGCCATATCTTTTTGTATCATAATGAAAGTCTCCGAGTTTATCGGGGACTTTTTTGATTTGTGAAACAGTGCGATAAAATATGCCTGTATGTTAAGACATCGTGTAAGACACCCCATCAGACACCCTCAAACGCCTATGTTAAGCCTTTTGTACGTCGGTACGCCATATTTTATAATTCTTATATAAAATATAATATACTATATATAGAGCCTAAATATTATATATAAAAGATACAATGCAATAAGAGATATTGCGGAGAGGGTACATTTAAAGGTATAAAACAAGCCGTGCAGTTTGAATGCTACACGGCTTGTTCTCGTAATTTGGAGTGATTGGTGTTGTATGTGAGCAGAGAACTGACATCATAACAGTGGCAAAAACAATTTTATTACCGGGTGTTTATTTATGTTTGTGATTTCAACAGAACCGCCGTCCATCTCAAATACTTTTTTTACATACATTATCTGTGCTATAAAACGTATATCAGCAGTATTTTCACAGATACATTCCATCGAAGATGACCGTTTGTTCTGAATAAGTATCTGAGGTTTAAACGGTTCACCCATACTTTTTATTGTAAAAATGCAACTGTCACGTTCAAGAGATATTTCTGAACGTATATCGATTTCACTATTGTTTGTATATTTCTGAAAACATCTGACAGCTATATTCACCGCACGTAAGGTCTCAGATATATATATTCTAACGGTTTTTGATGTATCATAAGGGATATTATTATGCTCAGAAATATGTGTTCCCGAAAATACCAATATATCTTGCTGAATATCGTTAAAAAGCTGTCGTATAGGATACTCGCTCATATCATACCTTTGCAAACAAAGTATGTTAAGATATTGAATCAGATTATTGATAAAATATGATGAGTCGATCAATGCAGAACTTATATCTTTAAGATAATTACGCTGTTCCTCATTTAAAATTGACTCATATAACATATCGATATTTCCTTGTGTTACAGTTAAGCGTGATTTGATATCATGTGAAGATATGGAGGTCAAGAACATTAATTGATTTCTAAGTTCGATTTCTTTGCTGTATTTACTGTATAGCTTTTCTCTGTATTTTTTAAAAGAACCGTTGATTTCTGATATTTCCGAAATGTAAAAGTATTTATGCCGATCTGAATCAATTTGCAGGTAATTATTACAATTATCCAATAAGTGTTTTATCTCAACGTGTATAAACCTGAAAAGCAGGAATGAATTAACTATAACTATTCCCAAAAAGGTGATTAACAATACCAATAATTCGCTTTCTAAAGAGAAAACGGCATAAATATGATTCTTATCTATTTTTATACTAAAATAGTAGAATGCAGTATGAAGTATGATAAAAATCACCACGATTTGTATCAGTGTACGTATCAATGCTTTGTATATCAGACTCTTGAACTGCATTTTTTCCAACTATACCCTCCTCCCCATACCGTAAAAATTGGATCTAGACCAAAAGCTTTAAATTTCTTTCGTATCTGATAGATATATTCTGCAACGGATCTGATCTGAGTTTCAGTACTTGTCGGATATACATATTCATATATCTCTTCTGGCGAAAAAACGCGGTCAGGATTATCTGAGAGCAGTTTTATTATATGATATTCTTTTTTTGTAAGAAATAAAGAACGATCATTCATTATAACTTTATACTCTGATAATTCGAGAGATTGTCCGTTGACCAATATGCTTTTTTTCTTTTTTAGATAACGTTCATCTCTGCGAATGTGCATTTTTACCCGTGCTCTTAATTCCCTTATACTGAATGGTTTTGAAATAAAATCATCTCCACCTGCAGTTATACATTTTATAATATTTTCTTCATCGGTCTGGGCTGATATGAATAATATCGGGATCTTGATATCATTTCGTATCATGCGACATATTTCTATACCGTTATTCGGCATAATAACATCTAGAAGAACAAGATCAATTCCTAAAAAATCACAAGTATTGATCTCTTCGATAGAGTTTGCTGTGTAAATTTCGTAACCTTCGGTTGAAAGTGCATTTTTTAACAGACGTGTAATCGTTTTGTCGTCATCTATTATTAAAATTCTATACATAACATTACCTTTCTGCTTTAATACTTTTCTATAATTAATTTTTTTTATCTAACGTAGCATATCCGATGATTATATCAAAAATTATACCATTTAAATAGAGCAGTGTCAATAATACAAATCTAGATTTGTATTGAATTAACTTAAAAATATTATATTTATAAAGTTTGTTTTAACGTTATATACAAACGATTTCCGTTGAATATAGGCAAAACTATGTATAAAAAAGCGACTAAGATCACATTCTCTTAGTCGCATAATGTTTTTGGTATCTGAATTTTAATTTGTTGCAAAACACAAAATATGAAGTCTCCTTCTTTCATGTTTGATCGCTGTTAAGCCAAGTATGTCAGCGGGATAACCATATAGATTTTTAATGACAGTAGTCAGAAAACTTCTATATTTTGTTTTTGTCACAAGGGTAAGACTTTAATAAAGTATCCGAAAAAGCTATTATTTCACAGACACGATCTACGGCTGACTATTTGAAATGCGGTGCTGTTTGCTCTGAATATACGCAATAGCAAGATCTTGAAGTTTCAGGTTACTTTACAAGCATTTGTTCTTTAGCAAGTTCATAGTACAGCGGTACTGTTTTGATAAGTTCACTGTGATTGCCGCTGCCAACTATTCTGCCATGTTCAAGCACATATATAATGTCAGCATCCATTGTAGTTGAGAGCCTGTGTGCGACCATTATTATTGTTTTGATTCCCCTCAGTTCGTCGACCACATTCTTAATTATTCTCTCGTTTAGACTGTCAAGGTTTGAAGTTAGTTCATCAAGTATTATAATATCTGAATCTGACAGTAATGCTCTTGCCATAGCAAGTCTTTGTTTTTCCCCTCCCGACAATTCAGATGCATTTTCATCAATGACCGAGTACAAACCTTTGAAACGTGAGTTTATAAGATATGAAAGATTTACCTTTTCAAGTGCACAGATACACTTTTCTTCAGTAATATCTTTGTTGCCCAAGCTGAGGTTATCATATATAGTTCCGCTTATCAGCGGTGCATTTTGTTCTATATATGTTATCTTATCTCTTAGTTCTTCTCTTGCCATTGTGTGATAGTCCTTGCCAAATATGGATATACTGCCGTTGCTTATCTCATAAAATCTTTCGATCAACTGCAAAACTGTGCTTTTACCCGCACCTGACGGACCGACTATGGCAACACATTCACCTTTTTTTATAGAGAATGATACATCTCTAAGTATCAGGTTTTCATCATACTCTTCTGTTTTTTGTCCTAGCACATGTTCAGCATATGAAAACGTCACATTATTGAAACATACTGCATTAACACTATCATATTTTTTATTATTATCAATGACAATATCAAATTGATCTTCCAGTGGCAGTGAATTAATTTCTTTGATACGTTTTAATGCGCCGACTGAATCAGCAAGTGTTGAAATAGTAGAGAATATCTGCTGAAAAGGTGCTATTGCTATATACAGAAGGAGTACAAAAGACATCAGGTCAGCAACCGACATTGAGCCGTTTGTTACTCGCACACCACCTATTCCGATAACCGCAAGCCCACAGATTTGCAACCCAAGATTTGATACAGGTGTCATAAGAGCTTGGTATTTGGCAAGTTTTAAACTGCAATTTTTGACATTTTCGGCTTCAGAGATGGTTTTGCTCAGTTCGTTTTTAGTTTCATTTGTTGATCGAATGGTCTTTATACCATGTAAGCAGTTTCCGAGTTTTCCGCTGAGTTTTCCCATGCTTCTCTGTGCATCGTAGCTTGCTCCCTGAATTATTCCTGAAAGTACTGCTATAAGAACAAAAGAAACGGCTATGGATAGCAAAGTCACGAGAAAAAGTGTAAAATCTTTCAGTAGCAATCCTATTGATGCACCTACGGCAAGAAGCACACCGCTCGATAGAGCAACAGCAGACTGGATCAGCCCTGCTCTCAGCTTTGCTGTATCACCTGTCATTCTGCTGATAAGATCTCCCGACGGCCATTTTGAGTAATTCGATATTGGCAAACAAAGAATATGACTTATCAGTTCTTTACGTGAGCGAAAAACTGCTTCCTCGCTTATCATTTGAAGAATGTAATACTGTATAGTCGTTATTATCGTAGATACAATTATTACACCTATAAGTATATATAATTTAGTATCTCTGATATTGCCACTGCCCACATTGCTTATCAAATCAGAAACAAGTTCAGGCTGTATCAGTGTAAGCAGTGAGGACATGATGCCAAGTATCATGACAAGTATGAAATATGTTTTTTTGTCAGCAACAATTGAAAACATATCTCGTATTCTAACATGGATCGTATCAGTGTTTTCAGCATTTTTCACACCGTTTTCATTGATTTCTTCTTTATCTCCATTTTTTATAGCAGCATCATCAGGGGTCTTTATCACCTTTACAAAATCAGCAACCTCTCTTGGCTCTCCGACAGGTCTTTCGTGTACTTCTACCCATGCGTGTGCTCTGAAAGGATCCATGCAGTATCCTGAACACCAGCTTACTCTCTTACCTTTTAGAGCAAGTAACACGGTAACAGCAATTGAACGTTTAAGGCATCTGTCCTGATTACGGCATTTCTTACTTACAAAACATACTGCACCTCTTGCGTTTTCTGACTCTTTCAATGATGCAATCGGCTTATTTCTTGTTATATCAGTCAGTATTTTTTCTATCTTTTCAGGTGAGAACAATAGCAGCGGTGCAGATACAATAACAGCGATGAATGCTGTCAGTTTTAGTCTGAATCCGACATTGATATACCTTTCTTGTGTAAGTTGAATATCCATCAGGCTATACCTGCCTTTTTCAGAGAGAAAAGAAATTCAGTAACATCAGTTCGTGCCTGATTTTTACTGATATTGAATTGTTCTGCCACAGCATCAATAATCTCGTCAGTATTTTTCCCTTTGCTTAACAGCTGTATTATGTAAGTACCCACATTGTTTGTCTGAAAATATATTCCATGCGTCTTATCAAATATTATAGCACCGTTTTCCTGCTCAGTAATCTTCAATTCAACTTTTCTTTTAAACAATCCCATTATCAAACTCCTATTTCAATATATTTGTTTACTTGCCTTAGCCATCTTTCTACATTACATAATCTCATAAAATTATCTACACGATCAGTTTTTGATGAGGGCATTGAAAGTTCTCTGTCAAGACATTCGCTATCTATTATTCCTATCTTTGAAAGTAGAAAATCTTTAGTTCTGCCTATCCACTTAGATGCTGCGGCTCGGTAGTCATTGTAAAATGCTGAAGAATAATCGCCCTTTACGCCGCGAGTAAAGACTTCAAGAGGTACAATGCCTTTAAGTGATTCATATAGCATAGGCTTTGTTTTGTCAGGATCCAGACAGTATTTTGAAGGTATTTTCAAAGCAGTTTTTATAACTTCTGCATCAAGAAATGGTGCATACCACTCTATATCATCGCCTGCGATTTGCTTTATCTGCGAAAAAACTTCTTTTTGGAATATCAATGACTGTAATCGCTGATATTCCGATCTGTTTTCAGATAACTCCTGAAATTTTTCAGAATAAATAGAACTGATCCGAACTTTTGCATCGCTTTTCGCAGAAATTGAAAGCCACTGGGGCAGTACAAGGCTTCCCGACCAGCTGAGTTCTCTGAAACTATTTCTTTTGCTTTCGCTGAATCCGTTTTCTATAGTATGTCTGACTTCATCTTTCAGCGAAGTATTGTCTGCGAGATCTCTAAGACAGCAAAAAAAAGGTCTTCTTTTTAATATACAGTATTTCAAAATGAAGGGGATACTGTTTATAATGCCCTCTTCTCTTATTATAGACCAAGGCACAGCTGGAATCGAAGCAAACAATTCATCTCCGCCTATACCGATTATATGAAGATGGTTTTGCTTATCCGTTAGCATATGGAGCATTTCCTCAACATATCCTTCTGTATCACCCCATAGTAGAGGAGCATCAGGAATATTGTTGCCAATATAGTGTCTGTCAACAGAAAAACGTGTGCTGTTTTTGTCAATAGACGGAAGTTTATTTAGTTTTAAGCGAAGCTCATCAGCGATATACTGTGCCCATTTTGTATCGCTGTTTGCAGATTCATCTGACTCAGCATGAAAAATCATTGGGTTACTTGTGATCTTATTTAAAATATATGCAATGCTTGCTGAATCAACACCGCCTGAAACATCACAGGAAACCGACTCAAAACTGTCATTTTGAGTGAATATTTTCGAGATGATAGTATCACGTAGAAGTTTTGTTATTTGTCCAATATCATTTTCTTTATTAAAATTATATGTGAGCTTTGATTCGGTTATAATCCCTGAACATATTTTTAAAATATGAAAAGGTCTGATCTTTGATATTTCTTCCCAGAAAGACATATTCTGAAACGGTTCAAATGGAAGACCCGCGACAAGATATGCCGAAATAACTGCTTTAGACACTTTAAAATGCTTTCTGTATGCTATAGTGAATGTAGAATCGCTCAATAGTATCTCGTTGTCAGTCACGCAATACGCAAGAGAAGTATCGATAAAAGGTCCGAAAACATACCAGTCACTGCCATCTTTCAGCGCAAATATGCCGTTGATATATTTATTCTGAATGGTGGTGATAATAGTATTCGTTTCGCCATCTGCATACACCTCAATATCATTTTTTAAACTTGCAGAATATTTTTCTGGATAGTATATTTTGTATTTTCCGATGTTACAAAATATATATCCGTCATTACCAAGCAAGATTAGACTTTTATCTCCGGATCTGCCAAGAGTGTAGTCTTTTATTTCTTTAAGCGGCATTATGCAGTCCTCACATTTCTTTATTTCATCTGTGTATAAACACAGTCGATCCTTTAAAAATTTAAAAAAGAAGCGCTTCTGCAGCATTTGTTTCTGAAAATGCTGCAGAGCATACTTCCTCTTAATGAATGTTAGGCAATCAATAGTAAATTACGATTTCAACAACGGCTTTACCACCGAAAATGTCCTTGAACTTACCGAACCAAACACCCATTGTACTCTCCTTGAAAGAAGAAATCTTCTCAAAGCTAGGCTTGTTGTATGTCATTATATATTGCCTCCCTTCTGCTGTCAGATATAAATTCTCAGAAACACTTTATATCATATGATTTCCTGAGTCTGAACAGTAGTTCAAACTTAGGATGAAATAATTATATTATGTAAATATCAGAATTTTATCAGAAAAAGCAGAAAAATAGAAAATTAGTAAATAATCACAATAATCATGTGAAATATTAACTAAAAATAAGAAAAGATGAAGTCTATAAAGTGAAAAGACTCCATCTTTATCTTGATCAATATCTACGTACGAAATCGCAGTAAAGACCTCACTCACCGCACATATCTTTTGCTGAAGGCAAAAAATGCTGCTGACAGCAGGACTATCGCCCATATTGCCTGTATGGACAGTCCTGTGCTCACATTGGGATATATGGGCAGTTTTACTTCAAAAAAAACATTCATGGCGGATATGACGGGGATATACTTCATCTGTCCGCAGTATTGCAGAAGTATGCTGCCAAGCCCCAGTATCAGCGATACCATGACAGCCATCGATACTATCATCGAACGTGTGAGTATGACGACTGCGCAGGTGATAGCAGCCAGTTCCACCGTTGACAAAAAAGCAGGCAGCAGATATCTCAACGCTTCACCCGCCGATAAGTTTTCGGGAAGAGCAATACTTATTGCTGCAAAGGATAATATAGCCGATACCACCAGTATAATGACAATCCATGTCATTATACATAGCAGTTTTGATAGCAGAAATAACCATCTTTTCGGGGTGCTCAGCAGACTTGTTCTCAGCGTTGACCGTTTGTATTCTTGACCGAAATAAAGTGCTGCCAGCACAGTATGTCCTGCCTGACCAAGATAAAAACCCTGTATCAGTTTGCTGACTGCGGTATTTCCGCTTGCACTGCCCATATACGGTTCAAGAGTCAGAACTATCACAGGCACGAATATCATTATGCCTGCTGCGATGATAATAGCCCAGCGGTCGTACAAAAATTTCTGATGTTCACATTTTAAGTACCGTAACAGCATTTAATACTCTCCTTGTAGATCAGTCCTGACAAAAACTGCATAACTTGCAGCGGCAAATATAGCTATCCATATCAGCAGACCGACAGTATTTTTCAGCGGGACACCTGAAAGTGAACTTTCAGAACTTGCTATCAAGCCGTTGCAAAGTGCAACAGGCAGATATCGACACACTTCAAATTTGTCCGCCAGTATATTACCTATATTGTATGCCTGTATGATCAGAAACAGCAGCGGGACAACTGCTGTGTGGCACAAAAAGCCTATGGCATATGAAAGCAGGGTCAGCAGAGTAAGCGAAACAGCAGACATCAAGATGAACTTCCACACCGTAGAGTTGAATACAGGAGGTGTCAGTCCATCTGCACCGAAGGTGAGATGTGTCACAGTTATGGTTAGAACGGACGATACCAGTGAAACAGCAAATGCAGTTAGCGTTACTGCAAGTGTTTTTGACCAGAACAGTCTGCTCTTGCTGCCGAAGTATAGCAAAGTCGTTCTCATGCAGTGTTGTTTGAATTCCAGTGCGCCGAACAAAGCCCCCATTACTATCATCGGTATGGTCGCAAACATGATCACATCAAATCCCATATACTCGATAGGCGGCATAGGTTCAAGCAGACCATTTGTTTCGGTGGGTACAGCGTGCAGTCCCACCGAAAGTATCTGCCGTGCTGATACATATGATATAAGGCTCTGCACGGCTATGACTAGCAGGGTTACTATCCTGCAAACTTTTGTACAGCTGAGTTTCAGCAGTTCGCTGTAAAGGTCATTTTTTATAAACTTCATCAGTGGTTCACCTCTTCCGTCAGGCTGAAGAACAGTTCTTCAAGCGAAGAGATATCCCTTGTCACATCGGAAAGATCCCCCTTAGTGACGATATGTCCATGATCTATTATCACGACATCATTTGTAACAGCCTCCACTTCTGAAAGCATATGAGATGAAAGCAGAACTGTCTTGCCTGATTTTGCCTGTTCCTTGATGAATTTTCTGAACCAGCGTATGCCCGCAGGATCAAGACCGTTTGTGGGTTCATCGAATATCATGAACTGTGGATCACCCATAAGTGCCGCTGCAATACCAAGCCGTTGTCCCTCGCCCAGTGAAAGGTCACCTACTTTTGAAGATGCTTTGTGGGATATGCCCGTTATTTCCATGACTTCCTTTATCCTGCTTTTTCTGATGCCGTTGCTGACGGATATTATGCGCAGATGCTGATACACAGTCCTGTCATTTGGCGAACCTACACCATCAAAGGAAGCACCTGTCCGTGTGAGAGGTCTTTGTAATTGTGCGTAGCCTTTGCCGCCTATAAGTGCTGTTCCGCTATCGGCTTTGTCAAGTCCGAGAAGTATCCTTAGCGTGGTGCTTTTTCCTGCGCCGTTTGGTCCTAAAAATGCGGTTATCCTGCCTGCGTGAGCTTCAAAGGATATATCTTTCAGTATTTCCTTGTTTCCATATTTTTTATTGATATTGCTTATCTTTATCGAGTTATCCATTATAATAGCCTCCTCCTTTTATGATATAATTATAGCTATTTACAGCCTGAAATACAATGGTTTTTTCACAACTTGCATATATAGGCGCGTACTTTGCATAATATAGACTTCAGAACGCATTGACACCCAAATAATGATGTGCTATAATTATGGAAGCGATAAATAAGGAAGTGATTATGTGAAAGTCAAGCTGATTGTATCGGCGGAACGCTATGATGAGATCGCTGAAACGCTCCTGAAAGCGGGTATAGGCATAAGTGAAAAGTCCGACCTTATCCTCAGTGAGCGTAATACCAGCATAAACTATCTTATTGGCAAAAAAGGCGATGTGATCTACCGTATCAAGACCTCTGACATTTCGCATATCGAGAGTTTTTCCCACGAAGTTATAGCATATACCTATGACGGAGAATACAGGATAAATGAAAGATTAAAAACACTTTCTAATATGCTTGACCCAGAAGTGTTTATCCGCATCAGCAACTCGGTCATAATATCGACCGAACATATAAAAAGCATCAAGCCCGCATTAACCAGGAAGTTCATAATAACAATGCAAAATGGCGCTGTGGTCGATGTGACACGCACATATTATTATATTTTCAAGGAATTTTTAGGGATATAGGTGATGGAAATGAAAATGTCATATGCACTGCTCTCGCTTCTAGGTATATCGGCAGTTCTTGCTTTTTTTGTCGTACTGATATATATGGCATTCTATAAGCATTATCTGTCGGAACGCGTAAAAGTTGGAATAAAGAACAGTGTCGGCAATAAAAAGCTGATAGAGCCGGTAAAGGTATTCTTTATATGTTTTATTATATTCTGCATTCTGTCAGGTTTTTTTGTTTCTTTCAAAGAGCCTTACCCAAATACGCAGAAGAATGATACCATGCTGGAAAAATGCAACGAAAGCATTCTGGATGATCTTTCCTGTGAGAATGATATATCGGGCTATACGCGCAAAGAAGAAAATATTGGCGGTATCAGATGTGTTTGCTATGTCAGCAAAAAAAGAAATGATATGTTCCCTGATCTGTTAATTTATATTGACAGTGACGGTGAATATACCCTTAAATATCGTATATCCGACAACAGTGATATATCAGTTCCAAATCATACTATAGCCTCAGAAAATGCCGAATGGTATGCTGTCAGCAATATTGCAGACGGCGCTATGCTTGTGATAGGTTCTGATGATGATACTGTCAGTATAAAGTTATAAAAGATTCTTCTGTAATATGGCAGGTTGGGACGATCAAAAATATACAATGAAAAAGAGCGAGTTGCCGAACTTGAAATGACAGTTCGCTTTGTTTATGTCTGAGAAATATTTATTCTTGGCTGCGTCACTGCAAAAGGTTGAATTTTTATCAAGCATCAGATCTTGGTATCGAAATGAACGAGTGCCGCATATATGAAAAAGACGGGCTGCATCATTTTATGATCAAGTGTTTTGACCGTGTAAACAGCAGAAAAGTTCATATGCAGACTTTGCACATAATCCTGATAACAGATGGATATCAAAGTACCAGATATCTGTAAACAATAAAACATCGGGGGTCAAAAGCAATATTCTTATGGCAAGCGGCAAGGCGGTCAATGATTAAAACAGCCAATTTTCACGTGTATATGTCTATCACAGAATACAACGCTAAGACAGTTGAAAAAACAGTCTATAGCAATCCAACTATTTAAATTCACAAAATCCAGTCGCAAAAGCTCGGATCTATGGATTTTGTGACTGGATTTTGTCTGAATTTTAAGGCGGATTGCTATAATGAAAATTACTGAATCCATCGACTGATTCTTCAATATACTGCCGGGAAATTGAGCATGATACTAAAAAACATCTGAACCGAATAATTTTACAAAATCCGCGCAAACTATTCCCACAAATCTAAATAACGGAGGAAACAAAATGAAAGCAACAGGGATAGTCAGGCGCATTGACGATCTCGGCAGGGTCGTCATTCCTAAAGAGATACGCCGCACCATGAGGATACGGGAGGGCGACCCGCTGGAGATATACACCGACTCTGACGGTGAAGTGATATTCAAGAAATACTCGCCTATAAACGAATTATCTGACGGTGCTTTGCAGGCGGCGGAAGTCATTTCAAAGCTGGGGGGAGCGCCTGCGGTGATATTTGACAAAGACCATGTGGTGGCAGTATCGGGAGTACCGAAGAAAGAATACACACAGCGGCGCTTGTCACGGGCTATGGAAGAGATGCTGGAAAGCAGACGTTCTTACGAATATCACGGGGGTGGAGAGAATTTCCGCCCTGTTGAGGGGATAGATGCGCGTGCGCTGGCTGTATCGCCCATAATTTCGGGCGGTGATATAACGGGTGCGGTAGCATTTCTTGGCGGAAACGACAGCCGTTCTGTTACGGACGACCAAGCCATGTTATGCAAAGCGGCGGCAATGTTTCTGGGCAAACAGGTGGAATGATGCACGTTCGTCAATGAAAAATGTCTGATACGGGCTAAAGAATGCCGCTTTAACTGTGTTTCTATCTGACGGCACACCATTGCGCGAAAACCCATTTTTCAGCAAAATGCGAATTGTCGAACGGGTATATTGACGCGGCATGGCGATGAACGTCCTGCCCGAAAAGACGCATATTTTCGCTATATAAAAGCACAAAAAACGCGCAGGCTGTGATAAGTCTGCGCGTTTGGTATAATGTGTTATTTTATATGACTATCCCTTTAGCACACCACCCCAGAATACTTTTTAACGAGTAAATACTGAGTTGATGTTATCTTTCCCGATATAACATAGTTAATTTTGATGTGTCAGCGGGATAACCACATTATTTTTTCATAAGTCCTGCGCCCGCATTCCATGCCTGACCGACTTTTTCGCCCACTGCGAAATATCCGCTTCGGTACTGGTCGAAGATAAGCGCGTTGACCTTTTCGGGGAGTATCTTGTCTTTGTCGCCCACAACGTTCTCAACTGCGCTGACATTGACTATCCTGCCGACTATCGCGTGCATGTTGGGTGTGTTTATCTCTTCTGCAAGTTCACATTCGATGGTGACGGGGTATTCGGTGATGATAGGTGCATCAACGAACTCACTTTTCTGCGCGTGACAGCCCGAACGCTCGAATTTATCGGGCATCTTGTTGCCTGTAGCTATGCCGAAGAAATCTGCCGTTTCCATATTGGGGACATCTGCAATGTTAACGGTGAAAGCCTTTGTTTCCATGATGTTCTTTGTGGTCTTGTGATCGGCATCGATGAAAAGCGCTATCTTATCGCTGTCGCAGATCTGTGCCCATGCCGCATTCATTGCGCATATACTGCCGTCAGCGCCGTATGCCGCGACTATCACGACAGGCATCGGGAAAAGTGCGGGCTGAACACCTAAATTTTTTCTCATGTGGTATACCTCCGTTCGTGGTCTGTATAACGAGCCTCTGAATTTATTTAGGCTCACAGTTTTATTATAACACATTTTAGCAAAATGTCAAATACTGATGCACCATTTGCCGCGCATGCCCTTGCAGAATACGGCGCATGTCAGCATGTGGGGCTGGTGCTTGCTCCCGCCGATCGAACAGCACGACCTTTGCGGCTTGACAGCGGGCTGTGTGGGTGATATAATATTCTCAAAAAGGGGGTCATACCATGACGAATGATGAACTTCTGAGAGAAGCCGAAAAAGCGGCTGAAAATTCTTACTGCAAATACTCACATTTTAGGGTGGGTGCGGCTTTGCTGTGTGCGGACGGCTCTGTTTTTCGCGGGTGCAATATTGAGAACAGTTCCTATTCACTGACCAACTGTGCTGAGCGCACTGCCATATTCAAAGCGGTATCTGAGGGCGTAAGGGAGTTTTCTGCCATAGCGATAGTCGGCGGTGACGGCGACCTGTCTTCGCCCTGTTACCCCTGCGGCGCATGCCTGCAAGTTATGAGCGAGTTCTGCGGCGGAGATCTCAGGATAATACTCACAGATGGCGAACACACCCTTGATGAACTTATGCCCGCAAGGTTCAGGCTGTGACATTTAATATTATGACTATCCCTTTAGCACACCACCAAAAAATACCTTTATAACAAGGAAATACTGAGTTGATGTTATCTTTCCCCCACCGCAGGCGGGGAAAGATAAACGCCAACTATATTCAGTTCCCAATATAACATCGCTTATTTTGGTGTGTCAGCGGAATAACCACATTTAATATTTCGGTTTACCCCTTGAAACACCACTATAGCAATCCGCCTTAAAATTCAGACAAAATCCGGTCACAAAACCCATAAATCCCAGCTTTTGCGACTGGATCTTGTGAATATAAAAAGTTGGATCGCTATAATACTGACGATATTATCGGAAACATCTATTGATATGTTTTCTTTTCCGCGCCAGCAACATTGGAAAGAAAACTGCGGGCTATCGTTAATATTCGCTGAAAATCTGCTAATCCGTTGTGTCAGCAAGATAATATAAGTGAGCGTCCCCGCGCGGGAACGCTCACTTTTTTATTCCAAACGCAATAGCAGAACTATTGTGTGATATTACACCGAAGTTTTCGGTATAACGCTGACAGCCGTGTATCGGCGTTTGCAGTCGGTGTGCGAAAAGCTGACACAAATGTTAAGAAACTATTATCGGTTGTTTATTGCTGATTTGTTCGGTCAAAATATTTACATTTACGAATTTGACTATGAAAGTTGTACTTAAATCCCCTAAAATCAATCAATTTTGCTCATAACTTTTATGTTTTTCGTCAATAATTCGCAATAATCGGTCAAATTGTAGCGCTTACCGCAAAAATCGTCTTGTAAATCTCTGCAATTTTGGTAAAATAATAAACAAAGACAGTCAGACGCGGCGAAAACCTTTAAGGCGCCTTGTTTTCGGCATATCTGCTGTCAAGTCATGAAAAGCGGGGCAAGGCTCAGCCTTACCCAAATATATCCGAAGAAAGTGAGGTAAGATGACATGAAGCATGGGCTTATCAAAAAAGCTGTCAGCTGTGCTGCTGCGGCGGCTATGTGCCTGACAGGGCTTTCTGCGATACCCGCCTTTGCCGACCAGACTTATTACGACAATAAGACAGGTACCGAAGACGGCTACGCTTTCGAGCTTTGGAAAGACACAGGCAACACCCGCATGACCATCACGGGCGGCGGTACGTTCTCCTGCGAGTGGAGCAACATAAACAACTGCCTGTTCCGTAAAGGTCAGAAGTTCGACTGCACCAAGACCTATCAGGAACTTGGCGATATATCCATCGATTACGCAGTAGACTTCCAGCCAAACGGCAACTCATACATGTGCGTTTACGGCTGGACGAGAAATCCTCTGGTCGAGTATTACATCGTAGAATCGTGGGGTGACTGGCGTCCGCCCGGACAGTCATATTCGCTGGGCACAGTTTATTCTGACGGCGGTCAGTATGACATCTACAAGACCACCCGTGAGAATGCACCGTCCATTGACGGTGACACCACATTTGACCAGTACTGGAGCGTCCGCAAGAGCAAGCCGCAGGGCAACGGCTCTTACATCGAGGGCACCATAAGCGTTTCCGAGCATTTCAAGGCTTGGGAAAAGGCAGGTCTTAAGATGGGCAAGATGTACGAAGTAGCACTGAATATCGAGGGCTACAGGTCGAGCGGCAAGGCTACCGTTTACGGCAATAACCTCAAGATAGGCGGCAGCGGCAACAATGGCAACAACGGCAACAATGGTAACAACGGCAGCAGTGACCCGACTCCTATAGAGGGCACGCTGTACACAGGTTCTTTCGAGAACGGCACCGATTACTGGCAGGCAAGGGGCAATGCTTCCATAGCTGCTTCTTCCTCTAAGGCTTATGAGGGCAGCAAATCACTGTACATAAGCGGCAGAACGAGCAACTGGAACGGCGCAGAACTTGCACTTGACAGCAACTACTTCAAGGCGGGCAGTGCGTACAGCTTCAGCACGATGGCTATGCCTGCAACAAGTGCATCACTGGCACTGACTATGCAGTACGATGCTGACGGCACTACCAAATATGCTCAGATAGCTAAGGCTGACTGCACTGCGGGCAAGTGGACTCTGCTGGAGAACACAAACTTCACCATTCCGACCGGCGCTAAGAACTGCAAGGTATACATCGAAGCACCCGACAGCCTGACCGATATCTATATCGACAGAGCGATATGCGCAAAGGCAGGCTACAAGGCTGAGGGCGGTTCTTCAAACAACGGCAATACCAACACACACAGCACTACACCTACCAACACTACTTACGCTACTAATATCACCGCAGAGTACAACGCACCAAGCCGTCAGTTCAAGATAAGCTGGGATCCCGTAAAGGGCGCTGACAGATACGGCATCGCTGTATATCTGGCAGGCAAGTGGAGAGTACAGAAGTCGGATATAACCACAACTTCTTTTGTCACACCCAAGTGCATCTCGGCAGGCACAAGCTACAAGATAGCTGTTGCCGCAAGGATAAACGGCAAGTGGGACACCGCAGGTGCTCTCAAAAACGCTTCTGTTATCGTTGCACGCTCAGGCAGCAATGGCAACAACGGCAATAATGGTAACAACGGCAACAACGATCAGCCTCAGACACATAACGGCTACTATGTTGACCCATCAAAGCCGATGGTCGCTATATCCTTTGATGACGGCACAAGCCCCACAAACAGCGGCTACAGGATAATAGACGCTCTGGCAGAATGCGACTTCCGCGCTACATTCTTCTATGTAGGCAACTGGATCGGTTCGGAAGACCAGGTACGCTATGCTGACAGCAAGGGCATGGAGATCGCAAACCACACCACAACTCACCCCGATCTCACAAAGCAGAGTTCTCAGCAGATACGCAGTGAGTATGACACCACATACAACAAGCTGAAGAGAATAATCGGCAAAGAGCCTTCAAAACTGCTCAGACTGCCTTATCTGTCTTCTAACTGGCAGGTACAGCAGACATTGTACGATGTTCCCATGATAACCTGCTCACTTGATACTAAGGACTGGGACAACGCATCTGCCGACCAGATAGTATGGACTATACAGAACGCCGCAAACAACGGCTCACTGAACGGTGCTATCGTGCTTTGCCACGAAACCAAGTCCACCACTGCCGAAGCTATGGAGAGAGTTCTCCCCTGGCTGAAAGCAAACGGCTATCAGGTAGTTACCATATCCGACATGTTTGCCGCAAAGGGCAAGACCCTGAACGGCGGTCAGATATACACCAAAGTATCCTGATATGAGTTTATACTATTACTATTAGTTCAAACAAAACTTCCCGTCACTTCCCCAAAAAGCGGCGGGAGTTTTTATTTCAGGCATTAGTGTCCGCAACAGAAAAAAGCCCCGCCGCAGTTTGGTACCGCAGTCGGGCTTTTTTCTTTGTATTTCAGGGGAATTATAACTTGATGGCTTTGTTATATTTCGGCAGATGCCCCGCCGCGCGGCATCACCGAACATCTTTTTATGCAAAACATATGCAACACACTGAGGGCAGTGTTCCGAACAATTCGTGATATCTTTCCCGAAACATCTGCTTACCGCGTATCTGCGCACATACCGATTTTTGCGCGCTATTTTTTTACATTAAATATAGCATATTTATTAACAACTGTCAACATATTCCCAAACGCTTTATGCAATATAGTGAAAGAAATATGTACATAAACTGCAAATTGTATAATTAACTAACTATTAAAATTATAGCAATCCAACTATTTAAATTCACAAAATCCGGTCGCTAAAGCTCGGATTTATGGGTTTTGTGACAGGATTTTGTCTGAATTTTAAGGCGGATTGCTATAGTACAGACAACAAGTCATGAACTTTTATGCCGCCATATAAAAATATGACTATCCCTTTAGCACACCAACTAAAAATGCGGTGAACAAAAGGATAATTGAGCGCCCCATATCTTTCCCCCGCCTGCGGCGGGGGAAAGATATACGCTAAGAACCTTAAGTTCTGTATAGCCGCTGTTTTTGTGGTGTGTCAGCGTGATAACCACATATAAAAATGCTGCACGCGAATATACAAAACGCATGCAGCATTTATTCAGGGGAGGGGTTAAGCTAGTGCCATTTTTCTCAGCAGTACAAGGTCGTTGTTGTTGAGCAAGCCGTCGTTGTTGAGGTCTGCTGCCATCGGCATTTCAAGTGTGTAGCTTGTACCGCCTGTGAGATAATACTCAAAGTACATGCAGTCGATGACATCTGTTTTGCCATCGAGGTTGACATCTCCGTTGCGGGTGACTGTTGTGTTTTCGGGCACTGCGGGTTCAAGTATAAACTTCTGACCGTCGCCGCCCCAGTATTCCCACTGGCAGATGTTTGCGCCGTCTGCAAGGCTTATTTCGTATACATCAGCGCATCTTGCGCCGTTTGATGAAACTGTCAGCAATGAATAGGTGCCGTCCTTGTTGCACTGTATCTTAAACTTCTGCGAATTATCGCCCTTAAGTGCGGCAAGGGTGATGTTTGCACCGTCTGCGGAAGAACCGTTCTCAACTGTCATCGCAAGACCTGTGGTATCCTGTATGATGAATGTGCCGTCTGACTGCTTGGTAAAGTTCCACTTCTTTGCAGATGTCTGCACAACATTGCCCGATTTGCCTGCAATGTACAGACCGCTGTTGAGGTTCTTTATGGTGTATGTGCCGCTTACCACAGCGGGGTAAACAGGCTGTACAGACCAAAGCTGGCAGTCATATTCGTGGTAGGGGTACTGGGCGATATTTCCGCCGTTCTCGGTAGACCACTCAAAAACGTCCAGTGCGCTGTTGCCGCTTGAACATTTCGATACTATGCCGTAGTAGCTTCCGCTCTTCACCAGCTTGAACAGCTGTCCGCTTGCGCCTGTGTAGGGCTGTAATTCAACATTTGTACCATCGTTTGAAGAACTGCCTGCTACGGTGATGCACTTTGACTCATCGCCCAGTGTTACTATCCTGAAATAAGTATCGTCAACAGCGACCAGCCTCCACTGCTGTGCCCATGACTTGTTGAAATCCCACTGCTGGATATTTGTGCCTGCGTCCAGTGCGCCTGCGGGCAGGTCGAGGGACATGCCGCTGTTCTTGTTGGTGATAAAGTATGTCGCGCCGCTGACAAGATCGGTGCCGCTGAGTCTTGATGCCTTGCTGGAAGCACCTGCTGTATCGGGGGACATGACAAGCTGTGCATCGGTGTTGGTGTAGTCGGTGACTGCCGCCCTTGCACTGCCCGAATAAGTCTTGGTCTTAGCGCCCCACACGGTCTGACCGTTACTGCCCACTGCGGTGAAGGACATCACCTTTGTGCCCTTTTCGTTAGCCGCCGCGATGAAATAACCGCTGTACTTCTGACCGCCTATTGTGAGTGTAGCTGCCGCGCTGTCAGCCGCCTGCGACCATGTGCCGCTTACCGCACCGGATATGGTGAGGTCGGAATTCAGCTTTATGCTCTGGTAATTGATAACGTTGCCGTCAGTAGCTTTGCCGTGATTTATGTATTCGTAATCGCCCGCGATATCAGACTCTTCATAACCGGTCTGCGCGATATGGTCGCCCGAATACTCGAAAGGTGTGACGGTAGGCCAGCCCTCTTCATTGAAGAACATCTCATGTACACGGACTTCGTGATACTCGTTGCCTGTGTTGAAGCGTGCATGGTAAAGCAGATACCATCTGCCGTCATCGTCTTTCAGCACTGAGTTATGACCACACGCCATGTAAGCATTGTCAAGGGTGCTGAACTTGTAGTTGCCCATCACTTTCAAACCGATGCTGTTGACATTGCCGCCGCTGGCGATGACTGCCGCGTTGCCCGATGGGTCGGTGAAAGGTCCTGTGGGGCTGGTGGAACGGAACACACGCATGTTATAGCCGCCTGTTGCAGTCAGTCCGCCGAGTGTCGTCCAGAGATAATAGTAGCCTGTATCAGCGTTGTATTCGATGAAAGGACCTTCACCCGACTTGGTGTAGCCGCCTGCTATCTTTGTGCCGAAATAGCTGTCCACCATTCTGCCGTCAGATGTCGTGCCTGTCTTGGGGTGTATGCACTTGCCTGTTTTAGGATCGATCTCAATGGTGAATATGCCGCCCGACCATGAACCGTAGGTCATATACATCTTACCGTCAGTAGAGGTGTATATGGTGGGGTCGATAGCGTTGGGGAACAGTGAGTTGTTGAAGTTGTTGCTGCTGAACCAGCTGTTGTTCATGGTAACTTCACCCGACGATATCAGTTCGTCGATATTGGTCGAAGTGTACTTCTTGTTAACGTTCTTGGTGGAACTGGTCACATACTGGTCGTTCTTGGTAAAGCCCGAATATATCAGCGTATCAGCGAAAGTGTAGGGACCCTCGATATTCTTAGAGGTCGCAAAGCATATCACCGAACGGATATAGGTCGAAGATGTGCAGAAGTACATCAGATAAGCGCCCTTTGTGCCGTCGGAATTCTGATACTGAGCGTCCCAGTAAACATCGGGCGCCCACACCGAGAAGCCGCCTGCGCAGTCTTCAAGGTCTTCGCCGCACCATGCGAAAGCCTTTTTCAGGTTGGTCGAAAGGTTGCCGAATTCCACATTGTTAGGTGTGGTGTAGCCGTTGGTGAAGCGTGTCCAGTTTTGCAGATCGGAACTGCGTGCCGCCTCGATATGCGAACCGAACACATAATAGGTACTGCCGTTTTTCACAACAGACGGGTCGTGTACCGATACACGGGCTTTGTTTGCGGCGGCACCTACAGTCAGGTCATTTGAAATGGCAGGCATCAGTGCCAGCATCATCGTACCCGACATAAGCAGTGCCATGCCTTTTCGGAAAATGCTTTTCTTCATGATCTCACCTCGTTTAAGATCTTGCGGCAGAGCGTTGTGCCGCATTTATGGCGGTCTTCTCTTCCGCCATTCAATATAGATAATGATAGCACATGTTATTACAAATTTCAATGTGTTATACGGACAAAAAACTATCATTTTGTGCCTAATTGCTTAAATATTTACACAATAGGTAAAAATATACTAAAAAACATAAAAATATTCGCTCAGAATATAACGAGTGCCTCTATTCCATTACCTGCATTGAAATATACTTCGCGGACTGTCAGATATTAGCACCGCGATAACATTCGTCAGGTGATGCGGTGCGGGAAAAGTATCTTGAATTGCCATTTTTGCTGTGAAGAGTGTTCATTTTTTGGCATACATATAAATTATTTTTTTGGAGAATTTGTTGCAAAAAAGGAAATTATGTGTTATAATATGAATAATAAAAGCTGTGTCACAGTATCTTGTCATTTCATGACATTTTTTTGACTCATTATACTGTGACCGCGCGGCGATCATACCATTAAAGGAAGTGTAATATTATTTATGGATTTTCAGGCAATATGCGACAACATACCCACCGCCGCCTGTGTGATGTCGGTGGAAAAATTCGGGGAAGATGATTACGGCAATGTCCGCATAGTCACGGGCAACAAGCCCTATATCGCCAGCATCGAGCACCCCGTTGAGAAGATAACCATGCTGACGGAAAAGTTCGTACCTAACCAGTTATACACCAAATATATCCCCCGCGACCTGAATTTTGAGGACGCATGCTACAATGCGGCTGTACACAAGCAGGTACTTCATTCATATGCCCATGCCACCCGCTTTGATGTGTGGTTCGACCTGACTTTCCTGCCGCTTATCCCCGATGACGGCAACATCTGCTACTGCCTGTACATAATGGATATAAACATAAAGCCAGACCCAAAGCGCATGTCCTCCATATCAGCTGATATCGCATCTGCTGTGCTTGAAACTTTCATCAAGCTGAGAAGCGCTGAGGATTTCAGAGAAACTATGTCTGTGATATGCAGTGATATCCGCGCACAGTGCGGTTCCGAACACTGCTGTATCATGCTTATGGACACTGAAAAGCGCAAATGTTCGGTGCTGTGCGAAGCGTTCGCTGATGGCTCGAAACTCCTGCCGATGGACAGTTACCTCGATAAAAACTTCTACGATATCGCAGATTCGTGGAAAGCCACCATCGCGGGAAGCAACTGCGTGATAGTCAAAAACACCCATGATATGAAGGTGGTGCAGGAGCGCAATCCTGCGTGGTACGAATCGCTGAAAGGGGCGGGCTGTAAGAATATAGTGCTCTTCCCGCTGGAATTCAAGGGCGAACTGCTGGGTTATATCTGGTCGATAAACTTCAACGCCGAAGCCGCCGATCTTATCAAGGAAATACTGGAGATAACCACATTCATACTGGCATCAGAACTGTACAGCTACCGTATGTTGGACAAACTGCACATACTCAGTTCGACCGACATGCTGACCGGAGTCATGAACCGCAACGAGATGAACAACTTCATCGATGCACTGGCTAAGGAAGACACTACAAAATCGGTGGGCATAATCTTTGTTGACCTGAACGGTTTAAAACGCATCAATGACAATGAGGGTCACAATGCAGGCGACAGACTGCTGAAAAATGCCGCAGATGCCATGCGCGATGTCTTCGCGGTACACCAGATATTCCGCGCAGGCGGCGATGAATTTGTGGTAGTGCTGACAGATGTCACCGAAGATGAACTTGAAAGCAAAGCCGACAAGCTGAGGAAGATATCCGAAAGATACGATAAAGTTGTATTCGCCATCGGTACAGGCTACGAAGCTGATGTGAAGAATGTCCGCGCCGCACTGCACAACGCCGATGAACGCATGTACACCGACAAAAAAGCCTACTACGACAAACACCCGAACGAAAAGATGCGCAGTTGATACCTGCTGTAATAAAACAACATAAAAAATGCGTGAACGATATTTCGTCCACGCATTTTCTTTATATGGTCATAACTTTAAAACACAACTAATAATAAAGGTATTACAAGGAACAGTTATTGAGATGTTTTCTCTCTCCCCCGCCTGCGGCGGGGGAGAGAGAAAACCGCCAACTATTGATAATCCAACTAAACCTTGCCGTATTTGAATTACCTGAAATATAAAACCCTCCATTTTACAGCGTTTTGATTATGTAGCTTTATGGATTGTGGCAAGGTTTAATTGGGGGAGCAATATTATTAACGCCCGCTGTAATAAAACAACAAAAAAATGCGTGAACGATATTTCGTCCACGCATTTTATTAATACATATAAACCCGAATGCCTGCCAACAATTATGAATTATGAATTATGAATTCAGAAAGCGCTTCCTGCCATGTCGGGAGGGGCTTGAAGCCTTTTTCGGTGAGTTTGGACTTGTCAAGGCGGCTGTTGAAAGGTCTTGCCGCTTTGCTAAGACCATATTCGGCAGTGGTAACAGGTGTGACTTTCGTATCAAGCCCCGCCTGCCTGTATATCTCACAGGTGAAATCGTACCACGATATATACCCGCCCTCGTTGGTGGCGTGGTAATAGCCGTATTTGTCGGTTTCAGCCATATCGACCAGCAGTCTTGCAAGGTGTGGCGTATAGGTCGGAGTGCCTATCTGGTCATTGACGACACGCACTTCGGGGTGCTTTTTGCCCACGTTAAGCATGGTCTTGACGAAATTACTGCCGTTTTTGCCGAACACCCATGCTATGCGCACGATGAAGTATTTCTCCAGCGTTTCAGCCACAGCAAATTCGCCGTCCAGCTTTGACTGACCATAAACGTTCTGGGGCGCATAGTCCTTGCAGTCAGGCTTCCACGCTTCTTCGCCCCTGCCGTCAAAAACGTAGTCGGTGGAAATGTATATCATCTTGCAGTCAAGTGCTTTGCAGACTTCCGCGATATTGCGTGTGCCGTCAACATTTATCGCCCGTACTTTCGGGATATTCTCCTCGTCCTCAGCCGCATCGACAGCCGTCCATGCGGCGCAGTGTACCACCACATCTGGCTTGACCGCAGTGATGACCTGTTCAACAGCAGACTTGTCGGTTATATCCAGCTTTTTATATTCGATATCCTGCGGCACGCTGTCGAGGATATCACTGCCTACGGCTTCATAGCCGCGCTTTGCCAGTTCAGCCATAACATCATGACCCAGCTGACCGCCCACGCCTGTCACAAAAAATTTCATTATATCGTACCTCTGTTACCGTACATTTTTTCATAGTAGTTCTGATACTCGCCCGAAATGATGGTTTCCCACCACTCCTTGTTGTCCAGATACCACTTGATGGTCTTCTTTATGCCGTCAGCAAACTTTGTTTCGGGAAGCCAGCCCAGTTCGTTGTGTATCTTTGTCGGGTCGATGGCATAGCGCATATCGTGACCCTTTCTGTCCTCAACATGGGTGATAAGGCTTTCGGGCTTGCCCAACTCCTTGCAGATGAGCTTTACAATGTCGATATTCTTCATCTCGTTGTGACCGCCCACATTGTAGACCTCGCCCACTCTGCCCTTGTGTATTATCAGGTCGATGGCGCGGCAGTGGTCTTCCACATACAGCCAGTCACGCACGTTAAGACCCTCACCGTAAACAGGCAGAGGCTTGTCAGCCAGCGCGTTTGCTATCATCAGCGGTATCAGCTTCTCGGGGAAGTGATACGGACCATAGTTGTTTGAACATCTCGAAATTGTCACAGGCAGACCGTAGGTGCGGTGATATGCCATTACCAGCAGGTCAGCGCCCGCCTTTGACGAAGAATAGGGCGAAGATGTGTGTATCGGTGTTTCTTCGGTGAAGAACAGGTCGGGTCTGTCAAGGGGCAGGTCGCCGTAGACTTCATCTGTGGAAACCTGATGATATCTCTGTATACCGTACTTGCGGCATGCGTCCATAAGCACCTGTGTACCAAGAATGTTGGTCTGTAAGAATATCTCAGGATTTTCGATGGAACGGTCAACGTGACTCTCAGCCGCGAAGTTTACAACGATATCTGGCTTTTCTTCCTCGAACAGCTTATATATAGCCTCACGGTCGCAGATATCTATCTTGACGAACCTGAAATTCGGGTTATTCATCACAGGTGCCAGTGTTGAAAGATTGCCCGCATAAGTCAGCTTGTCAAGACATACGATGCGGTAGTCGGGGTAAGTATCCAGCATGTGGAAAACGAAGTTCGAGCCGATGAAGCCCGCACCGCCTGTTACAAATATATTCATGTCATATTCTCCTTAAAATTCGATCTTTGATTCCGCCAGCGACGGGTGATGCTTGTCTTTCTCGCTAAGTATCACTTCACCGACATCTGCCCATTCAATACCGATGGCAGGGTCGTTCCACATGATGCCGCCCTCATCTTCGGGGTGGTAGACATCGTCACACTTGTAGGCGAATTCAGCATAATCGCTGACCACAACGAAGCCGTGTGCAAATCCGCGCGGTATCATGAACTGCCTGTGGTTCTCTTCGGAAAGCAGTACGCCCACCCACTGACCGTAAGTTTCACTGCCCTTGCGCAGGTCAACTGCCACATCGAAGACCTCGCCTTTTATGACCCTCACCAGCTTTGCCTGCGGGTGGGTCTTCTGAAAATGCAGACCTCTCAGCACGCCCTTGCGGGAACTTGACTGATTGTCCTGCACGAAGTTGTAATCAAGCCCTGCCGCCTTGAAATCTGCTTCCTTGTAGGTTTCCATGAAATAGCCGCGATTGTCGCCGTAGGTCTTGACATCGATTATGTAAACGCCTTTTATCTTAGTTTCATTGAATGTAAAATTTCCCATTATCAAAGTACACCTCAGTATTTTATCCTGCCCTCAGCGACCTTTCTCAGGTGTGCGCCGTAGGGGGATTTTCCGTATTTTTCGGCAGAACGCATCAGCCCGTCACGGTCTATCCAGCCGTTTATGAAAGCTATCTCTTCGGGCGCAGATATCTCAATGCCCTGACGGTTCTGTATCATCTGCACAAAGTTTGTAGCCTCAGCAAGGCTGTCCATCGTGCCTGTATCCAGCCATGCAAAGCCCCGTCCCAAAAGCTGAACATCCAGCAGACCGTCATCAAGATACATCTCGTTGAGGGTGGTTATCTCCAGTTCGCCCCTCGCAGACGGCTTTACCTTATCAGCCCTTGCAGAAACGCCCGCAGGATAGAAATACAGCCCTGTCACCGCATAACTGCTCTTCGGCTGTGCAGGCTTTTCTTCAATGGAAACTGCCCTTCCGCTTTCATCGAACTCCACCACACCAAAGCGTTCGGGGTCGGGCACATAGTAGCCGAAAACTGTTGCGCGGGCATTTTCCTCAGCATCTTTCACCGCAGTCCTCAGCAGTGTCCCGAAACCGTTGCCGTAGAAGATGTTGTCCCCCAGCACCATAGCGCAGGCATCACCGCCTATGAATTCTTCACCCAGTATGAAAGCCTGTGCAAGACCATCGGGCGAGGGCTGTACCTTGTAGCTTAAGTTTATGCCGTACTCCGAACCGTCACCCAGCAGGCGCTCAAAGTTCGGCAGGTCGGTCGGGGTCGAGATTATCAGTATATCCTTTATGCCCGCCAGCATGAGCGTACTCAGCGGGTAGTAGACCATCGGCTTGTCATAAACAGGCAAAAGCTGTTTTGAAGTCACCATCGTCAGCGGGTAGAGCCTTGTGCCCGAACCGCCTGCTAAAATTATGCCTTTCATATTGAATTCTCCTTTGTGTTCAGACCGACCGCAGGAATGACCTGCACAGCCATGTCTTGACTATGAGATAAGTTTTGCGCCAGCCGCATCGGGGCGGCAAAAGCGTTTACGAAAAATATCCGCTTTTTCTATTATACTATTTTTTATCTGACATGTCAATGACAATGGCGTAAATTTGAGTATGTCCCGCCATAATATCCGAAGTGTATGTATTCCGCATAACAAATGCAGCAGATCTCATGTCAGCCTTTTGCATACATCAAAATGCAGTGACATTTTTCCTGTTAATTATAGCAATCCGCCTTAAAATTCAGACAAAATCCAGTCACAAAACCCATAAATCCCAGCTTTTGCGACTGGATTTTGTGAATTTAAAAAGTTGGATTGCTATAGATATTCTGTATAAATAAAACTCAGCTTAAATACCATCACCCCTATTAATTGGCGATACCCCATAAAAGAAACCCTTAAATTTTGGAGAAAGTGGCTATTGCAAAGAATTTTTAAACATGATATAATACGGATAGTTAAATTATTAAACTGTATATATCCGTGAATTGGAGAGAGTGCGGCATGTATCGTTAACAAGCTGTTAACAGGGCAGTTTATCTTGATTTGACATCGGCAAAAAAGTTTCGGCGAGATATCGTCGGGTGAAAAACTTTCAAATTATTTATGGAGGTCTTAAGAATGAAAATGACAAAAGCAGCAAGCAAGTGCGCAGCTGTTCTGTGTGCGATGGCAGTTATGATGCCCGCAGCAGCAGCCGTAGTTCCTGCGACCGTTTTCAACGGCGGTGCTATAGTAGCAAGTGCAGCAACACCTACCTACAACTTCACCAGCATGACAGGTGACATGTATGTAAAGAATGGTGATTCTTTTGCATTCACAGTTAATGTCGGCAGCTGGGTAAAGAACGCTTCTTACCAGTGGGAGATAGCTTATGCAGGCACAAACTTCAACTGGCAGACTTTCTCAGGCGCTACAAGTGCTACCATCAAGGGCACTATGACCGATAAACTCAACGGCGCACACGTAAGATGCAAGATAACAAACACCGACAGCGGCGTTGTTGATTATTCCACAGTAAGAACTCTGAGCAACATAGCTGTCAAAGCTGCTATGGGTACTGCTGTAAAGCAGTCTGACGGTTCTTACAAGATCCCTGTTACCATCACAGGCGCTTACAAGAACATGGTATCCACTTTCATGCCCAACTTCAAGTTTGATGCTAATCTGGTATCGGCTATCAAGTGGGAATACAGCAGCAATCTCGTAAATGAGGGCGACGGCTTCGGTTTCGGCTTCTTCCAGGAGAACGATCCTAAGGATACCGATGGTGACGGCAAGACTGACAGAGTTGACAAGGTCGCAGGTTCGTATGTTCTTCAGCACGCAACTGTAATGACTCCTACTGTTCTGGGTTCTGACAATGTTCTCGGCTATCTGTACGTTACTCCTAAGAGCGGCGCAACTGCTGTAAAGGTCAATATGACAGCTTACAATGACAACCCAATGGTGCTGACAGGCAGCAATGTTGAGGGCGACATGGTATATGGTGCTACATACACAGGCACTACCATCAACGTTTCTTCCTCTACAACTTCCACAACTGTTCCTCAGAACCTCAAGGTAGAATACAGCGAGCAGTATCACCAGATGAGATTCACTTGGGATAAGGTAAGCGGCGCTGACAAGTACGGCATAGCTGTATATCTGGCAGGCAAGTGGAGAATACAGACTTCCAACATCACCACCAACAGCTACACATCGCCTAAGAACATGACTCCGGGCATGTCCTACAAGGTAGCTGTTGCTGCAAGAGTAAACGGTCAGTGGGATACCGCAGGCGCTATCAAGAACGCTATCACCGTTACTGTAAAGTGATGTAAGACTTCTTGACAATAACACAATAAATATGACGGCAGTTCCTATCGGGGCTGCCGTTTTGCGTATTGTGTGAAACTTTACACCATACCATTACGTGCTGTCGGTCATATCGTTTTGGGTTTAATATTATTATATATGTCAAGACGTTCTCGTGTTTCGGCTGCACAATATCTTATGCAGTCAACTTAAGCAAACGACGGCACCGTGCATCACCATAAAAATCGGATATAACCCGAAAACTTCGGCTTTCACCTCACCATACCACACGGCATCAGACAAACCAACCTTAATCTTAACTTAAATATTTTGTGTGAATAAATCATTTATATCTATATCATTAAAGAAACAATATACGTTTTTAATTTTTATATATTTTAACCATTGTAACCACTCCGAAAATATGATATAATGTGAACAGTTAAAAAGATTGAACCACAAATGCAAACATGACAAAATATTAGCAAATGTGAGGATATCATTGTCGACTACATACAACACCGATATATCGGGTATGGGAATTAAAAATTTATATTGGAGGTCTTTACTATGAAAATGACAAAAGCAGCAAGCAAGTGTGCAGCTGTTCTGTGCGCAGTAGCAGTAATGATGCCAGCAGCAGCTATGGCAGTTCCTGCGACTACCGCTGTTAACGGCGGTGCTATCGTTGCAAGCGCTCAGGGCGAGGGCTATAGCTGGATGACAGGTGACCAGTATGTTGCTGTAGGCGAGAAGTTCACCTTTGAGGTAAATCTCGGCACAACTTATCTGGGCAGCTACAGCGCAAGCGATTTCACCTACCAGTGGTACTACAGCGATGACCAGGTAGGCGGCACCAACAGATATGACGCACTGAACTGGACTGCTATAAGCGGCGCTACAAACTACACCTACTCCGATACAATGACCAGAGCAATGAACATGCGTCACTTCCGTGTTGCAGTCACCAACACCAAGACAGGTGAAGTTCACGATGACTGGTTCGGCGTAAGGACCGTTTCCTGCATGGCTGTACAGACCAAGCTGGGCACTGCTGCTATCGAAGAGTATGACGGCACTAAGTATCTGGTAGTTCCTGTTTATATGAACGGTTTCATGAACAACAAGGTCTCTGCACTGACTTTCTCGCTGAAGACTGACAAGAGCCTGTTCAACTCTGCTGAGTTCGATTCCGCTATCGGTGGTTCTGCACTGGGCAACTACAAAGACGACGGCGAGTTCAGATATTCCATGTACACCGTTATGACTCCTATGACCATCGGTTCTGACTACAAGGTCGGTGACTTCGTCCTGGAGATCAAGGACGGCGCTGAGGTAAAGGGCACTACCCTCGCACTGGATACTGAAACTACTTCGGTAACAGGCAGTGATATCTTCGGTGAATTCGTATACGGCACTACTCCTGTAAGCACCACTGTTGCCGTATCTTCCACCGCATCTGCTCTTACTTATCCTACCAACATTCAGGTACAGTACAGCGAAGAATATCATCAGGTAAGATTTACTTGGGACGCTGTTCCCGGTGCTGACAAGTACGGCATCGCTGTATATCTGGCAGGCAAGTGGAGAATACAGACCTCCAACATCACCACCACTTCCTACACCACTCCCAAGAACCTGACTCCAAACATGACCTACAAGGTAGCTATCGCCGCAAGAGTAAACGGCACTTGGGATACAGTAAACGCTATCAAGAACGCTGTTACCATAACTGTAAAGTAATTTCCTATCCCCAAGCACATAACTTACATAGAAAAGGCAGTTCCGTCGCGGGACTGCCTTTTTACTTTGCCAAAGCAAAAAGCACTCCCCACAGGAAGTGCTTTCTTCATGTCTGCATAAAAACGCCGCCGACCATTTTGCACAGTCAGCAGCGGAAATATCACAGTTTTTCCATCATATCAAGTATGTTTGCGCGGAAAGTATCGTAGGTGAACTTTTCAAGCACCCTTGCTCTGCCCGCTTCACCCAGCTTTTTCCTGAGTTCGGGGTCTGCCGCCAGCTTTTCGAGTGCTTTCGCATAAGCCGCACTGTCGGAATTCGGACATTCAAGACCTGTAACGTCCTTGACATTGACATAATTGACACCGCTTCCCTCGATGGTGAACGTTACCGCAGGTTTGCCGAAATACATGCCCTCAGCCAGCGCTATGCCGAACGCCTCGTTCTTAGTAACAGACGGGAAACAGAAAACATCACACGCCAGCAGACAGGCTATCAGCTGACTGTCGCTTATCTTGCCCAGAAAATGCACCTTGCTGTCGCCCGATGCCTCTTTCATAAGCATGCCTGTCAGTTCGCCCTTGCCGCCTATCAGTATGGCAAACCTGTCATCGAGATAACGGCTCGCCTCCACCAGTTTGATAAAGCCCTTGTATGGTATGTGCCTGCCCAGTCCGAAGCAGATGAACTTATCCTTGTACTTGCGGCGTATCTTTGCCGCAAGCGCCTCTATCTCAGGGGTCACAGTCAGCCGCTCGTTGTTTATGCAGTTGGGTATGACGATGCACTTATCCCTGAAACGCCTTAAGAACGGACTTCCCTTGATATAATTGGGGCTTGTGGCAACTATCTTGTCAGCCCTTTCCAGCAGTTCGATATTCTGCTTATAGAAGAACTTCGAGAGTATCTTCTGCTTTGTGATGTCAAGGTGCCAGTAGACCACCAGTTTGAAGTCCATCTTCCTGTATTTCAGCAGCAACTCCGAAACAAACGGATTTGGGTAGTGGAAGACCACGATATCGGGTCTGTAACCCTCCATCACCTTTTTCAGTTCGCCAAAATACGCCGCCGAAAGCGCCTGCGAAGCCACTTTCACGGCAGTGCCGCACCTGATGACCTCAACGCCGTCGATGTAGTCGTGTACAGTTTCGCCCCTGTGGGTAGTTACCCCGTCAGTGGTCGAGTCCTCGTTGAAACAGATTATCTTCTGCTCGTAATCCTCGCCTTTCAGCGCCGCCGTTATGTCAGCCGCAACTTCCTCAACGCCGCCTATAAAAGGGAAATAATACTTGGATATATGCAGTACTTTTTTCATTTTTACCGCCTCTGTAAAATTTATTTCAGCTTGCTTTCAAAAGCCTTTGCCTTTTTCAGCATCGGCTCTTCAACAAACTTTGTCAGCAGATATGCCAGCCCCAGACTCGCCGCCAGCTTGATGACCGTGAATATCACCAGTGCGCCGACAGATGCTTTGGGGTCGATGAATTTTTCCAGTATGATGTGTGGTATGTCAGCTGCCAGGAAGAACGAAAATCCCACACTGCCCAGCATGTTGAACGCCTTTATAGAAACGCCCGACTTGTCAGCCGCAAGAAACAGCACCATGCCGATGACATACGCCGCGATGTAACCCACAGCCTCGCCCTTGTATGAAAGAAAAACGCTTGGCAGGAATGTGACCGCGAATATCGCAAGATATTTCGCACATCCCTTGATATCGCCGCAGTCGCGGTACTGCAAGCCTATCAGCGACACCAGTATCAGCAGACCGAAAGCCGTCGGGAACGGCTTGTTCTTCGTATATCTCAGCACAGAAAGCACCAGCGTCAGCACGCTCATCCCGTAAAACAGAAGATCAGCCCACTTTGCTTTTGCCTTGTCAGCAAGGTCAAAAAAGTCAGCCGAAAGCACTGCCAGCATCACAAAGAAGCAGACCTGTATGGGCATCATCCAGCTTGTGCCGATGATGCAGTCAGCCCCCAGAAATTCGTTGAAGAGCGTCATGTTCAGCACAAGTTCTTTCAGGTGTTTCGTGAAACCTGCGTCCCAAGCCACTATCTTGACGATGTATGTAGCTATAAGTATCAGCCAGAAAACAGGGTACATTCTGACAAAACGGTTGAACAGATACTGCCGCCGCGACCTTTTGCGCCGCGACTGCACCGCCAGATATCCAGTTATCAGGAAAAACAGCACAACGCCCGCCCTGCCCATAGCAAAGCTGACAATATACGGCATGGGTATCGGCAGGTGTGCCGTGAAGACCAGAAGTGCCGCAAAGCCCCTCAGTGTGGCTATCCATTGGTAGTTTTTCTCATTAACGCCGCTCATTTATCTTTTTTCCTGCCCTGTTCATGTTCGTATATTATCTTGTCCTTTCGGCTTATCTCCTTGCCTATCTGGACTTCCATTATGCTCATGTTGGTATCAGCGATTATCATGTGCTTGACCCCGGCCTTTGCGCTGACAGTGTCGCCCTGCTTCACCAATATCTCTTTTCCGTCTATGACGAACCTGCCCTCGCCCGACAGCACTGTCCACACCTCATCACGGTGACGATGGCTCTGATACTTCATGCGGTTGCCCGCGAACAGCTTTATCTTGACTGTCATGGTCTCAGGCTGAGTGTCGATGACCGTATAGGTGCCCCACGACTTCTCGGCATAGTGCGCCGCGCCTGCTATCTTCTCGACATAAGGCTTCATATAGCCGCTGCGCTCTTTATCAGCAACGATTATGCCGTCACCGCTCGCCGCTATGACCATATTCTTACAGCCCATGCACAGCAAAGGTATGCCGAGTTCGTTGATAACATGGGTGTTCTCACATGTTTCGTCCAGTGTGACATCGCCCTTTGAGGTATCAGCCATGACCTCAGTCATCATGTTCCATGTGCCGACATCTTTCCATTCGCCCGAATAGCGAACGACCTGTATCGAATTCTCCTTCTCGACCACAGCGTAGTCAAAGGATATCTTATCCAGCACTTCATATTTTTCCAGCAGAGCATCATAGCCGTCAATGCCCGTTATCTCGCTGACTTTATCAAGTATATACCCCAGCCTGAACGCGAAAACGCCCGCATTCCACAGCGCCCCCTGCTTAAGGTACTCGCCCGCAGTCTTCCTGTCAGGCTTCTCTTTAAAGGAGCGCACCCTGCTTATATCAGACTTCTCTTCGGGTATGATGTAGCCGTATTTGTCTGACGGATATGTAGGCTCTATGCCCATTAGCGTCAGCGCAGTTTCGCCGCCCTTTACCAGAGCCTCCAGCGAACGCACACACTCATAGTAGCTGTTGTCAACATATGGGTCAACAGGGCAGACTATTATGCACTCGTCCCTGTCAACGTCCTGAACATCATGCAGATATTCCGCCGCCAGTGCTATGGCAGGGAAAGTGTCACGCCTGCATGGTTCGATACAGACCGATACCTTGTTGCCCAGCTGATTTCTTATGGCACTCACCTGCGGCTGTGATGTGGCGATGGTTATCTGCGCATCACTCACCGACTTTATCTGGCGGTACACACGCTGAAGCATAGACTCATACCGCCCGTCATCTGTCTTGAACAGACGCAGGAACTGCTTGCTCTGTATATCATTTGAGAGCGGCCAAAGCCTTTTCCCGCTGCCGCCCGACAGTAAGATTATATTCATTCTATCACCCATCACCCGAAAAAATTCTTCTATTTATTCCTCGCAGCAAATATCGTGTAAACGATAACATGCCCGATGTAACTGCAAATGATACTATCTATATATTCATTAATATTTTACTACATTTGACTGAATATGTCAATTAATTTGCGTTTAATAACGCCCCAAAAGAAATATTAATTCAAATAAAATATACATAATAGCGAAAATTTTCCAAGATGGTAGAAAAACAGTACCGATTGACATAAAAATTCAGTGAAAACGGCATTTTTAGCCCGATTTGTGCACAGAAGTTTGAGAAAAAATTAAAGAAATATATACTTTAGTTATAATAATCATATAAAAACTTGCTGTATTATTTATAGTGATGAAAACAGGGAAAAATATTGACTTTATCGTTTAAGTGTGCTATAATAAGGGCGAACAAGTATAATATTTAACAAAAAGTATGTATAAAAGATCAGGTAACACAGCGGCTTCTCTCAGCTTCATCAATCTTTTCGCATGCCATCGGTCTGATATGGTGAGGCGGTAAAAAGGTGTGCCATGCGCCCTTTGACCTATCCGTATACCACGCGGCGCTCCTTTGCGGTGCGGGGTAAAATTATTTAGTTATGAGGAATTTTAATGACTACTTTGAATGTGCAAACTGAAAATATCCTGAACAACAGCATCGAAGTGACCAGCTTCAATGATGCAGCTGCAGCGGAGAGGGATATAACCATATCATCATCTTCGGTGACAGACTATGAAGAAAAGCCTGTTTACGATGTGGTGAAGAGGATATGCGACATCATTTGTTCGCTGACGGCACTGCTGGTGCTTTCACCTATGATGGTGATAGTCATGGTGCTTATCATGATAGATGATTTCGGCAATCCCGTTTATACGCAGGAGAGGGTCGGCAAGGGCGGAAAGATCTTCAGGATCTACAAATTCCGTTCGATGTACAAGAAAGCCGACAAGATACGCGAAGAACTTATGGCAAGAGATGAATGCAAGGGCGCAACTTTCAAGACGAAGAATGACCCGCGCATCACAAGGATAGGTCATTTTATCAGAAAGACCTCTATCGACGAACTGCCCCAGCTGGTGAACATACTTAAAGGCGATATGTCGGTGATAGGTCCAAGACCGTTCATACCGAGAGAGCAGGCAAATCTTCCTGATGACAGACTGCTGGTGAATCCCGGTCTTTCATGTTACTGGCAGGTAGGCGGCAAAAATTCGCTGACCAAAGACGAGCAGATAGCCCTTGACAGAAAGTATGTGGCTGACCGCTCTTTAGCTGTTGATGTAAAAATAATCATAAAGACTATTCTTTTCGTGTTCAAAAACGGCAATTCATAAATCGAGAACAGAAATCGGTGCATGTCCGCTGTGATCGTGCACCGTTTTTTATGTAATTTATACTGCCTGCGAATGTAAACAAACCATCGAAAATTCACACTTTTCGTACATAAAAACACATTCAGGCGGAATAAAAGATATCTCAGGTTATCAGACAGGAGTACCGATATGAAGAAAGTTGCGGTCGTTGTATGCCCGAATATACGCAATTTCGGCAGCGTTTTACAGTCTTATGCGACGCAGAAAGCTGTTACGAAGCTGGGCTATGACAACGAATATATAAAATATACGAAAACAAAAAAGACGGCGTACAAGTACCTTATCCAACTGCTGATACCCTCGATAATGGCTGAACGCTGGTCTTTTGTTAAAAGAAAATTCTTCCAGCGAAAGAACAGCGAGTTCATCAGCAGGCGCAACAAAGTGTTCGATGCCTTTGTTGACAGATACATGACTGCTTCGCCTAAGATAGTGGGTTATGATGCGCTGAAAAAGGCGGGCAGAAACTACAGCATGGCTGTACTGGGCAGTGACCAGGTGTGGAACCCCATCAACAGCGGTTCGGATTTCTACACACTGAACTGGCTGCCGAAAAACACCAAGCGGGTCGCTTATGCGCCGAGTTTCGGGGTGTCGCATGTGCCTTTCCTGCTGGAAAAGTCCTACAAGGATTTCCTTAAGAAGTTTGACCACATATCTGTGCGCGAGATAAGGGGGCAGAAAATAGTAAAACAGCTTACGGGCGAGAAAGTCCCCGTTGTGTGCGACCCGACTATTCTCTTTAAAGCTGAGGATTGGGACGATATACTGCCCGAAAAGAATGTGACTGAGGGCAAATATATCTTCTGCTATTTTCTGGGCAACAGAAGAGAACCGCGTGAATGCGTGCTCAAACTGGCCAAAAAGACAGGTCTGCCCATCGTGATGATGCCGTTTTTCGGTGAGATATGCGAGTATGACAACAAACTCAATGCGAAATTCGCTGATGACCCCGACCCGTCAAACTTTGTAAGTGCCATAAAGAACGCGGAGTATGTCTGCACCGACTCATATCACGGCACAGTATTTTCTATACTGTACCACAAGAAGGTCATGGTGTTCAGGCGGCACAGCGCCGACAGCAGCAAAAACACTTTTTCAAGACTGGAATCGCTGCTTTCCATCGCGGGCATGAAAGACCGTATCGTCAATGATGTCTGGGAAGACAGATTTATAACCGACAGCACCGACTATGCTGAGGTGGATAAAAATATAGAAAAACTTAGAAAGTATTCGTGGAACTATCTTTCAAAGTCACTGAAAAACTGAGCGGGTGACCATAATGGATATATCAGAACTGGTAAAAAAAGACTGTTGCGGCTGTTCTGCCTGCATGAACAGCTGTCCGAAAGACTGCATAAAGATGAAGCCCGATAAAGAGGGCTTTTCATACCCTGTCACCGATGCCGCGAAGTGCATCGACTGCGGGCGCTGCACCAAAGTCTGTCCCGTACTCAACAAAAACAAAACAGACGACCGACCGAAGGCTTATCTCGTAAGGCACAGGAATGACGACCTCAGAAAGACCTCGACTTCGGGAGGATTTTTCGCGGCAGCTGCTGAGTTCGTGCTTAAAGAGGGCGGCTGCGTTTTCGGCGTTGGTTTTGACGAGAATTTCAGGGTACGCCACAGCTTCATAGAAAGTATGGAGGATATAAAGCAGTTCAACCGCTCGAAATATGTGCAGAGCGATGTGGGGTTCAGCTACCGCAAGGTGAAGGAGTTCCTTGCAGGCGGCAGAAAAGTGCTTTTCACAGGCACTCCCTGTCAGGTCGAAGGTCTGCTGAATTATCTCGGACGGGACTATGATGAACTCTATACGATGGATATAATCTGCAAGGGCGTGCCCTCACCGAAATTCTGGCGCAAATATCTGCACTGGCAGAAAAAGCGCAGCGGCAAGGAGATACGCGAGGTAAGGTTCCGCGAAAAGACCTACGGATACGGCAGCACAACGATGCGTGTAGTGTTCGATGACGGCAGCGAATATGACGAACCCTACGATGTTGACCCCATGCTGCAATTCTACAGCAAAGAGATGATATCTCGCCCGTCATGCTATAACTGCCACTGCAAAGGCAAATTCAGGCGCAGCAGCTTCACAGCCGGTGACTACTGGTATGTCAGCGGCGCTGCCCCCCGTATGGATGACGGCATCGGCGTTTCGCAGGTATTGGTCAATAATGCTAAGGCGGCTGAGGCTTTTGAGAAGATAAGGAAAAACCTCGATGTGGAGGAACTGGATTTCGATAACGACAGCGCCATAAACGGCGGAATGATGGTGGCTTCGGCTAAGCCAAGCCCGCGCCGCGACGAAATGTTCGCTGATATAGACGAACTTTCGGTACATGGTCTGCAAAAGAAGTACTTCCCATCGACTTTCAAGCTGAAAAACAGGATAAAACGGCAGATACGCCCCATCATGTACAACATGGGCATACTTAAGCTGTATAAGAAAATGGCAAGAAAAAAACAGAGCGAGAAAGCGGCAAAAGGCTAGTTTTCACGCTTTTCGGAGGAATGTTCGCACATGAAAAAGGTATCGGTGTATACACGAGGCTTCACCCACGCGGCAAGCTATTACAGGATATTGCAGTATACCGAAAAGATAAAGGACGCTAAGATAACCAACAGGTTCACCGTGACCGATAAGATGTACCGAAGCTATACCGATGCGCCCACTCTTATAAACAAGATAAGATATCACCTTATGATATTTTTCAGAAATCTGGCAAACTTTGCGGCTGATATGGCATCTAAGCCCGACACTGTCGTGATATCACGCGCGGCTGTGCCGAAAGTCTGCTTCTTTCCGCTGAGTTTCATGTATGAGCGGGTGCTGAAAAATTCAAAGGTCATATGGGATTTCGATGACGATATCTTCGGCATAAACGAGATAACAAAGGCTGAGGCAAGGCTTTTGCAGAAGTACAGCAGTGAGATAATAGTCACGAGCGATTATCTGAAAAATATGCTGAACAAAAAGTGCCGCAACAAAGTCACGATGCTTCCTACTACCGACGGTGACCTTATCGTTGATGAAGAAACAGGCAGGAACAGCCAGCGTGCAAAAACTTATGACAAGAAGATAAATATCCTCTGGGTGGGGGCATCTTCGGGGCTGAAACACATGAACAACGTGGTTGGCGCTCTCGATAAGGCGGCTGAGGAAGTCAGGGCAAAGACGGGCAAGACCGTCATACTGACCGTGATATGCAACCTGCCGCTGAAATACGATGCGAAACATCTGAAAATAAGGAATATCCGCTGGGCGAGGGATATCGTCCGCGATGAGATGCTTAAAGCACACATCGGCATAATGCCGCTTCTGAACATCAAACGTTCAATGGGCAAGGGCGGCTTCAAGCTGGTACAGTATATGTCTGCGGGTCTGCCTTCCATAGCATCTGCAATAGGCTATAACGAAAATGTGGTGGCTGACGGCGAAACAGGTTATCTGGTAGATGACACCGAAAGCACCGACTGCTGGGCAGATGCAGTGATGAAGCTGTCCTCTGACCGCGAAAGATGGGAGAGATTCAGCAAGGCATCGGCTGAAAAATGGGAGGAGGATTTCTCGTTTGAGAGAAACCTTGACTTCTGGCGCAGGGAACTTTCAGAATAAAGGAGCTAACTTTTAATGAAACTGGTTTTTATCCACGACGGTCCGCTGTTCTATGACAAAGAGGGCAATTACTATGAGTTCGCATATCATGAACTTTATGAGAGATATTCCTATCTGGCGGACGAGATAACCTTCCTGATAAGAACTAAACCCGTCGAGGGCAAGAGTTTTACGCCTGTTCCGCCGCAGATAAAGGTGATAAGCGTGCCGAACTTCAAAAGCCCGAAAACTATACTGGTAAACAAGCCGAAGGCTGAAAAGATAGTCGAAAAATGCGTGCGCGAGAACGACTATTTCGTGCTGAGGACACAGAGTTCCATAGCACAGCTGGCTGTAAAATACATAAGAAAATACCATAAACCATACATCGTCGAAAGCGTGGGCTGTTCGTGGGACAGCTACTGGAATCACGGTCTGCTGGGCAAGGCTGTAGCGCCGTATATGTATTTCAAGACCCGCAGTATCATCTCACAGGCTAAGTATGTGTACTATGTTACAGGCAAATTCTTACAGCACCGTTATCCCACTAAGGGCGTTACGGTAAGCTGTTCAAACGTTGTTATAAATGCGCCGAAGAGCGAAACGCTTGAAAAGCGCCTTGCCAGGCTGGATGGCTTTGATGCCCGCAAAAAGCTGGTGCTGGGCACTGCGGCGGCTCTCGATACCCGCTATAAGGGTCAGGAACATGTGATAAGGTCGATAAAGGCGCTGACAGATAAGGGATATGATGTGGAATACCGTCTGGCGGGCGGATTCAACGGCGCTCAGCCCGACTACTTCCTGCGTGACCTTGCTAAAGAACAGGGCGTGCTTGACAGAGTAAAGTTCGTGGGCAATCTTTCGGCTGACAAGATGCCTGAATTCTATGACTCGCTGGATATCTACGTACAGCCCAGCAAGCAGGAGGGTCTGCCCCGCGCTGTCATAGAGGCGATGAGCAGAGGTTGTCCCGTCATCGGCACAAGCATCGCGGGCATACCCGAACTTATACCGAAAGTCTGCCTTTTCAGAAAGGGCAGTGACGAAGAGGTAGTCAAAGCGGTCGAACGCATGATGAAAGTCGATCTGAAAAGGCTTGCAAAGCGTAATTTCAATAAATCTAAGGAATTCAGCAGAGAAAAGCTGATAAAGAAGCGCGAGGCTTTCTATGACATATTCCTCGCTGAATACAGAAAATAAACAGGGTGGTTAGTTTTATGGCTCACGCCGCAGGGATAGTGCTCTACAACCCCGATATCAACAGGCTGGAGGAGAATATTTCAGCCATAAGCCCGCAGGTGGGCGAACTGATACTCGTTGACAACGGCTCAAAAAACATTGATGAGATAAATGAACTGAGAGCAAAGTATCAGAATATAACTTATATACGTAATGACGATAATCTCGGCATCGCAAAGGCGCTGGCGCAGATAATCGACAAAGCCGATGAACTGGGCGCAGAATGGGTGCTGACACTGGATCAGGACACTGTATGCAAGGCTGATATCATTGAACGGTATGACAGCTTTGCAAGCCGCGCTAAGGACAATGTGGCGATAATAACTTCAAAATACGAAGACCGCAGTGTGAAGGTGGATTTCGGGCTGACAAAACCGTATGAGAAAGTGGATTTCTGCATAACTTCGGGCGCATTCAACAACGTGCGCTGTATAAAAGCGGTGGGCGGTTTTGATGAGAAACTGTTCATCGACATGGTGGACTACGACATCTGCTATGCACTGGTACGCGGCGGATACAAGATAATAAGGCTGAATTACACAGGCTTCCTGCACGAAGTGGGCAGGAGCGTCACAAAGAGGTTTTTCGGCAAGGATATAATAATCTTCAATCACTCGCCTTTGAGAAAATACTACTGGGTGCGCAACAGCATCTACCTTAAGCGCAAGTACAGACTGGGTATCAAAGCCGATGTGAGGGTCATCAAGCGCATGGTGCAGACTGTGCTTTATGAGAATGACAAGTTCCATAAACTGAAAAGCATGTTCAAAGGCGTGCTGGACGGTTACAGACTTTGATGACCGCATAAACTTATAAACGAGGGGAGAAAACAAATGGCTGCCTTAGTGACAGTTGGCGTGCTCAGCTTTAACCACGAAAAATGGCTCCGTCAGTGCCTTGACAGCATATGCACCCAGAAAACAGACTTTGAGTACAAAGTGTTCGTCCATGAAGACTGCTCGACTGACGGTTCAAAGGCTGTGGTGCAGGAGATGGAAGAGAAATACCCCGATAAGATAGAGGTGCTGTATCAGGAGAAAAACCAGTACAGTCAGGGGATAAATATAGTACAGAGGTATGTGATACCCGCCCTTAAGTCAAAGTACTTCGCTATATGTGAGGGCGATGACTACTGGTGCGATGACAGAAAATTACAGAAACAGGTGGATTTTCTTGAAGCGCACCCCGAATGCAACCTCTGTTTTCACAACGCAAAGGTCGTTGATACCGACGACAATTTTATAAAAAATTTCTACCCGCGCAAGATGTGGAACGACAAAAAACTGCTGAGTGCGCTGGAAAAGCCTGAGGGTGCAGACCTCACTGTTGAGGACCTGATAAGGCTTGACTTCACGCCGACCGCTTCCACTGTCGGCAGGACCGAGAACCTGCGTCAGCTTTTGGATTTTTCCACCACGCTTGACCTGCTGGTAAGGCTGGTGACCACTTATGACGGCACAGCCCACTACATGAATGAGATAATGAGCGCTTACAGGACGAACAATCCACACTCGGCATCAGGTTCGATAAGGACTTCGCCCGAAAAGCTGAAAAAGAATTTTCTCGACAAGCATGCAAGCCTGCTGAGAGAGTTCGATGAATATACAAACGGTAAATTCCACAGTGAGATAGAACACCAGATAAAGCGCAAAGAACTGATATATCACCAGCATCTCGGTGACCTTAAGGCTATGAAAGCCACAGGTGTATACAAAGAATTGATACCGTATGAAAAACTCAAATATGAGGTAAAGGACAAACTGCCCTTTATCATGAAACTTAAAGGGAAAAAATAACAGGCGTGCTGCCTGCGCCGCCGCTTGCAGTTAAAAGGCGGCAGCAAAGCAAGATCGGCTGACAAGCTCACATATGCGCTGAAAGCACAGCCGCAAAACAAAAAAGATAAGCCGCGCTCTTGAAATGAGCCGACAAAAAGGGTAAACTTGATATGACTATCCCCGCTCGTATATCGGGGAACATACGTAATTATAATACCGCAAGGTCCAGCGCCCGCGCGGTTGACATATAAAGACAATTAGGAGAGTTTTAATGAGTATTGGGGAAAGCACAGCCTTATATCTATTGGTCTTTCTGCTTACATGCTTCTTTACAAATCTTGCAGAAAACAAATTCAAATATAACAAAAAACTGATCGCGTTCCTGTTTTCGGCGGTGGCGATACTGATACCGTCGCTGCTGGCAGGTGTGCGTGCTGATACCGTCGGCAAAGATGTTCTCGAATATGCAGTGCGTACCTTTGAACTGGCGGAAAAGTCTGATAATTTCGCCTACATGAAAGAATACACCACCGAACCGCTGGGCTATTCGTTCATGGCATATATCACCTCGCGGTATTTCCACGATACAGGTTACTTCCTGTTCGTGTCACAGTTTATGGTAATACTGCCCGTGTACATAGCGGCATATAAGTTCCGCAAGGATTACCCGATGTGGCTGCCTATCTGTACGTATATGTTCCTGTTCTACAACAGTTCATTCAACATAATGAAGCAGAGCGTTTCATGTGCATGGGTGATGCTGTGCTACTGTTTTATAAAAGAACACAGGTGGATAAAGGCAATACTTGTCTTCCTGCTGTCTACGACATTCCACAACTCGGCTTTTATAGGACTGCTGTTCGTGCTGATGGCAATGTTCATCAACCGAAAGGAGAAGCATATGTCTGTGATGGTCATGCCATCGCCCGACATGATAGGCAAGCAGCCCGATATGGCAGGCAAACAGCAGCCGCCCGCAGCCGCAGGCAGACCGCCTGTCAGGAATGCTTCATTCGTTCCCCGTTCGAGAAGACTTCGCCCGCCGAGAGGTGTTATGTCAAGGCGAAGAAACATGCCCATGCCGCGCAACGCAAGACAGATGCAGCCGCCCCGCGCTCCGATGGTCATGAAAACAAGAAACGGCAGGGGACGTCCCCAAAGGTATGCAACGCCTGTGCTCATCCCTGAGAGAAGACGCTCGCAGATTTCAAATGTAGTCATCATACTGCTGTTCCTTGTCATCATACTCAACCTGAAGAGCATAAGTACGTTCATGCTTGAACATTCGCTGCTGCCCGAGAAGTACACACGTAACATCAATGCGGTTTTCGATGTTACACAGGCAGTTTACCTCAGACTTCACGGTTTCAACTTCCACGTTTTCTATGACTGGGTATTCCGTATACTGTTCGTGATAGTTCCTATCATAGCGCTCAGGAATGTCGATAAAAGTTCCGAAGCTGACCCGAATGTCAAGACGATAGCGTTGATAGGCGCAGCTTTCTACACCTACATGCTGCTGATGTTCAAGACCGTTTACGGCGCACGTATCTCGGTGTACTGTGACTTTTTCCAGATACTTCTGGTGCCGATGCTGTACCGCACTTTCAAACTGCGCAACTGGCAGGAAAAGTTTGGCGCGGGTGCAGTTATGGTGGGCTTTATGATGACACACTGGTATGTAATGATAATGATATACGGTTCATCGGCATCAAACCACTTCCAGTTCAGATTTTAACAGTTGGCTGTAACAGGTGATCGGGGCAGGACAGATACGCTCCTGCCCCCGAAAACTGTGCTTTCAGCCCTTGCCGCAAAAGGCATAAAAAGGAGAAATGCTTTCTTGAAACCAAGTTCACAGACCGAAAATTCGGTAGTTATAAAGTCACTGGCGTTCAAGTTCCTTGAACGTGCAGGATATCAGGGCATAGCTTTCGTGGTGCAGCTGGTGCTGGCGCGTATCATCCCGACTAAAGAATATGGTATGCTGGGACTGCTGACCATATTCATCAGCATATCGCAGGTGTTCGTGCAAAGCGGTCTTAATACAGCCCTTATCCAGCGCAAAGATGTGACCGAGAACGATTATTCATCAATTTTTTATGTGAGCCTTCTCATATCAGTGGTACTTTATATAGTTCTGTTTTTAACAGCACCATTCATAGCAGCATTTTATGAGATGCCCAGACTTGAACCTTTGCTGAGGGTGCTGGCGCTGGTGCTGATACCCGGTGCTTTCAACTCGATACAGAATGCCAAAGTCGCAAGGGAGATGCGCTTCAAGGAACTGATGTTCTGCACCATCGGCGCAGTTCTCATCTCAGGTACAGTGGGCATAGTTATGGCACTGAAAGGCATGGGCGCATGGGCGCTGGTAGGTCAGCAGCTTACCAGCCGTGTGGCGATATGTATACTGCTGCTGCTGATAGTCAAGTGGCGTCCGAAGCGGGTGTTTGAATGGAACAGGGTGAAAATGCTGTTCGGATTCGGCTGGAAGTTGATGATATCTGCACTGATAGATGTTATCTTCCGTGAGATGCAGGGTCTTGTGATAGGCAAGAAATATAAGCCTGAAAAACTCGCTTACTACAATCAAGGCAAACGTTTCCCCGATATCATAATAAGCAATGTGAACGGCTCGATACAGAGTGTCATGCTTCCTGCGCTCTCAAAGCACAACGGCGACAACGAAAAGGTCAAGAGCATGATGCGGCGTTCGATAGTAACCAGTTCCTTCCTGATATTCCCATTATGTATGGGACTGGCAGTTATAGCACCGCCGATGGTGCACCTCGTACTGACCGATAAGTGGATGCCCTGTGTGCCTTTTTTGCAGGCTTACTGCTTCGTGTACGCATTCTGGCCTATACATACAGCCAATTTGCAGGCGCTCAATGCGCAGGGCAGAAGTGACATGTTCTTAAAACTGGAAGTCATCAAAAAGGCTTACGGATTGGGATCACTGGTCATCACAGTATTTTTCTTCAAAACACCGCTGGCGATAGTGCTGGGTCAGTGTGTTACCACACTGCTGTCATGCTTCGTGAACGCATCGCCAAACAAAAAACTGCTGGGCTACGGCTATAAAGAGCAGATGGCGGATATACTGCCGTCGCTGGGCATAGCAGTGATAATGGGCGCAGCAGTGTATTCGATAAACTTCCTTAAACTGAGCGATGTGCTGACACTGCTGATACAGCTCCCGCTGGGAGTGGCGGTATATGCGGGTCTGGCAAAATATTTCAAGCTGGAATGCTTTGAATATATCCTTAACATGGGAAAAAAGGTTCTGAAAAGAGGCAGATGAGATTGAAAAAAATTCTGATGCTGGGCGGTTCGGCACAGCAGATAGTTGCAATAGAAACGGCAAAGCGTCTGGGCTATTACACGGTGGTGTGCGATTACCTCACCGATAATCCCGGACAGTATGTCTGCGACAAGTTCTACCTTGTGAGCACCACTGACAAAGAGGCAGTGCTTGAAGTCGCAAAAGCTGAAAATATCGATGGGGTCATAGCCTACGCCTCCGATCCCGCCGCACCTACGGCGGCTTATGTTGCCCAAAAGCTGGGTCTGCCCACAAATCCCTACAGTGCGGTGGATATACTGTGCAACAAGGATAAATTCAGGGCTTTTCTGGCAGAAAACGGCTTTGACTGTCCGGATGCAAAAAGCTATACCTGTGAGGCTGATGCCCTCGCTGACAAGGAGAACTTCGACTACCCCATAATTATGAAGCCTGTTGACTCTTCGGGCAGTAAGGGTGTTACGATACTCAAAGACAGCGCAGGCTACGAAGACGCGGTAAAATTCGCATTCTCTTTCTCACGCGCAAAGAAGATAATAGCCGAAAAGTTCATAGTCAACAAATACAGCACCAACATCGGCGGCGATATCTTTATAAATGACGGCAAAGTCATCATCTGGGGTCTTATGAACTGTTTTCGCGGACATTCTCCAAATCCCCTTGTACCCGGCGGAGAAGTCTTCCCCGCAAAACTCACCGATGAAGAGATGCAGAAAGCTAAGGACACACTGCAAAACATGGTCACAAAGCTGGGGCTTGTAAGCGGCTGTGTCAATGTGGAACTGATGCTGGATAACGATGGCAGAGTCTACCTGATAGATATCGGTCCCCGCGCGGGCGGCAACATGATACCAATACAGCTGAGCGCCATCTTCGGCGTTGATATAGTTGAGATGTCAGTGCTGGCGGCTATGGGCGAAAAGCTGGATGTCAAGCCCGAAATAGTCATACCGTACTGCGCCCACTATGTACTGCATTCCGACAGGGACGGCATCTACAGGGGCATTGAGTTCGCTGAGGAGATAGAGGGAAATATTTTCCGCAAAGCACTGTATAAAAATGACGGCGACACCGTAGAACGCTTCGACAACGCCGCTAAAGCGCTGGGCATAATCTTCCTCAGGTTTGACAGCGAAAAAGAGATGTATGACAAGATGGACCGTATGAACGAGTATATTAAGGTGGTTCTGGATTAAATGAAAGAGATAGGCGGATATATCGAATTTGAAAGCTATTACGGCACGCTGTACCACGAGGGCGCGGTAAAACTCAACTGCGGCAGGAATTGTCTTGCATACCTTATTGAAGCCTGCGGCATAAAGCAGATAAGGCTCCCGTATTTTCTTTGCAGTTCGGTGAAAAATCTGTGTGCAAAATACGGCGTAAAGGTCGGTTTTTACCGCATCGATGAGGCTTTCAGACCTGTCATTGAAGATGCGCCCGGGGCTGATGAATGGCTGTATATCGTAAACTACTACGGTCAGCTGACAAATGACGAGATAGCGGCATACAAGCGCAAATTCGGTCGGGTCATCACCGATAATTCGCAGAGTTACTTTCAGCGCCCCGCATCGGCAGATGTGCCGACACTTTACACCTGCCGCAAATACTTCGGCGTGCCTGACGGTTCGTTCCTTTACACCGACAAAAGGCTTGAACGTGAACTGACTGCCGATGAAACTTTCGAGCGTATCCACTACATTCTCGGCAGATTTGAAAGAAGTGCAGGCGAGTTTTATAAGGAGTCTGCCGACAACAACAAGTTCTTTGCCGATGAACCGATAAAGCAGATGTCAAAGCTGACAGAAGACCTGCTGAGGTCTTTTGAATATGAGCGTATCATCGCCCGCAGAACGGAGAATTTCAGATACCTGCATGACAGGCTGGGCGGCATAAACAAATTGGCGCTGACGGTGCCTGAGGGGGCTTTCATGTACCCGCTGTACCTTGAAAACGGCGCTGAGGTCAAAAAGGCGCTGTGTGCGGCTAAGATATTCGTGCCCACCCTCTGGGGCGATGTATTTGAAAGCTGTGACGAAAACAGCCTTGAATACGATTATGCGAAAAATATCGTCCCACTGCCCATCGACCAGAGATATGACAGTGAAGACATGGATATCATCATCGCGAAACTGGAAAAGGAAGGAGTCCTGTGATGGAACTTAAAGGTAAAAGACTGCTGATACTCGGCGCGACTAATGTCGAGATAGAGATAATAAACGAAGCTAAAAAGCTGGGCGTGTACACCATAGTCACAGATAACCACACCGACTGGTCACTGGCACCTGCAAAGTATGTGGCTGATGAAGCCTACGACATAAGCTGGTCTGACATTGATGCGCTGGAAAAGATATGCAGGGACAGAAATGTGGACGGCTGTCTGGCAGGCTACAGCGAACGGCGTGTCGAGTGCCTGACGGCGCTCTGCAAAAGAATGGGCTTTTACTGCTACACCGAAGATGCCGATCTGGAAGTGATATTCAGTAAGGATAAATTCCGCGAGGCATGTGTGAATGCAGGCATACCTGCAACTGCCGCATACAGCATCAACGATGAAAATATTGTTTTCCCCGTGATAGTCAAGCCTGTTGACAATGCGGGAAGCAGAGGTGTATCCGTCTGCAAAGACCGCGATGAACTGAACAGGGCATACGAAGCCGCCTGCAATAGTTCCGTAAGCGGCAGGGCGATCATCGAGGAATTTCTCGATGGTGATGATCCGAGATACGAACCTGTCTTTTTCTATACCATACACAACGGCACAGCAACACTTTCAAATTCGCTTGACAGGATCATGGTAGATTTCGGCTTCGGCGGCGGTATGATAAAACAGGCTGTCGGAAATGTCTACCCCTCCAAATATCTTGACGGCTTTATGGAAAAGCAGGACAGACAGTTCAGGGAACTGTTCAGTTCACTGGGCATGAAAAACGGCTACGCGCTGATGCAGGGCAAGATGAAAAACGGCAGTTTTGTCTGTGTTGATCTCGGTTTCAGGCTTGAAGGTTCGCTTTCCTTCCATTACTCAGACTTTATCAACGGCATGAACGTTGTGCAGATGATGATACGCCACGCGCTGACAGGGACGATGGGTGACGACCGTCTTATCGATGAAAAAGACGACCCCCGCTTTGCAAAACACGGTGTAACGGTCACCCTGCTTGCCACAAAAGGCACTATCGCAAGCATCAGCGGACTGGACGAGATAAGCCGCGAAGAATGCGTTATCTATGTTTCGCAAAAAATGCGCGAGGGTACTGTTTGTACACGGCTTGCGGATTATTCGCAGGTGTTCGGGCGTATTTATCTTTGCTCGGATAACAAGCAGGAACTTATCCGCACGATAGACAAGATTTACAGCACAGTAAAAGTCCTTGATAAAGACGGTAACAATATGCTGATAGGGAGATACGATGCAAATGAACTCAAATGACAAGAATTATACGGGCATGATAGATAAATTCGTGACAGGCAAGATACTGGTGACACGTTCATCGATGCCCGCTTATGAGGAATACTGCGAAGAGATAAAGGACATCTGGGACACCCGCTGGCTGACCAACATGGGTCCCAAGCACAAGAAATTTCAGGAGGAACTGAAAAGTTATCTGGGTGTTGAGATGATAGACCTGCTGACAAACGGTCACATGGCGCTGGAACTTACCATGCAGGCGCTTGGGCTGACAGGTGAAGTGATAACCACGCCTTTCACATTCGCTTCCACCACACACGCCATCGTCAGGAACGGGCTGACACCTGTTTTCTGCGATATCAACCCCGATGACTTCACCATAGATGTGACCAAGCTGGAGTCGCTGATAACCGACAAGACTTCCGCCATAGTGCCTGTGCATGTTTACGGCAACGTGTGCAATATCGAAGAGATACAGCGCATAGCCGACAAGTACGGTCTTAAGGTCATATACGATGCGGCGCACACTTTCGGTGAAAGCTACAAGGGTCAGGGAATAGGCTCTTTCGGTGATGTTTCCTGTTTCAGCTTCCATGCCACAAAGGTGTTCAACACCATCGAGGGCGGCGCGGTGTGCTTTAAGGATAAGGCTTTCGGTGACAAGATATACGACCTGAAAAACTTCGGCATACACGGTCCCGAAATAGTTGAGTCGGTGGGCGCGAATGCAAAGATGAACGAATTCTGCGCGGCTATGGGGCTTTGCAACCTGCGCCACGTAGATGAAGAGATAGCAAAGCGCAGGGCAGTGGTAGAGCGATATCACGAAAGACTTGATAACATCGATGGCATAAGACTCAACAAAGTGGGCAAGGATGTCAAGCCAAATTACGCCTATCTGCCCGCTGTATTTGACGCTGAAAAGTTCGGCTGTGACCGCGATGAAGTCTTTGACGAACTGGCAGGTCACAACATTTTCGCGAGAAAGTATTTCTACCCGCTTACCAACACATTTGAGTGCTTCGCGGGCAAGTACGACCCCGCTGAAACTCCTGTGGCGCTGGATATCAGCAAGAGAGTGCTGACACTGCCCCTCTATGCAGACCTCACCGCAGAACAGGTGGATATCATCTGCGATATCATCATATCCTGCAAGAAATAAGTATATCCACAGGCTGATGCCCGCGCGGGTGTCAGCCTTTTTGTATAATTATAATATATGACTATCCCTTTAGCACACCGGCTGAAAATGCGGTAAACAGAAAGATATCCGCCAACCACTTTAAGTTCTGCTATAGCAATCCAACTTTTTAAATTCACAAAATCCAGTCGCAAAAGCTGGGATCTATGGATTTTGTGACTGGATTTTGTCTGAATTTTAAGGCGGATTGCTATAGATCGCTGTTTTTTGTGGTGTATCAGCGGGATAACCATATTGTATAATTTTCCATTCGGTCAAAAAAAGCCCTTGACAGAATGGTACTGTACATTATATAATATGAATATCCGCAGTATTGCGGCACAAAGGTTCTATAAAACGGAGGATATGATAATGGATATAAAAATACCCGCAGGCAAAAAACTGATAACTGCCGATGACAAGATGTCATACATGGGCAGGATAGACTTTTCGGACAAGACTGCACCCGCGTTCGTGTGGGCGGGTTCAAATGTGCGCATGCGCTTTACGGGAACTTCTGTCAGCGCGGCTTTGTTCAACAAGCGCTTTTTCAACAAGATGTCGCTGGGCTGCCTGATAGACGGCAAAGAGGGCAGGGCTGACTTCGGCACTGCCGATGAATGGGAGAAAGAGTATATCGTCCCGCTGGCTGAGGGTCTGGAAGAGGGCGAACATGAGATAATACTCTTCAAGCGTCAGGACGCTTCACATTACTTCAAATTCTTCGGCTTTGTCATTGACGAGGGCGGTGAGGTGCTTGACGCGCCGAAACTCCCGACACGTAAGATAGAGTGCTTCGGTGACTCGGTGTCGGCGGGCGCTGTGGTGGAAGCTATGGACTGTGTGGGCAGCAGCGACCCCGAAAACACTGAGGGCATATACGACAACGCATGGCACAGCTATGCCGCCATAACCGCAAGAAATCTGGGCGCACAGCTGAACGATACCGCACAGGGAGGTATAGCCATATTCGATAATACAGGCTGGTATCATGCCCCGAACTTCATCGGCATGGAAACTGCCTATAACAAGCTGTTTTATTTCCCCGATGGCGAAAAGGGCTATACCGACTGGGACTTCTCGGCGTACATACCCGATGTGGTCATCTTCGCGGTGGGACAGAACGACCAGCACAACGAAGCTGACGGCGACCCCGATATAAACGACCCCGCTTTCCGCACACGCTGGAAAGAGCGTTACAAGGACATCATAAAAGACCTTATGGCAAAGTACCCCCGCGCAGACTTCGTGCTGACGCTGACAGTCCTAAACCATGACCCCGAATGGGATAAAGCGATAGACGAGATAGCGAATGAACTCGATGATGAGAGGGTCAGCCACTTCATGTTCAAGCGAAGCGGCAGGGCTACGCCGGGTCACCCAAGACTCAGCGAACAGTACGAAATGGCGACCGAGCTGACAGCATACCTTTCAGGCAAGGGCGACAAACTCTGGGAATAAGGCAGGAGATATTATGATACCGATTTTTTTGTGCGGCTTTATGGGCTGCGGTAAAAGCACAGTCGGCAGGATAGCCGCAAAAAGGCTGAAATGTCAGTGCATAGACCTCGATGACTACATAGAGGAACAGGAGGGAATGTCCATACCCGTAATATTTGAGCAAAAAGGCGAGCCGTACTTCCGTGAAAAGGAAACGCAGGCGCTGGCGGCTTTCAGGGATATAGGCGGCATCGTGGCGACAGGCGGCGGCGCTCTGCTTTCCGACCTGAACGGCGAAACTGCAAAAAATGCGGGCATGGTGGTGTTCATCGACACCGATTTTGACACCTGCTACGACAGGATAAAGGACGACCCTCACCGCCCCATAGCGGCAAGTTCCACCCGCGAACAGCTGAAAGCAAGGTTCGATGACAGACACCCGAAATATCAGGCGCACTCGCACTTCACCATAGCGGGCGGCTATCCGCCGCTGGTGATAGCCGTAAAGATAGAACGGCTGTACAGGAAATTCATAAAAGATATGGAGGGACAGCATTGAACAATAACGAAAACATCCCGAACATGCAGGGTATGCAGAATACGCCGAACAGTACGGTCATAGGCGAGTCAAACCCGAAAATTTCAGGCGGCGCAGTTGCGATGTGGATGATAGCAGCGGTCTTCCTTATACCGATCATAATGGCTATCGTCTATCTGGACGGTATAGCTGAGGTGATATTTTTCCTGTTCGTGGCATCATTCCCAACCATTGCAGGGTTTGCAGTGCAGATAGACTTTAAAAATAAAGCGCGTAATACTATACTGGTATCTGAGGGAAACTGCATCATATACGGTGCTAAACCAGCAAAGCGCAAAGACCCGCCCGTACCCACCGAACTTCCCTACGAAGCCGTAATGAACATCAGGGTAAAGCCGAACATGCTCAGAAGTATAAACGGCGACACAGTTGAACTTTATCTGCCCAACACCATGCTGACATTCAACCATATCACCAACGCTCCGCAGATAGTCATGGCTATCAGAAACAGGGTCGAGGCGGTAAAAGGTCCCATGCCGATATACGGCTACGGCGTTATGCCATATGGTCAGCCCGCTTACGGGCAAATGCCATATGGTCAGCCCGCTTACGGACAGGCACCATACGGTCAGCCTGCTTACGGACAGGCACCATATGCTCAGCCGAATTACGGACATGCGCAGTATGGTCAGCCGCAGTTTACAGCTTATGCGCCTGTCCCGCCCGAACAGCAGTACCCCATGCAGAACGTATACCCGCAGGCTGATAGCCAGCAGAATACCGAAAACAAGCCGCAGGTCAGCCTGAACAAAAACGGCGGAGAGGACATCTATGGATAAAAGACTGCTGACATGTGCCGCGCTGTGCAAAGGCAGACGCATTGCCGATATAGGCACCGATCACGGCTATCTGCCATGCTATATGGCGGCTGAGGGTCTGTGCGACAGCGCTCTTGCCTGCGATACCGCTCCCCTGCCGCTTGAAAGCGCCAAAGCGCATATCGCTGAGAACCACCTGGAAAACAAAGTCACAGCCATACTTTCGGACGGGCTGGATAAAGTCCCGCGCGAGGGGCTGACCGACATCGTGATAGCGGGCATGGGCGGCGAACTCATCTCAGCCATACTGGAAAAATGCGGCTGGCTGAAAAGCGCCGAACCTCCCATAAACCTTGTGTTACAGCCCATGACCAAATGGGACACCCTGCGCCGCTGGCTGTATGACAACAACTTCCTTGTGACCGAAGAACGCGCCTGCCAAAGCGGTCGTTTTGTCTACTCTGTTATGCAGGCACATTATACGGGCGAAAGACCGCCTTATCCCTGTGACCTGAGATACCTTTACTGCGGTATGGTGACAGCTGATACCGATGACGGCAGAGAATATCTTCTTCGGCAGTCAAAACGTCTTGAAGCCGCCGCCAAAGGCAAAGAAGCATCGGGCGACAGCAAGACAGCGCTTGATATGCGCACACTGGCAGGGGATTTAATTCATAATTCATAATTATTGACATGAACTATAGAATGCCGTTTCAGCGAGCAATTCTCAAATGATCGTGCGTGGACGAAACTTTCGTTCACGCTTTTTTTGTGCAGAAAACTCATTTTTATGTGCAAGCCAACGCCCTCCCAAAACTGTACACCACCCATGTCAACTTGTCGAAAATCAAAAAACTTGTCCTAAAAGTCCATTAATAGGACTGTTTTGTGAAAAGTGCATAGAATTGTCATGTAAATATTGTAGAATATTTTTCGGTGTAAATTAGGCATAAAGTATGGTAATTTTGGGTGAAATCTGTTATAATATATTTACGACCGTGATTGTCGGCGCAAGGCTGTGCAATAAGACGGGAATTCAAAATAATTTATGGAGGTAGATAACCTATGGCAACAAAGTATTGCTATCTCTTCTCTGAGGGTAATGCCAACATGAGAGAGCTGCTCGGCGGTAAGGGCGCTAACCTGGCTGAGATGACCAACATTGGTCTTCCTGTTCCCCAGGGCTTCACTATCACTACTGAGGCTTGCACACAGTATTATGAGGACGGCGGTATCTCTGAGGAGATCCAGAAGGAGATCAATGAGTATATCGTTAAGATGGAGGGTATCACCGGCAAGAAGTTCGGTGACAAGGAAAATCCTCTGCTCGTTTCCGTTCGTTCGGGCGCAAGAGCTTCGATGCCAGGTATGATGGATACTATCCTCAATCTGGGTCTGAACGAAACTGTTGTTAACACCATCGCTGAGAAGTCCAACAACCCCAGATGGGCTTGGGACTGCTACAGAAGATTTATTCAGATGTATTCTGACGTTGTTATGGAGGTCGGCAAGAAGTATTTTGAAGAGCTGATCGACAAGATGAAGGAAGAAAAGGGCGTAACTCAGGACGTTGAGCTGACTGCTGAAGACCTGAAGGTGCTGGCTGGTCAGTTCAAGGCTGAATACAAGGCTAAGATCGGCGTTGACTTCCCTGACGATCCTAAGGAGCAGCTGATGGGCGCTATCAAGGCTGTATTCCGTTCTTGGGACAACCCCAGAGCTAACGTTTACAGACGTGACAACGATATTCCTTTCAGCTGGGGTACTGCTGTTAACGTACAGTCTATGGCATTCGGTAACATGGGTGATGACTGCGGTACAGGCGTTGCCTTCACAAGAGATCCCGCTACAGGCGAGAAGAAGCTGATGGGCGAGTTCCTGACCAATGCACAGGGCGAGGACGTTGTTGCAGGCGTTCGTACTCCTATGCCTATCCAGCAGATGGCTGAGACCTTCCCTGAGGCTTTTGCACAGTTCAAGGAAGTTTGCCAGACTCTGGAGAACCACTATCACGACATGCAGGATATGGAGTTCACCGTTGAGAACAAGAAGCTCTACATGCTGCAGACCAGAAATGGTAAGAGAACTGCTCAGGCTGCTCTGAAGATCGCTTGTGACCTCGTTGATGAGGGCATGAAGACCGAGCAGGAAGCAGTTGCAATGATCGATCCAAGAAACCTCGACACTCTGCTGCACCCTCAGTTCGACGCTAAGGCACTGAAGGCTGCTGAGCCTGTTGGCAAGGGTCTGGGCGCTTCTCCCGGAGCTGCTTGCGGTAAGATCGTATTCACTGCTGACGACGCTGTTGAGTGGGCTGAAAAGGGTGAGAAGGTAGTTCTGGTAAGACTGGAAACTTCTCCTGAGGACATCACCGGCATGAAGGCTGCTCAGGGTATCCTGACTGTTCGCGGCGGTATGACCTCTCACGCTGCCGTTGTTGCAAGAGGTATGGGCGAGTGCTGCGTATCAGGCTGCGGCGACATCAAGATGGACGAAGCTAACAAGAAGTTCGAGCTGGGCGGCAAGACCTTCGTTGAAGGCGACTACATCTCCATCGACGGTACTACAGGTAACATCTATGATGGTATCATTCCTACCGTTGACGCTCAGATCGCAGGCGAATTCGGCAGGATCATGGCTTGGGCTGACAAGTACAGAACTCTGAAGGTAAGAACTAACGCTGATACTCCTGCTGACGCTAAGAAGGCTAGAGAGCTGGGCGCTGAAGGTATCGGTCTGTGCCGTACCGAGCACATGTTCTTCGAGGCTGACAGAATAGCTGCATTCAGAGAGATGATCTGCGCTGACACCGTTGAAGAGAGAGAAGCTGCTCTGGCTAAGATCGAGCCTATGCAGCAGGCTGACTTCGAGGCTCTGTATGAGGCTCTGGAAGGCTGCCCTGTTACTATCAGATTCCTGGATCCTCCTCTCCACGAGTTCGTTCCTACTGAGGAAGCTGATATCAAGGCACTGGCTGACGCTCAGGGCAAGTCCGTTGAGGACATCAAGGCTCTGATCGCTGGTCTGCACGAGTTCAACCCAATGATGGGTCACCGTGGCTGCCGTCTGGCTGTAACTTATCCTGAGATCGCTAAGATGCAGACTGCTGCTGTTATCAAGGCTGCTATCAACGTTCAGAAGAAGCACGCTGACTGGAACGTTAAGCCTGAGATAATGATCCCTCTGGTTGGCGACGTTAAGGAGCTGAAGTTCGTTAAGAAGGTCGTAGTTGAAACTGCTGACGCTGTTATCGCTGAGGCTGGTTCCGATCTGAAGTATGAAGTTGGTACTATGATCGAGATCCCAAGAGCTGCTCTGACTGCTGATGAAATCGCTGCAAACGCTGACTTCTTCTGCTTCGGTACTAACGACCTGACTCAGATGACCTACGGCTTCTCCAGAGATGACGCAGGCAAGTTCCTGGGCGCTTACTACGACAAGAAGATCTTCGAGAACGATCCTTTCGCAAAGCTGGATCAGGTCGGCGTTGGCAAGCTGATGGAAATGGCTATCAAGCTGGGCAAGCCTGTTAATCCTAATCTCCACTGCGGTATCTGCGGTGAGCATGGCGGCGATCCTACATCTGTAGAGTTCTGCCACAAGATCGGTCTGGATTACGTTTCTTGCTCGCCTTTCAGAGTGCCGATCGCAAGACTGGCTGCTGCTCAGGCTGCAATCAAAGAAAACAAGTAATTCACGACTATCTGAAAATCGGTGATCATACGCTGTTTCAGGGCGATGCGGAGAAGTACTTCAAAGCTAAGTCCGAGAAGCGTGAATTCCATAATTGGCGTGACATCCGTGTAAACGTGTATGTCTGAGCCGATAGAATAGTTAATAATAAGGCTCTCACAGTTTCGGCTGTGAGAGCTTTTTTTGTGGGGTGAAATATGGGCGTTTTATGTAAAATGCGTTTTTACCTGTGTTATGTTATAATAGATCATAGACACCCAAAATAGAAAAACAACTCTCAATATGATATAATGTTAAGTGCTAACAAAAACAAAAATATCATGAAAAGAGAGTTGTTCCATGAATAGTATAGCACAAGAAGCACGGTTTCGTCAACGGGTAGTGAAATATTTTTACAAACACGGAGCTACAGAAGCTTCGATACGTTTTAAAGTCTGCCGTCAATCGGTGTATAATTGGGCGGCGAGGTATGATGGAACGTGGAAAAGTCTGACGGAGCGAAGCCACAGACCTCATCATCACCCAAAAGAGCATACACAAGCTGAAAAAGAGATGATTCTGCGCCGCTATTCGTACTACAAGAATGATATGATAGTGCTTTGGGATAGTCTGCGCAAATACGGCTATGCACGCAGCTACGGCAGTATGCTGAGGGTGATAAAGAAGTGGGTGAACCCTGAGCTCAAAAAGCGCACAGCCCGCAAGCCCAAGCCTTATGCAAGGGCGTGGTATCCCGGTCAGAAGGTGCAGGTCGATGTGAAATATGTACCGTCCGAATGCGTGGACAATGGGGTGAAATACTACCAATATACGGCGGTCGACGAGTGTACAAGGTTCTGTTTCAGGGAGATGTACGACGAGCATAACACCTTCAGCTCGGAGGACTTCATCAAGAAGCTGCTGAAAGCATTCCCGTTCCCGATCAGGGAGATACAGACCGACAATGGAACGGAATTCACGGCGGCGCTTCTGACGAAGGATAATCAGCATAAGACGCTGTTTGAGGCGATTTTAGAGAGCAATGACATCATCTACCACCGCATAAGGGTGACAACACCGAGGCGCAACGGCAAGGTGGAGAGGCAGCACCGTGAGGACGGCAAACGGTTTTACAGCAAGCTGCGTATGTACAGCTTGGAGGACGGCTGAAAACAGATTGCTGCATACAATAAGCGCTCGAACAGTATACCAAAGGTCTGCCTGAAGTTCAAGTCGCCGAACGAAATGCTTGAAAATCACCTGTCTGTAATGTGGTGAGCCGCAAATTTCCCTCTCTCCGTCGCCTACGGCTCCTCCAAGAGGGAAATTTGCAATTATTTGACTAACATCTTATTTTTTTGAGGGAGAGTGTCCAAGATCATTGACAACTGCACACAAAAATATAACTGAAATCATGCAAATCTCTTGATTTTTTGTCAAAAATGTGATATTATAAAAGGTGTAACTATGTGCAAGTAGACTAATTCCCGTTGTAGTTTACGTTGTTTCGTTTTAGTAATTATAATTGATATTAACTTATGATATATAGTAATCTATTTGGCTTTAAAAGGGAGGGATATTATGTGGTGTAGAAACTGTAATCACGAAACAAATGGGGCAAAGTGTGAATTGTGTGGAAATGAAACAGAACCCGTAATCCCTACCGAGGAGTTTTGGTGCGACCATTGCAACATACCTATTATTAAGGAAGTTAACGATAGTAAGACAAAAAAATGCCCATTATGTCAAAGTGATATAAACTATCTTTCAGCAGATATTCGTCCTGTTTTTCCAGAAGAAAGACTTCTTGTTGAAATATTATTGGATGAACCAATGAAATACCACAATCAATCTGTGTGGGCAAATAATAACCGCTATTATTTTAACGGCAAATCTAAAGTGATAACTACAAAGTATTATAAAAAGTATGATCCTGAGTATATTATTTCTGAACTAGAAAAATATAAAAAATTAAACACATATGAGTATTTCGACTGCTTTATTTCGAATTTTACTAAAGCAAATGCTCAAAGAAACTATTATATAATAGATGAAGCACATAGATTCATTCGTGAAGAAGCTTCTCACTACCCTACTGAAAGCGTAGTTGTTTCTTTTTCAGGCGGTAAGGATTCAACTGTAACAGCTGATCTTGCTGTCAAAGCTCTTAGTGAGCCGAGTTTAGTACATATTTTCGGCAATACAACGCTTGAATTTCCGACAACACTTGATTATGCTGAAAGATTTAGGGCAGATAATCCCAAAACTATTTTCAGAATTGCTTTAAATCGTGAACAGGATTTCATGAAAGTATGCGAAGATATTGGTCCACCTGCAAGAATGATGCGTTGGTGCTGTTCGATGTTTAAAACTGGACCGATAACAAGAATTCTTAATCGTTATTATAGAGATAAAAACATACTCACTTTTTATGGCATACGTCGTTGTGAATCTGTTAGTAGAAGTAAGTATAACCGTGTAGAGGATAATGCTGAATCTGTTAAGATACAAAAGCAGAAGGTTGCTTCACCTATTTTTTATTGGTCAGACGTTGAAATTTGGTTGTACATATTAAGTGAGAAAATTGACTTCAACTACGCTTATAGACTCGGATATGATAGAGTAGGGTGTTGGTGTTGTCCTAATAATAATGATAGAGCTCAGTTCTTAACATCAATTTATATGCCAGAGCGGTATGCTCAATGGAGAAGTTTTCTAATTGAGTTTGCTAAAAAGATTGGAAAACCAGATGCAGAAGTTTACGTTGATTCAGGAAAATGGAAAGCTCGACAAGGCGGTAACGGCGTTAAGGCTGCTGAAGATGTTAAGATCAAATATACCAATTGCACCGCTGAAGATAATGCCAAAATATATAAACTTGTCAGACCTATGGATGATGAATTCCTTAATATGCTAACTCCGTTCGGAAGAGTATCAAAAGAGTTAGGGAGGAAACTATTGAACGAAGTAATTGTTCTTGATATGAAAACAAATACGCCTATAATTTCTGTTCAACCATTTAATCAAGAAGATTATGAGTATTCAGTAAAAGTCAAGACCATGAATGTAGCAAAGCATGATGACCTTCAAAGAATGATCGGTTATCAAGTTAGGAAATTTAATGCGTGTCGTAAATGCTTAAAATGTGAATCGCTGTGTAGGTTTGGTGCTATTTCAATTACAGGCGGAAGTTATCATATAAATGAAGAAAAATGTAAACGGTGCAAAATGTGTGTTACTGCTAAATATCTTGATGGCGGATGCTTAATGGATAAATACCTTAAAACTAAAGAAAACAAGGGATAGATATTATGAAATTTAGAGGTCATGAAACTTTTTCAATAAGAAAAGGTTGGTTAAATAAAGGAATAAAGAATATCGAAAAATGCCCGGGAGTATTCCTCGGGGATGCTGGTAATCCTATGGATGTTCTTGGAATTGGTGCAAACATGGTAAAATCACTTCGATACTGGATGTTAGCCACCGGAATAGCAAGTGAGCCTTTATCAGGTCATAGAGTACAGACGTTGACTGAACTTGGGAAGACTATCTATGACAATGACCCCTATTTTGAAGAATCAGGATCTTTATGTCTCATTCATTATGAATTAGCTTGTAATGAAGAAATTGCAACATCTTGGTTTGTTTTTCATAATGCTTTTGATTGTATTGAGTTTTCGGAGGATGACTTTCAGATAAGCATTAGGAAGTATGTAAGAATGAACCCTGAAAGAAATATTCCGGGTGAACGTTCCATCTCAGATGACTTTAAATGTTTAATCAACACTTACAATCATAAGCAAATTAAAGCCGTTATTGATCCAGAAGATAATATAGAAAGTCCGCTTACTGAACTTGGACTTATTGAATATCTGTATAACAAGAATAACGAACGTATATACAAAAAGGTAATGATCAAAGAAGAGGTTCTTCCTGATCTTATTTCTCTTGCTATAATAATAAAGAATTCTAATGGAAATAGAGAACTGAAGATTGCTTCATTGATAAAAGATGATAAGTGCCTTGGAAAGGCTTTTAACCTTGATATGATAAGGATCATTAATATTCTGTACAGACTTGAAAAAGCAGGATATGTTAAGGTTATTCGTACAGCGGGTCTTGATGTCGTAGAGATAACTACTGAAATGAGTTATACAGACTGCATAAAGCTGTACTATGAGAAATTAAATCAGATTTAAGTCAGGTGTGAACAGAAATGATAAGTGATTATATTAGGGTTTCTAAAGGATTTCAATCCTCTATTAACATAGAATACGACTTTAATGATCAGAAGAAAATAGATGGCTTTATTCCAACAAATGCTTGTTTAGATATAATCGACAATATATTCGATTCCGTTAAGGAAACAGCAAGTTCTAAAGCCAAGATCCTCACCGGAGCATACGGTAGAGGAAAGTCTCTTTGTGTGCTCATTGCTTTGAGTTTGCTTTTTAATGCTGATAAAAATTTGTTTAGCAGACTTCTTCCTAAAATTAAAAGGTGCAATTCTGAGCTTCATAAAAAAATAGATAACTATCTTTCATCAAACAAAAGATTGCTTCCTGTTATTATAAATGGCAACAGTGGCAAAATGTCGCAGGCATTTCTTAGTGCGTTACAGAGAGCATTGAATGTTTATAACTTTAACGATATTATGCCAGAGACCTATTTTGATTCGGCAATCAGAACAATTAATATGTGGAAAGATGAATATCCTGAAACATACACACGCTTCACCGAAAAAATAGGTATGAATGCAGAGGTGTTTATTAATAGGTTATCTGAAAATGACGCAGAAGCCTATAATACTTTTACAACACTGCATCCGCAGCTCACCTCTGGTAGTGTATTTAATCCTTTTGTAGATAGCAGTATCATAGATATTTATGATAAGGTAAATGCTGAATTGAAAAAAAGAGGATTTGCCGGTATCTTTGTGGTGTATGATGAATTTGGCAAATACCTTGAATCGAATATTACTACAGCTTCAGAAAGCGAAACTAAAATGCTTCAGGATTTCGCTGAAAAGTGTTGCCGTGAGTCGTCACAGCAGCTTCATCTCATGCTGATTTGTCATAAAGACATTTCAAACTATATAGATATGAATCTTTCACAAGATAAAGTTGATGGATGGAGAGGTATATCGGGCCGCTTTGAGCACATTAATCTTACAAACAATTTCTCTCAAATGTATGAAATAATTTCACATACAATAAAGCATAAAAAAGGATGGAACGTATTCAGAGAGAACAACGCTGCTGTTTTTGATGATTTATACAAAGCATATGATGATAATTCTCTTATCAAGGGGAAGCAGGAACTGGTAATTGATGGCTGTTATCCATTACATCCTGTTACTACTTTCATTCTTCCTCGCTTGTCTGAAAGAGTAGCTCAGAATGAACGTACCTTGTTTACTTTCTTATCGTCAAGTCAGAAGAATACACTTAGTCAGTTTATTAATAGATCTGATAAAGAAGTTCCGTTTATAACTCCTGATTATCTTTATGACTATTTTGAAGATGAATTTCGTAAAGAGCTTACGACATCTGAAATATACAAGGTGTATTCGTTGTCTTCAAGGATATTAAGAAGTTTTAAATCAGATACACTTGAAGCAAAAATTATAAAAACAATAGCAGTTATTCACTTTATACAGCAGTTTGAGCGCTTAACGCCCACTACTGATGTTATATGTACGATATTTGCTATTGATTACGATTCAAAGCAAGTTACCGATTGTATAAAAGAGCTTATCTCAGAGCAGTATATTCTTTACAGAAAAAGCAGTAATGGATTCCTTTGCCTTAAAGAAACCAGCGGAATCAACATTAATGATGAGATTGAAAAGCGTATCGCTTCTATAAGAAGAAACAAGAATAATCAAGAAATAATAAGTGAATGCGTTGGAGAAAGGTATTATTACCCTACTGCATATAATGATGATAACTGTATAACACGATATTTTAAAGTTAAATTTGTTGATATAGAGACATATATTGCAGATATTAAAGAACAAGTGCCGAGTGAAACCACTGGCATAATATATGCTGTTTTTCCAACTGATAATATTGAATTTAATGAGTTCAGTTCCGAAGTTCAAAAATATCTGTCTGAGAATCAAAGACATATTACAATCATTCCTTCAGCTCAAATATCCGTTACCAAAATAATAATCAGATACTTGGCAATCAGTGAGCTTAGAAGTGAAGCAGTTGGTGATCATATACTGTATGATGAATATACGCTTTATTTAGATGATCATAGTGATATTGTTTCTGATTTTATTAATTCCTATTTATCTCCGGAATTGCATAGAGCCACATATTATTATAAAGGAAAAGCATTGGCGATAAGCAGAAAATCACAGTTAAGTTCTTTGCTTTCCCAAATTTGTAACGAAATATATACCAGAACTCCAATAATTAACAACGAATCACTTAACAAAGATAGATTATCAGGAGTTGCGGTAAATAGCAGGACAAAGATAATAACAGCTTTGCTTGAAAATGATAGAATTGAAGAAAACCTTGGTCTGAAAGGTACTGGACAAGATGTTTCTTTCATGAGAAGTGCCTTGCTTCAAACCGGCATCTTAAAAAAGAACGATATTGAATACTATCTGGATTTAGCACCAGAAGATGTTAATCTTAGATATGTATTGAATACTATATCAGAATTTTTTACAAGTACAATTTCAGGTGAAAAGACGTTTTCTGAACTATACTATGATCTTACAGCACCAGAAAACAATATTGGATTAAAGAAAGGTGTTATTCCAATTTTTATAGGAATAGTTCTCCATTCTGTAAAAAGAGACCTTATATTTAAAATGAATGGCGAAGAAATTCGTCTTACAGCTGATCTGCTAAATGCTATAAACGATAAACCATATCTTTACTCTGTACAAATGGAAGATTGGGATGATAATAAAACGCAATATCTTGCTCAATTAAAAAATCTATTTGCTGATCATGTTGAAGAAAATGAAATGGCATCAAACAGCTTTGTATTTATCTTGAATGGAATAAACAGATGGTACCTTACGCTTCCTAAATGTGCAAGAGATATGCAGAGCTACTATTCTAATGGAAGAAAAATACCAAAAATCGCTTTTGCATTTTCTAAGTCATTGAAAAGACCTATTATTAATTCAAGAGATTATTTACTGGTAGAAATGCCTGCTATTTTCGGTAAAGAAATAAGTTCAGAACTCGCTAAGAAAATAAAGGAAACTAAGTCTATTTTTGATGAAGGAAAAGCAGATCTTACTAAATATGTGATAACAACAATAAAAAATACTTTCGGAAATAATGAGACGGCTTCATTACAGTCTACATTAAATGAATGGTATGAAAAATTAGATGAAACTACAATACAACATCTTTTTGACAATAATGAAAACTCAATACTTAATCTTATAGAATCTGTTAATAGCGATGAAAAAACATTTGCCGAACGAATAGGAAAAGCTTTGACTGGATTGAAGCTTAACGATTGGAATAACAGTACTGCTGCTGAGTTTCAGAATAGTCTGCAAACTTTCAAAGAGACTATTGAGCGATATAATACAGAGGAACATGATTACAGCAATAGCTCTGCAAGCAGATTTAAGATGACTTTCGTCGGTGAAGATGGCAAGGAGATCGAGCGCAGTTTTGATAAGGTAGAATATAGTTCTAGAGCTAATCTTCTTTATGAAGATATCACAGCTGCTATTGATGAGATGGGACAGTCTATTTCCGAAAACGAAAAGAGACAGATACTAATCGATATATTGAAAAAAATGTGCTTATAGTAAACAGGAAGTGAGTTAATGGATCGTATAGCATATTTTGACAACGCAGCGACAACATTTCCAAAGCCTGAGTGTGTATACCAGGCTTTGGATGAGTTTGCCAGAAGTTGCGGTGTCAGTTTGGGAAGAGGACAACACAAGTTATCATCAAAAGCAAGTTATATTGCAGATGAAACTCGAGAGCTTCTTTTAAGCCTTTTCCATTGTACTAACAAAAAAGTTGTATTTACTAATACAGCAACAGAAGCAATAAACATAATATTAAAAGGTATAAAGATCCCAGTAAATGCTAATGTTTACATTACTCCGTTTGAACATAATGCAGTTACAAGAACGCTTCATTATCTCAACAAGTTTACATCGTTCAATATAATAGAACTGAGTGCTAATAAAACAACATACGAATTACAAATTGAAGATATTGATAGACAGTTTAAAGATAAAAAACCGTTCTGTGTTATTGCAAGCCATGTCAGCAATGTCTTTGGAGCGATATGTTCTATTGAAAAACTTTTTTTAACTTCAAAAAAATACGGCGCAATTAACATTGCTGATTTATGTCAAAGCTCAGGATTAATAGATCTTAATCTGAGCAGTACTATATTTGATTATGCTGTTTTTGCCGGCCATAAAACTTTATACGGTCCGCTTGGAATTTCAGGATTTATCACTGATTTTCCCAATGACCTTGAACCGATTATCATAGGGGGGACCGGAATAGAATCCGCTAATCAGGATATGCCTTCTGAAATACCAATACGCTATGAAGCTGGAAGTCATAATACAACTGCAATTGCCGGATTGCACGCTTCAGTAGAATGGATACTAAAAACTGGAGTTAATGTAATCTATAAACAAGAGATGCGTAATCATAAACGGCTAATAGATATTCTCGGCTCTTATGAAAATATTACAGTTTATAATCCTAAACTCTCGGTGGGAGTAGTTTCATGTTCATTTGATAATTATGCTCCTGATGAGATCGGACAAGTATTAAGTAATATGAATATAGCTTTTAGAAGCGGATTACACTGTGCTCCCCTTGCACATAAATTTAATGGAACATTTCCAAGTGGAACAGTAAGATTTAGTGTTGGTTACTTTAACACTGATGAAGATTTCGATATGCTTGATGATGCCCTATCTTATATAGAAGAAAATAGCTGAATTGAGGTGTAAAAAATGCCATTAAGTGAACTTAAAATAGAAACAGAATATCGTTCATTACTCACGGATATATCAGGTGAATTCTTAATTCCAGCATTACGTGAAGCAGTTCAGTATGATCGTGCAGTGGGCTTTTTTTCATCAACTATTCTTTCAAATACTTCATACGGGATAGAAGGGCTCGTGAAGAATGGTGGAAAAATTCGCCTAGTTGCGTCACCATATCTGACTGATGATGACATAGCAGCGATAAAAGCTGGATACAAACAGCGTGATGATGTAATAAAATCAGTTCTGCACAAAGAGATGAAAGAACCTGAAAATGAGTTCGAGCAGGAAAGACTAAACTTACTTGCTAATCTTATCAAAGATGGTTTCCTGGATATAAAAATTGCTTTTTGTGATAATGATAGTCAGGTTGGAATGTATCATGAAAAACTTGGATTAATAACAGATTCTTGTGGAAATACGATTGCTTTTTCTGGCTCTATGAATGAAACGAATACAGCAATAAACGTAAACTATGAAGCAATCGATGTTTTTCGTTCTTGGACAAATGAATTTGAAAACGAGCGTGTAAATAAAAAGAGAAATGCTTTTACCGCCATTTGGAATGATTCAGAACCAGGTATCGAAGTTATTTCTTTCCCGGAATTAAATGAAGTAATAATCGAAAAATACAAAAAGAGCGATATAGATTATAATACATTTGAAACAGTATTTCCTCCAGTACCAACGATTCTTAAAAAGCGCAAGACTCATTCGGAATTACCTTGCAGACCTGATAAGCCACCTTTTTATGATTATCAAGAAGAAGCAATCGATACATGGGCTTCTCATGGCTTTCAAGGCATATTCGATATGGCAACAGGTACTGGAAAAACAATAACAGCTCTTGGATCAATCGTTAGGATTAGTGATGAATTTCACGGGAAACTCGCTGTAATAATTGTATGCCCATATCAACATCTTGTTGAACAGTGGGTCGAAGATCTTGAAAAATTCAATATAAGTCCCATCATAGGATATAGTGAATCGACTCAGAAGAACTGGAAAAACAGACTTGAATCAGCTATAAGGAATCAAAAGCTAAGTGTTCGTGGCAAGGACTTCTTTTGTTTTATTTGTACAAATGCCACCTATTCCTCGGAGTACGTTCAAAACACCATTTCTAAAATAAGAGGGAAATGTTTATTTGTTGTTGATGAAGCACATAATTTCGGTGCAAGATACTTGAGCGAGCTGTTGAATGAAAATTTTCAGTATCGCCTTGCATTATCTGCAACGCTCGATCGATATGGAGATCCTACAGGCACAAAGAAGTTGTATGATTACTTTGGAGATAAATGCATATCATACGATCTCGGAAGAGCCATTAAGGAGAAGAAACTTACAAGGTATAAGTATTATCCCATTATCGTTAGCCTTAATGACGATGAACTTAATAAGTACTCAAACATATCAAAATCAATGCAAAAGTGCCTTGTAAAAGCTAAAGATGGCACATATAAGCTAAACGAAAAAGGCAAGAAACTTGCCATGGCTCGCTCAAGAATTGTAGCTGCTTCCGAAAGCAAACTGCAGGCATTGCTTAAGGAAATCGGACCATATAAAGATAAGTATAATATTCTCGTCTATTGTGGTTCGGCTTCACTTCCAGATTATACACGAGACAAACTTGAAGTGTATGAAGAAGAAACTCGTCAAATAGACGCAGTTACTGATATGCTTGGCAATAAATTGGGAATGAAAGTATCACAGTTTACTTCTAAGGAAAACGTTGAAAAACGTGAACTTCTTAAAAGTGAATTTGCAAGCGGTGACAATCTTCAGGCATTAATTGCAATAAAGTGTTTGGATGAAGGTGTTAATATACCAAGTATAAAAACGGCTTTTATTCTTGCAAGTACTACAAATCCAAAAGAATACATTCAAAGGCGTGGACGTGTTCTACGTCTGGCTGAAGGTAAAGAATATGCTGAAATTTACGATTTTATCACCCTTCCTATGCCTCTTGGTTCATCGATATATATGACTGATGAAAGCAAGAATTTAACAATTACTATGGTCAAAAACGAGCTTGCACGTGCATTTGAATTTTCAAGACTTGCTGACAATTATGTGGAAAGCAATGCAATGCTTGATGATATCAGAGAAGAATATGGTATAGAAGAAGAGGATTACTCATTTGTAGAGGAGTTCGATTATTATGAATGATACGGGATATAACACTTTAGATGAGAAAAAGATAAAAACGATAGTTTATCGTATAATAACATCAGAGGCAAAGAATAACAAGTCTAAGGAATTGTCTGACAGTCAAATGGCAGATAAGATCATTAAGATCATACAGGAGGAAGTAGAATGTATTTCAAGCAAATAACACTACAGAATTTCAGACAGTTCAAAGAAAAAACGACTGTAACTTTTTCAACTGATCATGTAAAGAATGTAACTATCATTATGGGCGATAATGGTACAGGCAAAACTTCATTTGCTCAAGCATTTACATGGTGCCTGTATGGAAGAACAGATTTTAAGGATCAGGATATTTTCTCAAAATCAAAGAAGGCAGAAATGACAAATACTGATACAGCAGAAACATTTGTTGAATTAGTATTTGTTCACGGAGATATTGAGTATACCCTGAAGCGTTCTTTAGTTTATAAAAAGGATCTACTCGGTGACATTATTAAGCCTCGTTCCTCAGAGTGTGTTCTTACATATAAAAAAGAAGATGGTCAGACTGAGACTATTAAATCAGAGAATAAACTAAATAAAACTATTGATGGCATCCTTCCCAGAGAGCTTTCAAGATATTTTCTTTTTGACGGTGAACGTGTTGAAAAAATGAGCGCTGAAATACAATCTGGTAAAAGTGATGAATTTGCAGAAGCAGTTCGACGGATCCTCGGACTTGATAGTTATCTCAATGCGCTTATTCATATAAAGAGCGACCCAAAGAAAGATAAAGGCAGGATGAGAAGCGATACTGTCCTTGGTAAGTATAATAAACAGTATTCCGATTCAGGAAATGAAAGTGTATCAAGGTTGACCGAAGAGATATCTGCTTTGGAAATTGAGATGCAGGGATTGAACAATCGTAAAGATGAGCTGGAAGCAGCTAAACCAATTATTCAGCAAGAATATGATAAACTTACTGAGCAAATCGTAAAAAACAAAGAAGGCGAAGAAATTGCCAAAAAGAAAGCAGAGGCAGAAAGAAAAATAGAACGACTCAGTCAAATTGTTGATAATTCTGCAAAGGACATTTTCTCGCATTTGAGTAAAGATGGAGTAAATTATTTTTCTCAGCATCTAATCGCAAGGGCAATAAAAATGCTTGCTGAAACAGATGCGGTCGATAAAGGCGTTCCGTCTATTGACGATAAAACAATAGACTACATTTTCAAGCATCATAGATGTATCTGTGGTACAGAAATAAAGGACGGTTCACCCGAAGAAAAAGAGCTGAATCTCCTGCTCAACTACATTCCGCCAAAATCTTTGGGTAATATGATCGGTTCATATATAACGGAAGGAAGAGCAAGAATTACTGGAACATCTGACCTTTATGAGTATGTTGCTAACAAGCTGCGTAGTGATACGGAAAATATTGAAACGATAGATGATTTAAGGTTAGATATTGAAAACTATGATGCGCAGTTAGATAATGTTAAGGATATTGAACAGCTCCGATTAAAGCAGCGTACTATTAAAATAAAGCAAGATAACGATGAGCAGGAAATCAGGGAAATCATTACTCGGATCAATGAAATTGAAAGTGAAATCAAGATCAAAGATTCCAGAAGAAAAGAGCTTTCTTTACAGGATGAAACAAACAAAAAAATAGCTATATACCGTTCGTATGCTGAGGCTGCATATGATTACATAGAAAAGGAATATTCATCCTATGAAAAAGGCGTTCGTGAATATCTTGAAGAGTGTATCAACAGGATATTCTTAAACATATACTCGGAAGGTCTATCGCTTAATATAGACTCCAAGTACAATGTTAAGATAATGGTAAACGATGTACAAAACCTTCAGGATGAAGTGGAAACCTCAACTTCTCAGAGTATATCTGTTGTTTTTGCTTTTATCACCGGAGTTATTGAAACTGCAAAAAAATATGAGCAAGATAAGAAAGAGAAGAAGCTCACAACTGAGCCTTATCCCCTTGTTATGGATGCTCCATTATCTGCATTTGATAAAAAACGAATTAAAACAGTATGTGATACTATTCCTGAGATTTGTGAACAGGTCATCATATTTATAAAAGATACAGATGGCGAAATTGCTCACGAACATCTTTCCGGAAAAATAGGAAGCAGCTATTTATTCAGGAAGGTCACATCTGTTGAAACTGAAATCAAGGAGGCATTTGATGTTTGATAAACAGTTTAATTTTAAGGGCAGACACGCTGCAAGAGCAAGAGCGTTATCTTCATCCTACAATGAAGCTGGTGATCAGATTTTCGCAAGAAGTTATGATGTCTACCTTGTAGCACCAATTATAGGCTTCTCATACCAGCGAGCTGAACCTCTTGACAGATCTTCTGATGAGGAAAGAGCTGTATTTGGTGATATTCTTATGAAAAACAACGCTGATATTATGTTCGTGTTTAGAACTATAATGTTACTGGATGAAAAAAATCAGCCAGATGTTTCAGAGAGAATTAAAAAAGCTTTGGGAAACAACTTTTCTAAAGAAGATGAAGAGTTATTTTATAGTTATATGCGTGGCGGAGTAGATATTCTTTATGAAAAGATAATTGATAACGCAACTCTTCCTTCTGATTTTGTGACTAATCTGTATGATTTCCTTGATGAAATTAATGCAAGAGAGGGTTCAGTTGATGTGGATGCTATAAAAGAATATTGCAGCAAGTTTGAATAATTGATACACCAAAAGCTGACAAGAATAGTATGAGATCGTAGGAGGGAACATGGATAATTATGATAAAATAATTGAAAAGATAGTAGCTTTCAAGGAAGCGAATAACAGCATTTCTGATTCCGATATTTCTAAAATACTAATCGAAGAATCCGTTCCATTGATCCTCGTTGATGATATTCTTGAAGCTATTGAATTGCGATTATCAAACAATTCGGACAACGGAGCGGTTAATCCCACCAAGACGCAAAAGCACGACAATAGAATAGCTGATAGAGTTAAACAGTATAATTCTCAGCAACTAGAACTTGCTAATATGCCGGGAAACATGGTGAAAGATTGCTTTATTTCCGATTTAAGCAAAGCAAGGATACAAACTACATATATGCCTGTTACTGTATTAGCATTTTTAAGAACAGCAAACGAAAATGGTATAGCTGATCTTGATTCTATTGTCGACTATTTTATAAAGTTTTACATTAAAAGAAAAGAAGACGGGCTAGAAGTTGAGCGTAGCGACAGCATATTTGCTAAATCAACACCCACTCAAAAAGGATGTTAAAACGTTGATTCTTTTTAATCCATTGGGCAGATCATGTTTGATCAAATACTTTATTGTTGATAAGGATAGCGGAACGATTTCTATGCTACCAAATCTATGGACTTCATTAAGCATCTCAGACGCTGTGAAGATACGGATAATTGCTGATTCTACAATACAAGAATATTATAGAAAACTAAAAAAATAAGGAGAAATATATATGAAATGGGAATCTTATTCACATCCGATATCAGATATTAGAGATTGGGATAGCAATCACAGATTAGAATTACAACCTGATTTTCAACGAAATGTTGTATGGACAAGAGCTGCTCAAATTATGTTAATTGATACTATTCTTAAAGGAATACCTATTCCCAAAATTTATATTAAGTCAATCATGAAGGGTGAAAATACCTACAGGGTTGTAATTGATGGTCAACAGCGATTAACGGCTATTTTAAATTTTGTTAATGATAAATTAAAATTGAAATCACCATATGTCGGAGAATACTCGGGACTAAAATTCTCCGAATTAGATGCAGAAACTAAAAATGCTGTTTTAAGATACAAAATTGATATTAACGAAATCTTTAATCCAACTGATGAAGAAATTCGTGATTTGTATTCAAGAGTTAACAAGTATACTGTTCAGCTAAACAAACAAGAACTTAGAAAAGCCGATTTCCCAGGAGATTTTATTAAATTGGCTGAAAAACTATCAGAGTTAGACTTTTTTGAAACTTCAAGAATTTTTACTCCGAAGCAAAGAAGACGAATGCTGGATGTTGAATATATTGAAGAATTGCTAACTATTTTACTTGAAGGTATTCAAGATAAAAAAGAATATCTTGATAGCGTATGCGAAAAATATGTTATTATGGAGAATAAGGCAGATATATATGATGAATTTGTAAATATATTAGACGATATAAATATTATTTTTGACTCAGAAATAATGCCAATAAGTAAAACTAGATTCAAGCAAAAGTCGGATTTTTATTCGTTATTTGCATGTATATTTGAATTGAAAAAAACACAAAAAATAGATTTATCATCAGTCGAATTTGTAAGAGAAAGATTACAAAAAATGGATGAACTAATTGGACCTCAAGCAGAGGAAGATGAATATCGTGATTATGCAACGCACTGCCTGAGCGATGCTAATTCCCTTAGTAGTAGGATTTGGCGAATAGATTTTATTAGAGAGCGATTAAAAACTTGCTATAAGGTGAACTAATATGGAATTATATAATAAAAGAAAGCAATTGTTATATCGAATCGATGATAACATAATTTCGAATAGTGATAATGAATATGAAATTATAGAAGAAATTGGAGGCGGTGGGAATGGAACTGTTTTCAGTTGCATCGATTTTGCTGGAAATGAATATGCTGTTAAGTTTCTGCTTAATCATTCAAAAAAAGGTGAAAAACGTTTTGAGCAAGAAATAAACTTGATGAAATTGGTTAATCATCCTCATTTAATAAAGTATATTGATGATGGTACAGTGGACTGCTATATTCCTAAAACAAAAGAAAACCTTGATTTAAAATTTGTAATAATGCCAAAAGCTGAAGGTAATCTACTAGATTATATTAAAGATCATGATAATATACCTTACAATGAATATGCATCTCAGTTTCGTGGTTTATGTGGAGCATTATCTGAATTACATAAATATGCAATACATCGAGATATTAAGCCTGAAAATATCTTGATAAGAGGAGCTACGTGGGTTCTGTCGGATTTTGGATTATGTGAGTTTATTGCGCCAGAATTACATAATGATATCACTGGAATCAATGAAAAAATAGGACCTCAATTTTGGATGAGTCCTGAAGCAGTAAATAGCCATTATTTTGGATCGGATGAGATAAACAAATGTTCAGATGTATTCCAGTTATGTTCTGTATTTACTTTCATTTTAAATCGAAGATATCCGGGGGGAATAATTAGTTCTGATGATATTAATACTACTGAACCTATAAAAGCTTTAATCATGTCTTCTTTGTCTAATAATCCACAACTTCGTCCTTCGGATGGAAGCGAGTTATATGAAAAATTTATGGAGGCAACAGCATACTATGGATGATTCATATAGTTTTAAGAATATAAAAGAACTTGCCAAACATATCGAGGAACTTACAGGACTTGATTGCTATAGTGACGATATTGAAACAAATGAATTCAATTTTGGCGATTTCGGTGAGTTGGGTATTACTATAGAGGAAAACAATAGAATATCTATTTTCAGATCATTTGGATACTATGACTTTCCTCAAGATGAACAAGACAAAGAAAGCCAAGAATGTGACGACTTATCATACGCACAGGAAAGTGCATTCTATTTTTTCCTAAAAAGTAATCAGGATAAGTTTACAGTATCTCGGTGGGATGATGGAGGATATATGTGCCCTGGATATGTTTCTCGTATAGGCTTTTATGATATTGCCTATTCAGATGAAGCAATATCCTTTTTCTTGAAAAAGCTGTATGATTTTAGGAATAGTATTAATGAAGAAAGAATTAACGAGTTGCGCAAGTATATAGTAAAATCATATTATCAATTATTTCATGATTATGATATTATGGATGTTGATCACTCAGGTTTCACGATTCATTTTAATAACATATCAAATGTTGAAGAAGTTAAAGTTGACAAAAAATATGAAGGAAAAGAATATTATCTTCTTCAAGCTGGTTGCGATAATTATGCAATTCATAAACAATGCATTCAATGGTTTTTAGACGCTGTTAAATATAGCGAATTGGGAGATCATCTTGGCTACACCATCTCAAATGGTGTGTTATATGTTAAGAGTAACTCGATGACACTAACCTTGCCATGTTATAAAGATGAGGGAATGTACTATAAACTAGAAGAATTCTATCTACTGAACACCTGTTCTGGATTAGTTCCATTTTCAAGTGATGAATTTCAAAATGCATTTGTGGATTTTTATAGAAAAATCAATTCTCTTTCTGCTGCTATACTTATTATAACAGAAGGGTGTACAGATTGGATCCATTTAAAGAGGCACTGGGAATTGATAAAGGATGAATATACTGAATTAGATTTTGCATTTCTTGAATATAATAATAAAACAAATATGGGCAGTTCAGTTCTATTAGAAATGTGCCGTTCATTTTCAAAAGTCAATCATGATAAAAAATTTGTCTTTATTTTTGACAGGGACGAACCGAAGATTATAAAACAAATCATCGAAGATGATAAAACATATAAATACTGGGGAAACAACGTTTATTCAATGGCAATTCCTATTCCTGACCATAGAAACCCAGATGATGCAATATGTATTGAGCATTTATACTTGGATTCAGAAATAAAAAAAGAATACATATGTGAAGACGGAGTAGCTAGAAGGGTATATTTAGGAAATGAGTTTGATGAATATGGCAGAAATCTAGGAGATCAAAAAATATGTACTAAATGTAGAATTTGTGGTTCAAACAGCCTAAAAATAATCGATGGTTCATCAGACGCAAGAGTTGTATCATCAACATCATCTAGTACAACCAATTACGCTCTTAGTAAATTTGATTTTGCAGATAAAGTTATTATTGATAAAAAATCTAAATCATATCTAGCGTTTAAAAAAGTGTTTGATATTATATATGATATTGATAAAATAAAGTTGACGCTTTAATTTATCAATTATTTTGGTACAGCACAAGGCTCCCAGAATTACTCTAAGAGCCTTGTTTCATTCTTATGGATAACGGAACGGATACCGTATCTAAAAGCTACAGTGAGCCGTTTCCGTTCGGCTTAGAGCCTACCGCCTACACCGTTAAAAAAGCTGTCCTGAATCAACATCGACCTTAACTGCAAACCTGTTTTGAAAGTGCAGTTCCTCAACGATGATAACAGCGGTATTATCAGGAGCTTTCCTGAGCGAACCAACAAAGGTTATCTGTCCGCCCTTTGAGTAAAGGAAACTAACCGATTTAGCATTTTCGTCAAAGGCGAGGCAGGTGAATATATCTGTCTCGACCGTATCAACACCATTTCGTTTTGGCTGATCTACGGCGATACTGAATTTGCAGTAGCTGTAATCCTCCTCAGTTACAACGTTCAGATCGGTAGTGATACGTCCTGTCATCATGATTTTGTTCAACATAGTCTGCTCCTTTCAGTCTTCGTCCGAACACTCGTCAAGCCCGTGCAGGAGCTGTATGTATACGCACTCTGCTCGGTCGCGTTCCTCACCGTCGGTGGACATCATAAGTTCAAGAAAATACGCTTGTGCGTCTTCACGGTCGTTCCAGACTTCTTTTCTACCGTTGCAGAAAGTCGTGACCTTGCGTGATTTAGGCATTGCCAATTCAGGTGTTTTCAACATAATCGTTACCTCCAAAAGTTTTATTGTGACTCCATTATATCCGATAAAACTACCTGAGTCCAGCAATGTGGAATGATTGTAATAATTCTTGTGAAATGCGCAGCAAAAAGTGGATTTCCCTCGGTGCAATGCGCTGTAATGGCGATTGACTTTTTCACCGCTATGTGATATGATACTATAAACTACAGCACATTGAGTGTGAGGTGAAATGTTATGGGACAATATTACTGCTGGGTGAATGTCGATAAGAAAGAATACTTATGCCCTGATGATTTTGATCTTGGAAACAAACTCCATGAGTCAATGAGTGCAGACAATGCTTTGCTTCGTGCACTGTGGGAACTCCTCTCGGATGAGTGGAAAGGCGACCGTCTGGTATTCCTCGGAGACGAATGCCACGCTCTTGATGAAGTGTCAAATGAGGTGCTTGATATTCTGGTGAAACATCAGGCGGAAAGCGGAATTTCAGGCTACTTGTTCGACAATGTTTATGAAACATATCGGAATGTAAGTGGTCTTTTCAAGTCAGCGGAAGAATCTGTCCGTGATGAAATAGCTTTTTATCTCAATGTTGTGAGATCAGATCCTCCGATCAGCCCAAATGTTTATGGTGTAGATATCAACGATCCATACAGAGGTTTATTTCTCAGAAACGGCAAATCGTTCAAGTATATCATCAACCACATGAAGAAGGTATGCTATTCGCATGAAGGAACAAAGATCTTTCTGAGCGATAATGGTGAATTAGATCATGCAGATCCGCTTCCTGTTCTTATGGCATACGGCGGCAGAAGATGTGATGTCGGAGAATGGCTCGGAGATATAATTGATGTGAGTGATACGCTGCCAGAAGACTGTAAACTGTTAACTGAGATCCATATTGATTGATAGCGCAGGAAATCGGGCGCTCTGACAGCTATCAGCAAGCGGTTTAATGGGACAGTATTTCAGTGACAATAGATGAAGATCAATCAAGGACAGGAATTGCTTTTTCCTGTCCTTTTTTCGTTCTTGTTAAAGGAAGAATGGTGGCTGTCACCAGAACTTCCAGCACATTGTTTATCAGGTTTCTGTATTACAATGTGCAGAGCTTGCTGGGTGTGATTTTTGACCTTGTAGGCATCATATTTTTTCTGACTGATTGTTCCATTTTTTTGCTCTTGTTTACTCAGGGGTATGGGGAAGTTTCCCTCAGCAAGCATCGTGTATTGTTTGCACAGTTCTTGTGTACACAATACACCGAGCTTGCTGGGTGTGAATCTGAGCTTTAATTATTGTTTTCTTCCGAGCTGTTTAGCTCGGTTTATCTTTCCTTTTTGTTGTTCGGGGTCCAAGGGGTGGAAACCACTTGCAAGCTATGTATCGCAGCATTCAATTTTCCAAAATTGTAATGCGGGGATACCGAGCTTGCTGGAATAGAATCGCCACTCCGTTGGCGAGGTTACTTTTGAGCTGTATGCTCTGTGAATATTTGCATAATATAGTTGATATTCTTGATTTAGTTGCATTTCCAAATGCAGACCTTTTTCAACATTGGATTTTAATAAGAAATAGGACGTATTTTTAGTTCATAGATATTCATAATTATTTGAGGTAATGAGTATGAATATCGATCGTTTTCACGCAAAAAATATCATATAATGAATCAGAACGTAAAATAGTAATGTGATTTTGCGAAAATCATGCAAAATCATATTGACTTTTAAGCCGATATATGATATACTAATATCAAGGGATTTTGCAAAATGGAGGGCGAATTTATGCTTTTAGAATTCAAAACGAAAAATTACAAATCATTTGTAGATGAAATGAGCTTTATTATGTCTCCTGCACCAAAGCAGAAAGGGCTGGATTACAGTGTTCAGACCACAAAGATCGGAGCAAAAAATTACAAGTCTCTTTGTTCTGCGGTCGTGTACGGTCCGAATGCTTCCGGAAAGACCAACATCATTGGTGCAATGGATACAATGAAGTCGATCATTATGCGTGGAAATATACGCAATGCAGATGTGCCAATGTCGATGAATGCAGCTTCTTCATTACTGGAACTTATTCCAAACTGTGATTCAAATTCTGCTCCTGTAGAATTCTCTATCAGGTTTATTGAGAACGATATGCTTATCGACTATTCAATGATCGTTGATCTCGGTGGTTTTCTTGAAAAGGATCACCCAAGAAAAATTCTTGAGGAAAAACTTGCTGTAAATGAAAAGCCGGTTTTTATCAGAAACGATAAACTCGAAGTATCTATCCCCTCCTGCATCAAGCCTTATCTGAATTCAAATATCAAGAGCGTTAGTCAGCAGCTGAAGGACATCTCCGTAAACAGCCTCAGCGATGATGAGCTTTTCCTTAACAACGGCTTCAAAAACATATTTGCAAAACAGCTCGTTGCACTTATCCTTGGTTGGTTTGAAAAGAAGTTTGTGGTAATAATCCGTTCCGATGCGATAAAGATCATGAAGAAATTCTCAGACACAAGCGAGAATACAATTTATGTTGAGAAAACGCTCACTGATGCTTCAAAGATATTTGGTATCAACTCTAATGCGCTCGGATACAAGACAGTTGCCGAGGGCGACGATGCTGTTCTGTGCTCAATTTTCAAAGACAAAAAAGCAATTATCCCTGCTGAACAGTTTGAGTCATACGGCACGGTAAGATTTATAAATGAGTTTCCGCTGGTGATAAATGTTCTGAAAAATGGCGGTACACTTGTTATGGACGAATTCGATGCTTCCATACACCCAATGGCTCTGATGAACATCATCAATATTTTCCATAATGATGAGATCAATATCAACAAAGCACAGATAATCTTCAATACCCATAATCCGATATTCCTTGATGCTTCTTTGTTCAGACGTGATGAGATCAAATTTGTTGAGCGAGATGACGATACCAATCACAGTGTTCATTATGCACTCTCAGACTTCAAGACTGCTGACGGTATCCGCAAGGGCGAGGATTATATGAATAATTATTTTGTAAACAGATATGGTGCTATCAAAGAAGTCGATTTCTCTGATTTTATCGAGCAGATGATAAAAGGTAAAGAGGTGGCGGCAGATGACTGAGAGAAAGGAAACAAGACAGTACACCTTAACCGTTGAGGGCGAGACTGAGAAAATGTATTTTGAATGGCTTCAGAAAGAAATAAACACTTCTGAAAATGCAAGATACAAGGTAAAGATCAACGCAAGTATTCAGCAGTTCCCACTCTCGTATATCAAAAAGCTAAACACTAAGTCTACGCCTTCTGTGGTTCACATCTGTGATGTTGAGGGTAAATCAGCTGAGGATATTGAGAAGTTTCATAACGTGCTTTCACAGTTAAAGGAAGCCAAAGAGCAGAAACACGTAGAATATAGACTTGGATATACAAACCTGACTTTTGAACTTTGGATGATACTGCATAAAAAAGAATGCAACTCTCCTTTTTCAGACAGATCACAATATCTTGCACCGATCAATTCTGCATATAACGAAAAGTTCAATTCCTTGAAAAGCTATAAAGAAGAACGCAATTTTAAACGGTGTCTCTCAAAGCTTAGTCTATCTGATGTAAAAGATGCTGTCAGGAGAGCAGAGAAGATCACCCGAAATAATAAAGAGATAGGAAATCCTCAGAAAAGTTATAAGGGCTTTAGGTATTATCAGGATAACCCCTCACTATCAATTTGGAAGATAGTTGAAGAGATACTTACAGAGTGCATACAATAGCATATCACATAGCAGTCCTCTCGGGGACTGCTTTTTCATTTTTCCAGTGCAAATTACACCGGGGAAAACTGAAATTCATTCCAAAGTTCGTGCGCATTGAATCTGGACTTTTAATATCGTTGCGCGCTATAATATTATCAGCCGATGGAGTCCGGCAGAAAAACATAAATATAAAAAGATAGAAAGCAGGGGAAGTACCTGCTATGGAGGGACAAAATGACATCTGAGAAAAATAAAAAGAATGTCACACAGAATGCGACCAAACAGGAGATCGGGGCGGCCCTGAAGCTGATCGGTCTGCTGTACGAACAGGGTGAGATACCCAAACACGTTTACCGCAACATTTGCAATGAGTATTACGGCAAAGGCCTTGACAAGGTTGCAGATGCGCGCTATACTATACCAAACGCAGAAGATAAGGAGGCGGTATGATGTACGGATATAATGCTGTTGCTATGCCGAAGAACGTTGTCATCTACGCAAGAGTTTCCACTGAGCACGAGGCTCAGCTTTCGGCTCTGGAGAACCAGCTGGACTGGTACAAGCCGTTGCTTGAACAGCACCCCGAATGGACATTCGTCCGCAGTTATGTTGACGAGGGTATCACGGGAACGTCGGCAAAGAAACGTCCGCAGTTCATGCAGATGCTCAGTGATGCAAAGAACGGCGACTTCAATCTGATACTGACCCGTGAGGTATCACGTTTCGCACGAAACACGGTGGACACTCTGCAATACACCCGTGACCTGAAAAGGTGGGGTGTGGAGGTGTTCTTCATCAACGATAACATCAGGACATTTGACGGTGACGGCGAGCTTCGTCTAACCATAATGGCGACCCTTGCACAGGACGAGAGCCGAAAGACTTCTATCCGAGTGAAAAGCGGTCAGCAGACATCTATGGAGAACGGCGTGTATTACGGAAACGGAAATATCCTCGGGTACAACAGGGTCGGCAAAGAACTTGTTATTGATCCCGAGCAGGCTAAGACGGTGCGGAAGATATACGACTGGTATCTGGATGGTATGGGTGTAAGGCAGATACAGTTCGAGCTTGAAAAAGAGGGTGTGCTTACCGCTATGGGCAAGACCAGGTGGTACGAATCAAACATCAGCAAGATACTCAAAAACCCGTTCTACGCTGGTATACTGGAGTACCACAAGCAGTTCACTCCCGACTTTCTTGAACAGAAGAAGATCAACAATTTCGGTGAGATAGATCGTCTGCGAGTTGATGGCAGACACGAACCTATCGTTACACTGGAGGAATTCAACAGGGTGCAAGAGATAATGGAAAGCAAGAGAATGAAAAATCCTGCCAACAAGACAGGACGCAAGGAAAAGGGCAAGAAGCCTGTTTCGGATGTATGGTGCAGGCTTCTGGTATGCTCCTGCGGATGCACATTCAACCGCAAGGTATGGCACACCACATCAAAGGGTACGCAGTACGGGTATATGTGCTACTCGCAGATACGCAACGGAACTATCAGGACAAGGCTGAAAAAGGGACTGCCCACTGACGGTATCTGCACCTCACAGATGATACCCGGCTGGAAGTTACAGTTCATGGCGAAGAACCTGTTCCGTGAGTTTCTGAGGAACACCAACAGGATACTTGACATCGCCGAGGAGATGCTTGAAAAACATATCGACGATGAAGAGGTCACTGAGGATAATACTGAGATTATCGCACAGAAAAAGGCAGAGCTTGACAAACTGGAAAAGCGTTTGAACAAACTGATCTCCATGAGGGCTGACGATGAGATCACAAAAGAGCAGTTCATGAACATGAAGTCGGAAGTCGACACGCAGATAGCATCTTTGCAGGAGCAGATATGCGAGCTTTCGCCCATGGAGAAAGTCACAGAGACAAGTGATGTTCCCGACTACAACGAGCGTATAACTCTGCTGAGATATGCTCTTGAACGGTACACGAATTTTGACTCCGATGAGGATATTCCTGAGGCAGTTATCGAAGCATTTGTTGAAAAAATAGTGGTGAATGAGAACTCCTTCGATTGGTATCTGCACTTCTCGGGCGATGACAAAACTCCGAAAACGTGCAATGTGGAGGGTGACAAAAAAGCCCATAAAATCGAGCTTTTCGGGGTATCCTATGCGCCTGCGTTGGTGGAGGGCTGCTCAGGCTGCTATCGCAGACAAGAAGTAACTCATCACAACTATCTAAAAATCGGCAATTTTACACTGTTTTAGTGCGATGCGGAGATGTACTTCAAAGCTAAGTCCGAGAAGCGTGAATTCCATAATTGGCGTGACATCCGTGTAAACGTGTATGTCTGAGCCGATAGAATAGTTAATAATAAGGCTCTCACAGTTTCGGCTGTGAGAGCTTTTTTGTGGCTTGAAATATGGGCGTTTTACGTAAAAAACGTGTTTTAATTTAAACTCCAATTTAATTGTATAACGATCCTAAACCTGCGTTTTGTAGAAATAACTTTATTGCATCACTTGTATGATGATCTTTGCATTTTCCAAAAATTCTTGTAAATATTTTTGGGGTAGATTTTCCCTTTACTGTGCCAATATGATATCGCAACTACAAAAACATTTTATTTCCAAGATGTTGGCAGAATTGTCAGTATAACTAAAGCGGGAAGTAAATTTCTGACAAGTCATGCGCAAAGCATATGAAAATAGTTTATTCATAAAATATCGCTTTACATTTAAAAATTATAGGAGTATACTATATAAGTACTATTTAGCAAGCTAACTATAAGGAGGCGAACATTTAGTGAGAAAGTCAAAACAAGCCGATGTCATAAGGGCATCAAAATATGCACACCAGAAGATCGGGTGCATAATAAACTCGCGGCTTGCCCATAATGACATAACTGCCGCGCAGAGCCATGTGCTGATGACGATAATCTATCACCCTGCACCTGTTTACCCCTCTGACATACAGCGGTGTATGCACATTTCAGCGGCAACTGTGTCGGGTCTGCTGAAAAAGCTGAGGGCTAAAGGCTACCTGACTATGGAGGGCTGTGACACCGATGAACGCAGGCGCGGTCTGATAGTCACCGAAAAGGCGCTCTCACACAAAGCTGAGATAGAAAGCTGTATGAGCAGCATCGAAGATCAGGCTTTTCAGGGCTTTACGGACGAAGAACTTGACACGCTCCACGTTCTGCTTAACCGTATGGCTGAAAATCTGAATAGTGCAGAAAAGGAGGAAACTGAGGAATGAGAAAGATCCTTTCCCAGATAAAGCAGTACAGGACAGACACTATTCTTACTCCGATATACGCCATGCTGGAGGTCATTATGGAGGTACTGCTGCCCTATATAATGGCGAAAATAATCGACTTGGGCATTGAAAAGAACGATATGAAAGCGGTGGGGCTGTACGGCGGCGCGATGGTGATCGCGGCTATGGTCAGCCTGTTTGCGGGCATCATGTCGGGCGTACACGGCGCTAGGGCTTCAACGGGCTTTGCCTGCAACCTGAGAGAAGAGATATACCGCAGGATACAGACATTCTCTTTCGGCAATATCGACAAGTTCTCGACGGCGGGTCTGGTAACGCGAATGACCACTGATGTCACCAATATACAGAACTCTTTCCAGATGTGCATACGCATCGCGGTGCGCGCGCCTTTCATGCTGATAAGCAGTATGGTGATGAGTTTTGTGGTAAGCCCGCGTATGAGCAGCATGTTCCTTGTGGCACTTCTGGTGCTGGCTGTAGCGCTGGGGCTGGTGGTAAGGTTTGCCATGAAGACTTTCAGCGAAGCATTCCACAAATACGATGAACTAAATGCAAGCGTACAGGAAAACGTATCGGCTATAAGAGTGGTAAAAGCGTATGTGCGTGAGGACTACGAAAAGCAGAAGTTCCGCAAGGCATCGGGCAACCTGTACAACATGTTCGTCAAGGCGGAAAGCATTGTGGCGCTCAACAACCCTGTAATGATGCTTGTCAGCTACTCGGCAATAATCGCCATAAGCTGGCTGGGCGCACACATGATAGTCGGCGGCACACTCACCACAGGTGAACTGACAAGCCTTTTCTCCTACATTTTCAGCGCGTTCATCTCGCTGATGATGCTGTCGTTCATATTTGTAATGATATCCATGTCAACTGCAAGTATCAAGCGTATCAGCGAAGTGCTGGACGAAAAGCCCGAACTTGCTGACAAGCCGAATGCAGTCAGGGAGATGAAAGACGGTTCTATCGACTTTGAGGGTGTGGATTTCGCATATTTCAAGGGCGAGAACAAAGATGTTCTGCATAATATCGACCTGCACATAAAGTCTGGCGAAACGATAGGCATTATCGGTTCGACGGGCAGCGGCAAGACTTCGCTGGTCAACCTGATAAGCAGGCTTTATGATGTAACAAATGGCTGTGTCAAGGTGGGCGGCGTAGATGTTCGCGACTATGACATGGAATTTTTGAGAGATAACGTATCTGTCGTTTTGCAGAAGAATGTGCTGTTTTCGGGCAGTATCCTCGACAATCTGCGCTGGGGCGACCCGAATGCCACCGAAGAAGAGTGCATAGAAGCATGCAGGGCGGCGTGCGCTGATGAATTCATCGAGAGAATGCCCGATAAGTACAACACCCACATCGAGCGCGGCGGCGCTAACGTTTCGGGCGGTCAGAAACAAAGGCTCTGTATCGCGCGTGCGCTGATGAAGCGCCCGAAAGTGCTGATACTCGATGATTCGACAAGTGCGGTGGATACCGCTACAGACGCAAAGATAAAGCAGGCTTTCGCAGAGAAGATACCGGGCACTACAAAGCTGATAATCGCACAGAGGATATCAAGCGTTGAGAAAGCCGACCGCATACTGGTGCTTGAAGACGGCAGGATAACAGGCATCGGCACACATGAAGAACTGCTGAAAAACAACGAAACTTACGCTGATATCTACAACTCACAGGTCGGCGGCGGCGGAGATTTCGACCGTCCCGAAAATGCTGAGGGAAAAGCTGTCAGCTTAGGAAAGGAGGGAGTGTAAATGCCTCGTATGGACAGAACAGCACCCCGCCCAAAGATGGATAAGGACACTTTCAAAGTGCTGGGGCGCGTGCTTAAATTCATGTTCAAGGATTACAAGATACATTTCGCGATAGTGGTGGTATGTATCATAATCCAGGCGATAACCACACTGGTGGGCATGATGTTCATTCAATCACTGCTTGATGATTACGTAACACCGATGCTGACAGCGAAAAAAGCTGAAGGGGCAGCTTTCATTCCCGATTACAAACCGCTGGCGATGGCACTGGTAAAGCTGGCTGTCATCTATGTGCTGGGTCTTTCATCGGCTTACGCATACAACCGGATAATGGTAAACGTTGGACAGGGTACACTGCGCAATTTCAGAAATGCGCTGTTCGACAACATGGAAAGTCTGCCGATAAAGTATTTTGACACCCACGCACACGGCGATATAATGTCGGTGTACACCAACGATGTCGATACTCTGCGCCAGTTCATCGCACAGAGCATACCTCAGCTGATAAACTCCACCGTTACGCTGGTGGTCACGCTTGTCTCGATGATAGCGCTCAGCGGTTTCCTGACACTGCTCTCTATATTCATGGCGGCGGTTATGATGTTCGTGACTGCGAAGATATCGGGCAGTTCGGGCAAGTATTTTGCGGCACAGCAGAAGGATCTCGGTGAGGTCAACGGCTTTATCGAAGAGATGCTGGACGGTCAGAAGGTAGTCAAGGTGTTCTGTCATGAGGAAAAGGCGCAGGCTGATTTCAAGGAACTCAATGACAGACTGCGCGACAGCGCCAACAACGCAAACAAATTCGCGAACATACTGATGCCCATAAACGGCAATATCGGCAATATCAGCTATGTGCTGTGCGCTTTGCTGGGCGCAGTGCTGATGATAAACAATGTCGGCGGCATAACTATGGGCAAGCTGACGGCTTTCCTGACGCTGAACAAGAATTTCACCATGCCAATAACCCAGATAAGCCAGCAGATGACATTCATCATAATGGCGACTGCGGGCGCGGGCAGAGTTATGGACTTGCTTGACCAGAAACCCGAAACTGATGAGGGCTATGTGGAATTCGTAAACGCTAAGATAGACCTGAACGGCGAACTGAAAGAGTGTGAAGAACGCACAGGCACATGGGCATGGAAACACCCTCACAAGGAGGACGGCACTGTTACCTATACCCGCATGAAAGGCGAGATAGTCTTTGACGGCGTGGATTTCGGGTATAACGATGACAAGATAGTTCTGCACGATGTCAAGCTGTTCGCAAAACCTGGTCAGAAGATAGCGTTTGTCGGTTCGACGGGTGCGGGCAAGACCACCATCACCAACCTAATAAACCGTTTCTACGACATACAGGACGGCAAGATAAGGTATGACGGCATAAACATCACCAAAATAAAGAAGCCTGCGCTGAGAAAAACGCTGGGCATAGTTTTGCAGGATACCCACCTTTTCACGGGAACTGTCATGGATAACATACGCTACGGAAATCTCAACGCCACCGATGAAGAATGCAGGGCGGCGGCTAAGCTGGCGAACGCTTCGGGCTTTATTGAAAAGCTGGAACACGGCTACGACACGGTGCTTACAGGCGACGGCGGCAATCTCAGTCAGGGTCAGCGTCAGCTTCTTGCCATAGCAAGGGCGGCAGTTGCAGACCCTCCTGTGCTGATACTCGATGAGGCGACTTCCTCCATAGATACCCGCACCGAAAAGCTGGTACAGGCAGGCATGGACGCACTTATGCACGGCAGAACGACCTTCGTCATCGCACACAGGCTGTCTACTGTAAAGAATTCCGACTGCATAATGGTACTTGAACAGGGCAGGATAATCGAGCGCGGCACGCACGATGAACTTATAGACAAAAAGGGCAAGTACTTCCAGCTGTACACGGGCAGCTTTGCTAATTCATAATTCATAATTCATAATGCTTAATTATTGACAAACATTATAGCTTTGTTGTTCTGTCAGAAGAATGTATGATGATAAAATATTACCCGCAGGAATTGTTTTTCCTGCGGGTATTTTCTTATATGACTATCCCTTTAGCACACCAACTAAAAATGCGGTAAACAAAAGGATAATTGAGCGCCCCATATCTTTCCCCCGCCTGCGGCGGGGGAAAGATATACGCCAAGAACCTTAAGTTCTGTATAGCCGCTGTTTTTGTGGTGTGTCAGCGGGATAACCACATTCATAATTCATAATGCTTAATTATTGACATGGACACAAGTTTGGCTGTTTTTGTCGGAAGAATGTAAGAAAATACCCGCAGGGAAAAAATTCCTGCGGGTATTATTTTTATCATATATTCTTACGGTAGAAAAACAAAGCGACAATGCCTGTCAACAATTATGAATTATGAATTCTTAATTGTATTTACCCCTCCGATGAAGATGGGACTGCCGTTTTCGAGGTCAACTATAGCGAAAGCAAAGGGGCGGTTCAGATAGACATACTTTGGTTCTTCTATCTCTATGGCGGCTTCAGTGATCATTTCAACGGCGGTGGCGGCGGCGGCTTTGGTGCCCTCGCGGTCTAACTCGATGTGGGTCTTGTGGAGAACACGGTTTATCTCAAGGTTGCCGTCAGCACAATCTGCCATGCCCGAAAAATCACCGCCCTCAAAGGGAAGCACCATGCCCATAGACTGCAATTCTTCGCTGAGTTCGTTGTCGTAGTCAAAGGTAAATTCGGGTATGCAGACATTTACATCTCCGCCTGCATCTGATGTGAATTTTCTGAGTTTTTCGCCGTCAAGAGAAGCGGCAAAGTCTGCGAGGTCTGTGCCCTCTTCGGGCAGGAGTGCCATAAAGCCGTATTCATACCCCATATATGGCTTGATGAAGCCTGTCACGCCGTCCTCCGCGATATAGTAGCCCTCTTCCGAGTACAGCATATCGACTCTTTCTTCTTCACCCTTTGAGTTGGTGAATTTATCATCGGCTTGTATCTGATAATCATTATAAGGTTTAGCCCACTTGCCCTCAAATGCGATGGCGTTTATAAGATATACCATAGCATCATCGGGTATCTGGTCGATTATCGAGGGTATCATCTGCTTGGTCTGTTCGTTGACCCAGTTGTTTATGTCGGCAACGGTAGAGGTATCAAATGGTGCGAGGAAACTTTCAGCGCCGTAGAAGTCACGCGCCTTGTTGCAGAAATCCTCAGACATTTTGATGCGTTCGGCATCATCGCGCACCCATACGGAATTTGCCACATTGAAGCTGACATCTTCCGCATTGTTGAAACGTGCCATGCGGTACTGCATAGCGGTGTTCAGCTTGTCGATGGGTGTGCCGCCGAGAGCTTCTTCCATCTGGGTGAGGGTTTCGCCCTTAGCACCGTTGGCAGTCATGCCCAGCGCCATCATAACGCTTTCGGGAGATATCATGGCGTTCTTGCCCTCGCGCAGGTCATCATCGCAGGTCTTGATGAAAAGTTCGGCGGCGTAATTATTGTAAGCCTCATAGAACTCATCATCAGGTTTTGTATCAGGTTCAGCCACAACTGTTTTTGAACTGCCGCCGGTAACATCTTCATCATCGGGAGTTGACTCATCGGGGGCAGGTTCATCGGGGGTGAGTACCGTTTCGGCGGTAGTGGTGGTCGTCTTGCTGTTGCCGTTGTTTTCAGCGGGACTTTCCTTGACCTCACCGCAGGCTGTCAGTGCAAGCATCATTCCTGCCACTGCCGCACATACTATCTTCTTTAAATTTGTGTTCTTCATATTCTTTTCCTCCTGTTTTACTCATTTTTGTGTTGTTCTACATAAGTTTCTGTTTTTCCGCAGATGTTGTCTGTCTATTGTGTTATGGGCTGAAACTGCACGTTTTCGTATACTTCTTTGCCGAATATGTACAGCCTTGTACCGACGGTAAAGCCCATCTTATCGTCTTTTTCTGTGATAGCATGGGGCTTTTCGACCATATACAGCGCCGCTTTGTATCTGACTGTTCCGCCGTCTTTAAGTTGTATGGGGAAAGGTATCATCAGCACCGCCAATAAGACTGCCGCTGAAATAATTATCTGTTTGCGCATACGGTCACACCCCCTCGTTTGTGTTGTCTGATATATATACGTATGGTGAGTGGGATTTTTATGGTGTGATATTCCACAAAGTTCGGGTGCTGAATTCGTGAATATTAAACAAAAAAACGTTTGCGTACCTCAGAAAGATACCCATATATAAGTTTTGCACCTGAGTATAAAAAAGCACTCAGGTGCATTGTATTGATCCAGATCAGGATTTCAATTATACATTTATCTTTTGCAAAAATGTCTTGAATATTTCAACGATCTGGTCAGGTATCTTAGTATACATCATGTGGTCTTCATTTATTAAGTGTATCTCTGCATGGCAATGATCCGCATAGTCCTTTGCAGCCTGCTGCCACGAAAGTGCCTTTATCGGTGTTTTCATATTGCTTACGATAAAACATGACGGACAAGACAAATAGCCTGTACTATTCGCTTTTTCGGCATTTGCTTCTGCCAATAAAGACTCTTCAAATACCGCTTCACTTGTTATATTTTTATAGTATACTTCCTCATATGTGTGCTTTTCCTCTTCTGAAAGTTCATTACTGTTTAACAGTCCTGAGGCATTTACCGTTCTGTTCCTTAGCAGTTTATCTAATAAACCACGCTTTGAAATTTTTTGCATAAGTATCCTTGATCTTTCGATCATGGCTTTTTTCTTTTCATAGGGAATTTCTTTTGCCTGCGCTTCCATCATGTTTGGAAATCCCATATCAAGGCCAAGTACTGCTTTAATTTCTTCAGGGTAAGTATTTGCCCACCAGATCGCTTCAAATCCTGAATATGAATGTGGCGCAAGAACATAGGGCGGTTCAATATGCAGGGTCCTTAACGCAGTTCTGCTTTCTTCAACAAGGTTTTCGACAGTTCTTTCTGTTGTAGCTTTACCACTTAATCCGTAGCCAGCCTTTTCTACCACTGCGATACGGAACTTATCAGTCATTCTTTTATAAACAGGCTTATATTCGAGTGTTGGGCAGCCAACTCCTGAACCTGCCATAAAAATGATCGTGATATTGCCACTGCCTTTGGTATATACATTTATATCCGTATTTCCGATTTTTACAATAGTTCCATATTTTTTCATACTATCACCACTATATTCCGATCTCTTTAATCCTTTATAGCATGTGCAGGCAAAATCTCAATAAAAAGCCACAGAGCTTCTATATCAGCCTGCACACATTAGTCTGCATTTTATTCTTTTGCCAGATACCAGCTTTCGCCCTCGCCTACCGAAACTTCCATCGGCACTGTGAAGTTTACCGCTTTTTCCATCTCTTCCTTTAAGATAGCTTTCGCTTTTTCCTTGTCATCGGGTGTGACTTCGATGATGAGTTCATCGTGTACCTGCAATATCAGCCTTGCGTCCAGCTTTTCGGCTTTAAGGCGTTTATAGACTTTCACCATCGCCATTTTGATTATGTCAGCCGCCGCGCCCTGTATCGGTGCATTCATCGCGGCGCGCTTGCCGAATGCCTGCATGACTTTATTTGTTGCCGCCAGTTCGGGGATATATCTGCGTCTGCCGAAAATGGTAGTAACATAGCCGTTCTTTATTCCGTCCTCAACGGTCTTGTCCATAAACTCGGAAACTTTCGGGAAGTTGTCAAGGTAGTTCTTGATGTACTGCTTGGCTTCCTTCACCGAAACACCGATGTCTTTCGACAGTGAGAATGCCCCGATGCCGTAGATTATGCCGAAGTTTACCGCTTTTGCCGCAGAACGCATCTCGGGCAGTACTGCATCGGCGGGTATGCCGAACACCTGCGAGGCGGTCATGGTGTGTATGTCAGTGCCGTCAGCAAAAGTTTTGCGCATGTTCTCATCGCCGCAGACTTCTGCCAGCACGCGCAGTTCTATCTGACTGTAATCGGCATCGAGGAAAGTATAGCCGTCCCCTGCCACGAAGAATTTGCGCATGTTTCTGCCTATCTCTTTGCGGACGGGTATGTTCTGCATGTTGGGTTCGGTGGAACTTATCCTGCCTGTGCGCGTTTCCGTCTGCTTGAAAACACTACGCACACGCCCGTCAGCCTCGACCTCTTTCAGCAGGCTGTCAACGTAGGTGGAGTTCAGCTTTGTCAGCGTGCGGTATTCAAGCACCAGCCCGACTATGGGGTGTTTGTCCGCCAGTTCTTCAAGAACTTCTGCGTTGGTGGAATAACCTGATTTCGTTTTCTTTTTCGCGGGCAGACCCAGTTTTTCAAACAGCACCTCACCCAGCTGTTTTGGCGATGCTATGTTGAACTCGCCGCCTGCAAGGTCATATATCTGAGAGGTCAGCGCTTCGATGTCCTTTTTAAGCCCCTTGCCGAACTCGCGTATGCCGTCGGTATCGGCGCGTACACCATAGTGTTCCATAGATGCCAGCACTTCACAGAGGGGCATCTCGACCTCGTTGAATAGTTTCAGCATCTCGGTCTGTTCAAGGCGGAGTTTCAGGTTCTCAGCCAGCGGCATTATGGTGCAGATGTCGGCAAATTCGCCCATATCACTGCGGTATGCCACCTTGTAGGTTAGGCTGAGGTTCTCGGTGGTGTACTCGCCCGCCTGTGAATTCAGCAGATAGCCCGCAAGGTCACAGCAGAAAGTCAGACCATTCAGATGTGTGCCGTTGTCAAAGGCGAATTTGTGCGCCTGTTTGCCCTCGAATGCGGTCTTTTCACAGCCGCTCTCGAAAAATCTCAGCGCTATGCCCTCGAAATCCCAGTCACCCGAAGCTATGACATAAGCCTTGTCAGCAAAGAACACCTGCAATTTAGCGCCGTCAAAGATGAATGCGGCTTTTGTGCCCTCAGTCATCTGTGAGATGGCATCATCGTTCAGCGGCAGACCTGTTTCGTATTTGGGCAGGTCTTTCAGTTTAAGGGCAGTTTCCTCAGCGGACTTCTGCGGCGTTTCGCTGTTTGTGCCTGTCAGTTTGAGCCTTTCAAGCAGTCTTAGCATCTCAAGGTCAACGAGGAGTTCTTTTGCCTTATCAGAATCGGGTGTACCCAGCTTATAGAACGCTGTATCGCGTTCAACGGGTGCTTCAAGGCATATCTCAGCAAGAAAACGGCTGTCTATCGCGTCCTGATGACCCGCTTCCAGCTTGGCGCGGTTGCCCTTGGTTATGGTAAAGCTGTCAAGGTCGGCATAGAGTGCCTCAACACTGCCCGCCTGCTGTATGAGGTTGAGCGCAGTCTTCTCACCGATGCCCTTAACACCCGAAATATTGTCGGAGGTATCGCCCATCAGCGCCTTGACCTCTATCATCTGTCGTGGGGTAACGCCGTATTCCTCCATTATGCGGGCGGGGGTGTATATCTTGGTTTCTTTAGTGCCTGCCAGCCTTACCGTGACTTTATCCGACACCAGCTGAAAGCTGTCGCGGTCACCCGTGAGGATAAAGCATTCGTTGCCGCTGTCAGCCGCCGCCTTTGAGAGTGTGCCGAGAATGTCGTCGGCTTCATAGCCCTCGCACTCCACCGTCTTTATGCCGAGAAGCCCTAAAAGCTGTTTTATCAGCGGCATCTGCTGTGCAAGTTCATCGGGCATGCCCTTGCGGTTAGCCTTGTAAGCGGCACTCGCCTTATGGCGGAAAGTGGGGGCGCGCAGATCGAACGCCACAGCCACGCAGTCGGGCTGTACTTCTTCCAGTTCTTTCATGTAGATATTCATAAATCCCGTAATGGCGTTGGTGGGTATGCCTTTTGAGTTTGTAAGCAAACGTATGCCGTAAAATGCGCGGTTCATGATGCTGTTGCCGTCAATGCAGAGTAATCTCATCGGTGTAACCTCCTGTGATGCAGAAATCATTCTTAAAAGTATTATACCACATATTGCCGTTTCATGCAACAATTTAGTGTACAAAAAAAGGTGGGAGCAAGCTCCCACCCTCGAATTTTATGCACAATATGTCAGCACAGAGAACGACTGTCCATGCCAATAATTATGAATTATGAATTAAATTTAAGCCATGCCTGCGGTGATGATAGCCATCTTGTAGACTTCATCAGCGTTGCATCCTCTGGAAAGGTCGTTGATAGGCGCATTCAGACCCTGGAGTATAGGACCGTAAGCCTCATAGCCGCCCAATCTCTGTGCGATCTTGTAGCCGATGTTTCCTGCCTCGATCAGAGGGAAGATGAATGTGTTAGCCTGACCTGCTACCTTGCTGTCAGGGCACTTGGTCTTTGCAACTTCTGCGGAAACTGCCGCATCGAACTGGAACTCGCCGTCGATAACAAGCTCAGGATCGAGTTTTCTTGCTTCGATAACTGCATCGTGGCTCAGCTGAACCGTGCCGCCCTTGCCCGAACCGTAGGTGGAGAAGCTAAGTACAGCTACCTTAGGGTCGATGCCGAAGAAATCAGCAGTTCTTGCAGTTTCAACAGCTACCTCAGCCAGCTGTCTTGCAGCGGACAGAACAACGTTGCCGTCCTTGTCAAGTCTGTCAGTGTAACCCAGATTGATAGCGCAGTCGCCCATAGCTATCTTTTCTTCCTTGCCGTCCTTCTCACGGAAGAGTATGAAGGAAGAACTTACCAGATTAGAGCCCTTCTTGGTCTTGATTATCTGGAGTGCAGGTCTTACAGTATCAGCGGTGGAATATGTAGCGCCGCCCAGCAGAGCGTCAGCCTTGCCTGCCTTAACGAGCATAGTGCCGAAGTAGTTGGACTTTGCAAGAGCAGCCCTTACTTCTTCCTCAGTCATCTTGCCCTTTCTCAGTTCTACCATCTGTGCTACAAGAGCGTCCATTTCAGGATAAGTAGCGGGGTCGAGTATCTCAGCACCGTCAATATTGAAATTGCCTGCGGCAGCAGCAGCCTTTACCTCGTCAACGTTACCGCAGAGGATAACGCCCATCAGACCCTCTTTCAGCAGTCTGTCAGCTGCGGTGAGTATACGTGCATCGCTGCCCTCAGTGAAAACGATGGTCTTCTTTTCAGCCTTAAGATTAGCTATCAGCTTATCGAACATTCCCATAATTTTAAATCTCCATGAGAAAAATATTTTACCCATCTATTATAGCACACTTCTTATGAAATTTCAAGGTCATTTTGAAATGGTTATCTTTTTTGCACATAAACATAACTTTTTAATTCGTGGTGGGATATCACTCTTCATCATACAGTCCCGTCTTCGCCATCGCATTTATCAGCCGCTCATAATTCAAGCCTTTTACGAGGTGGCAGCTGGAACGTTCTGCCGATGTGTACACCGAAAGGTTGCAGGTGCCGTTCATTCTCTGGAACGGATTGCGGGATATTTTTATCTTGCTTATGCGGTCGAGTCTGACAGCAGTACGGTGGAAACGGTAGAATTTGCAGTATGAAAGTACACAGTGCCCGCCGCCGAAGCCTGCTGCCGTGTTGAAAGCCGCATTTGTCTTGACCAGCACCAGCCACACCAGCGGTATCATGGAGATGACCGAAAGATTTGTAAGTGCGCTTTTCCAGTCGGGTATGGTCTTTACCACCATCTCAAACTGCGGTATCACCTCACAAAGGACTTTATACAGCACACCCGGCAGCAGACAGACCAACATCGGCAGCATCACAAAGCGCCGCAGGTCAGCCCAGCCTGTCCTGACATCGTACTCGACTTTCGGCACACCCGGCAAAAGTTGTTTTACAGAGTTTTCCGCCATAGCCGTTGTGGTTATGGGCACCAGCGCAGATAGTTCAAGGTGTCGCTTGCCGTAGCCTGTACAGTTTACCTGAACAGAGCATATCCCAAACAGCTTCATGAACATCGACTGCTGATAGTCGATGAAGTTTATCCTGTCGCGTACTATGACATGGCGGCGCTTTGTGCCTTTTCCGCTGCTTATCATCAGCAGGTCGGCGCAGCGGGTACAGCTGAACCCCCAGTGGCGCAGCAGGTTCGACAAAAAAGACACCAGCCAGCTGCCTGCCACCACCAGCGCGGCGACTATCAGATATTTCGGTATATGGACTGTCAGCTTTTCAAGTTCGGTGTTTACCCTTGCGAGAAATTGTTCTTCTATCTCGCGTCCGACTATGCGGTAAGCCTGATAGATGAAAGTAAGTGTCAGCAGCATGCCCGAAAGGGTCGATGAAAACAGCAGCGAGAAAATGAAAAGGCTCTTTTTGCGGGAAGTGTAGATATATTTAGGCTTGCTCCTGCACTTTGCCGTTGCCAGTTCATATATGCGGAAAGCCTGCTTCTGGCTGATATCCAGCCTGATGTCAGTATTTTGTATGCTTCTTGCATCGGTGTCGATATAGACGGTACACGCGCCGAGAAGTCTGAAAATATAGCCCTGACAAAGCGACATTGAAGACATCTCGCTGAAATAGACCTGTGTTTTCTCTATTCCGAAATAGCCTGTATGTGAGATGATGCTGTCCTCTTCTATTTCAAAGTAGACGAACACCCACCTCAGTATACCGTAGCCTATCATCACCGACAGCGAGAGGATATCGACCCAGTTGGTCTTTACCCAGTTCTGGAAATCAAAACGTGTAGCTATGAGATATTTCGCCAGCGGTATCAGCAGCAGCCAGATATAGCGGGCGATATACATTATTATCTTGACAGGGTGCTGCCGCCGCTTGAAAAAGCCGCTGATGCCCTTGTATTCGTCTGTCATTCTATTCTCCTGCTTCTGATGGAATTGTTGACCAGTTCGGCTATCTCTTCTGCATCGCGTCGGCTGAGGAATGGTATCACCAGCCGCGCCCCCAGTGCATTGAGTATAATGAAGTTCATGCCTGTCAGCCTGCCCAGCGGCAGCAGTATAGAAGTCACCGACCTGACGGCAGATGTCAGCATGAACTGTTTTGAGGTCACGATAAGACCGCCCTTAGCGGTTATCTCTTTGTTTGTAACGGTGTACTGCGCCTTGTGGAAATAAAAAGGCAGCACCAGTACCGCGAACAGTGCCGCTATGACCCACAGGGGCAGCAGCACGTAATAATCGGCAAAGCCGTGAAAATTCGGCACATACTTATCTATCAGCGCCAGCACAAGATTAAGTGCAAATCTTATAAGCAGCAGAATGGCAGCCAGCAGCACATATATCAGCAGCAGCGGCTTTTTTGACAGCTTATATATTTTCATATCCTTTTCTCCTTAAGGTCGTTTACTATAAAATGCTATGTACATCATAGGAAAGTTATACATTATCAGTATAACACATTTTACTGTTGTTTACAAGTATCGGAGCGATCTTGAACAGATATGTAAAAAGATGGCGACGCAACAAATATCTTATATGGTAATCCCACTGTAAAATTTTAACACATGAAAAATATCGCGGCGCAGAGGATATGCGGAGTTTGACAATTCGGGGCATCTTTGGTATAATGGGGATAACTTCAAAAAGATATGCAGGGGTGAGCAATAAAAATATGAAAGACCATACCAACAACAAACAACAGCGAAAACTCGGCATCGCCATGCTGGTCATCACTATATTGTTCATAGTTTCAATGTTCGCGGGGACGATGGTCAGTATGGGGGAACTGGATATATACCTGCCCGATGGCATCAGCGCTGAGGGTTTCGTTCCCGAAAACGGCATCGTAGAAATTTCTGCCGACACGTACAACAGCAGGCACATGATCGTCCATGCAAAAGGGCGCGGCAAGGAGTACCTGATAAATCAGAAGGCTGAGGAATGTCAGCCGAGTTTTGAGTATGTTAAAGTACTTCGCGGCGGCATGATAGTCAACGAGGCAAACGGCAACTATTCGGGCTATAAGAGCTCGGTAGTGATGACGGCAGTATACGTGCTTATGATGGAGATACTGCTGGCAGTGTCTTTTGTGATACGGTGCAAAAACGACCTGTTTTCCTACACCACCATATATTTCGGGGGCGCTGTGCTGTTTATGGCGGGCGTGGCTGTCAGTCTGGCGGTCGTGACGCTAAAAATGATGTCAGACCCGATCACCTACACGATGGCGTATTTTTACAGTCAGATAAAGGGCGCGGGCAGCACGTTCATGCTTTTCAGTCTGCCGCTGCTGCTGGTGTTCTCGCTGGCACTGCCGATAAGCAATATATCGCTGATACGCCGCGAGGGTCTTAACTTTGTCAACGTGCTCGGGTTCATACTCAGCGGTCTGATATTACTCAGCTATCTGGTGGAGATATTCTATGTGGGCAGGAACATTTCGGGCAGTGAAACTTATGTGCGCATCACAGGCGCGATAGACAGCACACTCACCACCTGTTTTGCTTATCTTGAAGACATGCTGATATCAGCGATGCTTTGTGGCATAATATCTGTGAAGAGGAAAGTCGCTTTCGACAAGACCCATGTGATGATACTGGGCTGTGCCATCTCAGATGACGGCACTCCTCTGCCGCTGCTGGCAGGGCGCGTTGACAGAGCGATAGAGTTCGCAAATGCGCAGAAAGCCGCCACAGGCAAGGGCATCAAATTCGTGCCTTCGGGCGGACAGGGGAGCGACGAAGTCATATCGGAAGCTGAGTCGATGCGCCGCTACCTTATCTCAAAGGGCATAAGCGATGATGACATTATAGCTGAGGACAAGTCTGCCAACACCGAAGAAAACATGCGTTTCTCGCTGGAAAAGATACGGGCAGACTGCGAAGAGCCGAAGATAGTTTTCTCGACCTCCAACTACCATGTGCTGAGAAGCGGGATAATCTCGAAGAACGAGGGTCTTGATGCTGACGGCGTGGGCAGTAAAACGCGCTGGTACTTCTGGCCGAACGCCGCAGTGCGTGAATTTGTGGGGCTGCTGGTCAGCAAGAAAAAGGAACACGCTTTCTGGGCAGTGTTCTTCATAGTGCTGTTTGCGGTGATAAACATGATAATGCCGATGTAACGGCAGTTTCACCCCAAAAAAACTGCCGCATTTTTTACATGCGGCAGTTTTTGTTAACTTATTGCAGGGGGTTATCCGAGAACCTGAATGTCTTGTACTTGATGGTGTCGCCCAATTTCAGCGACGACCACTCGTCCTGAGAGTATTCTATCTTTTTCTCTTCGCCCTTTTTATCCTTTATTATAGCGTAGTACTTCTGAGTCCTCGCGCCCTCGCGCCTGTCGCCCAGCTGAGGTGACGGCACATTGTCGGGAAGCCCCGTTTCGCCCCAGAACGGTTTCTGGTCTTTTCCGCTCGTGGGCACTGAGGATATCTCTACCCATTTATCTATATCGTAATAATATTTCGTCTTGTACACGGGAACTTGCCGATATACCGGTTCTTTGTAAGTTTCGTTCTCGTAGACCGTCTTGTAGCGCGGCACTTTTTTCTCTTCAAACTGACCGTTGCCCAAGTCCTTGTGTTTGGTTTCGTAACCGTCCTGCACCTTTTTGGCGACTTTTCTGGTCTTTGTTTCGTAGTGGTCAAGCACCTGATTGTAGTGGTGGATCTCTTCCTTGCTGTAATGCAGGTTCGCATTTGATGGGAGTGTCCAGTCGCTTTCATCGACATTTTTGTACTCTTCAACTGCTATACTGCGCTCCCACTCAAACCCCGCAACAGCCGCCGTCCTTGTTATGGGCATGAACAGCCATACTATAAAAGCTATCAGCGCCAGCACTATACCGAGCTTTTTCAGCCTTTTCACCGCTTTGCCCGTTTTTTTCTTCTTTGGCGGGACAGGCGGCGCTGCGGCTTCGGGCGGCAGTGCGCTGAAATAATCTCTGTGCGCCTCTTCACGCGGCGAACCGCAGTTGCGGCAGAACTCGTCACGCGCATCATTCTGCGAGTCGCAGTATTCGCATATCCAGTTTGCCTGAGTATTTTTCTGACTTTCCTCAACGTACTCGCGCACATCGTTTTTCAGATAGAACTTAGTTCCGGGCAGAACGGGTGCGCCGCAGTTCGGACAGCTTTTGTTATCACCGCGTATACCTTTTGTATCGCAGTAGGGGCAGTCCCAGTAGCCCCATACATGGTCAGACATTATATCACCTCTCTGAAAAATAACATATATTGCCTTTAGAAGTATAGCATATGAGCGCGGAAATGTCAATGTTCAAACGAACATCGCCCCGCCGCAGTAACGCGCTTACAGACGAATTTTCACTAAACCTGCCATGATATGCCGCAAGTAAAAAACTGCACCCCGCGCAGGAGTGCAGTTTTTTCTTATAGAAAGGAGAATTATAGGAGAAAATTTTTACTTAACGGTAACTTTGAAAGCCCTCGCGGCGGCGTTGGTGGTATCGGGCTTGCCGTTTATAACAGCGCACACGACCACATCATAGCTGCTGCCTGCTCTCAGCTTGGGCGAGGTGAAAGTGGTAGAGTCGGTGTAAGCCTGTATCTTCCACCTGCCTGCCAGTTTTACAGCTATGCAGTACTTCTCAGCGCCCCTTACAGGCGACCAGTTCAGCCTGAACTGGTGGAACTGTGTGTTATATACTATAGAATTGATAGTGGGGTATTCAGCTGACGGTGTGACAGTCACAGCGTTTGAGAGGTCATACACCCAGCTTCCGTTTACCTTTGCTATGACAGCCATTCTGTAGCTTGTACCTGCTTTGAGGCCATTGACTGTGTAGGAATTGCCGCTTACCTCGCTGAGTATCTGCCATCTGCCGCTGACATAGCCGCATACGCCGTACTTTTCAGCGCCTTCTACAGATGTCCACTCCAGTTCTACACAGCCGATGCGCGGTATGTAGGAAACTGTAGGTGCGGCAGGCAATTTGTTCAGGGTGACTTCCTTTTTATCGGTGTAGGTCTTGCCGTCAAACTCAGCAGTCGCAGTGTAGACGGTCTTGCCGTCAGCATAAGCGGTCGGCTGAGTGGTCTGAGAGGTCACATTTGCATTTACTGTTTTCACATCGCCGCAGCTGCATGTGAAAGATACCGATGCAGAAGAAGTTCCGTTCCAGTTCCAGACAGGTTCGCTGTAGCTGTGGCTGTGGCTCTGTTCGTATACCGAGCAGGTCTTTGAAGTCGCCTTTATGCCGCAGCTGCCGTTGATGAGTGCGTTGCCCCACTCGGTAAGCGAAGTGCCTGCGAAGTCGTATGCGATATCGAGGTAACTCAGGTCAGAACTGTTGCCTTTCCATGACCAGCCCAGATAGCCCACATTCTTTTCGGTGCAGTAACTCATTATAGTAGCTTCATCAACATCGCCGCTTGTGTGCTGACCTCCGAATTCACCGATGACAACAGGCACATCTATGCTGAGTGCGTTGTCGATGTTGGTCTTAACGGTGTAAGCATCGCCGCCCGCATACTCATACATATGTATCGAAAAAACAGTGTTGCGGTCGCTGTCAGCTTCAAATACCGACCTGCCGTATTCCTTGATGCAGGCAGGATACTGACCCCAGCCTGCGCAGTCTACCATTATCATGTTGTCGATGTCGGCATCTCTCAGCTTCTTTATGGCAGACTTGTTGCCCTCAGCCCACGAATAGCCGTTCCATGTGCCGTACCACTCGTTGGCGATGTTCAGTATAACATACTCTTCGTTGTCCTGAAGCACACTCTTGTTCTCTATCCAGTAGTTTACCGCGTTGTCGAGGTCGTAGGTGTTGTCGCTGCCTGTGGCATCGTGTACTTCCAGCACGCATATCAGCTTGTTCTGCTTGCACATATTGACGATGTTCTCAAGGTCGCTCTTCGAGGTCTTCGACCATCTCTGACCGTCAGCAACCACCACTCTTACAGTGTTAGCGCCGTTGTTTTTAGCGCCCTTTATGGAAGTTTCGGTGTCGTTCTGATACCATGCGTGTGCGATGTTTACGCCCCTCATGACAAAGTTGTTGCCGTTGGCATCCTTGATGTCAGTACCGCTTACATAGAAACCGTTGTGTGCGGCGCTGACATTTATGACGCCGCAAAGTGTGCTCAGCGTGCCGACGGTTATAAAAGCCGCCGCGATGCGTGAGCAGATGCTCATGCTTTTTTTCATAATATATCCCTGTCCTTTCATGTTTAACCTTTACCCAATGAAAATTTTCATTAAAATTAGTATAGCATAAGATTAAATTTAAGTCAATATACGAATTAAAATGTAATCGACTCCAGTCAATATCTTTGTAGATTTACACAATTTCGGGTGTACCGTATAGTGTACAATACCCGATTTTTCACTGTTTCCCACCACAAAACACCGTCTGCACAGGTGTGCTGACGGTGTTGGGCTTATACTATATAATGATGGCATCACAAAGGATATATGATGCCGCCTTACGCGAATATCTCTATAATATCGATGTTTCCGTTTTCATCGGTGAGTTCGATGGTGTCATCGCTAAGTTGGCGCACCTTTTCTATATAATGGGTGTGATCGGCTGACCTGCCCCCTTCGTACCATCGGGCAGTTTCATTCCCGTAGGTGTATGGTTCAAACGGCGGGCGCAATAAGTAGACTATATATCCACAGCCCACCGTAACACAGAAGCGCTCATTTTTGTCTATAAGAGCATCGGAGGGGTCGCCGTAATGGTCACCGACAGTGGTGATGCACCTGCCGTCAGCCTTTGAATAAAGTTCGGCACGCTCATAGCAAGCCTTTATATAGTAATTTTCGCTCTCGGCTAAGATTTTTTCAATTGCCGTTTTAAAGCACTCCTTTCGGTTCGGGAAGTAACAACATACAGCCCGAATGATCTTATACATTATTATAACATGTTTTTTATGAACGGTCAATCGCCGCAGGTCATGAACGAACGCTTATAGCAATCCAACTTTTTAAATTCACAAAATCCAGTCGCAAAAGCTGGGATTTATGGGTTTTGTGACTGGATTTTGTCTGAATTTTAAGGCGGATCGCTATAGGTCTGCCGACTCACTGTTCTTCCACCCGAAACGGCGGCGGCAAGGTTGCGAAATAGCATAATTTCAACATTATTTTTTGTTTATATAAACCAAAAATAGCCAACACGCCGATTTTTTCTTCTTTGCCGAAAAGTGCTTGAAATACATATATTTTAGTAGTATAATAGAGAACGTTGTCTTTAAAATTTCAAGAAAAAGGGGTAATGATAATGTCATCTCAGGCACAAAAGCCTACCGAACAGAAACTCAAACCAAAACTGTTCTCAGTCATGAAGAACTACTCAAAAGCGCAGTTCTTCAAAGATGTTACCGCAGGTATCATCGTTGCCATAATCGCACTTCCGCTTTCGATAGCGCTGGCGCTGGCATCGGGCGTGGGACCCGAACAGGGGCTTTACACCGCCATAGTCGCAGGATTTATCGTTTCACTTCTGGGCGGCAGCCGCGTGCAGATAGCAGGACCTACTGCCGCTTTCGCCACGATAGTTGCGGGTATAGTCGCCACACAGGGCATGGAGGGTCTGGTCATATCTACCATAATGGCAGGCGCTATCATGGTGGTCATGGGCTTGTGCCGTTTCGGTGCGCTGATAAAGTATATACCCGGCACTATCACAAGCGGTTTCACTTTCGGCATCGCGGTGACGATACTGATAGGTCAGATAAAGGATTTCTTCGGGCTGACTTTCAAGAACTCCCCTGTCGAAACTGTTGACAAGGTAAAGGAGATAGTCCTCTGCTTCGGCACACTCAACCCGCAGGCACTTCTGGTTGGTGCAGTGTCGCTGGCTATACTTATCTTCTGGCCTAAGAAGCTGGAGAAGATACCCGCTTCGCTGATAGCCGTCGTAGTCGGTTCGGTGATGGTGGGCGTGCTGGATATGAAAGTCAACACCATCGGCAAACTTTATCAGGTGTCTAAGGATCTGCCTCCTTTCACTGTGCCGCACTTCACTTTTGCAAAGGTAAGGGCATTGCTGCCGAACGCCTTCACCATCGCGATACTTGCCGCTGTCGAATCACTGCTCTCCTGCGTGGTATCTGACGGTATGATAGGTTCAAAGCACCGCTCCAATATGGAACTGGTAGCACAGGGCGCGGCAAACATCGGCTCGGCACTGTTCGGCGGCATACCCGCAACAGGCGCGATAGCACGTACCGCCGCAAATGTCAAAAACGGCGGACGCACACCAATTTCAGGCATGGTGCATTCTGTCGTTGTGCTGATAATACTCTGCCTGCTGATGGACAAGGCATCGCTGATACCCATGCCCACCATCGCGGCGATACTCTTCGTGGTCGCATATAATATGTGCGGCTGGCGCAATATCCGCAATACCATTAAGACCGCTCCCAAGAGCGATATCGCTGTGCTTTTCGTCACACTGATATTCACTGTCGTTTTCGACCTTGTAGTTGCGATAGGTGTCGGCATGGTGATGGCGTCACTGCTGTTCATGAAGCGCATGGCTGATGTTACCGAAGCACATGCGTGGATAGACATCGACGACGAGGACACCGACCACGACAATATACTGCTGAAAAAGATACCGAAGAACACAAGGGTGTTCGAGATAAACGGACCCATGTTCTTTGCGGCATCTGACAAATACAGCTATATGCTCTCCGATGAGAACATCGATGTTCTCTGTATACGCATGAGAAACGTCCCCGCCATAGATGCGGCAGGCGTTGAAGCACTGATGGGCATAGTAAAGCGCTGTGAGAAGAACGATGTAAAGGTCATATTCTCACATGTGAACGAACAGCCCATGCACGCTATGGAAAAAGCGGGCTTCATCGAACATGTCGGCAAAGAGAATTTCTGCGACCATATAGACACCGCACTTCTCCGCGCCGAGGAGATAGAAAACGCTGTCAGCGCTGCAAGATAAAAAACAAAAACAGAGTTGCCGTAAACATTTAAACGGTAACTCTGTTTTTTTGCCGAACAGTGATCGACATATATTTTCATACATGCAATGATAACAAATACTAAAATCATTATATTATTAAGTGGTATATATCAAAATTTTAATCCATTCGGCTGTGTACATCACTATTTTTGCCGAAAAATAGTGAATGGACGACTAAATTGTTTCAGCATGATGACATGAGTGAAATTTTTTACATATTCCACTGAGGTTTGTTCACTAAAAGCAGTTGACTTTTGTTTAAAAAAACTGTATACTTAAACAGGTATCAAATTATTCCATATAATGCTGTTTTTCTGTGACGTGAACGACACTCTCGCGCCGCAGTGAACAAATTGTACGTTTATTCCGCAGTGATCTCTGCGGAGGACTATCAAATTATTTCGAGAGGGGATATATCCTATGAAGAAGACAATCCAGGGCAGAGTTGTTTCCGCACTGTCTGCTGCTGCGATAGCTCTGACAGGTATGAGTTCTCTGCCTTCAGCAGTCATCGAAGCATCTGCACTTTCGGGACAGAATGCAAAGGGAATCGTATCACAGATGAGGATCGGCTGGAACCTCGGCAATACGCTTGAGTGCAGCAACACCAATCTGCCTGTGACCGCATCACCCAAGAAGTTCGCGACAGCATGGGGACAGCCTGAACCAAACGCAAACCAGTTCGAGGCAGTAAAGAAGGCAGGTTTCAACACAGTTCGTATACCTGTGACCTGGTATGAACATCTCCAGTGGAACGACAGCACAAAGAAGTACCACGTTGAAGACAACTGGATGAACTATGTCAAGCAGACTGTTGATTATGCGATCGACCGTGACATGTTCGTTATACTGAATATCCATCATGAGGACTTCATAAACGTTTCTCAGTTCAATGAGAACACCTATCAGACAGCAGAACTGAAGCTGACCAGCATATGGTCAGAAGTTGCTGAAGAATTTGCAAACTATGACCAGCACCTCATTTTTGAGGGCATGAACGAACCTCGTCAGACAGGTAACTCTGCTGTAAGCGAGTGGGGCAACGGTTCGGGCGACAACGGCTATACATGGAATTACGTAAACAGACTGAACGCTGCTTTTGTAAACACTGTACGCGGTCAGGGTTCGAGCGCTAACAAAGAGCGTCTGCTGATGCTGCCAGGCTACTGCGCTTCCAATGACAGTACAGCTATCTCCAACATAGCTATACCGTCAAATGCAGGCAACGTTGCACTTTCCGTACACGCATACAGCCCTTACTTCTTCACAATGGCTACCGACTCCTACGCTAACCACACCTATCCGGGTTCTTCGGGCTGGGGTGCTGATTATTACAGCGAGCTGTACAACATGTTCAATTATCTCGGACAGCTCCAGGATCAGAAGGGCGTGCCGATAATCATCGGTGAGTTCTCTGCTTCTGACTTCAACAACACCGAATCACGTGCAAAGTGGGCAAAAGACTATCTGTCACTTGCCAAGTCAAAGGGTATCCCCTGCGTACTGTGGGATAACAACGTAACTGCTGAAAATGCAGGCAACAGCAAGGGCGAGGCTCACGGCTATCTGTACCGCAAGGGCTGCACCTGGTATCCTAACTCTGAACCTGTTATCAAGGCTATGATGGAAGTTTACGGCATCAACTCCGAAACAGGCGAGTACACTGAGATAGTTGATCCTGCATTCGACTGGAACAACGTAAATATAGGTTCTGACTGGGTAGAGCTTTACAAGAATCCTAACGGCTCCACCATTGAAGCATGGAAGAACTTCACAGTATCAAACTGGAAGAACTATGTAAACAAGGATTACAAGTTCGTACTCGTTTACGATTCCGATCAGGCACCCGAGCTGGTTCTCCAGGACGGCAGCTACGACACATGGAACCGCGTAGCTTCCAGCGATGACAGCGATACTCCTTACATAAAGGAATTCTATTATGATGACCTGACAAGCGCTATCGCAAACAGCGGCAAGACCATGAACGACATGAACAGCCTCTACATCAGCGCTACCACGAGTTCGCTGACTGCTTACGGTCTGTATGCGGTACCTGTTTCAGGCACTCAGCCCGATCCTCAGCCTCAGCCACAGGGTCAGACTTATCCTACAATATCCGGTATTGAGTACAACTCTCAGTATCACCAGATCAGATTTAACTGGAATGCAGTAGACAACGCTCAGAACTACGGCATCGCTGTATATCTGGCAGGCAAGTGGAGAATCCAGACTCAGACAATACCTGCAAACACTCTGTCTTACACCACTCCTAAGAATCTGACACCCAACAAGTCCTACAAGGTTGCTATTGCCGCTAAGGTAAACGGCACTTGGGACGTTGCAAATGCGATCAAGAACGCTGTAATAGTTACAGTTCCGTAATCTCGGATACAAAAACACCGACCCTCTTCGGAGAGTCGGTGTTTTTTTGTATTAAGAAAACCCCCGGCTCTGCCGGGGGTTCCAAAAAGCTTTAGCTATGGGTAGAAAAAAAGAACCTCCTATGATAAAATAAGAGTAGGTCTGCCAACCGAAACTTAATGATCAAAGGAGGTATCGTCATGACAAGAGACGATATTAATAGTTTAGCACATTCCAAGTGGAATTGCAAGTACCATGTGGTATTTGCACCGAAATATCGCCGAATGGTGATATATAACCAAATAAAGACGGATATCGGTAAGATACTGAGAAAACTTTGTGAACAGAAGGGTGTGGAAATAATCGAGGCAGAGGCGTGTCCCGACCATATTCATATGCTTCTGTCGATACCGCCTAAGTATAGTGTTGCACAGATAATGGGTTACTTGAAAGGAAAGAGCAGTCTGATGATATTTGACAGACACGCTAACCTGAAGTATAAGTATGGTAATAGGCACTTTTGGTGCAGAGGGTACTATGTTGATACAGTAGGCAAGAATAAGAAGAGGATTCAGGAGTATATCCGTAACCAGTTGCAGGAGGATATTGCGTGCGACCAGATGAGTTTGTTTGAGACTGTGGATCCATTTACAGGAGAAAAGTACAAGAAGAAGTAGGAACACACAAAGAACCCCTTAAGGGGTGGCACGGGAATGAAATGCGGTTGGCAGATCTTTCCCGACCCCTTAAGGGGTAGTGTCCGTAACAAGCCCTTATAGGGCTTAATCAAACCACCGGTTCAACCGGTGGTTTTGATTGTGTGCGCGGCGTGGGAGATAAGGGTGGCTTTGCGGAGCGGGCGGCGTGAGAATATCTGCCGCAAAAGATCCCCGCCTTGTATTCTGCAAGGCGGGGATCATCATATTATTACTTTACGTAGTTTGAAAGACCGTTGATGTTTGCAGACTTTATAGCGTTTGCGATAACGCCTGCTACTACCTTTGCGCCTTCCTCATTGAAGTGGGTCATATCCTTGAAATCACCGAAGGTATAGCCCATGTGGTAGGAACGTGCTTTGTCGTAGCCCACTGAATTGTAGTGGTTCACCAGTGCCGCATTAGCATCTACAAAAGGTACGCTGTACTTTGCAGACAGCTGTTTGAGCGCGTTGGTGTAATTGGTGTAGTTTGCAACGAACTTTCCGCCTGAATAGGAATTGCCGTTGAGTGTGCAGGACATAAGTACGGGTGTAACGCCCTTAGCCTTGCAGTCGTTGATGAAGATGGTCATGTAGTATTCGTAAGAACCTGTTGTTGGGTTGTTTACGTCGCCGCATACAGGAGCGTATCTGTCGGCGTTAGATGCGCCTGCATCGTTTATGGCGAACTGTATGATAACAAAGTCGCCTGCCTTCATCGAATCAACTATGCCCTGCCATCTGCCTTCATCGTAAGCCTTCTTGCTGGAACGTCCTGCCATTGACCTGTTGTCAACAGGCAGACCGCCGTTCAGGTAATCGGTGAGGTAGTAGCCCCAGCCCTGTATAGGACCGCCGTTCTGGGACTGCTTGCTTGCGTTGTAGTACATTGTGGTAGAGTCACCCAGCAGGAACAGTGTGGGGTCACTGCTGATGGGGCCGCTTGGGTTCGATGCGTTGGGGTCATAAGTTTCTGCGATGGGTTCATCAGTCAGTGCAATTGTGATGTAGTCCAGATTGGGACAGCCCTCGTCCACTGCGGACTCCAGCTTTATGGTGTTTTTGCCTGCCTTAAGAGGAAGCACGATGCCCATTTCATTCCATGTGTCCCAGTCAGCTGTACCCGGGAAAGACTGCTGCCAGTAGGTGCTTGTGTTGCCGTTTACGTAAACAAAGCCCTTGCGGTCAACGGTCGAACCGTTGGCGTATCTGATATGGGTCATGTAGTTGCCCGCTTTTTCAGCGTTTACGGTGAATGTTATGCTGCTGCCCTTTACATTTTCTAGGTTTACAAAGCCAACATTCTGTGAAGCGCCCATCGAAGCATCAGTTTTGGTGAAGCCTTCGTGGTTGGATTCAGCTGCGCCCTGATCCCATGTCTGGTCTACTGCGAAGTAGTAATTTGCCCACGGGTCAGCAGGAACGACACTGACATCAGAAGCGGGGAGCTGTGCCAGACCTGCGGAGTACATCTGTATCAGGCTTGCATCTGCCTCAGTCACCTGACCATCAGGCACGCCCTGTACAGAACCGCTGACATCTGCATTTAGTATGCCCTGTGCCGACAGAGGATAATTGTAAGGCTGCGAAAGATATCTGAATATCGCCGCCGCATCGTTGATATCAACTATACCGTCGGTGTTGGCATCGCCTCTGAAAGCGGTAGGAGCGACCTCAGGCTCAGGTTCGGGCTGTGAAACAGGCCACTGAACTTCTTCTATTACCCAGTGCTGGCAGGGGTGACCGTTTACCTCCCACTGCTGAACGTTAGCGCCCCAGCTAGTGTCTGCACTTGCGACCTCGATAGCACCCGCATCACCTGAGCAGCGGGATATCATGGTGTAGCTGCCATCGCTGTTCTTAAAGAAGCGGAACCACTGTGCATTGGAGTTGGTATTGGTATTCAGCGCTATATTTGCGCCCGAATCCTTGCTGGCGTTGGTAACATCAAGCAGGTAGGTGCTTCCGTCACCCAGATAAGACCATATCTCATAGTAGTTATAGCCCTTGTGTTTCAGCCGCCAAACGTTCCAGTCACCGACCGTGTCGCCGCCCCACTGCTGAACATTTGCGCCTGCCTGTGCAGCGCCGTCCTTTACTTCAAGGTAAAGACCGCTGTTGACATTCTTGAAGCGGTACGCCTTTGTGGTGTCCATAGTTTCAGGCTCTTTGCCTATCTTGACAAGACCGTTCATCAGTTCAGCAATCTTCTGTGCGCCCAGCTTGCTCTGGTGGAGGTCATCGCCGCTGGCGTAGTAGGACTCCATACCGTCATAGCCCACCGAAAGACCGAAGTTCTGCCATTCAGTGAAAAGGTCTGCCACCTGAACACCCTCAGCCGCGCCTATCTTGTCAAGGTCGCCGCCGAACCAGCGTCCTGTCAGCAGGGGGCTTCTCTGCAAGTCACTTCTTCTGCCCTGCTGTTTTACGAGAATGACCTCCATGCCCTTTTTCTTGGCTTCCTGCACCATGTAGGTGACGCTCTCGATGTATTTTTCCTCAGTGGTGTATGCCTTGTTGGTATCGTTGATGCCGATGGAGATTATGTAGTAATCACCGCTCTTGCCGTAAGCCTGTATAGCATCGAACTGACCTGCGCTGAGGAAGCCCTCAGCATACTGACCGCTGGCAGCCATATTTCTTACGATGTAGCCTGCATCTTTAACGTAGTCACCGAAGAACTGACCCCAGCCGTGCTGACTGGTGTCAGCCACATTATAATAGTTTGCTACAGTCGAGTCACCGCATATCCATACGGTGGGGTTCGTGGTGGCTGTGGTGTTGAGCTGGGTTATCTCCAGCGCACTCATGGTGAAAGCATAGCCCGCTTTGCCCTCACACGCCATGATATTCAGCTGACCGTCAGTGACGGGTATCTGGAAAGTATCATAGGCGTTGTTGCCTGTGAGGTTGATGAGCTGGAGCATGTTTTCGGCACGCACCGAAGTTCTGTTGGTGTTGCCCAGCGTGACCTTGACCTCATACAGACCGTTTGGCAGGTCAACATTGAATGTGTTGCCGAGAGCAGTGCTTTTGAACTGCACCGCATCGCTCAACGCACCCGAACCTGCCGCGCTGACATTCGCCATATTGCTTGTCTGCGCGAAGCCGTAGCCCTTTGAGGAACTGTAGACGTCAGATGCGGAAACACCTGTATAGCCGCTTGCAGTTCCGTTTCCGCCGAAGTCGAACTTCCAGTTCGCAGTGGCAGCTTCGGCTTTCAGTGTTGGTGTGTGTGCGGAATGACCTAAGCCTGCGGCACATGAAAGTGCCAGCGCCGCAGAGGTCAGACCGCTCAGCAGTTTTTTCAGTTTCATTCTGATTCCTCCTGATCGTAATAGAATACCGATATTTAGCTTTTTTAATTATATCACAGCAAATTAACAAAGTCAATAGGATGTCATGTAAAATTTTGTAACAAATCAATGAAACTTTGCAATAAAGATAACTTAATTTATGCACTATTTTCGATGCAGTTTTCGGCAAGGTGCGCCGCTTAAGAAAAGAAACAAGACCATCAGCTGTATATCAATGCTGACGGTCTTGTTATTATGTCTGAAACGCTCAGTCTTCTATCAGTCTTTCGGAAATTTTCAGACCCAGTGTTTTTGTTTCATCGGCAACGATGTCAGCTATGACTTCACTGCCTTTTACGCTGAGATGGGAGTTGTCTACGATCGTCCTTGTCTGCTCGGTGAAAGCATGCAGCTCTGCGGTAGCATCGCCGCCGTACTGACTGTAAAGGTTGTTATACAGCAGTGTGGTCTTGGTAGTCAGGTCTATAACGGGGATATTATATTTTTTGCCCAGTTCGATCATAGCTTCTGAATACTTTTCATGTTCCAGATATCTGGGCATACCGTTTGAGTAGCGTCTTAACATCGGTGTTACCAGAACAGGAACAGCACCATTCTCCTGCGCGACTATGATATACTTGTTCAGCAGCATCCACTCAAAGGAATACTGACCATCAGCATTTTTTCCTTCCTCGTCAAGGGTCGAGGGGTCAAGCTGAGGGTATGTTACAAGGTTGGGTTCGCCTGTTTTTTCGTCGTTGTGACCGAACTGAATAAACAGGTAATCGCCTTTTCCGATGGAGCTGCACAATGTATTGTACTCTTTGTCATTCAGAAAACTGCGGGAGCTTCTGCCTGCTCTTGCGAGGTTTATGACAGTCACATCGCTGTACTGTTCTGCCAGTTTCATACCCCAGCCGCAGCAGTCTTTTGTTGTGATGGATTCTTCCGTATAATCGCATACGGTGGAATCACCTACAACATATACCTTGCCAGAAAAATCAAAGTCTGCATCTTCATAAACAGGTGTCACCTCTGCATTTTGTGGCTTTACAGTGATTTTGAATGCCCTTCCGCTCAGTTCATTCGTATCCCACTTGCCATTGCGCTTTGCACATATGACGATCTTATAGGTCTGACCTTCTTTGAGTTTTGGTGAAGTGTAGTAGGTCGTCCCTGCGGGGATATCCTGAGCAATGACCTTCCACTTGCCTGACAGATAAACTGCTATGCCGTACTGCTGAGCGTCCGGGACTTCGCACCAGTTCACCCTGAACTGAGGGGATACCTCGCTGTATTCAACAGATGTTATGACGGGGTATTCGGGCGCTGACACTTCAGTGTTTATCGTTACAGCGTTGGAGAAGTCCATCATCCATTTTCCGCCTAACTTTGTGACGATAGCTAAGGTATGTTCTTTGTCGTTGGTAAGTCCGTACATAACGAACGAGGTTTCCTCGTGTTCTGCCATTAGCTGCCATTTGCCGTCTGAATATAATGCTATACCGTACATTTCTGCATCAGCGACCTCTGTCCAGTCCAGCTTCACAGCATTACCTTTTATTGTATAGTTCAGTGTCGGCGCGGTGTATTCCAACTTCGGGATAGTTACATGTTTTCTGCTGAGTTCAGCACCGCATTTTTCGCAGTAAATGACTTCGTCCTGACTGCCGTTTTCAAAGTAAGTGGGTGCTGTATAGTTCTCAATGACCGCACTGCCCGCAGAATGACCTGCGGCAACTATAGTTTCAGCTTTTTTGAGTTCTGTTTCGCCATTTTCATCAGCAAAATACCAGTCATTCGCCGCATCATACCAGTAGCCGATATTGCCTGCTTCGGTACAGGTCGGTGCTTTGGGTCCAACGTAGGTCAATTCAAGTACAGGCAGAGAAAAACTTCTGGTGTAGAGGTAGGTCTTGCCGTTAAACAGGACTTTTGCGGTATAAGTTATAGTTCCTTTTCTGGTGGTGGTCGGTTTCTGGGTGATCTTTGAAGTGACATCAGCATCTATCTTCACAGTATCTTTGCATTCCTTGCAAACTAACTCAACGCTGGCAGTCAGATCATCGTTCCATGTCCACTTTGTCGAGCCGTAGCTGTGCCCCTTAGCATCAATTACCCATGAATTTTCGGCTATCTCGGTGTAAATGCCGTTTTCGAGCGTATAGTACTTTCCGTCCGAACCTGTGTAATATTCGCTGTTGCCTGCTTCGGTGCAGGTCGGGGCTTTGGCTTCGGTCTTTGTGTAGGTCACAGCGGGCTGAGTTTTATCACTGCCCCATATGTACACACGGTCGAGTCTGGCGATAAACTGCTCCATCGAAGCTGTCCACACATCTTCACTTACAGAAGCCCATGCAAAGTCATTGCCGCCGATGTAACGGTCGTTGAAATGTTCGGAATCAAGAACTGCATAACACGAACGGTCTTTGTACCTGAAAAAGAAGTCACGGCAGCCGTAGTATGTGGGGGCTGCGGTCTTAAAAGCAGCGACGTTTGCAGCGAGCCATGTTTTGGCATCATCGGGGGATATCTCGGCTGTTTTACCCAAAATATCCTTTACGGAAGTTATTTTGATGAAGCCGTTATCGTCCTGTGATACTTCGGCTTTTTTCATATACGCGCTGAGTTTTTGAGTGGTGCTGCCATCAGCCTGATCTGCACTTGCTGTTATGGCGGTACCGAACGCCGCATTTTCACCGAGATCTGCGGCGGCTGTGCCTGCTGTCAGCAAAAGTGCCATCATTCCCGCAATGATCCTTTTCGAGTAGATCTTTGTATTTTCCATATATTCTTCATCTTTCCTTTCCTGCCTGCCGACCGTACTATGAATTTATAACGATTATCCCGCTGACACATCACAAAAGCAGAGGTTTTACAGAGCTTAAGACGGTTAACGCATTTTTAACCGATGTGCTAAAGGGATAGTCATAAAAATTATGTTCATCGCAGAAAGCATTTTAAATTTTAAGCAGATCGTTAATGAAATGAACGTAATTAATATTAATCAAATATAAATATCGGCAGTACAAGCAGTTTTAACAGACTATACCGCACGAGGGAGCGCAGTCAGCCTTTAAATCGTTTTCATATCTCGAGTTGATTATATCATATCTAACTATTCAATGTCAATGACATAGACGGATATTCGGAAAATTTAACTTTACGATGTTTTTATATAAAGCATCAAATTAATGTTATATACAAACAGCAAAGTGAAGCGGTATCTGAATTATGCGAGCGGGTGACGCGGAATTGATCTGTTTTCTTTTCTCCTGCCTTATAGTATCCGCTGAAATATGTTGACTTTTTGCACTGTTTATGATACTATATTTATAGCAATCCGCCTTAAAATTCAGACAAAATCCATAGATCCGAGCTTTTGCGACTGGATTTTGTGAATTTAAATAGTTGGATTGCTATAATAGATATTGGCAGATCACCATATTCAATTAAAATTCAGGAGGACAAAAAAATGAAGAACAAAAGATTGGCAGCGGGTCTGCTGGCACTGGCATTCGTTTTCGGAGGTGCGGTAAGCAATGGTGCGCCTGTTATTTCGCAGACCATAACAGCACAGGCAGGTGATGTTATTAATGAGGGTTGTTATTCTTATAACATTCAGACAGGCGAGTTTACAATTAAAGGTAAGATAGATGGTGATGCTATAAGAAATTTCAAATATAAGAAAAATGTCAAGTCCGTCATAGCTGAAGAGGGAACTGTTTTTCCAAAAGACTGTAGTGGTCTTTTTTCTGAATATATAAATTGCACATTTATGCTTCTTTCAAAAGCGGACACTAGCAAAGTAACTAATATGAGCAAAATGTTTTATTATTGTAATTATTTGAGAGAGATTGACATAAATGGATTTGATACTAGTAAGGTTACAGACATGAGTAATATGTTCTACTGTTGCTGCAATCTTAAGTGGCTCGATCTTTCTGGATTTAATACAAGCAATGTTACAGATATGAGTGGTATGTTTTTTTGTTGTTCATGTGAATTGGATATAAGCAGATTTAATACCAGCAATGTCACAAATATGAATTGTATGTTTGAATGTTGTAGTCAACAAAAATCCTTAGATGTGAGTGGTTTTGATACAAGCAAAGTAACTAATATGTATCGTATGTTCTCAGGATGTCACAACTTGACCACACTTGATGTAAGCGGATTTGACACAAGCAATGTCACAGATATGATGTTAATGTTTGATAGTTGTGCCAACTTGACCACACTTGATGTAAGCAACTTTGATACAAGCAATGTTGAGAATATGAGTGCTATGTTCGTTAGCTGTCACAACTTGACCACACTTGATGTAAGTAGCTTTAATACAAGCAATGTCACAAATATGAGTGATATGTTCTCTTGGTGTGAAAAGCTGAGCACACTTGATGTAAGCGGATTTGATACAAGCAAGGTCGAAAATATGAGTGATATGTTCTCTTGGTGTGAAAAGCTGAGCACACTTGATGTAAGCGGATTTGATACAAGTAGTGTTATAAATATGGGCGGTATGTTCTGTGGTTGTTCCGACCTGACCTCGCTTGATGTAAGCGGATTTGACACAAGCAATGTCATAGAAATGAACTATATGCTTAACAACTGTTCAGGTCTGATCACACTTGATCTTAGTAGTTTTGATACAAGCAAGGTCGAAAATATGGACTATATGTTCACCGGCTGTTCAAATCTGAACACCCTTACTCTTGGCAAGAATTTCAAAAGTATAACAGAAAGAGCATCTCTCCCAAACGGTGACGGCTGGGTGAATGCTAAAGACCCTGCGACTATTGTCAGCGGTGACGGGGAATATGCAGTCATCGAGAACAACGGCAAGAACACCTATAAACTCTTTGGCACCGTCAAGCCCACATATCCTACAAACATAAAGGTCGAATACAGTGAGAAATATCATCAGATAAGATTTACATGGGATAAGGTCGAGGGTGCTGACAGGTACGGTATTGCGGTCTATATGGCAGGCAAATGGAGGATACAGAAGCAGGATATCACTGACACTACTTACACCACACCTAAGGGTCTCGTAACGGGCAAGACCTACAAGGTAGCTGTTGCCGCAAGAGTGAACGGTGTATGGGATACTGCGAATGCTATCAGGAATGCTGTGACTGTTACAGTTAAATAATTCCTGTAAATGGCTGAACTGAAATAATATGAAAAACGGGCGATACCTTATGTTTAAGGTATCGCCCT
>NZ_ADKM02000122.1 GCF_000178155.2 Hominimerdicola alba 8
AGCACTCTCGTATTAACGAGGGTGCTGTTTCGCTGTATTCAGTTTGCCACATACATCTGTCTGTAAGGGTTGCGGCTGTCAGGCATGACTACTGTGAACGGGTGATCCAGCAGTTCTTTCAGGTCATGTCCGAAATAGAAGCAGAACCGCCGCAGATAGTGGGCTATCTCTTCCATCTCGCTTTCGTCCGCAAGGTGGGTGTGTACCTGATGCGGGAAGTGTATGCCTTTGCATTCCGAACGCAGGAACATCTTTCCGCCGTGCATGCCCGTTGTCGGGAAATTTCCCACGATGGGCTTGTCATTGTCAGCAAGCCCCAGCACGATTATTATGCCGCCTGCCTGATATTCTCCCAGAAAACTTCCTGCCTTGCCGCCTATTACCAGAGCGGGCTGTTTTTCCTTGTACGCCTTCATGTGTATGCCCGCACGATAGCCTGCGTTTCCCTGAACGTATATCCTGCCGCCGCGCATCGCATAACCGACTGCATCACCGACATTTCCGTGTATAACGATGGTGCCGTCGTTCATCGTGTCGCCCACAGCATCCTGCGCGTTGCCCATTACCTCCAGCTTTGCACCGTTGAGATAAGCGCCCAGCGCATTTCCGGGTATGCCGCTGATGGTCACTGTCTTGTCAGAGATGCCTGCCGCGATGAAACGCTGACCAAGACAGTCGTTTATATTGCATGTGCCGCGCACACTGCGAAGCATTTCGTTGAGTTCTTTGTAATCAAGACCTGTTGCATTTATATTCATTATACCGCACCTCCCAGCTTTCTGCGGCGTATCTCGGGTGAGAATATCGCCAGTGACGGGCTTGCTTTCAGCATTTCCAGCGCCCTTTCGTCAAGACGGGTCTTTTCGCGCACCAGCGAAGTGTAAACGCCCGCCCTGTTCACATCACCAATGATGATGAAGCCTGCCAAGCAGTCATCTTTCACGTAAAGCCGCCTGATGCCGTTCCCGCTCTTTTCCTCAAATATGTCCGCATCTGCGGGGTAAGCGCCTGCCGTTGCACAGTGCAGTCCGAAAAATCCGATGGAGTTCATGGGTATCAGGTCATTCAGCGAACTTTCGCCGCCTGCCATGTTTATGCCCGCACATCGTCCCTGCATGTAGGCGTTAGGCAGTATCGCCAGCACGCGGTTTGTGCCTGTTGAACTGTCATAGCCCTCCGAACAGTCGCCTGCCGCATAAATGTCGTTCACCGTTGTCTGCATGGTGTCGTTTATGATTATGCCCCTGTTGACCTCACAGCCCGCCTGCGCCGCAAGACCAGTTTCAGCCCTTACGCCCACAGCCAGCACCAGTATGTCAAATCCTACCTCTGCACCGCTCTTCATAAATGCCTTGTTTCCCTTGAATTTCACAGCGGTGTCGCCCAGCATGAACTTCATGCCCTGCTTTTCGAGATGCTCCTGCATCACAGCCGCGCATTCGCTGTCCAGTATCGAGGAAAGCACCCTGTCAGCAAGGTCGCATACCGTCACCGACCCTACGCGCCCCATGATGCCCTCAGCACATTTCAGCCCGATAAGACCCGCGCCCACTATCAGCACGCGGCTGTCCTTTGTCAGCGCCTTTTCAAGCGCAAGGCTATCATCGAGAGTCATAAAAGTGAAGTGCTTTTTCACAGTTTCCAGCCCCTCAAATTTCGGCACGAAAGGCGATGAACCTGTGCAGATGCACAGCTTGTCAAAAGTTTTCTTCTGCTTGTCGGCAAGTGTCACAGTTCGCTTTTTCGGGTCGAGTTTCTCTGCCCTGCCGTAAATCAGCTTTACACCGTTTTTCCCGTAAAAATCCTTCGGGCGGTAGAGCATTCTTTCAAGGTCGGTCTTACCCTCAAGATAATATGATATGAGCGGGCGGGAATAAACGTGGTGTTCCTCAGCCGATATGACGGTTATGCCGCTTTCGCGGTCTGTACTGCGTATGCCCTCGATACACCCCACAGCCGCAGTGCCGTTGCCGATTATAAGATATTCGCCCATTTTACTCACCTCTCCTCATAAACTATGGCATTGTTGGGGCAGCCTTTTACGCATGCGGGCGAACCGCAGCTGTTTGCAAGGCAAAGCTCGCATTTCTGAGCCGCACCGTTCGCGCCAGCCGCTACCGCACCATACGGACAGACCAGCACGCAGGTCAGACACCCGACACATTTTTCGCGGTCTATCTTCACCGCACCGTCCTCAATGGAAATAGCACCTGCTATACAGCTTCTTACACAGAGCGGGTCTTTGCAGTGTCGGCATGATACCGCATAAGTTATGCCGTCTGCTTCTTCGATATGTACATTCGCAAAAACAGGTTTCCCTTTCAGCGCCTTTACCATGTCGTCAAGCCCCGAATTTGCATAAGCACAGTTGTATTCGCACAGGTGACAGCCCAGACACCAATCTTCATTGACATATACTCTTTTCATATCAAAGCCTCCTTACTCGCCCGCGTGGGAGATGCCCAGTATCTCCAGTTCTTTAACTGTCAGACCAACGCCGCGCAGCATCAGCCTGTTTCCGCGCAGGCTCTCGATGGAGTTTATGCCCATGCCGCCCATCAGTTCCTTTATCTCATGCCGCCATGCGTCCATCAGGTTTACCAGCCGCCTTGAACCGATGTCGGGGTTCAGGCGCTTTACAAGGTCGGGACGCTGTGTCGCTATGCCCCAGTTGCACTTGCCGCTCTGACAGGTACGGCAGAGATGACAGCCCATCGCCAGCAGTGCGGCTGTTGCCACATAAACTGCATCAGCGCCCAGCGCCACAGCCTTTACCACATCAGCCGCCGAGCGAACGCTTCCGCCCACAACAAGCGATACGTTGTTGCGTATGCCCTCATCTCTCAGCCGCTGATCGACCGATGCCAGTGCCAGTTCGATAGGAATGCCCACATTGTCGCGTATACGTGTGGGTGCCGCACCCGTTCCGCCGCGAAAACCGTCTATGGCGATAATATCTGCGCCGCTTCTTGCTATGCCGCTGGCGATAGCCGCAATATTGTGTACCGCCGCAACTTTTACGATTATCGGCTTCTTGTATTCGGTGGCTTCTTTCAGCGAGTATACCAGCTGACGCAGGTCTTCGATAGAGTAGATATCGTGGTGAGGTGCAGGTGAGATAGCATCCGAACCTTCGGGTATCATTCGCGTGCGTGATACATCGCCCACTATCTTAGCACCGGGAAGATGTCCGCCGATGCCGGGTTTTGCGCCCTGTCCCATCTTTATCTCCACAGCCGCCGCCGCTTCCAGATAGTTCTTGTGTACGCCGAAACGCCCCGATGCCACCTGTACCACCGTATTAGGTCCGTAGATGTAGAAATCTTCATGCAGACCGCCTTCACCTGTGTTGTAGCATATGCCCAGCTCAGTCGCCGCCCTTGCCAGCGAAGCGTGTGCGTTATAGCTGATAGATCCGTAACTCATCGCAGAGAACATCACAGGCATCGAAAGTTCCAGCTGTGGTGTGACATCTGTTACGATATCGCCGTTTTCATCGCGCTTTATGCGGCCGGGCTTCTTGCCGAGAAATACTTTTGTTTCCATCGGTTCTCTCAGCGGGTCGATGGGCGGGTTTGTCACCTGCGAAGCGTTTATCAGTATCTTGTCCCAGTAAACAGGCAGAGGTTTCGGGTTGCCCATTGATGACAGCAGTACACCGCCGCTGTTTGCCTGCTTGTATATCTCTTTTATCGTTTCGTCAGACCAGTTCGCATTCTCACGCAGGCGGCAGTCGCTCTTGACTATCTTCAAAGCCCTTGTGGGACACAGCGAAACACAGCGCTGACAGTTTACGCATTTTGTTTCATCAGCCACCATCACACCGAGTTCGGGGTCAAAGCGGTGTACCTCGTTGGAACACTGCCTTTCGCAGACGCGGCAGGCGATACACCTGTCCTTGTTTCTCTCCACCTCAAATTCGGGATATATGAAATGTTCGACCATCAGAATTTACCCTCCTTGACCTTAACTATGACAGGTTCGCCGCCTGCGGGCGCATAAAAATTCTCAGCATCGGGTTCCATCACCCTGACTGCCGCTTCCTCGCTGGCAATGAACACGCGGTCGTCCTTTTCAGCAGTTATCATCGAGCGAAGTTTCAGACGGTCGTTGAGCGCCATCAATCCGCCGTTCCAGCCGTAAACTATCGAGAACGGACCCGTTATCAGCAGACTTGAGAACACCGTTCTCAGATAAGTCAGCTTCTCTTTTTCTTTTTCGGGCTTGCCGTTTATCGTAGACCAGAAAGGTGCGGCGATGACCGATGCCGCCTCTTCCAGCGTAAGTCCCTGCCGTCTTATCAGATAATCGAGGATATATGTGATGACTTCGGTATCGGTCTGCAAAGTACATTTGTATCCGAACATCTCAATGAATCTGCTGTTTGCATCATAACTCGATATCTCTCCGTTGTGTACCACCGAACTGTCCAGCAGTGAGAATGGGTGAGCGCCGCCCCACCAGCCGGGCGTGTTTGTCGGGTAACGTCCGTGTGCTGTCCACGAATAGCCCTCGTATTCCTCCAGCTTGTAGAATACTCCCACATCTTCGGGAAATCCCACTGCCTTGAAACAACCCATGTTCTTGCCGCTGGAGAAAACATATGCGCCTTTCATTTCGGTGTTTATCTTGGTCACCGTCCTTGCGACGAACTCGTTCTCGTCCACCTGTTCGGATAACAGCATCGAACCCAGCGGTCTGACGAAGTAACGCCATATTATCGGTTCGTCGGTTATCTGCGGTATCTTGCGTGTGGGGATAAGCTCGCCCTTTACTACCTCAAAGCGTTCTTTCAGAAAAGCCTCGCAGTCCTTGCGGGTAGAACGGTGGTCAAAGAAAAAGTGGAACGCGAACAGATCCTTGTATTCAGGGTAGATGCCGTAAGCCGCAAAGCCGCCGCCCAGACCGTTCGAGCGGTCGTGCATCGGCTTCATGGCATTGTATATGACATCGCCCGTGATACCCTTGCCCTCCCGTGAAATGACCGCCGCTATGGCACAGCCGGACGGTATGCGTACTTCGCCTTCAAGTTTCATTCATATCACTCCTAAAAAAAGATAAGACATCCATACCCACTGCCCTGATCGCAGTAAAGAATGAACGCCATTGCTCATCGCTGTTTGATTGAATATGCAAGCATTATATCTTAAAAATCCATTTTTGTCAGCATACTGCACGAACCTCTTCGTCCATCGCAGGTATGCGGTCGTAATGACCCGATATTTCCGACAAAAAAAGATTTTCGAGAAAAAAAGATAAAGCGCCCATACCATCTGCACCATAAGTGCAGAAAGAATGAACGCCATTGCTCACCGTTGTTTGATTGAATATGCAAGCATTATATCTCAAAAATTCATTTTTGTCAAGCGAAATTTGCAAGTTTGTGAAATTTCTGCAAGATTTGACTTGTCTAACTTCATATTTTTGTGCCTGATGTTATTGACAAATACGGTATTCAGGTGTATAATACATACATAATAACAGAGGCAAGGGCGTCTCGGAGAAAGTTCTTCGGGCGTACCTGCCTCTTTTTTTGTGCCTTTTTCAGGCGCATACAAATAAAACGAGGAGTTGTGTACATGAGAAAATACATATTCGTAACAGGCGGTGTCGTGTCGGGACTCGGCAAGGGCATAACTGCCGCATCGCTGGGCAGACTGCTGAAATCACGCGGGCTTATCGTTGCCGCCCAGAAACTCGACCCATATATAAACGTTGATCCCGGTACTATGAGCCCTTATCAGCACGGCGAAGTTTATGTCACCGAAGACGGCGCTGAAACCGATCTTGATCTGGGTCACTACGAACGCTTCATCGATGAAGACCTGAACCGCTATTCCAACCTGACCACAGGCAAGGTATACTGGAACGTGCTGAACAAAGAAAGACGCGGCGAGTATCTCGGTTCAACAGTGCAGGTCATACCGCATATAACCAATGAGATAAAAGAGTTTGTCTATTCTGTCGGCAAAAAGACCGATGCTGATGTTATCATCACCGAGATAGGCGGCACTATTGGTGACATTGAGTCACAGCCGTTTATCGAAGCAGTCCGCCAGATATCCCTTGAAGTCGGCAGAGAGAACGCTCTGTTCATACACGTCACACTTGTGCCCTTTCTCAGCGGTTCTGATGAACACAAGTCAAAGCCCACACAGCATTCGGTCAAGGAATTGCAGGGCATGGGCATAAACCCCGATATCATAGTCCTTCGCTGTGACAGACCTCTTGAAGAGTCCATCTTCCGCAAGATAGCACTTTTCTGCAATGTAAAAGAAGAATGCGTCATCGAGAACCTGACTCTTCCCGACCTTTACGAAGCACCGCTGATGCTTGAAAGTTCAGGTTTCTCCGAAGTCGTTTGTCAGCGGCTCGGTATCACCGCACCACGCCCGCATCTTGACGAATGGCGCGAGATGGTCGAACGCATCAAATCACCCGACAGCACTACAAATATCGCTCTTGTGGGCAAGTACACCGAACTTCATGATGCTTACCTTTCAGTGGCGGAAGCACTGCGTCATGCAGGCTACTCTCTCGGCACACATGTCGAGATAAAGTGGGTGGATTCAGAGAAGCTGACTGATGAAAATATCTCAGAAAAGCTGGCAGATGTCAGCGGCGTTATCGTGCCAGGCGGCTTCGGCGGACGCGGCATAGAAGGTATGATAACCGCAGTAAGGTATGCACGCGAGAACGGTCTGCCCTTCTTCGGTATATGTCTGGGCATGCAGATAGCTGTCATCGAATACGCAAGAAACGTCTGCGGCATTGAAGATGCCGATTCGGGCGAATTCAACGAACTTTGCAAAAACAAGGTCATTGACTTTATGCCCGGTCAGAGCGACTCTATAGATAAGGGCGGTACACTCAGACTGGGCGCATACCCCTGTAAGATAGCTGAAAATACCACCATGCACCGCTGCTACGGCAGTGAACTTATCAGCGAGCGCCATCGCCACCGCTACGAGTTCAATAACGATTACCGCCAGCGCATGACTTCTGCTGGACTGACCCTTTCAGGTATTTCGCCCGATGGCAGACTGGTGGAAACTGTTGAACTGACCGACCGTGATTTCTACGTGGGCGTCCAGTACCACCCCGAATTCAAAAGCCGCCCCAACCGTCCCCACCCGCTGTTCGTAGGCTTTGTTTCAGCAGCAGCCAAGAGGTCTGAGATATGAGCGGTCTGCATGAAGAATGCGGTGTGTTCGGCATTTGGTCACCGAACAATTCGCCGCTTGCCGAAACTGTTTACTACGGACTTTACGCACTTCAGCATCGCGGTCAGGAGGGCTGCGGCATAGCTGTCTGTGAGGACGGTGTTATATCAGCCCATAAAGATATCGGTCTTGTGGGCGAGGTCTTTGACCACTCGTCACTTGCACAGCTTCCATGCGGCAATATGGCTGTGGGACATGTGCGCTATTCGACAACAGGCGGTAATGAACGCAGAAATTGTCAGCCGATAGTTGTCAACCACATGAAAGGCAGAATGGCAGTCGCACACAACGGAAATCTGTCAAATGCCTATGAACTCCGCCGTGAACTGGAACTTTCGGGTGCTATCTTCCACACTACATCAGATACCGAAACGATAGCCTATATAATCACTAAACAGCGTCTTGTAAAACCTTCTATCGAAGAAGCAGTGCTTGCATCAATGGATATCATCGAGGGTGCGTATTCGCTTGTGGTCATGTCACCTACAAAGCTGATTGCAGTAAGGGATCCTCACGGTTTCAGACCTCTCTGCTTCGGTAAACTTCCCGATGGTTCATACGCTGTTTCATCTGAAAGCTGTGGGCTGACAGCCATCGGTGCTGAATTTGTGCGCGATATCGAAGCGGGCGAAATGGTCATTTTTTCATCGAACGGCGTTCGTTCTGTAAAAACACACTGCAATACTAAACCGAAACAGGTCTGCATTTTTGAATATATATATTTTGCCAGACCCGATTCTGTAATTGACGGTATCTCCGTACACAAGGCAAGACTGCGTGCAGGTCGGATACTTGCCGAAAGCTGTCCAGCAGAAGCGGATATCGTCATCGGTGTACCCGATTCGGGTCTTGATGCGGCATTGGGATTTTCACAGGCATCGGGCATACCCTACGGGATAGGTCTTATCAAAAACAAGTATATCGGGCGGACTTTCATCTCGCCCACCCAGTCTTCCAGAACAGACAAGGTGCGCATCAAACTGTCGGCAGTCAGCGAAACTGTACGCGGTAAAAGGGTAGTACTTGTCGATGACTCGATAGTGCGCGGTACTACAGGCGGTCGTATCGTTTCGCTTCTGCGTGAAGCAGGTGCAAAGGAGATACATTTCAGAGTATCGGCACCGCCGTTTCTTCACCCTTGCTACTACGGAACAGATATCGACTCCGAAAAAGACCTGATAGCCTGCCATCGCACCCCCGAAGAGATAGCGGCACAAATGGGTGCTGACAGTCTTGGCTATCTTCCTGCCGAAAGGCTGGGAGAACTCATAGGCAGTGATGACTGCTGTAAAGCCTGCTTTAACGGCGTCTATCCAACAGCTGTTCCCAAAAATGCCGTTAAAGACAAGTACGAAATGAAACTTACGCCCCCGAAAGGAGAATGAAAATGCTTACCCCTAACATGAATTACTCGCATCTGAAAAGTTCCTATCTTTTCTATAATATCGCCCAAAAAACAAAGGCGTATCTCGCAGAACACCCCGATACTCACCTTTACCGCATGGGCATCGGGGATGTTTCTTTACCGCTGTGTGATGCTGTCATCAAGGGGCTTCATGCGGCGGCTGATGACCAGTCAAAGGCTGATTCATTTAACGGTTATATGCCCGAATGCGGCGCACCTTTCCTGCGCACTGCTGTTGCTGATTATTACCGCACACGCGGAGTGGAAGTTGCTGATGATGAAGTTTTCATATCAAGCGGCGCTTCCGATGAACTGGGCGATATCCTCGACCTTTTTGACCGCTCCAACCGTTCTCTTATAATCGAACCTGCCTATCCTGCTTATGTCGATGCAAATGTAATGGGCGGCAGGGAGATAGTCCATCTTCCGTCATCGCGTAGTAACGGTTTTCTGCCTTTACCCGATGGTGATACCGATGCCGAACTTATCTACCTTTGTTCTCCCAATAACCCCACAGGTGCCGTTTTCAGCAGAGAACAGCTGAAAAAATGGGTGGACTTCGCCAATGCACACGGCTCGGTCATACTGTTCGATGCGGCTTATGAAGCCTTCATAGAAGATGCTGACCTGCCCCACTCTATCTTCGAGATAGAAGGTGCCCGCACCTGCGCCATTGAAATATGCTCCCTCTCAAAGACAGCAGGCTTTACAGGTACAAGGCTAGGTTACACTGTCATACCAAAAGAACTTAAAAGGAACGGCATGACTTTCAATGACATGTGGGTGCGCAACAGGACGACCAAGACCAACGGTGTTTCATACATTATCCAGCGCGCCGCCTGTGAAGTATTCACTCCCGAAGGTCAGCGGCAGATACATGAGAATATCGCTGTATATAAGCAGAACGCCTGCACACTTATGCAGGCACTCGATAAGCTGGGCATCTGGTATACAGGCGGCAGAAATGCCCCTTACATCTGGATGGAGTGCCCTAACGGAATGGGAAGCTGGGATTTCTTCGACAAACTCCTCAATGAAGCACAGATAATAGGAACTCCGGGTGAAGGCTTCGGCAAATGCGGCGAAGGCTATTTCCGCTTCTCAACTTTTGGCAGTCCCGAAGATACAAAAACAGCCGCAGAACGTTTGGTCGCTCTGCTGAAATAGTTTTGCGCTATCACATTTTTATATATTCTCCCTCGCCGCAGACGGGGGAGAATATATTTATAGAAGCCAATATCTGTACTTATAGCAATCCGCCTTAAAATTCAGACAAAATCCGGTCACAAAACCCATAAATCCGAGCTTTAGCGACCGGATTTTGTGAATTTAAATAGTTGGATTGCTATAAATAACAGGTCGCCGTAATAGTTTTTTGCACAGTCTTGAAATCCGCAGAAAAGTGTGATATAATATAGTATATCAATTACCGAAAGGAAAGTGCATTATGACTTACAAGGAAGAATTTATCAGATTTATGGTAGACAGCGGCGTGCTGACCTTTGGCGAGTTCACACTCAAAAGCGGAAGAAAAGCCCCCTACTTCATCAACTGCGGCAATTATAAGACAGGCGCTCAGCTTGCCAGACTGGGTGAGTATTATGCCGAGTGCATAAAGGATAACGATATCCCCGTTGAAACTCTTTTCGGACCTGCTTACAAGGGCATACCACTGGCTGTTTCGGCGGTCGTTGCTCTCAGCAATAAGTTCGGCTATGATGTTTCTTACTGCTTTGACAGAAAAGAAGCTAAAGATCACGGCGAGGGCGGCATGTTCGTCGGCAAGAAGCTGACTGATGGTGAAAAGGTAGTTATCATCGACGATGTTATGACTTCGGGCAAAGCACTGGGCGAGTCTATGCCCAAACTGAAGAGCGCCGCTGATGTAGATGTAACAGGTATGGTCATCACCGTTGACAGAATGGAAAAGGCTCTTAATACCGAACTTTCCGCTGTTCAGCAGGCGTATAAGGACTATGGCGTGAAAGTTTACTCGATAGTCAACATGAACGATATCATAAAGGCTATCGAAGACGGCATCGTTGACGGCAAGGATTATCTTGAGCAGATGAAGGCTTACCGCGCACAGTACGGTGTAGAAGGCTGATCTTGGAAATAATAATGGTTACAAATTGAAATTATTTGTAATTTAAATGAAATAATATGTAATATCTTTGTTCTTGTAAAAATCTTCACAGTGTATTATACTATTGAATGTAGAACAAAGAAAGAAAAGAATGAACACTAAGAAATTACTCTTAGCTCGTTTCATCCTCTCCAAAATTTTTACACAAGCAGGAGGCAGTCGTCAGACTGCCTTTTTGTTTTATATTAATTTCCAGAATGTGGATCTAAACTGATAAAAAAAATCGGCTCGGCAAAACCGAACCGACATTGATATCAGATACCGCACTCGTCATAGTCCTTCCACTTTTCGTAGTGCTCTTTCTCCTCGAAATATTTATACACCAGAAATGCAGTGGAAGCCACTACCAACAGCAATGAACCCATCAAAGCCCAGAATGACTTTTTTTCAGAATACTTTTTTGACATTACCTGCACGTCCTTTCATCTTGTCTTTTGATTATTATACTACATTGGTCGAGTAAAGTCAAGTATTTCACATAGTTTTCAGCATGTGGTGTATTTGTCGGAATAAAAATGCAGGAACTCTTCAAGACATATCCCGCTCTCAGTTATCAGCCGCGCGGCTTCCTGCCCGACATATCGATAGTGCCAGGGCTCGTAGTCTATGCCTGTCAGGTGCTCTTTCATTCTCGGATATCTGAGTATAAAACCGTACTCCTGTGCGTGGCGGCACAGCCATTTTCCCTGTTCCGTTTTGTAGAAGAATACCTCTGTGTCATCGGCTGACGGCGTACACAGGTCGGCAGCAAGACCTGTGCTGTGTTCACTGCATCCGGGAAGTGCCAGCGTCCTGCTGACAAGTGAGGTCGCTTCATTGTAGGAAAGCCCCTTGCCCATCTCGCGGCTTATCTCCCTTTCCCACAACATTTGCTGGTACTCCTCTGAACGGTAGCCCGAAAGTACACCGATGTCGATCCCGTCAGATGATGCCGCATACAGCATCATTTCAAGGCATTCAGCAGTCTGACTTTCAAATAGCCTGCCGCACACATCTTTAAGTTTTATTTCATCGGTAAAGCCCGCAGGCAGCGGCTCGAATTTGTTTACGAGGATAAGATAGTTCATGTCAGATAAGCCTCCGTGTATTTTGTTTCGTGGTTATCCCGTTGACACACCACAAAAACGGCGTTTTTACAGAACTTAAGGCGGTTGGCGTATATCTTTCCCCCGCCTGCGGCGGGGGAAAGATAACATCAACTCAGTATTTCCTCATTGATAAAGGTATTTTGCAGTGGTGTGCTAAAGGGATAGTCATATTTTGTTTTATAGTATGCTGAGGTTAGTAAAATAGTTCGCATAAAAAAGCATGTCCCGAATATATCTGTATTGAGGTGGTTTTTATGGAACTAAAAAATATATGTCTGCGGGCGCTGGCTGTCATCTGTGCGGTGTTCGTTCTGCCGATGGGGATATTTGCTTTTGCTGAAAATTCGGACAAGCTGTTTGTCATAGCCAGAGGTTCTTCAAAACTAGTGATGTTGGATAGAGCCGGTGACAAGCAGCATCGCGGCAGCAGCCTGCCTGTGGGTGCTGAGATAAACGAGTCCAACTACTGGGATATCGCCACTGCTCCCACCGAGACCGAGCCGGAGCCGACTTCTGCCGAAGTGCCAAGCCCTCTTCCCGCTGAGGATGTAAACGACCTGATACCCTACCCGACTGAACTCACTGACCATGACGGTGTTATTCAGAAATACACCTACGGTCACTATGATGACACATCGTTCTTCGACCTGCCTGGCGGCGGACAGGTGAGAAACTGTACTGACTATGACAGTGCCGAACTGCTGGAACTGAGCAAAGCAGGTCTGCCGTTTGATACGGTATATAATGACGGCGAACCTGTCATACTTATCTATCACACCCACGCCACCGAGAGTTTTGAACTCACCGACAGAGAGTGGTATGATAAAGATTTCGGCGGCAAGACCACCGAACGTGACAAGAATATAATCTCAGTGGGCGACAAGATATGCGAACAGCTTGATGCGGCAGGCATACCCTACATACATGATACGCTGGTACACGATTATCCCAGTTATGATGATGCCTACTATTCCAGCCGTGATGCTGTGCAGAAGATACTCGCAGAATATCCGTCAATAAAGGTATGCCTTGATATCCACCGTGACGGCATCGAACGTGAGGACGGTACACGCATTTCGCCCGTTGCCGAGATAGACGGCAGGGAGGCTGCGCAGATAATGCTGATCTCCTGCGCTGATGACGGCAGCGGTGATCTGCCCGATTTCAGAGAGAATTTCCGTTTCGCGAGCGTTTTGCAGTCAAGACTCGAAAACGAATACCCTTGTCTTACCAGACCGATACTTTTTGACACGCGGTTCTACAATCAGGACTTATCTACAGGTTCGCTGTTGATTGAAGTCGGCAGTCACGGCAACACCTTGGAGCAGGCGCAGTATTCGGGCGAACTGATAGGGAAGACACTGGCAGGATTATTTTTATGATCATGGTTATCCCGCCGAAACACTTTATTATAGTGATTCAACTTTTCAGCGAGCATTGACAATAGCAGGCGGTTTTCTTTGTTATACCTTCATTTTTTAGTGGCGTATCAAAGGGAGGACCATATTCCTGATTTACTCAAAAAGTCAAGACAGATATGAAAAATCATGCTATAATATAGCCATAGTAACGTTACTGATATCATAAAGGGAGTGAAAACATATGACAGCTAATGAAGAACAGAGATTTGATCACGGTTTTGCAACGTTCGTAACTGCACTGGGCTATATCGAAAGTCACCTCTGTGAGGAGATAACGCAGGAAGATATAGCTGCTGATTGTTACGTGTCACTGTCCTCGCTGCAAAAGACATGGAAATACTGCACACACTACAGCATAAAGGAATATATCCAGAAACGCCGCCTGACACTTGCAGGCCGCGACCTTATGGAGAATGACATCTCGGTGCTCGAAGCTGCCATGAAATACGGTTATAACTCCCACGAAGTCTTCACGCGCGCCTTTACTAAGGTATGGGGCGTGTCGCCATCAAAGTTCAGAAAACATTGGAAAGGGGACTGTGGTCTTTATCCCGCCCTTAATCCCGAATATGTTGAAAGGAATGATTATATGAGAGTTAAAAAATACGATATCAGCGAATTCTATGATTATCTTAGAACACAGACAGGTACATTCGTCCTCTGTTTTGATGTTATCAGCCTTATGCCGATAAACGATCAGCTCGGCAGAGAAGCGGGCGACAAGGTAATACTTGAATCCTTCCGCAGGATAAATGAGGCTGCCGAAGATAATATGATATGTCTGAGGCTTGGCGGAGATGAGTTTGCCATGATAACCGAGAGCCGTGACCCCGATGAAGTTACAGCGATCGCGGAGAAAGTCATCTCACAGAACGGCAATAAGGTGCCGTATTCAGGCGGCGAGGTCGCGGTGGCTCTTCGCTGCGGTGCCATAAGGATAGGTGAACATTTGAAATACTCGGTGCTTTGCAATGATTTCAACGAAGTCATGGAGAAGGCAAGAGAGTCCGGCAAGATGGAGTTTATGTGATATCACGTTAAAGAGGTGTTGACATGCGCAGCAGAAGTCTGGCTTTTGTGATAAGAAACAGGAAAATATTGGTTGAAAAACTGTGCTATGACGGTCGCATTTTTTATTCGATACCCGGCGGCGGAATTGAAGCAGGTGAAACGCCTGAGCAGGCTGCGCTGCGTGAACTTTACGAAGAATGTGGTCTGAAAGGGGAAATAAAACGAAAACTCACAGAGATATACAAAGCAGACGGAAGTACAGAACATGTCTTTGAGGTAAATGTACCTGATGACCTGACACCGATAGTCGGATACGACCCGGAAGAACCGGCAAATGCGCAGCCCATAATGGACGTTGGCTGGCTGGCACTGAATGAAATGTCAGAAAAAGATCGTGCTTTCATGTGGGCTTACGGTCTGATGGAAGCAGATGGCTTCTTTGATGAACTTCTTAGCTGGGGAGATGCTGTAAGCTATCCTATATGAAAAAACGCAGTCCGTTAAGGCGGGCTGCGTTTTTGCTATTTCTTTTTAAAAAGACCTCTTAACCAGTATAATACTATGAACAATGCCACCACCAGAGTTACCAGAATTATCCCCAGTGCGGGATTGAGTGTGTCTTTATAGATGTCATTAATGGTCGATGCAGGAGCGCTGTTGACTTTCTTTTCGTCTGAGCCGCTTTCGTCTGATGCGGCGCGGATCACGTTTACAGTGTACACGGTCGAACTTCCATTGGCAGAAGTAACGGTGACAGTCCTCAAATTGCTGCCGACTGCCAGTTCGTCACTGCCCGTGTAGGATATCACATCGTTATCGTCTGACGCTGTGCCGCTCAGCTGTGCGCTCTCAGCCGAATACGCCGCATAGACAGTGTACTCAAATACATCGGGTGAAAAAGCAGGCGTCAGCAGACCTGCGGTACAGCTAAGGTCTGAAAGAGTGCCTGAAGATGCCTGATGTTCAGGTTCTTCTTCTGTTGATGGAGTCACTGCTTCGGTTTCGGCAGATGAGTCGTTCTCTTCTGTGTATTCGGGCGATGGTACAGCAAGCGATCCATCCGGTGATCCTGTTTCTTCAGACTCCCCGCCATAGTCATCTACATGAACATACGCCACCGCTGACGGCTGTGACAGAACTATGCCGTCAGTCGAGAAAACATATCCGTTAGAGAGTGAAACTGTGCAGTCACCCTCACCGACCGCCACGAAAGTAAGCTGACATTCAACGGTATCAGGTGAAACAACAGGAAAGGCGTTCAGCGTAAGAAAACCGCCGCCGCCCACAGCGTCGCCGCCAACATATTCGATAACGCTGTCATCATATTCTACAGAAGTCTGCATATAACCGATGTTTTCATCAGAATATACATTTATGCCGACAGTAAAAGTGTCACCTGCATTGGTCGTGCCGTCAACTGTGATGCTGTCATATGTATCTGCGCAGGCAGTAAGCGGAAACAGTGCGGCTGTCAGCAACAGTGCGGTGATAGCTTTCAGCTTCATTTTTAACTCTCCTTTGTTTTTTCTAATTATACATCACTTTTTTCCGCAGGTCAACCGTTTTCATATTCTTTGAGCAGTTTTTTCATAAAGCTGTCAGTTTTGTAAAAACCTGAGCGGTTATATCTGTGCAGTCCGAAAAGACATTCGCTGTCACCTTTGACGATGTAATTCGGCATCTCCTCGACTCCCATCGAGGCTTCAAAACCAAGTCCTTTGACAATGTTTTCTGCTTCGGGGCTGATGAACCCGTAGGGATATGTAAAGCAGTTTGGCTTGAAAGCACAGTTCTGGTCGAACAGCTTTTGCAGACCTTCGATATCTGTCAGCAGTGCATGCTGATATTCTGCATCGTTCTCGCCATCTTTCCTAAGAATGCCTCTGCGGTCATCAAGGCTGTGCATATCGTAGCTGTGATTGCAGAACTCATAATATCCGCTTTCACGCATCTCGTTTATGTCACACCACCTAAGATATGAATATGCCGCAGACGGCATGTCACCACTCTCGGAGGCATCAAGCGTATATGAACCCACAACAGAGATAGTCGCTTTGAAATCCTCTTTTTTCAGCAGACCGATAAGGTATTCATAATTGTTGTAACAACCGTCATCAAATGTCAAGATAATCGGCTTGTCAGGAAGTTCTCCATTGTAGTTTACAAATCTTATCAGGTCGTTGACGAAAACAGGCGTAAAGCTATTTTGCTTGAGCCACTCTATATCAGCCTCTATCTGGTCAAGACTGACCACGTATTCACCGCACTTGTCACCGTCAAGCGTTATACTGTGATACATTATTATTGGTACAGGTATACCATCGGTCTTTTGGTGCTTTTCTTCCTGCTGAGGTGCCGCAAAAGTGCTTTTTATCCCCGCTCCTACTGCTGCAGCGATAGTCAGCAGCACCGCCGCCATCACCTTGTTCAGCTTTATGGTCTTGAACATTTTCTTACCTCCGGATCATGTTTATTGTATCGTTTTATAGTTTATATGCAGATGCTCCAAAAAAAATTCAAAAAAATTGCATTTCGCTCTTGAAAAAATTGTGCAAATATGATATACTTTTAATTAGACGTAAAGGGATTTTAAGCGTTTTGATAAATTTTTTAACGGGAGGCTTTCGGACTATGAAAACCATACGTACAAAATTGATGCTGATAATGTTCGTTGCTGCACTGGTCATAATATCTGTGCTGGATTTTGTCGCTATCAAAGCGATCGACCGAACCACGAAGAACACGCTTGTCAGTTCGGCAAAACCGCTGTCTGTTCAGGGTTCAAAGAATTTCAACAACTCTGTTCAGGAGTATGTGATAGACCTGACGCAGGGCGCTAAATCCTCGTCATTCTCTACCGCTTCCACAGAACAGGGCATGCTTGGCGTGCTGAGAAGTGAGTTCCCCGAAGAAGTGCGTGAAAAGATCTCGGTTTCTGTGCTGTGGGCTGATGGTTCGATCATGTGCAGCGATGACAAGGAAAAAGCCGCAGCTGTCACCAAAGAAGATGTTGCAATGGCAGTCAAAGACCTTCAGCCTGTTATCAGTAACTTCTTTACTCTCACCGATGCTGACGGCAAGGAACAGCAAGTTTTCTATGTGCTGCAGGCTGTGCCTAAATCGGGCAACAGTGTGGTGACTGTAGCGATGATCGAGTCATCGGTGTTCGATGATGTTTTCACGAATACTGCAACGGGCGGCAACGGCTTTGCATTCATCATCGACAGCAGCGGCAAGATACTTATGCAGTCAAATAACGACAGCGGTCTTAAAAATGTGAATGTTCTTACCTCTGCCGAAAGTGACAAAGCGTTCAGATCATTTGCTGCGGCAGCAAATAATATCATCGATAAAAAAGATACTTCAGGTGAGTACACCTATGGCGGACACGATTATGTCTACGGTTCGTCAAATACGAACTATTTCAATTCCATCATGGTATATGCGCTTACTCCCGATGATTTCAGCGATGCTACCGCGACTACGCTCAGAAGCATAATTATTATCGCAGTCATACTGCTGGTGCTGACTGTCATCAGTTCCATGATATTCTCCATGAGGATATCCAAGCCCATCGTTTCGGCAACCACACGTATCCGTCAGCTGGCACAGGGCAATCTTTCTGCACCTGTTGATGTCTGGTATTCAAAGGATGAACTTGGCGTGCTCACAAGTTCGCTGGAAGAAACTATCGTCTGCTTAAGACAGTATATCAATCTGATAACCCTTGCACTCAACCAGATATCTGACGGCAACCTCTGCCACCGAATGGAAGGCACTTTCAAGGGCGATTTCCAGCAGATAAAGAATACCTTCAACGAGATACTCAATTCGCTGTCAGATACTTTCGCTTCCATAAATACCGCCGCCGAGCAGGTAAATACCGGTGCGGTGCAGGTGTCTAATTCGGCACAGTCGGTATCACAGGGTTCGACCCAACAGGCTTCCGCCATCGAAGAGCTTTCTGTTACCCTTAAAGATGTTTCAAAACAGGTAGAGCAGAACGCAAACGATGCGAAGAATGCCAACACGATAGTCGGCAGAAATGCTGATGCGATCGGTACCTGTAACGACGATATGACAAACATGCTCGATGCTATCAACGAGATAAGGATATCTTCCGACGAGATATCCAAGATAATCAAGGTCATAGATGAGATAGCGTTCCAGACCAACATACTTGCACTCAATGCCGCAGTTGAAGCTGCGCGTGAGGGTTCTAAAGGCTTTGGCGTTGTCGCTGATGAAGTAAGAAGACTTGCTTCACGTTCGGCTGAGGCGGCAAAGCAGACGGCATCGCTTATCGAAAATTCTTCTGCCGCTGTTTCAAAGGGCTCGCAGATAGCTGAAAAGACCGCTGAGTCGCTGGGCAGTATAGTCGAGGGTTCTGCTGAGATACAGTCGCTTGTCAAGAACATCTCGGAAGCATCGGAAGCACAGACAGAAGCTATCGCACAGATAAACACAGGTCTTGTACAGATATCTTCAGTCGTTTCGGCAAACACTTCTGCATCTGTCGGCACTGCATCAGCCAGTGAGGAACTTTCCAGCCAGTCGCTCATACTCAAGAACATGATAGCAAGGTTTAAGCTGAGCGATGAAGAAAAGCCCACGAGCGGCGTTATGAAGTATGACTATTCGGTACCCGATGACGAACCTGCCGGACTTGATAACAGCGTGTCGGCTCTGATGGGGGCTGATTACGATGATGAAGGATTCACAGATGACAGTGATGATAAGTATTGATAAACGTGGTTATCCCGCTGACACACCACCAAAACGGCGGTTTTACAGAACTTAAGGCGGTTGGCGTATATTTTTCCCCCGCCGCAGGCGGGGGAAAGATATGGGGAGCTCAATTATCCTTTTGTTTACAGCATTTTCAACTGGTGTGCTAAAGGGATAGTCATATTGATAAATAATTGGGAAAGGAATTGATAAAAATGAAAAGAAGAATAGGCATACTCACCAGCGGCGGTGACTGTCCCGGGCTTAATGCTACTATCAGAGGTGTGGCAAAAGCATGTTACGAAAAGTTTGGTGATGATGTTGAGATAATCGGCATACACGATGGTTACTATGGTCTGATAAACGGACTCTGCAAAGAGATGAAGCAGTCTGATTTCTCAGGTATCCTCACCACAGGCGGCACTATCTTCGGTACAAAGCGTACTCCTTTCAAGATGATGCAGGTCATCGAGGACGACAATGTTGATAAGGTAAAGGCAATGAAAGCGACCTATAAAAAGCAGAAGCTGGACTGCCTGCTGACACTGGGCGGCAACGGCACACATAAGACCGCAAATCTGCTCTCTACTGAGGGGCTGAATGTTATCGGTCTGCCTAAGACCATCGACAATGATATCTGGGGCACCAGCGTGACTTTCGGCTTCCATACCGCTGTTGACACCGCTACCGATGTCATTGACAGACTCCATTCCACCGCTAATTCTCACGGCAGGATACTTGTTGCTGAGATAATGGGCAACAAGGCAGGCTGGCTGACTCTCTATTCCGGCATCGCAGGCGGTGCTGACATGATAGTCATACCGGAGATACCATATGATATAGATAAACTTGCCGAAGCCTGCGAAAAGCGCGATTCAAAGGGTTTCTCCATAATGGCTGTGGCAGAAGGCGCATTCGATAAGGCTGAGGCTAAGATGAAGAAGAAGGAACGTGCTAAGGCTCGTGCCGAACAGGGCTTGACCACCGCAACTTCCCGAATCGCCAAGCAGATAGAGCAGATGACAGGCAGAGAAACAAGGGTCTGCATACCGGGTCACATGCTTCGCGGCGGCAGTCCGTCAGCTTATGACAGAGTGCTGGCTACCAAGTTCGGCGTACATGCGGCAGAACTGGTGGCTAAGGAGAAGTATGGCTATGCTGTTGCCATGATAAAGGAAGTTGTTTCCGAAAACAAGCTGGAAGACGTTGCAGGCAAGACAAAGTTCGTGCCTGAGGACGACCAGATGGTAAAATATGCAAAGGCGCTGGGCGTTTCATTTGGTGACTGATAAAATTTTTTCCCGACATTTCCTGTGAAGTGTCGGGATATTTCTTGCGCTGTGATGTTTTTTGTGGTATAATAAACATGGTAAGGAGGAATGAAAATGACAGAGGTCATTGAAAGATTTTTGAGATATGTTAAGACAGACACTCAGTCTGACGAAGACTCGCAGACTCACCCCAGCACCGCAAAACAGCATGTGCTGGCAAAACTGCTCTATGATGAGCTTAATGAGATGGGCGCATCTGATGTATTCTATGATGAGGAAAACTGCTATGTTTACGCAAAGATACCCGCTAATGACGGCGGTGCGCAGTCAAAAACGCTGGGCTTTATCTCACATATGGACACCTCACCCGAAACTTCGGGCGAAAATGTCAAGCCGCGAATAATAGATGATTATGACGGCGGGGATATAGTTCTCAATGAAGAAAAGGGGATAGTTCTTAAAACCGCCACATACCCCGAAATAAAGGCGTATAAGGGGCAGTCTGTCATAGTCACAGACGGCACTACTCTGCTGGGTGCTGATGATAAGGCGGGCGTTGCTGAGATAATGACGATGGCGCATCATCTGCTGACACACCCGGAGATAAAGCATGGCGAGATCGCTATAGCTTTCACGCCCGATGAAGAGATAGGCGCGGGCACAGACCGTTTTGACCTTACTCGTTTCGGGGCTGACTACGCCTATACTGTCGATGGCGGCGGCATCGGTGAACTGGAGTATGAAACATTCAACGCGGCATCAGCCGATATATCCATCTGCGGCGTGAATGTGCATACAGGTGAAGCTAAGAATAAAATGATAAACGCCGCACGCATCGCGGCTGAGTTTGACAGTATGCTTCCGCCCGAACAGAGACCCGAATTTACTGAGGGCAGGGAAGGATTCTTCCACCTGATGAACATTGAGGGCAGTACCGAGCATGCTTCGCTCAGCTACCTTATCCGCGACCATGACAGGGCAAAATTCGAGGAAAAGAAACAGACGATACAGCGCGTGACCGACCTGCTTGACCTGCGTTACGGCAGTGGGACTGTCACAGCGGTGGTCAAAGATACCTACTATAACATGCGCGAGAAGATAGAACCTGATTTCATGTTCCTTATCGACAATGCCGTTGAGTGTATGGGTGAATTGGGCATCACCCCGATAATACAGCCTATTCGCGGAGGCACCGATGGTTCGAGCCTGTCTTTCAAGGGACTGCCTTGCCCGAATATCTGCACAGGCGGTCACAACTATCATGGCAGGTATGAATACTGCTGTGTTCAGTCGATGGAAAAAATCGTTGAACTGCTTGTAAAGCTGACCTCAAAACCGATGAAATAACAATATGAAAAACAACCATTTTGTGTCATCAGCGATACATGTAAAAAATAGATATTATGACTATCCCTTTAGTACACCAACTAAAAATGCGGTAAACAAAAGGATAATTGAGCGCCCCATATCTTTCCCCCGCCGCAGGCGGGGGAAAGATATACGCCAACCACCTTAAGTTCTGTAAAACCGCTGTTTTTGTGGTGTGTCAGCGGGATAACCACAATAGATATAACAATAACGCCTCTGCTTTTCATTCAGCAGAGGCGTTTGCATTTTAGCCTTTGTATTCAAATTTCGGCATGGGCAGCAGCTTGTGCAGATTTCTTGCGTGCATGCCGTCGATGCGTGTTTTCAGTTCGGGCTTGTCAGTAAGGTCTGTTTCCTGACGGATATAGCTGTCAAGTTCAGCATAAGTGAAACCGAGATTGTCCTCGTCTGTCTTGCCGCACAGACCGTCGATAGGTGTCTTGTGTGTCAGTTCGTAAGGTATGCCCAGCTCGTCGCCTACCGCGATGACTTCGCGTACTACCAGTTCGGAAAGAGGGCTGAAATCGCCTGCGCTGTCACCGAACTTAGTTGAATAGCCCACCCAGTCCTCAGACATGTTGCAGGTGTTTACAACTCTTCCGCCGACACAAGCTGCAACGGCGTAAAGGGTGGTCATTCTGATGCGTGGCGGGGTGTTGACTCTTGCCTGTTCAGCCACATCGAGTTTGCTGCCGAGTTCGCCAAGCAGTGCCGAAACGGTGCTGCCGACATTTATCTCATAGCTTTTTATACCAAGATGGTTCACCAGCTGCTTGCTGCAATCAATGTCGAACTGTTCGCCCTGCGGCATCAGCACACCGATAACCCTGTCCTTGCCCAGTGCTTCAACGCAAAGCGCTGCCGCTACCGAACTGTCCTTGCCGCCCGAAATTCCTATTACCGCTTTTGTTTCGGGGGTGGCGTTTTCCTCAAAATAGTCTTTGATCCACTGAACTATCTCATCTTTTACCTTTTTTGCATCAAATTTGCTCATTTTTAACTCCTCTCTGACCCTCATAAGGATCTTTCCTAAATTGTTGGCACCTTCGCCGTTCACCTTGCCCCATATCTTATCGCCGTGATCGTTGCCTTCAACAAGTTCTTCATCGCCTGTCGCCAGCAGCTTTTCAGCAATGTCACTGTTCTGTGTGAACTTTGCCTTGCATATCTTATACATAACATTTATTTTTATATCTTCCCAGTCCCCGCGCAGGCTTACATTTCTGCCTGCTTTTTTGGCTTCGGCAGGGTCGAGATCGGCAAAATCCCTGCGCTTTGCCATGTCTGTGGTCTTGATCGACTGAAAAGCCGCTTCGTTATTGAGGTATGTTATCCCCTCGTAAGTGACTTTAGCTTCATAAAAATTGCTCAGGAAACAGTAGTCGCCTTTGAAACTGTCTATCATCCGATACACCTCCGTGTTCAAGCCTTAGTGTACAGCCTTGATGTCCTGTGTGCTGCGGCTTCTTCAAAAAGTTCGGTCTCTTTCAGCTTGCCTATCATTTTTTTGCGGAAACCCTGCGGTGACAGATGTATGCCTGTTATTGCTTCATAAGGCTGTTGAAGATCGGATATTGAGAAACATTCAGGCATAAGGTCGAATATCATATCATGATTTATTACCTCATCGCGCAGTTTAAGAAATGCCGCCAGTATCATCTCACTGTGGTCAAAAGCCAGCTTGTTTACCTGCGTTTCACCACTGCGGTACTCAAATACCGTTTCATCACCTCTTCGGACTGCGATAGCAGTATCATCGCCATCACTGCTGCTTTCAAGGTCGAACCAGTGTGCCGAAACAGCATCAGAGCCTTTTTCGGTCGCGAGTTCGACAGTGTTTGTCAGCGCTATAAAACAGCAGGAGATTATCCAGCCGCGCGGGTCGCGGTCGGGCTTGCTGTAGACCCCAAGTTCTATCAGCTTTGGTTCGATAACGCCTGCTTCTTCTTTAAGTTCGCGCACAGCCGTTTCTTCGATCGTTTCGCCTTTTCTGAGAAAACCGCCCGGCAGACTGAAACAGCCCTTGAACGGTTCTTCACCGCGCTCTACCAGCAGAAGTTTCATTTTTTTTCGGTCAAGGCTCTTGCGGTTATCAGCTTTCACGCTGTCCACCCCAAAGACTACAGCATCAGCCGCTACCGATGGGCGGTCATAATCTTCTATCGAATACAGAACGTTCACCTTCTTTTCATTGTAGCAAAGAGTTAATAACTATTAGTTTATTACAATATACCACACAATGCTCGGCATGTCAATATAAATAAATTCCGAAATGTAAATATATAAACGAAATTGATCTTATCCTCTGATAATAGGTGTATTTTCGTACTGCGCGGGACATTTTATAATAGAAAGCGATAGCTTTGTAAAAATCGAACAAACTTTCGATTTCTCATTGACAATCGAACAAATGTGTGCTAAAATAAAAATAAGAACAAATGTACGAACTGGAGGCCGCGGCTGATGGATAAGATATATATCGCGATAGATCTGAAATCATTCTATGCGTCGGTCGAATGTACCGAACGCGGGCTTGACCCGCTGGATACAAACCTTGTCGTTGCCGATAAGAGCCGTACCGAAAAGACCATATGCCTTGCAGTAACGCCTGCATTGAAGTCATACGGCATTTCGGGCAGGGCGCGGCTTTTCGAGGTGGTCAGCGGTGTCAGGTCAATAAATATACAGCGCAGAAACCGCCTGAAAAACAGGCGGTTTTCAGGCAGTTCATGCTCTGCAAGTGCGCTGAGAGCCGATCCGACCCTTGAACTTGATTATATCGTCGCCCCTCCGCAAATGGCGAAATATATGGAAGTCAGTTCGCAGATATACGGCATTTATCTTAAATATGTCGCGCCTGAGGATATCTTTGCCTATTCCATAGATGAAGTATTCATTGATGCCACAGGTTATCTGAAGACATATAACTGTTCTCCCCATAACTTTGCCGCCATGCTGATACGTGATGTGCTGAGCGTTACGGGCATAACTGCCACTGCGGGGATAGGTACGAATATGTATCTTTGCAAGATAGCTATGGATATAGTTGCAAAGCACATGCCCGCCGATGAATACGGCGTGCGTGTGGCATATCTTGATGAACAGCTTTACCGTGAACAGCTTTGGGATCATACGCCCATAACCGATTTCTGGCGCGTTGGTAAAGGCATCGCACGCAGGCTTGAAAAACTCGGCATATATACGATGGGGGATATCGCAAAAAATTCGGTCAGCCGCAGTTCGATAGGTCGGCTGTATAAGACTTTCGGGAAAAATGCCGAACTTCTCATCGACCACGCATGGGGGATAGAACCTGCCACCATAGCAGATGTAAAGGCGTATCGCCCTGAAAATAACAGCCATTCTTCGGGGCAGGTATTGCAGAAGCCCACAGGTCACAAAGATACAAGGCTCATAATCTGGGAGATGGCAGATGCCCTCTCACTGGAACTGGCAGAAAAAGGTGTCGTTACTGACAAACTGGTGCTGACCATCGGTTACGACAGGGCAAGCCTTGCTGATGGAAATTACAAAGGCAATGTGGTGTTCGACCACTATGGCAGGGCAGTGCCCGAACATTCTCACGGTACGATAAATCTCAAACATCACACTTCATCTTCTAAAGAGATAACCGAAGCAGTGATGGAATTGTTCGACCGCATATCTCAGCCGTCACTGCTTTCACGCAGGCTCAATATCGCCGCCTGTGATCTCGTCAGCGAAAAGGATATACCATATGCCGAACAGTTTGAGCAGCTTGACTTTTTCACCATAGCTTCTACTCAGCAGGAGAGTGAGGAGAAAGAAAAAGCCCGTCATAAAGAGAAAGCCATACAGACTGCTGTTCTTGAGATCAAGCATCGCTATGGCAAGAATGCTGTGCTGCGCGGCTCAAATTATCTTGAAGGCGGCACAGCACGCGAACGCAATCAGACCATCGGCGGGCATCGTGCGTGACAATTATATTAAACATTATGACTATCCCTTTAGCACACCAACTAAAAATGCGGTAAACAAAAGTATAATTGAGCGCCATACGCCAAGAACCTTAAGTTCTGTATAGCCGCTGTTTTTGTGGTGTGTCAGAGGGATAACCACATTAAACATTGAAAATTTCAGGACATTTTGTAGAAATATATGTTGTTTACTATAAGAAAGGGAATATGTCAATGAATGAAAGATACTATAATATAAGGTTTATGTCCCGTCCGCAGTATGCCGACCTGCCACCCATGTCTATCCATGACCGCGCGGCACAGTTCGCACCGTTTGCGGCGCTTACGGGTTATGATGATGCAGTAAACGAAACAGCACGCCTGACAGACAGCCGCCGAGAACTGACAGAAGACGAGATAGACAGTCTGAATGGCGCGCTGAACAGGCTTAAGGACATCCTTCCATACTGCCCCGATGTAACAGTGACATACTTTCTGCCGGATGAAAGAAAAAAAGGCGGCAGATATGTTACCAAAAGGGGAGAGGTGCGCATCATTGACAGCTATGAAGGCACGATCGTCTTTACCGATGGTGTCCGTATACCAATAAAAGCACTCTCTGAACTAAACTTTGATAAATAGAAAAAACAGAGCGTTCACGAGCGCTCTGTTTTGTTTATTGATATGTCTTAACAGCCAGTCTTTTGCAGAAATCATCAGACATAAGCGGTTTATCATAGAAATATCCCTGTATCCTGTGGCAGTTCATGCTTGTGAGGTTGTCGCGCTGATCGTCGGTTTCAACGCCCTCAGCGACTATCTCGACTCCCAGATCTTCAGCCATATTGATTATGTGTCTGAGTATGACATTCTCACGCTTAAGATGGTCGTTGGTAACCTCTGCAATAAATGCCTTGTCTATCTTCAATACATCTACAGATATTGTCTGAAGCATCAGCAGTGAGGAATAGCCTATCCCAAAATCATCTATCGCAACGGTGAAGCCGTTTTTGTGCAGTCCGTCAACATATGACAACAGCTGATTTATCTCATTGACATCGACCGTTTCGGTCATCTCTATCTCGATAAGCGAATGTTCGATATGATACCTGTCAACTATCTCGGTTATGCGCTTCACAAGGTCTTCATCTCCAAGATGGTCATTAGAGAAATTGACAGATACCTTTACCGGTTTCAAGCCGCTGTCGAGCCATCTGCGCATATCTATGCAGGTGTGTTCAAGCACATAGAAATCAAGGTCGGATATAAGATGTTCTTTCTCGAATATCTCAACAAATTCACCGGGATAAATGACCCTGCCATCATTATTCCAGCGTACCAGTGCCTCTGCACCGTAAAGCGTATTGTTCTTTGTGAATACCTTTGGCTGGTACACCACAAAAAATTCCTGCTTGTCAATGCCTGTCCTGAACTTCTGGCAGAACTCCCTGTACTCTATTACCTTGTGCTCAACATCTTTATTGTAATAGACAATATTTTCTCTGGCATAGTTTTTTGCGTAATTTATGCTGTTGGAAAGATAACTCATTATCTTGTCAAAAGGCTTATCAGGTTTGGTGACCATATAAATGCCGGTCCTTGCAGAAAGACTGAATTTTATGGTCGAGGAATTTACTCTTATCCTCAGCGATATGCCTTCAACTATCTTTTTTATCTTTTCAATGTTCTCTTTTTTGAAAGCGATAACAAAATTATCACCGCCCGGTCTTGCGACCATTTCGTCTTTTGCAAGCTGTTCCTTGAGTTTTGAAGCATACATCTTCATCACTTTTGTGCCCGCTTTGAAGCCGACCTTTTTATTTACATAATTAAAGCCCACGATATTCAGGAACGCAAAACCATACTCTGTGGATTTACCGCGCCTTATCAGCTGTTCGGCAAATCTGCTCAGACCGTTTATGTTGCTAACGCCTGTTATCGTATCCATATAGAAATAGCTGTTTGCCATAGCACCCAGTCTTAGCTTTTCGGAAAGCGCACAGGCAGTTTTGCATATATAATTTATATCATCGATATCTTCTTCCGACCAGGTATGTCCCTCACCGCATACCCATGTTATGACAGTCTTTCCGCCTGCATTTGGATCGCCCTCGCAGGTTATGACCTGATTGCCGTTTATCACAACATTCTCATCGCCATATATATAATGAAGCTGACATTCGCTGAATTTTAACGGCACTTTTATGGTAATGACAGAAGCACCATATGCTTCTGCCAAAGGTCTGACAGCTTTTCGCATAACTTCGGGATCAAATTTACCCGCATTTGCAATTTTCTCGTATGCCTGTTTAATTAGTTTGAAATTTTCGTTCAATCGATCACCCCAATATCGACCTATACTATATATTGTCTTACGGATAAAGTATATCTATCTTATATTTTTATACTACCTATTCAATTATACAACATCTGAAAAAAAAATCAAGTGTTAAGTTAAAAGTTCTAAGATTATTACAACGGTTAGTCAAAATTAAGCGAGCTATTGTACTTCTTTAACAAATGAAAAATCCTTTAAAATAGGCGTAAAAATTGAATGAAGCCCATGTGATGAAGCAGATGGATATATCCTTTGGAAGTTAATATAATATTTACGAAAACGTTCGGGGTCAAAAAATACAGGATAATTAAGTTCACAAAATATTAATTAATTTTGTTCGCTAAAAAACTTTTATACTCTTGAAATTAATAATTAAATGTGCTATAATAATTAACGAATCGTGAACCTGAAAGGGAAAGGTGAAGGTAAAATGTCTGTAAAGGTAAAGATCTGCGGTCTGACTTCTGTTGAAGATGCAAAAAATGTTTCGGAAGCGGGAGCAGAATTTGCAGGTATGGTAGTTTTTTTTCCTAAGAGCAAGAGGAATATTTCCTTGGAAAAGGCTGCTGAGATAATGGCTGCACTTTCCGATAATGTCAAGACCTGCGCGGTGACAGTTTCACCAAGTAAAGAGCAGGTGCGGCAGATAAATGATGCGGGTTTTGACTATATCCAGATACACGGCAGAATTGATGATGATGCCTACAGTGCCGCAGAATTGCCGATAATAAAGGCTTTTAATGTCACGGATATAGCTGAACTTGACAGATATAAGTCTTCTGAAAAGGTGTGCGGCTATGTTTTTGATGCTGCTGAGTATGGCAGCGGTAAGTCATTTGACTGGAGTCTGCTTGACAGCATCAAACGTGACGGCAGAATGTTTATTCTGGCGGGCGGACTATCACCCGAAAATGTTTCGGAAGCTGTCAGACGTGTACATCCTGACTGTGTCGATGTGTCATCGGGAGTCGAAAATGACAGTGGTTCTGGAAAGAACAGGCAAAAAATTTTTAGCTTTGTAGAAAATGCACGAAGTGTGTGATTTTGTTTTGTGATATGTTAATATTATGTTTCTGACAAATATAAATATATTGCAATCATCAAAATCTTAAATAAAACTTGGAATTTATCACAAATCATATTGACATTTTGAATTAAATATTGTATAATATATAAGAGCGATGAAAACGGTACCATCTTTAGTGTACTATTGCATTGTAGATGGGGAAAGACCGTAATTTGCATGGAAGGATTGATTGTTTTGGCTAAGAAGCAGGAAAGCACTAACGAAAAGATCGTCCGCTTGTATAAAGAGGGCTATTCTTTTGACGAGATCTCCAGAACTATGGAGATACCAAAGGGTAATGTAATAGGCATAGTTGAGAAGTATTTCCCTGATTATCAGACTTATGTTCAGCCGCAGATAGATCATTCTGCGATCGAAGCAAAGACTGATAAGGGCAGCAAGAGCAAGTTTCACGGCGTATCGTTCCTGAAAAGGGGCGGTAAGGATAAGGAAGAGCATGCTGATATCACTGTCAATCTCGAAATGGGCGAAGACGGTTTCCTTGACAGGACTTCGATAGGCATCGCCAAGATGCTGAAAAACGGCAGAAGTGACGGCGATACTGCTGAGTTTTTCAATAAGACAAAAGCCGATATACAGGCAGTTCGTGAGGTAATGGATGAGCATTTCAGAAGAGTTGAGGCTAACAAGAAGCCTGAGCCTGCAAAGGCTTCCTCCTCTGATGACAATAAGTTCAGCAACTTTGCAACGGGTCTTGAAGATGAGGCGCCCAAGCCGTCAAGACCAAAGTATACGCCGCCTACATATTCCAAGCGTGATGACCCTAAGCCTGTTTCGGCATCATATGGTCTGGCTGATAATAAGCCCGCTTTTGAAGCTCCTGTTGAAGAAGAAAAGCCTGTCGAGCCAGAGGTGACCGAAGCGGCGCCTGAGAACACCGAGGTCATCGATGAGGCAGAACTGCTGAGAAAGGCAGTTGAAGAAGCTAATCTTCCGCCTATAATCGAAAGGGCAGAAGAAGAGCATAAGGTCAGCCTGTTATCAGATGATAATGAAAGCGGCGCTTCTGTACCCGCATCAGAGCATAAGGTCAGCCTGCTGGATGATGATGTTCCTGCGCCTGCCGCAGAAGAAGCTGTTACCGAACTGACCGACATGTCAGATGAAGATTCCGATACCTCTGATGTATCGGAAACCGATGAGATGCCTGAGATAGACGAGATACCTGAGATACCGTCCATCGAGCCTGTTAGCGGCGAGGCTCTTGAGAAAGAGCTTGTAAAGGCACCGGAACCAGTTGAAGATATCCCTGAGATCGGATATGAAAATACAATCGAGGAAAATAATTCCGAGAATAAGAAGGAGGTTTATCCGGGCATGAGCGCTTTGGAGAAAATGAAGCAGTTTGCACAGGAGCAAATTGCACTTAATAACAAGAAGATCGAGGAGCTGAAGTCTAAGAAGACTGACGCTGAGAACGATGCGTTTGACTGCAATACAAAGGTCGAGGCTATGAAGAAAGAGATCGAAGATATGCAGGCTAAATTGCTGATCCTGATCGATGAGAAGGACAAGGCAGGCAAGGTCGTAAGCGATATCAATGATGAGATCGATGCGATCAACAAGGAGAATGCTGATTACGGCACATACCTGTAAATTATTGTCTTTAAACTCCGTCCTTTGTGGGCGGAGTTTTTTGTGTGAGGTGGTAGTATGCTTTTTACCGATCCGTTATACAAGTATATCATTGACCTTGTTATGCCCAACAGCTGCCCGTTTTGCGGCAAGCTGTTGATCTGGGACAGACTGCTGTGTGATGATTGTGAAGCGGATATGCCCGAAAAATTCCGAGAAGAACTGAAAATCGGTAATGTTGACGGGGCAGTAGGGGCATTTTATTACGAGGATAAAATAATCGGGCAGATATATAGTCTTAAGCGCGGCGGAAATGTAAATAATTTTGCTGAACTAAGTTCCCGTATAATAGCCGAACGACTGACCGAACAGGGCATTTCCGACAAGATAGATATTGTCACAGCAGTGCCGATGTATCTGGGCAAAAAGCTGACACGCGGAAGAAATCAGGCTGAACTGCTGGCAAGTTTTGTCGCTGATGCCATCAGTAAACGAACAGACTTCTCGCTGCTTGCACGAAGAAAGGATACTACCGAACAGCATAAACTTGAAAAAGCAGAGCGTCTAAAGCACGCCGAAGAGGTTTACGCCATGAACCGAAAGCACACTGATATAAGCGGGAAGACCGTCTTAATATGTGATGATGTCATTACTACAGGTGCGACTATAGGCGTATGTGCTAAGGTACTTAAAACCGCAGGCGCCGCAGAAGTCTATGCTTGCAGCGCTGCTGTTTCCGTTATAGATAAAATGTGAGCGCGTATTATAGCGATCCGCCTTAAAATTCAGACAAAATCCAGTCACAAAGCCCATAGATCCCAGCTTTTGCGACTGGATTTTGTGAATTTAAAAAGTTGGATTGCTATAGTATTGACTTTACACTTTTGAAATTATTTTGAAATATAAATCGTTCATAATTGTGTATGTAATTATTCTTTATTTAAATCGAAAACTATCACGTGATAATATTGACCCTCAGAAAAAAGCGTGATATAATTTAAAGGTGATCAGATCTACTGTGTATATATCATCACACAGTGTCGTCATATTCAGATCCCTCGTGCATGAGCGCAATTTCGGATAAGCGCTTATGTTCGGGGGATTTTTTTTAATATGACTATCCCTTTATCACACCAACTGAAAATGCGGTAAACAAAAAGATATACGCCAAGCACTTCAAGTTCTGTATAGCCGCTGTTTTTGTGGTGTGTCAGCGGAATAATCACATTTTAAAATAAAAGAATAGAATATTTAAGGTATTTTTTAACTATAATTTAAAGTATACTTAAGCCCGACTGATTATAATATGAACTATAGCAAGCAATGGGGCATGACCCCGAATCGTTAAGGAGGGCTTAGATATGAAAGCTATGATAATGAAAAAGACAATAAGTGCGGCTGCGGCAGCAATGATGATGCTGACTTCGACTGTCGGACTGAATGCGTTTGCATTCGAGGATAAGGGCGAGTATGATAACGTGTTCACCTTTACTTCAAATTCAGTTTCGGCATCTGACAGCGATGGTTCGGGGTTCAAAATAAATGAAACCGCATTGACCATCAATGAGTCTGGCGTATATGTTGTAACAGGTAAGTGTTCAGAGGGCAGCATCCAGATAAAGAAAGGTACTACAGATGTTGTGCTGATACTTGATAATATCGACCTCACAGCAAGCGATACAGCACCGCTGACAGTCGGTAAAGAAGCACAGGTGGAAATATTCGTAAAAGGCACTAACACCCTTAAAGACGCAGAAAACCTTGCTGATGAAACATCAGCTGATGCAGAGGTAGCAGATGCTTTTGAGGGCGCTGCGATAAAGGTAAAGAGCTCTGCAACTGCGACAATAACAGGTACAGGCACTCTGACGGTTGACGGCACCGCCTGCAAGAACGGTATCAAGGGCGGCACATCTGCTTCTGTTATCGTGGGCGGAAGTTCTGCTGATACCCTGACACTTAATGTCAACGCAGCAAATAACGGTCTTGCTTCCGATGGTAGTGTTATAGTCAACAGCGGTAATGTGAATATCAAAGCCACAGCTGATGCGCTGAAAGCATCTCCCGATGAAGATGACACCGAGTCGGCAGGTACGGTCACCATCAACGGCGGTAAATTGACCATCAACGGCGGTGAAGACGGCATACAGGCTGACGGCGGCTTTACAATGAACGGCGGCACTGCTGATATAACTGCTGCAGGCGGTCACACCAAAACTGTCGCAGACGGCGGCAAGGGCATCAAATCTGACAGCTATATCACTGTTGCAGGCGGTACTATCAATATCGACTCAGCCGATGACGGAATACACCTGAACGGCACCGCAGGTACAGAAACCATCAGCATAACAGGCGGTGTGATAACCGTTTCGGCTTCTGATGACGGCATCAAGTCTGACTATTATCTGAATATCGGTTCCAAAGACGGCACAGCTTCACCTGAGATAAAGATACTTCAGGCAAGCGAGGGTCTTGAAGGTGCTATCGTTAACCTCTGGTCTGGAAAAGGCAGTGTAGTATCATCCGATGACGGCATAAATGCTGCAAACAGTGACCTGAAAAACTTTACATACCAGCTGAATATCGCAGGCGGAACATGGTATATAAATGCCAACGGCGATGGCGTTGACTCCAACGGCAACATGACAGTTTCGGGCGGTTATACCGAAGTATTCGGTTCGCCAAATAATGGCAATGGCGCTCTTGATATAGGCGATAACGGCAACACTCTCACCGTAACAGGCGGTACTATTGCAGGTATCGGTATGAACGGCATGGCAGTTGTTCCAACTTCAGGCAGCTATCTTGCATTTGGCGGAAGCGGAAGTACAGGCGGCTTTGGCGGAGGCGGAAGTACAGGCGGCTTTGGCGGAGGCCGCCCAGGAAGAGACGGTCAGTCAGGCACAGGTCAGCAGAGCGGTACTTCGACCGTGAACATAACAAATGGCTCTACCATTGAGATAAAGGATAGTCAGGGCAATTCACTTTACAGCGGTGTTGGCGTCAAGTCAGCTAACCATGTGGTATTCACTTCGGAAGCACTGAATGCTAATGAAACTTACACCCTCTACATCAATGGTTCAGCGAGTGGTACCGCAACAGTATCTCAGGGCAGCGGTCAGGCTTCGGGCGGTTTCGGACCCGGACAGGGCGGTTTCGGACCCGGACAGGGCGGTTTCGGACCCGGACAGGGCGGCTGGCAGCCCGGCACAGGCACCGATCCCGTTACACCTCCCGATGGCGGCAATGTCCCCACACCTCCCGATGACGGACAGGATCATTATCTGTTTGGCGATGTAAACCTTGATGGTGCCATAAATGCTTCTGATGTAGTTCTTTTGGCTTCTCACATCAAGAGTGTCAGAACACTCAGCGGTTCAGGCTATATGTCGGCAGATGTAAACCACGATAACACAGTAGATGTTACCGACCTCAGCCTTGTTGCCGCGCATGTAAAGGGCGTAAATAGCCTTACCGAACAGAACTAAACTTCCATGCTGATAAAGGTCGCATATCAGACCTCGCCCCCGACAGAGATAAGCTGTCGGGGGCGATCTTTTTGCTACAAGTGAAAAATGCTTTGTTCTACACATAGACCCTTTGGCATACAATTAAGCAAAAGGGGTGTATACCATGTTTAGAACCGATAAGGAAAGGGCTGTGATCTTCGGTGAATATATGATAGACCGCAGAGCCACAGTCAGGGCAACGGCTGCTGCTTTTGGGGTGTCGAAATCCACTGTACATAAAGACTTGACAGAACAGCTGCCAAAACTTTCGCCCAAACTTTACCGTGAGGTAAGGGGCTTACTGGAGGAAAACAAGGAACAGCGCCATATCAGAGGCGGTCTGGCGACCAAGCACAAGTACGAGATGGCATCAAATAAATAGGATAAATGCCGGGTCATCAAACTCGGCTTTAATTATTTTAAGTGTTTTATGCCAATAGTACTCACTTTACCGCTTTTCGGCGTAATTCGGCATCGGTGATCGTCGTTTTTGTTGTGTGTCAGATGGATATCAATTCAAAAATACGCCCTCTTTCTATGTGAATATGCAATAAAAATGCGAGTGACGGCTTGTGCAAACAAATGTATTTTATTTTAATTCCTACATATTTCATTAAAAGTTGTACAAAAACGTACAACTTTTGAACGATTTTCGCTGTTAGTAGGGGAGTATGCACGCTGTTCTCTGCCTTTATCGGAACTACGGTACGACTATCGTCAGGAGCACTCCTGTACTCCCCGCAGCAGCTTGAAAACGCACCAGACATGTCGTGCTAAGAACACTCGTATCCCACCGCATCTGCCCCCTTGACGGGCATGACGCCGTAAAGCGGTGTAATGACGAAGTTTAAAAGCGCAAGACCCTTTAGACGGGCACTTCCCGAGTGTTCCGAGTTTCGTATTGAAAGGTGCTTCATATTTTTTCTGAATGCACATTTATGGATCATTGCCAAGAAATTGTTTTATATGATTGACAAAAAAACGGAAAAGGTATATAATATAAATGAACATTAGTCATTTTTTTGAGGTGATGCTTATGGCTTTAGTTTACAATATCATGATACTTGCGCTGTTGTTTGCTTCGGGCAGTGTGATAGGCTGGACGATCGAGGTTTTCTACCGCCGTTTCAAGCCGACTAACAAGGAGCGAGTCTGGATAAATCCGGGATTTCTCAATGGACCTTGCCTGCCGCTTTACGGCTTTGGTCTTACAGCTTTGTATCTTCTGGCGCTGCTTGAGAAGTTCATACATATCGATAATGATTTACTGCGCAAGGGTGTTCTGTTTGTTATTATGGCAGTTACGATGACTGTCATTGAACTTATTGCAGGCGAACTTTTCATAATCAGGCGGCATCTGAAACTTTGGGATTATTCTGAACTAAGATTTAACTATAAAGGCTTGATATGTCCGCGTTTTTCTTTTTACTGGGCGATGTTGGGGGCGGCTTACTATTTTTTCATACACCCGCATATCTTGTCAGGGTTGGAATGGTTCTCCCACAATCTGCTGTTCTCATTTGTAATAGGCTTTTTCTACGGCATACTCACCATCGACCTTGTGAACTCTTTCAGTCTTACAGCTAAGATCAAGGCGTTTGCTGTTGAAAATGAGATGGTCATTCGCTATGACGAACTTAAAAAGCATATACGCGCTGAAGCTGAACGCAGGCGTGAAAAATATCGTTTTATCAATTCCATGCACTCTGAGCGTGGACTGCTCGAAGAACTGAGAGCTTATCTTGAAAAGCAGTTGGAACGCGCAAAACGCGGTGATATAAGTGATCTGACCTTAATGAGAAAAAAATAGAAACGATCATAATATTTTAGAACAATATTGCAGTATTTCACTAAAATTAGTGCGATACTGCAATAATTTTAGCTAATACTATTGATTTTTTATTAGAAATAAGGTATAATAGTTTAATGTAAGCATAGACTGACAGGAGTCTTAGGGAGGAACGGTTATGAACAGATCCAAAGAGATCGCACTGATAATGGCAGGCTTAGATGAAGAATATCAGCGCGGCGTCCTTGATGGTATAATAAGCTATGCAAAGCAGAATGATGTTAATATTTCTTGTTTTACTGCATTCTGCGGCGTTGTTTCAGGGCGTGGGTTTGATGTGGGCGAGATAAATATCTATAATCTGATAAATTATAAAATGTTTGACGGTGTCATTCTTATGATAAACACCATTCAGGATATTGAAACCAAGCAGAAACTTTTGGAATCGGCAAAGGCTTCACTGCTTCCTGTAGCGGTTTTTGACTGTGATGACTATCCGCAGTTTATCAATGTCACTATCGACAATAAGGGCGCAATGTGTGATATAGTACGGCATGTTATTGAAGTACACGGCGCAAAAGATATTTCGTTTATCTCAGGTCCTAAGAGCAATCCCGAAGCAATGCAGAGGTATTCTGCTTATTGCGAGGTCCTTGCTGAGTTTGGTCTGCCGATAGATGAGGATAAAGTCTTTTTTGGTGACTTCCGTCCCAGTGACGGCAGGCGTGCTGTCAGAAAAATGATCGCAGAGCAGGAGAAGATACCCGATGCTGTGATCTGTGCCAATGATGCTATGGCGCTGGCGGCGATAAAAGAGTTAAACAAAAACGGCATAAGGGTACCCGAAGATGTCATAGTCACAGGCTTCGACAATATATATAATGCGAGCCATCATTATCCTGCATTGACCACAGTTGACAGACCTTTAGCGGAAGCCGGTTCGGCGGCATGTGAGATGGTCTGCAATGCCATTGACTGCAAAGCGTGGGAACAGACACGTAAACTCGGTTCAAAGGCGCTGTTTTCTGAAAGCTGCGGCTGCGGAAATGACCATAGTGATATCAATGCGATAAGGACATACCGCAAGCATACTTATGCTATAATCGACAACAACAGGCGTGATGTAAGGCTTTTGAACAGCCTTATCTCAGAAATGTCAGAGGCAGAAACACCCGATGACTGTATGAAGCGCATAGCTGACAATGCTGCATCACTTGAATGTGAAAGGTTATGTATCTGCTTGTGTGATGACTGGATAAGTTCTTATTCGGTTAAGATAGAAAATTCGCTGATACATGGCTATACCCCGAAGATGTCAGCGCCGCTGATCTGGAATAAAGGCGAGGTATCTGAGGTCAAATGTTTCCGCAGTTCAAATATGGATCCGCGGCCTTATACCACAGGCGGTAATATCAGCTATTATCTTCCGCTTCATTTCAGGGAAAGGTGTCTGGGATATGCTATAATATCAAACGGTGATTTTCCCAGCCACAGTTCGGTATGTCATTCACTGATAATGTGTATCAGTGAGAGTCTTGAAAATATCCGCAGGCTTACAAACCTAAACTGTGTCATTGAGGAACTGGACAAGCTGTATGTCATCGACCCGCTCTGCAATATATACAACAGAAATGGTTTTATACGCGCCGCTGACACTAAGTTCAACGAATGCCGCATGCTTGGGCAAAAGATACTTATCTCCTTTGTGGATATGGACGGACTGAAATACATAAACGACAACTACGGTCACAGCGAGGGCGATATTGCTTTGAAGACACTTGCTTCGATAATTAAGGAAAGCTGTGACGAGAGCATGGTATGTGCGCGTTTTGGCGGTGATGAGTTCATCATACTTGGTGTCAATGCCGAAGAAGAAGATATCTCTAAGGTCGAAGATGCAATTATGAAACGCATCGAGCATAAAAACAAGCTGATGTCGAAGCCGTACAAAGTTGAGGGCAGTATCGGCTCTGTTGTTACCCGCATATCCGATGATATGACGCTGTTCAAGCTGATAACCAAAGCTGATGAGATAATGTATGAACAGAAAAAGCGCAAGAGAAACTCGCGCTATCTAAGAAGATATTGATAAAAGAACGCCCCGCTCTTAAGAAAGATACTCATATAGAAGTTTTAAGCCATAGTATTTCTGATTTACAGTCAGAAGTACTATGGCGTTTTTATTGACAATGCAGCAATGCTATGCTATAATTGTTACGAATATAAATCGAAATTTGCAGATTGGAGAGAAATTATGAGCGGAAAAGCTAACGAAACAATAACATTGTTTATAAGTAAACTATCTGAGACTACAGGTTATAAGTACTTGAAGAGCAGCAGATCACTCAAGAAAACGATTGGTCAGATTGTATTTGAAGTCATATTTTTCTCGTCAAAATGGAATGATGACAATAATATTGAGATAAATGCTGACTTTCGGGTTTCATACAAAAAATACGGTGCTGCATCAACCATACACAGCATTGTAGCCGGTAAAAGTTTTCAATCAGGCAAGGAATATTGGTATGATATTTCAAGTAAAGATAAGTTTGAGGAGATACTGAAATATTTTGAAATGGAGCTTCAGACAACAGCTGTAGATTTGTCTAATAGATTTGATAAAGATTTTAAAGATGCGTGTCGGTATCTTCTCGAAGAAAAGTTTAGCGAGTATCATGTGTTTTTCGATTTTCTTATAGATGTTCTTGGGGAAGAAAGCGTAATGTATCGAGTGAATGAATTTATAGAACAATTAAGCGATTCTGACAAGCAACAAATAGTTGACTATAAAAAAGGTGTCAGGAATAAATCTTGGATGTTAAATAGATCTAATATGAGATTTGTTGTGGATAATGGATATATATAAATCCTGATTTATCTTAGCAACCGTATAAAATAGAATGCCCCTAAGCGCTTAAACGCTTGGGGGCAAAACTTCTATATGATTATCCGTCTTAAGAGCGGGGCGTTTGTTTTATGATTTGTGAAAACCGACTATCTTGACAGCTGCAAGGGGAGTGCCCTCGCTGTCGCTGACTTTTACAATATAGGTGCAGACTGACCTGCCGTCTTTGACAAGTTCTGTTTCTGCAAAGATCTTTTCGGTCTTAGGCACGCCGATGAAAGAGATATCTGAATTTAGTGATACTGTTCCCGACTTCTGCCAGTTAGAAGCGACAGCAAAAGCAAAATCTGCCAGTGTGAAATAGACGCCGCCCATAACACCGCCGACAGCATTTTTGTGGCGTTCTGTCAGCACAAGACTGACCTTTGCATACCTGTCACCGACTTCTTCGATATAAGCGCCTGTGTCAAAGGCGTAAAGGTCATGGCTGAAAAATTCGCGTATCTCATCAATATTCTTCATTCTGACCTCCGTCAAGCAAAAAGCCCGCTACAAACTCTAATCCGTTTGCTTTGAGTTCGGGGTCTTCAAGACTGAATTTCGTATTAAGACCGTTCTGTTCAGCACAAAGTGCAAAGTGACTAAGTGCGATGCCCATATCGATCTTCTGCATATCCCAGCCTTTCGAGTCAATATAGCCTTTGTCATGCTTCATATAGAAATAAACGCCGTTTTCATTGACGATCACGCGCCAGGGCTGTTTATTTACCGCAGAGGGTGCCAGCTGTACTGCTTTGAGTATCTCAGTAAGTTCGGGATACCTGCTTTCGGTAAGCGGCATATCAGTACTGCCATCGAAGAATATCTCGCTGAATTTTTTGCGTGTATCAGCCCTTATTCCTGCGCGCATCATAGTTTCACGTACAGACTTTTTAGCTGCTGCTGTACCGAGCGGGCTCATGCAGGGCATTACTTCGTCTTCATCGACCTCCATAGCTTCTTCAAAAGCCTTGCGGTTCATGGTGCCTGCGATCCATGTTGTCCTCAGACCCATCTCCTGTATATGCAGCACAAGCTGTTCAAAGAAATACCCGAAGGCTTCTTCCGCATGGGGCAGTCGCTTGACTTTGCCTGCGATAAAGGTATCTGTACCCACGATGACAGGGCTTGTCAGACCGTGCATGCCGCCGTCAAGTATACGTACCTGTATGTCGATACCGTAGGGAGTTTTTATGCTGTGTGCAAACTGCATTATCTCATCGCGATGCTGTGGGGTCACTTCTTCATCATTGAAAGTACGCACGCTTTTGCGTTCTTTAATAAGTTTAAATACATCTGTCATTTGTTTTTCTCCTCTTCTGCAAAGTCCATGAACTTATCTCTGACAATTCTTCCGGATTCTTTGAGGTCATCATCTTCCCAATGGGAGAGTTTGGTGCAGTTTTGGGCGAATACGCCGCAGGTGTCGCCATGATTTGATAAACACCAGCAAATACAGCTTAGCCCCAGTCTTTCAATGACATCAAACCACGCCGCAGACTCTTCGTAGTCTATCTCACCTTTACCGCTCGCCTCGCAAAGATTGAATTCGTTGATGAACACAGGCAGACCGGCTTTAGCACAGCGTTCCAGCCTGTTCCTTATGGCGTGCTTGTGTGTGGCTGCGTAGAAGTGCAGCGAGTACATCACGTTGTCATATTCCAATGGTCTGTCCAGCGCACAGTGTATATCCTGTGACCAGTTGGGTGTGCCGACGATTATCACGGCATCGGGACTGTTTTTGCGTATCACAGGTATCATTCTGTTGGAGTACTCGGTTATCCTGTCCCAAGTGCCGCTGCCGTTGGGTTCGTTGCAGATCTCATAAAGTACATTTGATCTATCTGCAAAGCGCGCTGACATGTCACTGAAAAATTCCTCTGCTTCATCTGCATATCTCATCGGGTCACAGTCGCGCAGGACATGCCAGTCCACAATGACATACATGCCCAGCTTTTCTGCGATGCTGACACCATTTTCGACCAGATCTTTCATATGTTCTTTATCGCCGCCGTTGCAGTATCCGCGAAATTCATCGGTATAAACGGCTATCCTGACACAGTTGGTCTTCCATTCATCGTGAAGTGCTCTGAAGACTTCTTCACATACATATTCGGGATACCATGCTATGCCGTGTGTAGACATGCCAAAAAGTCGTACAGGCTTTTCACCATCGGTCAGCCTTCCTCCGATAACCTTTAGTTTTTTCAGCATTTTAGCAGCTCCTTTAATATTGTAACTTAAGCACGAAAGTATATATTTTACCAATTTAATTATAGCTGATTTTTATGTATATTCTGCACAAAAATAGTTAATAAATTATAACATCATATGATGTTGCTTTCAGTTTGATTATATGATATTGTTGCCCCTATTCGGCAATGCTCAACAAGGTCGAAAAGGATTATTCTACAGTAGATGAACTGTGCGACCATGATGAACTGTCGAAGTTCACCCGTGATGAGATCAAAAAAGCCGTGACAGAGCTTTGCAGTGGAAGTTTATCCTTAAAGTGGATAAGCCGTATGGCTGCGTTTATGCGGTAAATAAACTGCTTATGGCAAATATGGAGTTTGTGTACGTAGCGTAAGCTGAGGTTAGAGAAATGGACAAGAAAACAAAAGCAAAAAGGACAATATCAGATACGATCTGACGAGTACATAGGTCAGGCGGCTATGCCGTTCCGAACAACTGCTTTGTGCGGTCTGCCAATCTCAGTTGGAGCGCGATCGGTCTGCTTGCAAGAGTAATGGATTTCCCCCATGAATGGAATTTTTCTAAGGCTGGACTTATTGCACTATGTCCTGACGGTGAGTCGGCTGTTGACAGCGCTCTGAATGAACTGAAAGAATGGGGCTACCTTGAAATTGAAGTAAAGATGCCGAATGAGAACCCGACAGGCAGGATTCAGACGGTCTACAAGTTCTATGAGTATTCAGCGAAGTATACCTCTATTCCGCTGTCCTATACCACACTCTGAGGTCAGGCATTCCCCGGAGCAGTTATATCAAGCCGGAAGATAAGGCAGTTTACTACGTTGTAAACGGCGATTTTTCCGATAAGATCGAGCTTTGATTTGACGGTATTGTAAACGGGTGCGACTCGCTCAGGGGTGCTCCCGTTTTTTCGTATGGTGGATTGAAAATCAGGGCTGATTGTGGTATAATAGGTAACATAATCAATGTGCGAGAATGCTCGCACAAATCGTAATTTGTCTTTCTATGGGAGAATAGAAAAATGGAAATCTGAAGAATAGAAACAGGCGATGAGTAAATAGAAATAATAAGGAGATTTTAACTATGACACAAAAAGAAAGACTTGTATATTTTATTAATAGGATAAACAGTGATGAAGAATTGAAAGAGGAAATTTACAATAAGTGTGATCCAGATACTATTTATCCGCAGAAAGAACTTATGGAGGATTTGGAATGGCTTATGGAAGGCGGGAGCGAAGAAAACTATGATCTTGTCCCATTTGCTAATGATGGTTCTGGTGGACTGTACTTGCTTGTAAATGATCAACATATTGCGTATTTTGATTCAGAGGGCTGTGCTGGATATGTGGCTGAATCTGTTGATGATTTTTTCAATATCCTTTTCGTATTTCGCTTTTTCTGTCTTTCTAAGGGTGTGATGAAGAGTTACGAACAATTTCTTAAGGAATGTGAGGAGGATTTGTTCGAGATTAAGCCATCGGAAGCATTTGAGAGATTTCTTATCAAGGAAAAGATGGAGACGGACAAAGAAAAGGTGTATGAGAAATTCATTAAAGGGTTAACAATCACGCCTATATTTGAAATCAATCCTATAGATGAGGAATATGTGAAGACAAATAACTTGCTTGGTATGGAAGAAGACGAATTCCTTGAACTCTGCAAGAAGATTTGTTCGCAAGGATAGGAATCTAAAGCCTAGCATGTTTTTTATTTGAAGAAGATATGATTAAATTCTAGTAATAACAAAAATGACAAATCGTGAGTTGTAGAGGTCTTGATGATGGGAAAAGAATTGTCGGAAATGACATTGGAAGAATTGTGGGAGTTGTTCCCCATATTCCTTGTACAGCACGATGCTCGGTGGAGCGAATACTTTGGGGAGATAGAAGCAGTGATCACTGATCTTCTGACAAATTATCCTGTTAAGAGTATCAGTCATATTGGAAGTACAGCGATACAGGAAATATGGGCTAAAAACATTGTTGATGTGATGATCGAGATCTCTGAAAATGCAGATATAGAAGAAATCTCACACATTTTGGAGCAAAATGGTTTTATCAAAATGTCCGATGAAAAGAGACGTATTTCACTCAACATGGGATATACAAAAGACGGCTTTGCAGATAAGGTCTATCACATTCATCTTAGGTACACCGGAGATAATGATGAGCTGTATTTCCGAGACTATATGAATGAGCATCCCGAATTGGCTAAAGAATATGAAGCATTGAAATTACGGCTCCGGAAACAATATGAACATGACCGAGATGGCTATACAAACGCAAAAACAGAGTTCATCTCTAAATGGACGGCTGAAGCACGAAAGGAATATGGAAACAGATACTAACAGCTTCTCAGTCACCGCAGTAAATTATATAAGAAGGAGTGAACCCCATGTGTACTTGGTTCTATGCTGAAAAGTCTGTGCTGTCACCGATCATCACAAAGGCACAGCAGTTACCGCTTGCGGATACGATCAGGAACACTATTTCACGTTCGGCGGAAATGTCGGGCAATATCCGTCCTACCGATATGGCGGCGGAACATCAAAAAAGAAAAGTATGCGATACAGCCGGAAGGAGCTGAAAGCAAGGTTATGATAATACTGATAACCGGAGCATCACACACAGGCAAAACGCTCCTTGCACAAAAGCTGCTCGAAAAATATCATTATCCGTATCTGTCGATAGACCACCTGAAAATGGGGCTTATCAGAAGCGGACAGACAGACCTGACTCCTTATGACGACGATAAGCTGACAGATTATCTCTGGACGATCATAAAAGAAATGATAAAGACTGCCATCGAGAACAGGCAAAACCTGATCGTAGAAGGCTGTTATATTCCGTTTAACTGGAAAGACAGCTTTGATGAGGAATATTTATCTCAAATCAAATTCTTTTGCCTTGTGATGAGTGAAGCGTATATTGATGAGCATTTTTCCGACATTATAGGAAATGAAAACGTGATTGAAAAGAGATTGCCGGACGAGGACTTCACGATTCAGTTTGTGAAGCAAGAAAATGAGTATTATCTGAAAAACTGCTGTCAATTTGGTCTTGACTACATTTTAATTGATAAAAGTTATGAAATCGAAGAATACTGTCAATTGTGAAGTGGATTAGGGGGGAACACTATGTGTACTTGGTTCTATGCAGAAAGATCCACGCTGTCACCGATCATCACAAAGGCACAGCAGTTACCGCTTGCGAATACGATCAGGAACACTATGTCACGTTCGGCGGAAATGTCCGGCAATATCCGACCGACCGATATGGCAGCGGTGTTTGCTCCTATAAGCAATACTTTGTCATCAAACTTTAAATGGGCTTTTTACGGCAGAATAAATGAGTAAGAATGTGCGAATTCACTACACAAATTTTTTTCATGAGGATTGATTGGTTTGAAAAAGAAAAACAAGAATAACAAGAAAAAAGAAAAGATATTTATACCTAACTTCACACTGTTTCTTGCACTTATATTTTTTTTGATGGGAGCATTTCCGGCGTACGGTTATTGGAGTATGCGAAAAAACTGCACATATGAAACAAAAGGCATCGTTATTTCTGAGGAAAGCGGGAAAACAACTGATCTTTATCATACTGTTGAAGGTTGGTATATATCACGCCGTCCCGGATACGGATATAGCGGCAGATATGATAAACATTGGATCAAGATCGAAGTTGAGACAGATAGCATTTTCAAGCATGAGTACCTTTATGCGGATGTGGGGTATGGCAGTAAAGACGATGAAATAATAATCCGTTACAATCCTAATAATCCGGATGAATATTATTTTGCAGTTAGTTATAATGGCTACAAATCTACTGCAATGGTGCTGTTTTTTATATGCGGTGGTATGATAGTATTATCAGTATTCCTGTTTATTCACTATAACAGACCTCTACTGTTTCCAAAGAAAAAAGATAAATAATACTTAAAATCAAATCATAAGGTGGTGAGTTGGTTCTACGCATAAAGATCCACGCTGTCACCGCTCATCAACGGACTATCCTGAGCCGAAGCCGGAGTTTATGCAGATATAGAATGATTATAATGAAAGGAACTTGATATATGTTTTTCAGAAAGCCGAAAAAAGTAAAAAAAGAAAATGAAACAATAACCAACGCAGTTTTTGGAGAGCTTGAATACATTGACTGTGCGTGGGAAGGATATTCGGTAAGCTCGCTGTTTGGTGAAGAAAAGACCATTGATCTGTATGTGTATGCTGATGAAGATAATAAGATCATTGGAAAGCATCAGGAAAAGGTCTATCAAGATTATCTGAAGAATCGAATAGAGATCGAAGACGCTGTCAGAAAAGTTATTTTCAGAGAATTTAAGCTCCCGTATGATTTTGAACTTACATCACGATTCAGAGTAAGTTCGATAATAGTGACCTGCGACGGTAATTGCGGCTTGGCAATAGTTGACACTACCTATGAAATGGGACATAACCGTTTCAAATTTGTGGTCGAAACCGAACCCGACTACGAATTTACAGATTCAGAAGAATATTATATAGAAACTAAATGATAACAGGTAAATAAGATCACTTTCAAAAAAAGGACGGTGAAATATGAACAAGGTATATGTAGCAATAGACCTCAAATCGTTCTATGCGTCGGTAGAATGCGTAGAGCTTGGGTTTGATCCGCTGAACACAAATCTTGTGGTAGCCGATCAGAGCCGTACCGAAAAGACAATATGCCTTGCTGTTTCGCCGTCACTGAAAAGCTACGGTATTTCGGGCAGAGCAAGGCTGTTTGAGGTCGTTCAGCGTATCAAAGAGGTCAATGAGCAGAGACAGAAGAAAGCTCCCCACAGACAGCTCACGGACAAGAGCTACATTTACTCGGAGCTTGTGTCAAATCCGTCCCTCGCCGTTGATTATGTGGTCGCTACTCCGCAAATGGCGAAATATATGGACGTAAGTGCGAAGATATACGGCATTTACCTGAAATATGTTGCTCCCGAAGATATTTTCGCCTACTCGGTGGACGAGGTTTTCATAGATGCAACAGGCTATCTCAGCACCTATCACACGGACGGTCACGGCTTTGCCCGTATGCTGATACAAGATGTGCTTGACACAACAGGTATCACGGCAACGGCAGGAGTCGGCACGAATATGTTTCTGTGCAAGGTCGCTATGGATATTGTGGCGAAGCATATTCCGGCGGATAAGGACGGTGTGCGAATCGCTGAACTTGACGAGCAGACTTTCAAGGATAAATGGTGGTCGCATACGCCGATCACGGACTTCTGGAGAGTGGGCGCAGGCACGGCAAAGCGCCTTGAAACGCTCCACATCTACACAATGGGCGATATTGCCAGATATTCCCTTGACCGCTATCATATCGGCAAGCTGTATAAGCTCCTCGGCAAAAATGCGGAGCTGCTGATAGATCATGCGTGGGGCATTGAACCGACTACCATAGCCGATGTGAAAGCCTATAAGCCGTCAAACAACAGTATCACTTCGGGACAAGTTCTGCAAGAGCCTTGCGACTACGAGCGCACACGGCTGATCGTGTGGGAAATGGCGGATATGCTGTCCCTTGATTTGGTAGATAAGGGGCTTGTGACAAATCAGATCGTGCTTACTGTCGGCTATGACCGTGAGAGTCTTGCGGACGGTCACTACCGGGGCGAAGTGGTTTCCGACCGCTACGGCAGACAAGTCCCGAAACACGCTCACGGTACACAGAACCTCGATAAGCACACATCGTCCACAAGGAAAATTGTCGAAGCGACAATGACGCTTTTTGACCGTATCTTCGATAAAACTCTGCTTGCAAGGCGTATCAACCTTGTTGCCTGCAATGTCATCAAGAAAAGTGATGTGCCTGAGAGCGAGAGCTACGAACAGCTTTCCCTGTTCGATACGGAAGAAGATATACAAGACCGTGCAGACGATGAGAAGGCTCTTGAAAAAGAGAGAGCATTGCAGGAAGCGATGCTCACGATCAAACACAAATTCGGAAAGAATGCCGTTCTGAAAGGTGCGAACTTTACGGAAGGGGCTACGGCGAAAGAACGAAATCGGCAGATCGGCGGGCATAAGGCATAGAAAGGACAATGTATATATGAGATATACTGAAATCGACTTGCAAATTGAAGATATTATGTGGTTTGGAGTCGATACGAACGGCTGCATTTTTGCGTGTACATCAGCAGGGATAGCGAATGTTCCTGAATTTGTCTGTAAAAGCAAGGAGCAAACAGAATTTATCGAGGATTATTTTACCAAAGAACTCGAAAAGACAACATCAGCAATTCTTGAAGCACCATATGTTGACAATCCATTAATGAGAGATGCTACCGGACTTGCTGAAAAAGGTGTGTTTTCATTCGATGCTGTGACTGATAACAGCGAATATGACAGAGAATACGTCAAGATTGCTTCTCCAAAGACACCGATCAGATATGCCGCATTACCCGATGATATTAAAAAACTCCTGCAAGAACACACGGTTCCAGTTGATGCAGCGAAAGAAAAGTATATTTGTGTCAAACACGCATATTAAAAAGGTTCATTATGGATAATTACGATGATATAAAGCACCTCACCCGTCCGCAATATGACGATCTGCACCCGATGTCCATGAGCGACAGGGCGGCACAGTTCAGCCCCTTTGCGGCACTTGTGGGCTACGGTGATGCCGTTGCCGAGACTGCAAGGCTGACCGACAGTAAAGCCGAGCTGACAGAGGACGAAATGTCCCTACTGAACGCAAACCTGAACCGCTTGCTTGACAGCTTGGACGAACAACCGCAGGTCAGCGTGACATACTTTGTACCCGATGAGAAGAAGTCGGGTGGCAGATATGTTGAAAAGGTCGGTGTGGTGCGGATATATGACAGCTATGCCAATGAACTTGTGTTCACGGACGGTGTGCGGATAGCGGTGGCAGATATGGCAAAATTGGATTTTATGGAGAAATAACGGAGGTATCATTATGAAAATACTTGTACTGAACGGCAGCCCCAGACCTAATGGCAACACTGCAAAAATGGTCGGTGTATTTCGTGAAGTCGCTGAAAAGAATGGTCATGAGGTAGTCTGCTTTAATGTCTGTAAGATGAATATAAAGGGCTGTCTTGCCTGTGAATACTGTCACGGAAAAGGACAAGGCACTTGTGTTCAGAAGGACGATATGCAGGAGATCTACAAGGAACTGAAAGATACGGAGATGCTTGTGCTGGCTGCACCGATCTATTATCACGGCATTTCGGGACAGCTAAAATGTGTGATCGACCGCTTTTATTCGGCACTCTATCCGACAGCTTCGGAAAGTCTGAGAAAGACTGCAATGTTTCTTAGTTCGGGTGATCCTGATATGTATGACGGTGCGAAATTCTCCTATGACGGTGATTTTCTCGGCTATCTTGGCTTGGAGGGCTGCGGTATTTTCACAAACCATGATAATGATGTGTTCGGCAAAATCAGGAAAATGGCTGATTCGCTGTAATGGAGGAATATCATGCAATACGAATGTAGAATAACAGTATTAGACACAAAGGTATTCTCCGAATTACAGGAGAAGTACCTCGCAAACCCGAAGTCCGGCAAATGTCCGTTTTTCAATGTGGGTGACACATTTGTGCTGAAACGGACGGCGGAACAGGACGATTTCTACCACCTGATGAACGGCAGGTTCTGTGGTGAAGCGTGGGACGCTATCAGCAGATATGTGTACTCAGCTTTGCAGGGCGGTTCGATCATGCGCAACTGGACAAATGATGACCGTATGATGATCGCCTGCTGCAATGACGGTACAAGACCTGTCATATTCAAGATCGAGCGTATCGACATTCCCGAAACCGCTGAGGAGGAAGAATGGCTCTCAAAGCAGAATTTCAGGAACAGCGCTGATGAGGCTTATACGGGATAATTTACTATGACACTAGTGGATTCAAGGTTGTGTCGCCACTGATCTCGGCATTGGGATTTTCAAGAAGTGTCAGCTCACGGATTATATCGTTACGCTTGCCTGGGGAGAACATTTTGCTGTGTCTGCTTGTAACAACAGCCGCTTGTTCAGATATTTTCAGGTCTGAAAATGACCTTTGGATAAGGTTGCTTTCGATGACATACATCTCTGCCTCGTCCTCGGTCAAACCCGTCTTGACGATAGCCGGCACGGTGGGCAGTCCTGCGAGCTTTGAAGCGTTCCAGCGGTTGTGACCGATCAAAATTTCATAACCGCCCTCGATAGGCTGAACAATGATAGGAGACAGCACACCGTTCTCCTTGATGCTTGCGACCATATCCTCAAGGCGTTCACCCGAATACAGCTCAAACTTATGGTTGTGGTAGGGGTGAAGCTGATCGCACGGTATCTGCTGTATGGCGGTCTGCGGTGCGGAGAGCATTGTTCCCAGGTCAAACTGCGGTGTATTCATCGTTTCATCTTCCTTTCCATATCCGCAAGCTGTTTTCTCAGCTCACGGTTGTCAATATCAAGCTCCATGATACGCTTTTTCAGTTTCTTGATCGAAACATCGGCACGGACGATCATATCCGCAAACCGCAGGAGCGTGTATTTATATCTGCGCTGATTGTAGTGAAATTCGTAGCAGAGCTTTCCAGATAGCCTGTCACGGCTCTCGGAAAGGCTTGCAAGCACTTCCTTTGAAGTCTCTGCGATGATCTTGCTGTGGTCGGTGCTGAAATACTCGTTCAGCTCACCATCGCCGTGGGGAGTGAAAAGCCACGGCATTTTGTCGGTGTCAAAGGGCTTCATGACTCGTCCTCCTCGTCATCATCTTCATCGGTGCAGTAGTCAAGCCCGTTCTGGAGCTGAATGTAGATGCCCGAATAGCGGTCATGCTCTGCGCCGTCGCTGTTCATCATCGCTTCAAGGAAATACGCCTGTGCTTCTTCACGGTCTTCCCACACCTTTACTTCGCCGTAGCATTTGGTTGTGACCTTGCGGTTGGGGTTCATTGCGAGTTCGGGGATATTTAACATCTTGAAAGCACCTCCTGAGCCAATTCATCATATTCCTGACCTAACTTGTGACCTGTGAGACAAAGCGGTGTGCCGTTCTCGGAGCTTTTCGCCGCTTCAATGGACTTGCTGATGCTTGTCCTGAACAGCATTTCGCCGTACTTTTCATTGAGGGTTTCGATAGCCGTTCTGCTGACCTTTGTGCGGTCAACCATAGTCGGCAGCACTCCGATGAGGTTCAGCTTCGGGTTGGTGTTCGCCTTGACGAGCTGTGTGAGAGCTTCAAGGGACTGCAAGCCGTCCATACTGAACTTCTGTGTCTGCACGGGTATCAGCACTCTGTCCGCAGCGGTGAGGGCGTTGATAAGGAGCGTTCCGAGGGACGGCAGGCAGTCGATCAGCACGAAGTCATACGCTCCGATCACATCTTCCGTAAGTATCCTGCGGAGAATATGCTCCTTTGAGATCATCGTGACCATGAGCGTTTCCGCATTGGCGAGGTTAATGTCGGCGGGAATGTAGTCCACTCCTGCGGTTTCGCTGTGACGGATCGCTCTCTGAGCTGTGTCTGCGGTCACGGGATTTCCTGCGTAGAATGACATGATAAGCTGTGTCATGGTCGGGTTGCCGTCTGGCTCGTATTTCAGGTACTCGGAGAGGTTTGCTTGCGGATCGAAGTCGATGAGAAGCACCTTCTTGTCATGGTTCAGAGCAAGGCAAGCTCCGAGGTTATAGGCTGTGGTCGATTTGCCGACACCGCCTTTCTGGTTGCTGATTGCGATGATAGTAGTTTCCATTTTCGTATCCTCCTGTGATTTTGGCTCAGAACAGTGGATCGTCCTCTGTTCCTGCGTATGGATTGCCGTTGTCGGTCGGTGCGGTGTTCTCACGCTTCTTACCACCTGAGAAGTGGATCTCCTCGACCTTGACCTCGATAGCCGAACGCTTCTGACCGTCCTTTTCATAGCGGTTGTTGTGGACTGAGCCGACAAGTGTCACCATATCGCCCTTGCCGAACCAATCGACGATCACATCAGCGTTACGGTTCCAGGCGGTGCAGGGAAAGAAGTCAGTTTCGGGATTTTCCTCGCCCTTACGCTTCGGGCGGTCGCAAGCGATAGTGAACTTGCAGAGGCGGTTCTCGCCAATGGTCTTGATTTCGGGATCGGCAGTCATTCTGCCTGCTACTAAGAATTTGTTTAACATAGGTATTTACCTTCCTTTCGTGGTTTCGGGTTTCTGTGTTTCTGTTGTGCTTTTATTATACCTGACTTTACACCCAATGTCAAGTATAATTTTCTGTATTTTGGAATCTTTGTAGGGGCGCAGCAATCAGCACCCTGATTTTCGGTTTTCCCCAGTGTGATTTGACTAAATTTCTGATTATACTTGACTTTGCACCCAACATTTGATAGAATAGGTGTAAAGACCTATATTCAGGGGGGATAACCTTTGTTTAAGCATAAATGTGAGATGTGCGGACTGGAGTTTGAGACGAACAACACCCGTGCCAAATACTGTATCTATTGCCGTGATAAGGCTCAGGCTGCCCGTAACCGTGCGTATGCTGAGAAAAAGAAGTCCGGCTCTGCCGTGAAGATCGGCAGCGAACAGGTTTGTCCGATTTGCGGTAAGACCTACACCGTGACCTCCGGCTCTCAGAAGTATTGCAAGGAGTGTACCGCAGGCAAGAAGCGAAAGAAGTCCGCTCCGAACACGGAATACCTCAAAGGGCATTACGATTATATCCGTGTCAATGTTCCGAAGGGAGAGCGTGAGAAGATCAAGGCTTATGCGGAATCGCGCGGTATGAGCGTGAATAAGCTGTTGCTCACGGCGTTGGAAGAATATCAAAAAGCTCACAAGCAGGAGGGATAATAATGGCTATTGATAATGCTGATGTCATTGATGCTACTGCCTATGAAGGTAAGAAGCTGATACTTCAACTCTATGACCATTTGGAGTTTGATGATGAGATAATCAAGGATCATATGTTTCCGGCGTGACCTTCGAGAGACCGGGCATACAGCGTATGCTCGACGATGCAAAGACAGGTAAGATCAACCTCATTCTCTGTAAAGACCTGAGCAGATTTGGTCGTAATTACATCGAGGTGGGCAGATATGTGGATTACCTGTTTCCGCTTTATAATATCCGCTTCATCGCTTTGACCGATAATGTGGACACTGCCAATGCTGATAGCTCCGCTATGGACATGATGCCGATCATGAATATTTTTAATGAATGGCATTCTGCAAACACCTCCAAAAAGCTGAGAGCCGTTCACGCTCAGGGCGCAAAGGTCGGCAAGTATAAATGCACATTCACTGCCTACGGCTATCTCAAAGGCAATGATGAAAAATACACGCCCGTTCCTGACCCGCAGACTGCACCGATCGTCCGCCGTATCTTCGAGATGTACGCAAGCGGTATGAAACCCATACAGATCTGCAATGTGCTGAACGATGAGCATATTCCGACACCGACTGACTATCGTGCAGCGCAGCTTGGTAAGCCGAACCCTTTTAGCAAGGTTCATTTGTGGGGCAACACTACTATCAAGTCCATTCTGAATAACGAGATCTATATCGGCACAATGGCTAATCTCAAGACCTCGTCCATAAGCTACAAGAACAAAAAGAGAGTACGCAAAGACAAGTCCGAGTGGGTCACGGTGAAGAATAATCATGAGCCGATCATACCACAGGAGTTGTGGGATAAAGTTCGTGAGATAGATAGTTCACACCCGAAAACACATTCCTAAGCTATGATCTCACAGGAATCCACTATTACCGCAAAACGCTGATATTTATTCGCTTTTATTAAGGTATATGCCACTCTGTACCCGAAAGGTACGAAGGACAGATAAATATCTACAAGCCTGTGATTTTGTATCACTATTCGGTCAACGATGTCACGGTACAGTTCAACGTTGTCGATGTCAAGACGATCTGTGACTCTCACGGTTTCTATGTACTTCTTGATCCCTTCGATTTGTTTTTTGTTGATGTTTTCAATGTCCGTTCCGTTTGTTATTCTTTCGTTCAGTTCTGTGAGCTTTTCGTCATAGTATTTATTCTGCTCGGCAAGATCTTCCTTTGAGATAAGTCCCTCCAGCAGAAGGTCTATGGCGTTTTTCTTTTTCAGCTTGATCGACTCGGCTTCCTTACGCAGAGCTTCAATATCCTCAGTCGGACGTTCTGATTGTGACAAGCGAATATCAGACCAAAGCTGTTCTTCGATCTCGGCTTTCGATACCTGCACACATTCAAGCACATGGCGCACACACAATGCCAAAGCGTCCACCAAAATAGTCCTGTTATCGCAGCCTATCTTTTCACCTGCCGAATTTACAGTGACATTCGCCCCGAAATTTGCACGATTTCGACAGCGCATCGACTGCCTTTCCGCTACACTTGTGGCTCCCGTAAGGGTGAAAGGCTTGCCGCATTTTCCGCAGGATATTTTTGCACTGAACCAGTATTTGTTTGAATGCCGTCTGCCCTCGGAAATACTTTTGCCGCGTCTTGCGATTTCAGCTTGAACACCGTCCCAAACCTCGTGAGTGACTATCGCCAAGTGATGATCTTTTATCATAATGGAAGGTGCGTCGGGATAGCTGCCGTTATTTCTCACCTTATGCTTAGTAAGATAGTCCTCGGTAACGTATTTCCACTGCTTGTAATCGCCGCAGTATTTCTCGTTTTTCAGTATCTCCAAAACTGTCGCACCTGTCCAGAGCTTACCCGTTGCCGATGAAATATTGTCAGCGTTCAGACCTCTCGCTATCATTGTCGAACCTTTTTTATCGTAATAATATTCGTGATAAATACGCCTCACGATCTCGGCTTCTTCGGAAACAACGACAAATTGATTTTCGATAACTTTATAACCGAAATACCGTGTCCTGCCTATCGGCTCGCCCTTTTCCATTCTGCGCTTCATACCCCACTTGACACGTTCAGAGGTCTTGCGGCTCTCCTCTTGCGCCAAGCTCGCCATGATCGTCAGACGAAGCTCGCCGTCCTTATCATTTGTGTCGATACCGTCATTGGTGAAAATAACGTTGATTTTCAACGCTTTCAGCTTGCGGGTATAGTTCAGCGTATCAACTGTGTTTCGGGCAAATCTGCTGACTTCCTTTGTGAGAATAGTGTCGATCTTTCCGTCCTCACAGTCTTTTATCATGCGGTTGAAGCCATCACGATGTTTGGTAGAAGTTCCCGTAATTCCCTCGTCGTAGTATATTTCCACGAGAGACCAGTCGGATTGACTGTTGATGTATTCCTCAAAATATTCTCTCTGAGCGGACAGCGAGTGAAGCTGATCCATAAAATCTGTACTAACTCTTGCGTAAGCCGCTACTCTTTTTTTGCTATACATTGTACCTCCTTCCCCCGAGATTCGGGGATAAATATCCCCCTGCTATATATGATTTTACACTTTAAAGTCTTAAATGTCAAGGCCTTTTACACAAATTCCGATATAAATATATGAAATTAAAAATACAGCAGGGGAATATATCATCTCTTGTTCTTACGATGCAGGATTGTTATTATCATTGACCGCATTATCCGTTTTGACAGTATTCATATCAATCAGCCTTTCGAGCTGCTCCGCTGTCAAAAGCCCTTGCTTGTAAAAAGCCTTATAATACCCGATCTTCATGGCGCGGATAAACGCCTGTCGGCTTTCTTCGGATATTTCGGGCTTGGGTATGTTTGTTGTGCTGTTCTCTTTTGCTTCCATAATTCTACTCAAGATTTATCTCCTCTCACTTTTTTGATCGTTATTCTCGGCTATGGGCGAACGATAACGTGGGATACATTTTAATCAAATCCTTTCATGAAAAGTTTTATTCCGCTATTGACGGTATCGGTTGAATATGATATAATTATTTTAAAATGCAATATATATATGAGTATCACCTTTTTGGCTTCTTTTTCCTAAGCAGTTCCTGCCGCTGACGTTCTTCATCGACCATTTCGGCAAAATAGTCATGTTTAGAAAGTCGGTCATAAGTTTCAAAAATATCTTTGAACACTTCATGCTGTTGTCTGCACTTTTTCAGCATTTCTTTGAGGGCTTCAATTTTTCTGCTGATATTATGGCTCTGCTCGGTAAGTCGGTCGAAGTCTGCACGGGTCAGAATATTGTTGTTATTCATCGCCTGCTTGTACATTGACAGCTTGACTTTTTCGACTTCGGATAGTTCACCCTTTTCGGAAAGCGAGTAATATTCCTTTACTTGTTCTGCGAGGCTTGAAATGCGGTCATGCTGTTCGGTGAGTTCATTTATCTCGACCCGCAACTTTTCATATTCCTTGCTGGTGTCGGTAATCATGCCCTCCAACTCTCCCAGCGAACGAATATTATACTTATTCATAACGGACAGCTGCGCCGAAAGACGATAAACATCAAGGTCATTATCGGCTGAATATGGCATGGTGACATTCTGCTTTCGGGGGACTTTTCGGTGCTGGTCTGCGAGAATGCGAACATCACCTATTATAGAGGAATATGCCGCCCATAGCTTTGAATCATCGTCCTGCGAGGACTGTAAATCCGTACTAACTTCACGATAGGTTATGCGGATTTTCAGGCTTTCCTCGGTATATTCCTCACCAAGCGTTTTGGTACGAACGAACTTTTTCTGTTCTAGTGTGCGGATAGAGATATATTTCCCACGCTTGACTTCATATCCACATTCTTCGATAGCCTGCAACAGTTCATCAAGTGAATTGACCGTAGGTATCAAGCTATCGATGATCTGTCTGATTTCCTCTTTCCACGAAGTACCGTTCTGCTTGTGCTGCCACTCGTTGTACTTCATTGAGCAACCCTTGCCCGTGAGGTTGGGGTGAATATTTATGCCAAGTGCCTTGCATACCCCATCGGAATGTTCACGAACTCTTTTCAAAGATTCCTTGTTCGCATAAAACTTATGACCTGTCAGCGAGTAAGAATTTATGATGATATGGTTGTGCAGATTACACTGAGGAAAGTGTAAAGGCGCTTAATGACGCTATTAAGGAGGCTGAGGACGTTATCGCCATGACCTATCACGGTCAGGAGGATATTGACCCCGCAAGCGAAGCCCTCACAGCGGCAGTTGAGGGTCTGAAACTGAAAGCCGCCGACTACACCGCCGTTGATAAAGCAATAGCGGCTGTTCCCAAGGACACAAGCGTTTACACCGATGAAAGCGTTAAGGCTGTTACAGATGCGGTAAATGCGGTAGTCCGTGACCTTGACATAACCAAGCAGTCCGAGGTCAATGCAATGGCAAAGGCGATAAATGACGCTGTTGCGGCTCTTGAAAAGAAACCCGATGACAGTTCTTCCAAGACCGATGACGACAGTTCTTCCAAGACTGATGACAGCAGTTCTTCCAAGACTGACGATGACAGCTCTTCCAAGACTGATGACAGCTCTTCCAAGACTGACGACAGCAGTTCTTCCAAGACTGATGACGACAGTTCTTCCAAGACCGACGATGACAGTTCTTCCAAGACTGACGATGACAGTTCTTCAAAGCCTGATGACAGTTCTTCCAAGACTGATGATGACAGTTCTTCAAAGACTGACGATGACAGTTCGTCCAAACCTGACGACTCCAGCAAGCCCGACGACAAGCCCGCACGCACAAAGGGCGATATAGATAACAACGGCAAGGTCAACGTGACCGACATCGTTAAGATCGCGGCTCATGTCAAGGGCGTGAAGCCCCTCTCGGAGGAAGAGCGCGCCGAGGCTGACCTTAACGGCGACGGCAAGGTGAATGTCACGGATATTTCGCTGCTTGCGGCGCACGTAAAAGGCATCAAGCCACTTAAATAAACACAGGCAATAATAAGCGGCGCTCATCTCACGCCGCTTTTTGCCTTGTTAGTACCCGAATGATCTGTTCGGGTACATATCCGTGTTTCGGGTGCAGAATAACGTTCCCGAGATACGGATATGTAGAATTTAATCAAATTCAGGAGGTATATCATGAAAAAATTTGCAGCAATACTGGCGGCAATGGTGCTGACCCTCGGCGGAGCAGCCATGACAGTCACCGCCACGGACACCCAGATCCCGGATACTTCCGTTACGGCGGAGGAAGGCATCGCAGACGGCATTTACACCATGTCAGCCGAGATGATACAGCTGAACAAAACGGACAAGTCAATGGCTAACGAGGCTATCGACCACACAGTCATCTTAGAGGTCGAGAACGGCGAGTGCTACATAACAGTGACCTTCAAAAGCCTGAAATTTCTGGGACAGGAGGGCTATTTGCAGTCGCTGAGCTATTTTGACGCAGGCTATGAGATCAGTCAATATGGTAAGATCATTCTCCACCGCATAAAAATCACCCTCGTGCTCCTCATATCTTACCTTGAAATAAGGGTAGCGCTCTATTGCGAGAGCAAGCGCTGATTCCAGAGCACTGTGTTCCACATTGTCATTCATTCTTATCTCATATACTTCACTGGGGAGGCCGTTTTTTCTGTAAAGATAGGGCTGACCTGCTCTTACTTTTTCCGCTGTTACTATATTTTTCATAATATATTCCTCGCTTTCGGTTCGATGTTGTTTGTTTCTATGTCTGAGTATACTGCCCGACCGTTTGCGAGTTGTTTCAGAAATGTTTGAGAAATGTTAATGTGCACGCATAAGAAAACCGTCTGCCTTTTCAGACAGACGGTGATCGTCAATTTCCATTTTTGATCTTTTCACTCAGCGCAAGTATCTCATCACGGTATTTTTCACGGCTGCGTTTTGTGACTGCCTTGCTGACAGGCGTAGCCAATGCCGCCAGAATAAAACCAACTGCTCCCGCTGCTGCTCCTGCCGCAAAGTGCGAAAAGCTCAGGAGCAGTATCACACCGCCAGTCAGTATCAGAACACCGTAAGCCCCACAGCAATGCCTGCAAAGGTGCCGGGCAGCTCTGCCTTACGATCAAGTCGCTTTAGCCTGGCAAGATCGCTGTCGGGCTTTTTAGGAACTGAGATATATTTGGCAGCTATCCTGTCTGCCACGCTGCTTTTTGCGGGTGAATAGCTGTATGTAAATTTATCCTCGCTCATCGTCGTTACCTCCGCTCTCATTATGCAGTATCACCGTAAATGTGCTGCCCTTTCCCAACTCGGAGCTTACTGTTATCTCTCCGCCGATGATGTCGATGATCCTTTTGACAAGTGCAAGACCGAGACCGTTTCCTTTTGATGCATGGGAAGTGTCACCCTGATAGAACTTGTCGAAAATGTGTCTGCCCGTTTCGCTGTCAATGCCGCAGCCTGTGTCTGAAATGCTCACGGCTGCACCGCCGTTCATTCGCTTCACCGCAACCGACACACTGCCGCCCTTCACTTCAGCATCGCCTTGTAGCCTAAGCCGTGAACTGTGACGATTTCAAATTCATCACAGTTTTCAAACTTCTCTCAATTTTCGCATATATACATCCACCGAGTGCAAGCCCGAAGTTGCCTCGATATCCCAGAATTCTTTCATCAGCTGGGAGCGTGTGAAGGTTTTTTTGGGATTTGAGAGCAGTTTGAACAGAAAATTGAACTCACGAACTGTCAATGTGATCTCCTCGCCGTCATAGATACAGCTCTGCTCGTCTTCGTTCATGGTGAGACTGCTAATGGTCAGCAACTTGTTTGCACTGATATTGGCACGGCGGAGGATCGCACCTATTTTCAAAATCAGTTCCTCTAAATTGACAGGCTTCACGAGATAATCGTCAATACCGAGCTTGTAGCCCCTCTGCATCGAACGCATATCGTCCTTTGTGGTCATGAACAGAATCGGGATATCCTTGTTGAGCCCTCTTACTGTTTCAGCAAACTCAAAGCCGTCAATCTTCGGCATCATGATATCTGAAATGATCAAATCAAAGCTCGCACCATACATCTCATTATAGGCATCAACAGCATTCAGACATCCCACCGCTTCATAGCCATTCAGACACAGATATTTGCATACAGTTGCGTTCAGCTCCTTGTCACCCTCAACCACAAGGATCCGTATCATATCATCAGCTCTTTAGAGATATTCTGATTTTATTATACCACACCCGCCCTCTGATTTCAATATCTCTGCACTATTTTAACCTTTCTCAAACATTTTGTCTTTGCACTGTAGGCAGGAGAAATACAGATGAGCAGTACAGGTCAATACGAAACCATGTTGATCACAAATTAATGGGCATCTGAAAAGAAAAACAGAGCTATGCCTTCAGTACACGGTCATGGAGGACATAGCCCTTTCCTTATGCTATGATATTTATCTGTCCTGAATTTCCTGCATCATATTTGCCCCATCCTTGAAGCCGACCTTGTAGGCAGCTCTCATCTCAGCGGCGGCGGTATCGCTCACGCAGTCGAAGAGCTTGTGAAACACATCAATCTGCTCCTCGCTCAACGAATCTTCAAACGGTATGCAGAGTTTGTTAAACTCGTCAGAAAACTCAGCGGAGTGGATTTCACCCTGTCTGTAACCCAACATCGCATCAATCATTTGTATCTGCCCTTTCGGTTTTATTGCTGTAAAATCAACCGTCCAAACATAACCCAAATAATCGTTGTTAAGGTGTTGCTTACGGCACTCCTACGGGCAAATTCATGTTGACCGTGTTTGCCGCCCTCTCTCAGTTGAAGCGTGAGCAGCTCAAACAGCGTCAGCGTGAGGGCATCGAGATCGCTAAGGCACAGGGCAAGTACACAGGGCGAAAGCCTATCCCCACCGACTGGACAAGGTTCGGGCAGCTCTATGGGGAATTGAAGTCGAAGAATATCTCTGGCAGAGATTTTATGCGGAGAATGGATATGTCAGCAAACACATTCTACCGCCGTGTGCGTGAGTATGAAATCCGTCACGGCATCATCGAGCAGACCTCAGCTTGACCGTCTGGCGAACGGAAATGCCCCACAGCACCGTCTGAGCTTGCGGTTATTCAGTTCCAATAGGGTTTGTGCCTGTTGTGGTATGCTCCACAATTCTGATTATGACTTATGCGGAACGGAAAACAGGTGTGCCAGTAGGCTATGGTTTATTGCCATTACATCAAAATACCTGATTATTCTTCTGCAAAAAAGTCATATCATTTCTTTCTGCCATTGCCGAATTTTGCATAATACATCTCAGCACCTGACGAGAGCATTACTGTTTTATTTTTAGCATCATACATCCTACGATAACCTCCACTGTCTGCTCTTACTTCAGCATCATCAATAGACCAAAAGAGTTTGTGAGGATATGCGCTCCTATCGGTACACAGATATTCCTTGATCTTGCATAAAGAAAGGCGAAGATCAGCCCTGCTATGATATAGCCGGGCATATTTATAAGTTGAGCTGTATCTCCTCCCCATATACCGGCTTCGGCAACGTGCTGGAAAGCAAACAACAGAGAAGGTACAATATATGCTAAAAGCCTGTTCTTCCCATACAGCATTCCAAAAGCTGTATATCTATACAGAAGTTCCTCCAGCACCGGACCATAGATACAAGCCATGAATCCCATGAATATCGGAGATTTTTTTATCATCTCTGTAACATTGGTCGTATTAGCATTGTCTGCTGTGATACCAATGGCAGATCTTATTATGCCCATTATGATGTTGTCCCACAGGATACCCTGCAAGCCGACGATCATAACTGCACCGAGCGGGATAAGCAGCAGACTTTTCTTATTATCTCTAAATTTCTTCGCTTCACCTGCAATATCAGGAAGCATTACAATGACAAGAAGAATATTCAATATATCCCGTATAGTGTCTATAACAGGAATGCCAAGTGGTACGCTGATATTGCTGAAATAGAAAAACAGCATGATAAGGCAAAATATCTTCTTCCATTTTGCCGAAGTATTGAGTGTACTATGATCCATGATATATCATTCCCTGCTTGAACGTTTATTTGGTCAATTGGTTGAAATCGTGTTTACGCTAACTTTACCACCAGCGTTACACTAAAGCAATCCTCATGTATCTCTGCATAGACCTCTCCGCCCATGAGCGACATGAGGCGTTTGCAGATGAACAGTCCCAGACCGTTGCCTTGTATCTTATCGGCATTGCTGCCACGATGAAAACTCCCGAATATCTGCGGAAGTTCCTTTTCTTCAAGGGTACAGCCTGTGTTTGTCACTGTGATAAGCTCACAGCCGTCCATTTTATCATAATTTATTTATATACGTCTGCCGTCACCGTATTTGATTGCATTTTCGATCAGGTTTTGCAGACATTCAGCCAAGCGGTCAGCATCGCAGGAGAGGATACAGTCATCGTATTTGTGTATGACAAATTCTGTTCCCGAAATACCGAGCTGAGGTGCATACCTCGCATGGATCTTTGTGATGATGTGACTGAGGAACGCTTCACCCTGCGTGACCTCAAAGCTCATGAAGTCCTCACTTGCCGCTCTGGTGATCTCGCTGACAAATCGCTCGATCTCATCCGCGCGGGCATTGATACTCTCTGCGGCACTGCGGCGTTTTTCCTCGTCGCTGTATATTCCCTTTGCAAGCGCCTTTGCATTCAGCTTGATCGCAGAAAGGGGCGTTTTGATGTCATGAGAGAGGGAGAGCAGCAGCAGCTTTTTGTCACGCTGCATGGAAATCTCCTTCTTTCTGTCGTCCTCGATCTTTTCACGCAACAGATTTACACCCCATGTGAATTTCCCGAAGAAACGGCTTTTCTGTTCGGGTATCGGTACTGCAAGATTGCCCCTTGCAAGCTCCTGTGGGACATCGTTTAAGCTGCCAAAGGGTTGTATCACATTATGCCAGATATATGCAAATACACCGCATAACAGCAAAAACAGGACACCCAAAATACAATTTGCAGCGATCAATAAGCTATCATCGTTACCGAGCGAGTATTCCACACGGTACAGCGTTCCGTTTGCTTCTATGATGACATAGTGTTCATCGCTTTTGTAGAGATCATCGCCCGTATACACCCCTGTGAGATGGGGATAGTCTGCAAGGTCATAGCTGCCTGTTTCAGCTATCTCGTCCGCAAGACGTTTTGCTTCTACACGGTACCCACCGTCAGCATATTTCCGATTCTGTAACATGACGATATTCAGCACCGCCGCAAGTATCAGAAATATCGTAAGCACTGCAATACACAGCCTTTTGAACGTCCTCATACAAACTTATACCCCACGCCCCATACGGTCAGCAGACGCTTGGCATTTTTGGGATCATCGCCCAGCTTCTGCCGCAGACGGTTGATATGCACATGGAGAGTTTGAAGCTCCGAATCGCTGTCGCTGCCCCATACTGTCGAAAACAGGTACTCCTTTTTCAGAGCCTTGCCCTGATTCTCGATGAGGAGTGCCAATAAGTCAAATTCCTTTGCGGAAAGCTGTACAGGATTGCCGTCGATCTCTGCGGTCTTATTTGCAAGATTGAGCGTAACACCGCTTGCGGAGAGCATACTTCGCTGATACCTGCGCTTGAAAATGCCTTTGATCTTTGCAAGCAGAATATCTATATCATAGGGCTTCTCGATGTAATCGTCAGCCCCTAAGTCCAATCCGTTCAGCTTATCTTCCTTGTCTGTCCTTGCACTGACGATCAAAATCGGCGTATCGGCATTCTCACGCAGCTTGGAACATACGGCAAACCCATTCATATCAGGCAGATTGATGTCCAGCACCACAAGCCTTGTACCGTATCGCTCAAAAAGCTCCACGGCACGCTCACCGTTTTCCACCGCTGACACGGTATACCCCTCCGCACGGAGAAAATCCGTCAGCAGTGAGCTTAGTTCCTTATCGTCCTCAACGATCAGAATATCGGTCATAAAAAATCACCACCTACCACTATTGTACCATATCGGCGGCAATATTACAAGTATCACCAGCCCTGTTCCATCAGCCAGTTATTCAGTTCTCTTTCACGGTCACGCAGTTCCTTTTCTCCGCCGTCAAAGTGTCCCATTTCCTTTTCTCCCATGATTCCGCCGTCAACAATATACAGAATACGGCTGCATTTGGCGGCTACTTTGGGATCGTGTGTCACGCACATGATCGTTGTGCCATCACGGTTGAGGGACAAAAGCTCGTTCATGACCTCATCAGAGCTGGAACGGTTCAGCGCTCCTGTAGGTTCATCGGCAAAAATCATCTTCGGTGAATTTATCATACTGCGGCAGATACACGCCCTTTGAAGCTGACCGCCCGACACTTCGTTGATGTCATTATCTCCCACATCGTCAATGCCGAGCCTGCGCATGAGTTTACGCCCGCGCTCCTCAGTCTCCTTGCGGCTTTCGGTGTTTTTCTTGGATTTCACCGCAGGCAGAATGATGTTATCCAGCACCGAAAGATTTTTCATCATATACATCTGCTGGAAAATAAAGCCCATTTCATCGAGTCTGAGCCGTGCAAGCTCCTTGTCCGAGAGCTTTGCGGTTTCTTTGCCGTTGAAAACGACCTCGCCTGCGGTCACTCTGTCCATTCCCGAAACGCAGTACAGCAGCGTGGATTTTCCGGAGCCGGACGGTCCCATGATCGCTACCATTTCGCCCTCGAAAATAGTCAGGTCGATATTTTTCAGTACGTTGTTCTGACGCTTGTTCACTATATAAGTCTTGCAAAGTCCCTTTGTCTGTAAAACGGTATTCATGATAATATCCTCCTTATTCAATGGAAGCGGTATCGCTTGCCTTGATGGTTTTCGTATAAAGTGCGGTCAGAAACGTGCCAATTACTGTCACACCGATCAGAATGGCAGGACAAACGGCAAATATCTCCACTGCATCAAAAGCTATTCCTGTTGAAGAAACGCTTCCGATCTGAGCAAAAACAAATGTGAGAAGAGCCTTACTCATCGGAAGTACGATCACAGATGCGAGAATGACCGCAATGACCGCAGTCATAACAAACCGCAGAGTATGCTGTCCGATCACAGAGCCATTCTGAAAGCCCACCGCCTTCATCAGTGCGATTTCGCTCTTTTCCTTTGAGATGAAGCTGCGCTCCATGAGTATCACGATCAGCGCCGTTACGATCACAGTCATGAGCATCATCATCTGCTTGACGCTGTTCAGTGTGCCGGACATTTCGGTAAAGGTCTCTACCATCTGTGCATTGGAGTATATCTTTTCGGTACCTGTTACATCTTTGAGCTTTTCTATTCTTCTTCCGATCTCTTCCTCATTCGGTGAATCATCAAACTCTATCTGGATACCCATGTTATTATTGATCTTCTCCAGATTTAGCTCTGCATCTTCACAAAGGCGGGCAGCCAAGCCGCCCATCATAAAGGTAGAGAATGTTCCTGTAATGATAAGCTCTTCTTCTTTTCCGCCCGTATTGATCTTGATCCTGTCGCCAATTTTGGCATCCAGTTTTTCCATTGCAGCAGCGGTCAAAGCGACTTCATCGGGTTTCCTTGGAGCAGTGCCTTCATCGTAAATAAATTTGTCCGCAGGTGTGTTCCTTGTGACATGGTAGGAGATGCCGACACTTTTGTCACCGTGTACAGTGGTGTACAGACAGCTCATTGTTACGGTGGCTTTTCCCGGCATACCATTCTCATCAAGCATCTTTTCCGTTTCTTTCACAAGAGACTTCCAGCCGTCATTGGATGTGATAAATTCTCCAAGGGCTTGTTTGATCGCATCATTGCCGGAAATATCATTGTCAAGGATAGAAGCATCTGTTTCAACAGGAATACCAAACAGAAAGATCGGTTTGTCGCTGGACAGTGTATTTGCCATGTTGGACATGACGGTCATCATCAGTACGCACAGCGTGAACACCACTGTGATAATCGCAAACTGCTTCGGTGCGCTGAGAACGTCATTGAGAGCCATAAAGACCGTTGCAGGGAGCTTGGAGCGACCCAGATGTATCACGCTTCGTTTCCCGAAACGTTCTCCCGTCTGACCGCTGCGCACTGCATCAATTGGAGACATTTTATTGATTCCTCTTGTACAACCGTAGCTGAATAACAGTATCAGCACAATTACTGCGGCAGAACCGGCAATGCCGATCATGGTGTTGTTTCTGTTGAATACGATACTCCCTTGTACCGATTTCAGAAGATAACTGCTGAGGGGTATTGAGGCTGCATATCCGATAACTGAGCCTATCAAAGAGATCGCTGCATATTTTGTGATATAAATACTGCGGATACCGCTGTTCTGAATGCCCACCGCTTTCATAACGCCTATCTCACGAAATTCCTCCGATATCGTAAAGCCAATGGCAAAGCGGAGTGTCACAAACGCCGCTGCCATGAGGATCACACAAGCCGCCAGCAGTATGTAAGCTGTGATCATATCATACATGAAAATTTTTTTGAACGTATCCCTTGTGTAGCAGGAAATACCCTCCGTCTCAGCAGCCGCAGATATGACCGCATCCGGATCATTGGTCTTCACATACAGGATCTTTGCTTTCGTGAAAGCAGAAGCTGTTGCTGCCTTGTTCATTTTATCCCAGTCAGTGCCATTGAGTATAATATAGGGTGAGGAAGAATTATTAGTGTCAAGGGCGGCTGTTTTGTATATTCCCTCAAACCTGAGATCGAAAGTGCCTTCGTCTGTAGTGACAGTAAGGATATCTCCCTTTTTAAAAACAGCACCCTGAAGGAAATTCTTTGTGCAGTAGAAGCCGCCATCGGGAACGCCTGTTATTTCCCGATTCTCATCATCAAAATACTTGCAGCCAAATTCCTTGCCGGAAATAAAACCTGTTCCGGTGATAAGGTCTTTGTGCTTTTCACCGTTGAGCTTGAGATGATCCGAAGTAAGATAGAACATCTCCTCCACCTTCAAATGACCCACTTCAGGGAGAGTAATGAGTTCCTTGTCAAGCTCCTGGTCAAGCGGCATAATTATCATGACATCAGGCGCATCGGATATTTCAATGAAGTGTTCAATGCCGCCTGTTACTGCAATGATATTGTTCAGACTTGCAGCAGCAAGCATCGAACACAGTATCACGAACAGGAGTAAGATGATATTCATGGTTTTCTTGCGTTTCAGATCTTTTTTCAGTATTCTCCAAAACATAGTGCATTCCTCCGTATCTTGTATTGGTATCCTCTATGCTTTGATTATAGCACAGAAATTCTTAACAAGTCTTTAACTTTTGAAAAGCTGCCATAAAAAAGCAGACGCTCCATAAAAATGAAGCATCTGCCATAAAAGATTTTTACCATTTTCTGTATTCTTCAAAAACTCAAAGCATCTCGGGTATTTCTTTTCAATATCCTTAGTCAGACGGTTTTTCTTGACTCCCTCTATCGTATGGATAACGAGGAAAGCAAGAATATCAAGCACATCTGTCTGGTCAGTGATCCTCGGCACTAAGCCTGCAAAATGGACTGCACGGACTTTCAGCAGGAGCAGACTTTCTATTTTAGCGATATACAGAATGATATTGGACTAGCTGTTATCCGTTATCTACTCCAACCTGCCGATAATGTCCGTGACCTTTGGGAGACCGTAGGAATCATTATTGATCCAGTCCTCGTCAAGACCTTTTTCCTCAGCGACCTCACGGATCAGCTCCTGCACTTCTTCCGACATATCATTTGTTGCTGTATCTACGTCCATTGTATATCCGCCGCTGCGGAGCTTGTTGTAAAGCATTGCAAAACCGCCGATAGCCCTGATCTCAATGGTGATATGACGAGTTTTCAATTTTTCATTCTATGCTTCAAGTGCGTCTTTCAAATCATCGAGTGTACATTCAATTCCGATCATTATACACTGTATATAATTGACTTGAAATTAAGGCAGTATTATGATATAATATCAGTGGAATCGGACGAAAGGAAATGATCCTATGGATATAAAAACAAAGGCTGAAAAGCTGATATATCAGGCGGCTGAGCGCGGTGACATCGCGGGCGCGAATATACTTGTGCTGAAAAACGGCAGGGAAGTCCTCTATGCTGAGGGCGGTTTGCGGGATATCGAGAACAGCGTGCCGATGTCGCGCGATACTATTTTCAGGCTTTATTCGCAGACCAAGCCTGTAACGGCAGCGGCGGCAATACTTATGGCGAGCAGGGGAGATATAGACCTCGCCGCTGATATTGCAGATTATCTGCCTGAGTTTGCAGAGCAGTTCGTTATTAAGGACGGCGAGAAAAAGCCTGTCAGCAGGCGCATAACAGTGCGTGACCTGCTGAATATGACATCGGGACTGCCATACCCATTTGAGGGGCATCCCAGCGGTGAAAAATCGGGGGAAGTTTTCTGGAAGATGACCCGCAGTCTGTATGATGGCGAGCCGGTCACCACGAAAAAGTTTTGTGAGATGGCGGCTGAGATACCTTGCATGTTCGAGCCGGGAAGTGAATTTCAGTACGGCATCGGCGCTGACCTTATCGGCGGGCTGATCGAGCGTATCAGCGGAATGACCTTTGGGGAATATCTGAGAGAGAATTTTTTTGAACCGCTGGGCATGGAGGACACTGATTTTTATGTTCCCACTGAAAAGCAGTCAAGGCTTGCAAAGGTCTATGATTACAGTGAAAACGGTCTTAAAGAGAATAAGACCGACAATCTTTCGATGCGCTACATGCGTGAAGTAAAGCCTGCTTTTGAGTCGGGCGGTGCGGGGCTTTGTTCGACTCTTGATGACTACGGCAAATTCGCTTCGATGCTGATAAACGGGGGCGAATTTGAGGGAAAGCGCATAATGCCCGAATATGCAGTCGAATATCTTACGCGAGGCGGTATTTTGCCTGAACAGCGGGCAAATCTATGGTTCTGGTGGGACTGGATGCGCGGATACGGTTACGGTAATTTTATGCGCGTATGCGAGGACGAAAACAACACCACGCTGTTCTCGTCAAAGGGTGAATACGGTTGGGACGGCTGGCTGGGTACTTTTTTCTCAAACGAGCCGAAGTATGGTCTGACATTCCTGCTGGGTGTTCAGCAAACCGGTATAGGCAAGGCGGGTACACTGACCAGAAAGCTGAAAAATCTGGTAATGGGCGAGTTTGTCTGAGTGTACAGAAAAGGAGAAACGTGCGAAATTTTGAATTTGATGATATAGAAGAACACATCTACCATGACGGCATAGTCAGCACAGCGAAATGCGCTGTGTGGGGCGAATTTCCCGAAGAAGAAACAGAATTGAGCGGACTGAGATATTTTGATATGGTTTTTTCGCCGCGCCCCGAATGTGATGACGGGTCATATCTGCCGAAGCTGGAAGACTGTAGTTTGCTTGACTTTAGTATAACCAAAAGTGACGGCAGATATGAAGTTACGCTGAACTGCATAGACGATGGACGCGGCAGGAACGATTTTAGTCATCTGCATTTTTTCTGTGATGAAATCAGCGTCATGCTAAGCAGATACGAAGATTTTTCATATAAGAACATTTTTAGTGATGATATGCCCTCTGCTGAGGAAAGGGCTTATCTGAAAGACGAATGTCATCTGTCTTCGGAGGAATATGTGCTTGGTGACGGCATTACAGTAATATACGATATTTATGGTGAAGATGATGGCAGTCACTACATTTACAGCACTGCTAAGATAGCGCGGTGCAGTTATTTCAAAGACGGCATAAAGTTTTTTGAGCATTTATGTGACAGGCATCATCTTCGACCTGCAAAGGAATTGATACACCATGCGAACGGTCACAGTTATCTGCCGTATCATGTTGACCTGTATGGGCTGAGTATTCTGGAGATAGACACAGGCAGACATTATGACTATGTTCCCGAAGGAATGGAACATGATTTTCGCTTTTCGGCAGGGGAGTCGTTCATAGTTACAGATGTTCATTATGACCCGGAAAGCAGTCTGCTTGTCTGTGGGGGCTGTTACTGGGCTTGTCCCGATGAGGTGATGGTCATGGACTTTTCCGAACCGCTTCACTATGACCCTCGTATGGTAAAGCTGCATGATGAGATACCAATGGACTACGATGAATATGATGATATAGAATTTCTTCGCTGGGAAAAGGACAGCCTTATAGTAAAAGGCGAAGATGGGAACGAGTATGCAGTCACGAAAAAACGGCTGCGTGAGATGCTTAGTGAAAAGCGAAAGGAATATTCTTTGGAAGAATTTGATAAATAATTTCGTAAAAATCATGAATTTACTATTGACGAAAGCGACAAAACGTGTTATAATTAACTAAAATAGTTTGTCTACATTTGATTATAAAAAAATTCAAATAAGGAAGGGATCATAGCTATGAAAAAAGTATTATTTGCAGCTTCCGAAGTAGTTCCATTTATCAAGACGGGTGGTCTGGCTGATGTGGTCGGCTCTCTGCCGAAGTGCTTTGACAAGCGGTATTATGATGTACGTGTTATATTGCCTAAGTATGCCTGCATGGCTCAGAAATGGAAAGATCAGCTGGAGTATATCACAAACTTCTATATGGACTTTGCGGGTCAGAGCCGATATGTAGGTCTGCTGAAAATGGTATATGAGGGCGTGACATTCTATTTCATCGACAACGAGTATTATTTCAGCGGAGAAAAGCCTTACGGCGACTGGCACTGGGATATCGAAAAATTCATGTATTTTGACAGGGCTGTACTGTCTGCTCTGCCTGTGCTGGATTTCAGACCCGATGTTATCCACTGCCATGACTGGCAGACGGGTCTTATACCCGTGTATCTGCACGATTCGTTTCAGGGCGGCGAATTCTTCCGCGGCATAAAGACGGTAATGACGATACACAACCTGAAATTCCAGGGCAACGACAACGCGGCAAGGTTCATGGGATTATCGGGGCTGTCATCTTATTACATGACTTACGATAAGCTGCTCAAAGATGTTGACGGCAACATGCTCAAGGGCGGTCTGGTGTATGCTGATGCCATCACCACTGTTTCGGAGTCTTACGCTGAGGAGATAAAGACTGAGTTTTACGGCGAGGGTCTTGATGGTCTGATGCGCGCAAGAAAAAATGACCTGCGCGGTATCGTCAACGGTATCGACTATGACGACTATAATCCTGCCACCGACAAGATGATACCCTGCAACTATGACATAAACAGTGTGTTTGAGAGGAAGATAGAGAACAAGCGTGCGCTTCAGCAGGAACTTGGACTTTGCCGTGATGACAACAAGTTTATGATAGGCATTGTCAGCAGACTTACCGACCAGAAGGGCTTTGACCTTATCGCGTACATGATGGAAAGGCTTTGTCAGCAGGACGTGCAGATAGTTGTTCTCGGTACAGGTGAGCAGAAGTATGAGGATATGTTCCGTTACTTTGCTTGGAAGTTCCCTGACAAGGTATCGGCAAACATCTATTACAGCGAGGCTATGAGCCACAAGATATATGCGGCGTGTGATGCTTTCCTAATGCCGTCACTGTTTGAGCCTTGCGGTCTTTCTCAGCTTATGTCGCTGAGATACGGTACACTGCCTATCGTAAGGGAAACTGGCGGTCTGCGTGACACTGTACAGCCTTACAATCAGTTTGAAAAGACAGGCACAGGTTTCAGCTTTGCGAACTACAACGCACATGAAATGTACAACACTGTGATGTTTGCACACTACATCTATGTTGACAGGCGTGATGAATGGAACAGCATAGTTAAGCAGGCGATGTCAAAGGATTTTTCATGGCAGGCTTCTGCGAAGAAATATCAGGAGATGTACGACTGGCTCATCGGTTGATAAAAATATCGGCACAGTGCAGAAATGCGCTGTGCCGTTTGTTTTAGTATTCTATTCTTTCGACCGTATAGCCATCGTTTTCAAGCAGAGCGATTATACCTTTTTCACCGACAAAATGCGCTGCGCCCACGATAAAGAACACATCTTTGCCCTCGTTTATGAAATTTTCGGCTGCTTCTGTCATGACTTTGTTGCGGTCATAAAGAAATTGGTTAGAATATTCTTCCATCAAAGCTGCGTCAGTTTCACTGACCTCCTTTTCTTCGGAGTCTATCTTTTCAATAGTATCTGTGTCACCTGTTGCCCATGCTTCGTGAGTAGTCATAAGAAGTTCAAGCTGATCCTCTTTTGTCTTGCCTTTGTAGCCCCTGAACAGCATATCATAGATATCGTCCGAAAAATTCATCAGCAGATCCATCTGAAATTCTATGCCTTCTACTTCGAATATCTCCTTGCCGTCCTCGCGTGCTTTGTCGAGAAAATACCTGTCTATGCCTATATCTCCCGACAGTCCGCTTTCCTGCATAGCTATCGTGTCAGCGATATTTCCGACAGCCCACGGTCTTGTATGTTTGTACATTGAAAGGTCAAGTGAGAACTGAGCAAGATAATCACTTAACGCATCATAGGCTTCTTTGGAGATATGTTTATCAAGGCTGTCATCAGGGTCATCGTAATACATGCTTGCCAGCAAAGCAGACTGGAATGTTATCGAGTCGCCCGAAGCAAGGTCTGCTTCAACAGCGAGGATATCTGAATCATTAAAAGCATCCATCATTTTCTGCGGCAGAGGATAGTCGCTTTCTTCCAGCGCGTGCATTGAGCCGACAAGTGTTACAACTGCTCCGTTATCACAATTTACCTTCCACATGGCAGGTGTTATGTCTGACTCAGCTGTAGTTTCGCTGTCGGTGACGGAAATATCTGTTTCAGATGGTTCATCGGTTTCTGACGAAGCTGACTGTGCCGACTCAGATGATGATTTTTCTGTTTCAGAAGATTCAGCTTTGTCGTTTTGTCCGCAGGCGCACAAAGAACATGCAGCGATAGCAGCCGCGCACAATAATGAAAGTATTTTTTTATTCATTTTTTTCTCCTCACTTTACGTGTGCTTATAATAATCATCGTTATAATAGCCGAAGCACTTCGACAAGATACAGCCTGTATTGTCCATAGCAAAGATGATAGGCGGATAATACTGTCTGAATTCACGCGGCATCTCATAGCCAAGATCATCGAAAGTCAATGTTACTTTTGTATATTCGCCAACTTTGCTCTCGATGTCGTAAGTACCACCGAAACGTTGGCAATAAAGCATGACGATAGAAAGTCCCAATGATTCATTCATATCATCGAGAGTGAAATAATCCATTGGTTTTTTCAGCCTTTTGAGTTTTTCTTCGGGTATACCGTTGCCGTTATCGGTGACAGTCAACCTTATCTTTTTGCCATCTGATCTCAGTTCGATACTGCATTTTTTTTCAGGCTTTGAATTGTACATGTAAGAGTTGATGACCAGATTTGAGATAGCAGCTTCAAATCTGCCTACATTCATCTCGGCATGTATCATAGACTGAATATCACATTCAAATATATATCCGAATTTTTCTGCGCGGCATCTTATACGCTTTGCCAGATCATCAAGTACGACCGACATAAATTTCTTTTCCGCCTTGACATTTTCACTGAGATAAATACTTAGTTCTTCGTAGTTAGCGGTCGCTGACAATACTCCAAGTACTCTGTCCCTTGAAGTAGTTTCAAACTTAGTAAACAATTCTCCGGCCTCTGACATTTCTTCTTTGTTCAGGCTAAGCATAGTTGTGATGCTGGCTGCTCTAAATCTAATGGTATCGAGGTCTTTTCTGAGTCTGTCATTAAGCGTTGACTGCATGGCGAGCCTGTCCACCTCATGTTCGGTCATGCAGTGGAAAAGGTAGCCTACGGTAACTCCGTTTTCGGACATCGGAGTTATCTTAAGTGTTAGTTCATACTGTTCATCTTTGTATCGGCATATTGTGCTTTTTTTTATCGGAAAAGCTACAGGTTCGAAACGAGAGAGCATTATTTTGTCGGTGCGGAGAAATTCTGGTAAGTCATTACTATTTTTCCATAGTACTTTCAGGTAGCTGTCTGTATAAATAACTTTATCGGAATTGTTTTCATACAGAGTCTTAACTGCTTCAATGATCTCCATAACAGTCCTCCTGTGTATATATCAAATACAATTATACACCATTTAGAAATATTAGTCAACAGGTTTAACATGTATAAATATGTAATAATAATTCTATTGACAAATTATTATGTAGAAGACTGTTATGTGTGAATTGATATTAGAATGTGCTTGTTAAAAATATTCCCGCTGAATTATTATACAGCGGGAATATTTTACCTATACTTCGCAAAAATACGGAAAAATCAAAGTTTTGTTTCAACGAAAATATCGTAGATAGCGCGGTTAGCAGCCTCGAAGTCGCTTTCGCTGACACCTATGATGATATTAAGTTCGCTTGAACCCTGATCGATCATCTTAACATTTACATGAGCGTGTGCCAGTGCCGAGAAGATCCTGCCTGCGGTACCTCTGTTGGACTTCATGGCTCTGCCCACAACGGCGATCAGTGCCAGATCGGTTTCGATATCGATGGAATCCGGGTGGCAGTTGCGGTGGATACCTGCGAGTATCTCCTGTTCCTTTTCAGCGAATTCTTCCTGATGAACAACGATGGACATAGTATCGATACCCGAAGGCATATGCTCGAAGTTTACGCCGTTCTTCTCGAATACTTCCAGCACTCTTCTGCCGAAGCCCAACTCAGCGTTCATCATATCCTTCTCGATATTGATAACGGTGAAGCCCTTCTTGCCTGCGATACCTGTGATGGTATACTTAGGCTTCTGCGATGTGGACTCAACTATCAGTGTGCCGACATCTTCGGGCTTATTGGTGTTCTTGATATTTATCGGGATACCTGCTTTTCTGACAGGGAAGATAGCATCTTCATGCAGAACGGTCGCGCCCATGTAGGAAAGCTCTCTCAACTCCTTATAAGTGATGGTGGTGATAGGAGCGGGATCATCGATGATCCTGGGGTCACAGGTCAGGAAGCCCGAAACATCTGTCCAGTTCTCATAGAGGTCTGCATTTACAGCAGCAGCAACGATAGAGCCTGTTATATCAGAACCGCCTCTGGAGAAAGTCTTGATAGTGTCATTAGGCATAGAACCATAGAAACCGGGGATAACTGCGTTATCAAGTCCTTCCAGCTTTTCGCTGAGAGCCTTGTTGGTGTGTGCAGCATCGAATATGCCTCTTTCATCAAAATAGATAACATCAGCGGCATCGATGAAATTGTAACCTAAGAAGTTAGCCAGTACGATACCGTTGAGGAATTCACCTCTGGAAGCTGCATAATCTCTGCCTGCCTTACCGATGAAGCAAGCCTTGATGACATCGAACTCGCCGTCAAGCAAAAGGTCAAGACCAAGTTCGCTGATTATGCCGTTGTATCTTTCCTTGATAGCGTCGAACTCCTTAGTGAAGTCCTTGCCCTTAGCAGCCAGATCATAGCAGCCATAGAGCATATCTGTTACCTTTGTGTCAGCAGAAAATCTCTTGCCGGGTGCAGATGGAACTACGAACCTTCTGGAATCCTCAGCTGTGATTATATTCTTTACCTTGCGGAACTGCTCAGCGCTTGCCAGTGAACTGCCGCCGAATTTTACTACCTTAGTCATTACGTGATACCCCTTCTCAGATAAATAGTACACTGAAATAAGTTAAATTACCTTTTTTCAGCACCTTAAAAAGTATACCTAATTTCTCGAAATTAGTCAATAGTCAAATATACAAACTTTCCTAAAGATTTGAATGTGCGTTTGTGGAATACGCTTGTATTTCTGGGACGGACAAACATATAAAAACTCCCGACAAACGCCTTTTGCGCTTGTCGGGATGATATCAGTCAAGTTCAAGGACTCGTGTTCTGCCTTCTGAAAGAGTGCTTTTCAGGTCTATGATACGCTGATTGTCAGATCCTCTGAATGCCAGCGAGATATTCCGCTTTTCCAGTACGAATCGCCCGTCCACCAGCACATCTATCATTGAAAGCATCTCATCGGTTACTTCACAGCGCCACTGACTTTCGCCCAGAAGCTCGCTTTCAAGTACACAGCCTGTGTAGCACCATATGTTTTTATCAGGGAAATGCTCTCTGACCTTGTGCAGGAACGGCACAAGCACCCGCTGATTTTCAGGTTCAAAAGGTTCGCCGCCCAGAATCGTCAGACCGTTGATATAGTCGTGGTCAAGCATATGCAACAGCTGTTGCACCGTTGCCGAAGTAAATGGCTGACCGTATGAAAAATCCCATGTCATTTCATTGAAACAGCCCTTACAGCAATGTCTGCACCCCGAAACGAACAGGCTGACTCGCACGCCGACACCGTCAGCAATATCACAGTTTTTTATCTCACCGTAGAACATATCGGTCACCTTATAAAATGAAGTTGTTTTGCATATCAAAGATGCAGGACTCTGTCGCGGATCTCCTGTGTGCGCCCCTGATTCCAGTACTGAGTGCCGATGTAGCCGCATGTGCGTCTTGCGACGTTCATCTTATTTTGGTCACGGTTGTGGCACTGGGGACATTCCCATACCAGTTTGCCGTCGTCTTCGACTATCTGTATCTCACCGTCAAAGCCGCAGACCTGACAGTAATCGCTCTTGGTATTCAGTTCTGCATACATTATATTATCGTAAATGAACCTGATAACATTCAGCACAGCGGGAATATTCTTCTGCATATTGGGAACTTCAACATAGCTTATAGCACCGCCGGGAGAAAGATGCTGGAACTCGCTCTCGAATTTCAGCTTGGTGAAAGCGTCTATCTTTTCAGTTACATGTACGTGATAGCTGTTTGTAATATAACTCTTGTCTGTTATACCTTCTATTATGCCGAAACGCTTTTGCAGACATCTTGCGAACTTGTATGTGGTAGACTCCAGCGGAGTGCCGTAGATAGAGAAGTCGATGTTCTCTTTTTCCTTCCACTTCTTGCAGGCATCGTTCATGTACTGCATTATCTCCAGTGCGAAAGGTTTGGCTTCGGGGTCGGTGTGGCTTTTGCCCGTCATGTACTTCACGCATTCATACAGACCCGCATAGCCAAGCGAGATAGTAGAATAGCCGCCGTAGAGGAGTTTGTCTATCGGCTCGCCCTTTTTAAGCCTTGCCAGAGCGCCATACTGCCATAGTATCGGTGCGGCATCGGAGAGTGTGCCTTTCAGCCTTTCGTGTCTGCACATAAGTGCCTTATAGCAAAGCTGTAGTCTTTCATCGAACACTTTCCAGAATGTTTCAACATTTCTGCCGCTGGACAGTGCAACATCGACCAGATTGATAGTGACAACGCCCTGATTGAATCTGCCGTAATACTTTGGTTTGCCGTTCTCGTCAATATAAGGTGTCAGGAAACTTCTGCATCCCATGCAGGTATAGCAGTGACCCTCACCGTTCTTATCAACTTTCAGTTTAAGCATTACCTTTTCGGAGATATAATCGGGCACCATGCGTTTTGCGGTGCATTTTGCCGCCAGTTTTGTCAGGTAGAAATACGGTGTGCCTTCTTCAACATTGTCTTCTTCAAGAACATATATCAGCTTCGGAAATGCAGGTGTGACCCAAACGCCCGACTCATTCTTTACGCCTTCAGTTCGCTGTTTCAGCGTTTCCTCGATTATCATGGCGAGGTCTTTTTTCTCCTGCTCGTTCTTAGCTTCGTTGAGGTACATAAATACTGTCACGAACGGTGCCTGACCGTTGGTCGTCAGCAGTGTAACGACCTGATACTGAATGGTCTGTACGCCGCGAGTTATTTCTTTGCGGAGTCTTTCTTCGGTTATCATGTCGAGTTTTTCCTGTGTCGGGCTGACGCCCAGTTTAGCCATCTCGACTTCCAGTTCTTTCCTTATTTTCACCCTTGACACCTGTACAAAAGGTGCCAGATGTGCCAGACTTATGCTCTGACCGCCGTACTGGTTAGATGCGACCTGCGCGATTATCTGCGTTGCGATATTGCAGGCGGTAGAGAAACTGTGTGGCTTTTCTATCAGCGTTTCGCTGATAACTGTGCCGTTCTGGAGCATATCTTCGAGGTTGACAAGATCGCAGTTGTGCATATGCTGTGCATAATAGTCGGTATCATGGAAATGGATTATGCCCTGCTCATGAGCTTCAACTATATCCGGAGGCAGAAGAAGCCTTTTGGTGAGGTCACGGCTGACTTCGCCCGCCATGTAATCGCGCTGAACGCTGTTTACAGCGGGATTCTTGTTGGAATTTTCCTGCTTGACTTCTTCATTGGCACACTCGATAAGGCTGAGTATCTTGTTATCGGTGGTGTTCGACTTTCTTACCAGCGACCTTGTGTAGCGGTATCTTACATACCTCCTTGCCAGCTCGAAAGCGCCCTTTGCCATAAGCTGGTTTTCCACCATATCCTGTATCTCCTCGACGGATACGGCTCTGCCCAGCTTGTTGCACTTGTATTCAACGTAATCGGTCACATCTGCGATCTCTTCGTCACTGATACGACCTTTTTCACCTGCGAAATTAGCTTTTTTAACGGCATTGATTATCTTGCTCTGGTCAAATATCTCTTCCGCGCCGTTTCTCTTGATTATCTTCATTTACTTGCCCTCCGAAGTAGTTACATTCTCAAATTTTCTTTTCTCTTAAACTGTAATTTTGATTATACTACAAAAAGTTTCCGATGTCTGTTGCAAAAAGCACATTTTTGTGATATAATACAAGATATAGTATTTCTTTATAAATATGAACACATTATGGAGTGAGTGAACTTGAATAAACTTTTGGTCGAAAACGGCTTTTCTGACGAGCCTAAAGGCAGTGCCAACGCATGTTATATGGCACATACGCACAAATATGTAAAAGGTGAGATGTTTCTGCGGCATTTGCGTGACACCAACGAAACTGCCATCGTTCTGGAAGGGACAGTGCTTCTTGTGAATGTAAATGCCGATGGTCAGAAGAGCATACTTGATATCTGCCGTGAGGGTGATGCTTTCGGCGGGGGGATCTTCCCGGAGCAGGGGTTGGGGGCTTGTTATGCAGTTGCTAAGACGGCTTGTCTGATATCATATGTTGATTATGGCAGACTTATACACTGCTGCGAGAACAGTTGTGACAAACACGCCGACCTTATCGATTATCTGCTGGGGACAGCCGCCAGAAGAAGTGTCGCGCATATTGACATTCTCAGCCGCAGGAGCATTCGAGAAAAGCTGATGACCGCTTTCGGGTATCTGCTTGACCGTGACAACAACAGCGAGCAGACTTTGCCTCTGTCACTCTCTGAACTGGCAGACTATCTCTGCTGTGACCGCAGCGCCATGATGCGCGAACTGAAAAAGCTAAACTCAGAGGGGTTTATTCGTTCACACGGCAACAAGATAACTATCATCGAATTGAAGTAGGATCTTACTGACAGGGGAGCGCTTTGTGACTTATCACATAGAAAAAGATGATATACAATAAAAAACGGGACAGCCGCACGACTGTCCCGTAATATTTTATTATTTGCTCAGCTTGCTCTCTCTGAAAATGATATCCTCTCTCTTAGGACCATTTGATACCATTGTTATAGGGAAGCCTATCTTCTCCTCAACGAATTCGATGTACTTGCGGCAGTTCTCAGGAAGATCCTCATACTTGCGGATACCCTTGATGTCGCAGTTCCAGCCGTCCAGCACTTCCAGAACAGGCTTAGCTTTTTCTAGTTTCTGGGTGGTGGGGAAGTCAGTGGTAACTTCGCCGTCGATCTCATAGCCAACGCATACAGGTATCTTCTCAAGATAGCCCAGTGCATCAACAACAGTGAAAGCCACATCGGTGGTACCCTGAATGCGGCAGCCATACTTCGATGCCACACAGTCGAACCAGCCCATTCTTCTGGGTCTGCCTGTGGTAGCTCCGTACTCGCCCTTGTCACCGCCGCGCTTTCTCAGTTCCTCAGCTTCATCGCCAAATATCTCGGAAACGAATGCGCCTGCGCCTACTGCGGAAGAGTATGCCTTGCAGACAGTAACTATCTTCTTGATCTCATAAGGAGGTATACCAGCGCCGATAGCGCCGTAAGCCGCCAGAGTGGAGGAAGAAGTCACCATAGGATAGATGCCGTGATCGGGATCTTTCAGTGAACCCAGCTGACCTTCCAGCAGAATGTTCTTGCCTTCTTTGATAGCGTTCCACAGATAAGCGGAAACATCACATACGTAAGGCTCGACCATCTTTCTGTATTCCATCAGTGTGTTAAACAGCTGGTCTTCATCTATGGCAGGCTTGTTGTAGAGATATTTCAGCAGAATGTTCTTCTGCTCACAAACCCTGTGTATCTTTACTTTCAGTGCCTCTTCATCGAAAAGTTCCTGCACCTGGAAGCCTATCTTTGCATACTTGTCAGAGTAGAAAGGTGCGATGCCTGACTTGGTCGAACCAAAACTAGCCTTGCCCAGTCTTTCTTCCTCGAATTTATCAAAATCAACATGGTAAGGCATTATCATCTGCACTCTGTCAGAGATGAGCAGTTTGGGCATCGGCACGCCCTGAGAAGTGACCTCATTCAGTTCTTTGAAGAACTTGGGGATATCAAATGCCACGCCGTTGCCGATTATATTGGTGGTATGGTCATAGAAAATGCCGGAAGGGAGAGTGTGGAGTGCAAATCTGCCATAGTGGTTATGTATGGTGTGACCTGCATTTGCGCCGCCCTGAAATCTTATAACGATATCAGATTCCTGCGCCATCATGTCTGTGAGCTTGCCCTTGCCCTCGTCGCCCCAGTTTGCGCCAACAATTGCTCTTACCATTTGTAAATGTCCTCCTTGCTGTTAAGCAGAATAACTAAGTTGTGATGATTTAGCGTGGTGCTATGTGAAATTATTTCACACCAACACCAATATATTATAGCACACAAAATCAGTTTTGTAAACACCTTGAAAAATCTTTAACAATTTGATAACATTTATCACAAGACTTGATTTTAAAATGTTCTTAAGAAAACTTTTTGATATAAACCCCTTGAAAAATGCTGCGTATTATATTATAATAGTATTTGACAGTTTGCGGCGAACATATCAAAAAAAGCCGCATATCTTTTAAGGAGAGTAAAATGAGAGCAAACAGAATGGCGGTCCTGCTTATGACAGGCGCGATGGTTTTCTCGCTTTTCGGCTGTTCACAGAAAAATGACAGCGAAAGCGGGAAGGATACAGCTTCTTCGGGTAAAGAAACTAAGGCTGTGCCGGATAAGGTCGAACTAAAAAATTATAAATTTCCTGAGTTTTTGAAAGATATCAAACAGCCTGATGTGCTGAGCAGTCCTGTATATGTAAGTTTTGCAGAGTCAGATTACATAACGGGTATAGCAGAACAGCCATTTGAAGGCTATAACTGTTCTGCGATGATAGGCAATTCGCTCTATGTGTATGAGGATGGCAAGTTCAAGGGGCTTCTTGATACAAACGGCAAGGTCGTGCTGGCGGCAGACACATATACTTCGATCTCGCCATGCAGTAGGGGCACTCTTGTACTTTCGCGCGACAAAGAGTTGAATGCGCCAGATGACTATATGACATTTAACGGTCTGGGTATAGTAACGCTGATAGATCAGCCTGAGTTCAAGCAGGACAAGATATCTGTGGCGCAGGAAGTTAGATCTGTAAAGCCTGAGGACGATAAGCATGAAGAATCATATAATGTGCAAAATCTAAAGATATCTGAAAGTGAAGTTGTGGGTGAAGGTACTGTTTACTGTGACTGGGATAAGGTTGAGGCGGTATCTGCACAGTCGATAAATACTTTGCGGCCTTATAGTGCATACTACAGGGCTGAAAAAAACGGAGAGTTCTATTATATTTGTTTTGACAGATTTTACAATTATACCATTTACAACGGCGCATACGGTTATGTCAGGCTGAAAGTCGGTGAAGGCTATGGTGAATGCTATATCCTTGATTATGATGATTATACCGAATTGACAAAACTGATAGAGAGTTTTGGAGAAACAAGTTCTGTAAAAAGCCCAAGCAAGGACGAGAGCCTTGATTATATCCAGCTTGAAACAGGTTATGGCACAGAAGATGTTGTATCCATGACCATATCTGCTGATGGTTACTGTCTGACAGATCACACGGTCACAGGTGAACAGCAGACTAATAACAAATTTTTCTCCATTCTTGATAAGGAGAGCTTTGTAAGTCTTGTAAAATGGGTAGATCAGGTGCTTTCGACGGAATATGTAAGATAAATCATTATTTTGCAGGAAATTGCAGTATTTCCTGCAAAATTTTCTTTTTTTGGTCAAAATTATGATTGACAAGTACGTTTTTTAGTGCTATGATATATAAGTATAGTTGTGCGCTGAATAGTTTTGCTGTCTGTGCGTAAAATATCTTTATAGATGTTATGGAGGTGTTTTAGGTGGACGGTGAGATCGGAGAGGGCGCAATTACTTCTGAAAGACAGGATACAGATCTTGGCAGTATAACGCTGTCGGGTGACGGACATATCATTCATTGTCTTAATATCATCGGGCAGGTGGAGGGGCACTATATCCTTCCGCCATCGAACAAGACTACAAAGTATGAGCATATAATCCCGGCACTGGTGGCAGTTGAGCAGGACAGCGACATAGAGGGTCTGCTGATAGTGCTGAACACGGTGGGCGGTGATGTCGAGGCGGGGCTTGCGATAGCTGAACTTATCGCGGGCATGAGCACACCGACCGTTTCTCTGGTAGTGGGCGGCGGTCATTCGATAGGGGTGCCGCTGGCTGTATGTGCAGACAGGTCATTCATTGTACCGACTGCGACCATGACCATTCACCCTGTACGCATGAGCGGGACTGTTCTGGGAGTTCCGCAGACGATGTCGTACTTTTACAAGATGCAGGAGCGGATAGTGAGTTTTGTGTGCGGCAATTCATCGATAAAGCCCGAAAGATTCCGCGAACTGATGATGTCAACAGGTGAATTGATGACTGATATCGGTACGGTACTTGAAGGCGATGAGGCTGTAAAAGAAGGTCTTATAGACAGTTCTGGCGGGCTGGCAGATGCCATATCCTGCCTTTACGGACTTATAGATAAAAGCCGCATCAGCGGCGAGTAGTATGGAGGATAAAATGAGTTTTTTTGACGTTATCGCACAGGCTGTTCTGCAAGGTCTGACAGAGTTTCTGCCTGTTTCCAGTTCAGGTCACCTTTCGCTGTACCAGCATTTTACAGGCAACAGCGGTGAGGGTGCGCTGATGTTTTCAGCTATACTTCATCTGGGGACGCTTGTGGCGGTATTCATAGCATTCCGCAAAGACATACTTGCGCTTATAAAGGAACTGGGAAATATCTTCAAGGATATCTTCAAAAGGCAGTTCACCCTTAAGAACATGAATCCGGAACGCAGAATGATAGTTATGATAATACTGTCTTGCTTCTGCCTTGCACCGTTCGTTATTTTTAAGGACTGGTTCGAATCGATAGCAGAAGACGGCTCTGTCTTTGCAGAGGGACTTTGCTTTTTATATACTTCTGCCATACTGTTCATGTCTGACAGATGCACAAAAGGCGAGAAGAAAGCCGGTGACATAACCTATAAGGATTCCGTTACGGTGGGACTTTTTCAGGGTGTGGCACTGCTTCCCGGCGTTTCAAGGTCGGGTTCGACCATTTCGGCAGGATTGTTTTCGGGATTTTCGCGTGAAACTTCGGTGAAATATTCTTTCATACTGGGCATACCTGTAATATTCCTCAGTTGTCTGATGGAGATATTGGAATATTTCAAAAACACCATAGATTCAAATGTTGTGAATGATAAGTCTGTAGGATTTATGAACTGTTTTGTCGGTTTTGTGGTAGCGGCGGCAGTCGGCGTATTTGCGATAAAGCTGGTGAACTGGCTGGTCAAGACAGACAGATTCAAGGTATTTGCACTGTATACATTCGTGCTGGGCTGTGTTGTGCTGGTCGTCAGCTTCATAGAGTTCTGCATGGGTCATGCGATAACATTCTGATACAGCAAGTTACATATCGACAATAGAGCTTGGGTCGTGTATCCGGGCTTTTTGCGGTTTATCGATACTGATTTATAAGTATCATAAGAAAGTCAAGGAAAGGAAAGAGTTTCAATGGCGGCGGGTGCCACTAAGAACAAGACAGGCAGTAAAACGCCTTCTAAGTCAAATAATACTGCCAAAACAAGTCAGCCTAAGGTGAGCAAGGCTGCGCAGGATGCGCTGAGTGCTGCCAAAGAACGTGAAATAAGGCGTTTCTGGTCGTACATATTGTTTTTCTGGGGCATACTGGAACTGCTTATCACCTTCATCAAGGGTGACGGGCTATGGCGGTCGTTCCATAACTTTAATCGGGGAATGTTCGGTGTATCGGTTTTCCTTTTTGCTCCGATAATGATATATGTGGCGCTTATGATAGCTTCCAATACCAAGAAAAACACGGTTGTCGCCAAGTGTGTTGAAGGCGGTATGCTGATGCTGCTGGCGAGCGGCATGATACAGATATTGCAGGTCGGCTCGGTCGATGGCGGCAGCTTTTTCAAGAAGCTGCGCGGACTCTATGATGACGGTGTCGAACTGCGCGGCGGCGGGCTTGCCAGTGCTGTGCTGGGCTGGCCTCTGCTGGCTGCTTTCAAGAGAGTGGGTGCGGCTATCATCATATTTCTGATAGCTTTCTTGTTCATTCTCCTGCTTACTGACCTTACTTTGCCACAGTTTTTTAAGCTGATGACCAAACCGTTCGTGGTTTCTGTTGAAGCAGTCCATACCGACAGAGTCGAGCGTATCGCCGCAAGACAGGAGCGCGAGGAACGCATAGCGGCTGAAAGAAGAGAAAATACTACTGAACAGCGGAAGAAAAAAACTGTTCAGGAAGATTTCTGCGAACAGCTGTCTGAGCAGAAACAGCGCGTAGATTTTGCAAGATTTCTGCCTAAAAATGAGCAGACAGAAGAAAATGCTGAAACCGAAGAAGAGAAGGACATCATCGATGTTGAAGTCATTGAGCCTGTCATAGATGAAACTCCACGCAGCAACAAGCGGAAGAAAAAGTCTGAAAATGCAGAAAGTGAAGAACCAGCTGATGTGACAGAGGATATCGATGAAGAAAAGGAAAGTGCTGATGCAGACCTGAAAAAAATCATTGAGCAGGCTGTCAGCAGAAAAATGGCAGCTAGGACGCAGGAAAGCGAAGATGAATCTGATGCGGCTGCTGATGATGCGGAGAGCAACGGTCAGGATACGGCGTTTGAAGGTGATGAAGAGGCAGCCGTATACGTTTATCCTCCCATCGAACTGCTGCAATATCCCAAGAAAAAAATCGATAAAGATGTTATAGAAGCTGAGATACAGGAAAAATCGCAGAAACTGGTGGAAACTCTGGAAGTATACGGGGTCAAGACCCGCATAACGGGAATTTTCAGAGGTCCGTCTGTTACCAGATATGAATTGCAGCCTGCGGCGGGAGTTAAGGTATCAAAGATACTCAATCTTGCTGATGACATAGCACTTAATCTGGCGGCACTTAGCATACGTATAGAAGCGCCTGTTCCAGGAAAGCCATGTGTCGGTATCGAAGTGCCGAACGATGTGAGAGATCCTGTTTCTTTGCGTGAACTTATTGACAGTGACGAGTATCGAAAAGCAAAGGGTAAGCTGACATTTGCTGTCGGCAAGGACATCGAGGGCAAGATCGTTATAGGTAATATCGCCAAGATGCCTCATCTGCTGGTAGCAGGTACTACAGGTTCGGGTAAATCTGTATTTACGAACTCGATAATACTTAGTGTGCTGTATCATGCTGCGCCCGATGAAGTCAAGCTGATACTTATCGACCCGAAGATGGTCGAATTCAAGCCGTATAACAGCATACCGCATCTGCTGATACCTGTTGTCACAGATCCGCTTAAAGCCGCAGGTGCACTGGGCTGGGCGGTCAATGAGATGAACAAGCGCTATAAGCAGTTTGAGGCTAACAATGTTAAAAATCTTGAAGAGTTCAACGATATGCTTGCAAAGGAACAGGCAAAACCTGTGGATATGCAGGATCCTGTTTACACAAAGATGAAGCCGCTGCCGCAGATACTCATAGTTATAGACGAGTTTGCCGATCTTATGATGGTAGCAGGCAGTGAGGTCGAAGATTCGGTCATCAGATTGGGACAGCTGGCGCGTGCAGCGGGTATCCATATGATAATCGCAACGCAGTCGCCGCGAAAGGATGTTATCACGGGTCTTATCAAATCAAATATACCATCGCGCGTTTCGCTGAGTGTTTCAAGCAATATCGACTCGCGAGTTATCATGGATCAGGGCGGCGCTGAAAAACTGCTGGGTTACGGAGATATGCTGTACAAGCCTGTCGGTGTAAAAACGCCCATCAGAATACAGTCGGGTTATGCTGATACTAAGGAAATAGTTGAGATAGTCAAATTCCTTAAGAGTGAACACACTGCCGAATACAGTGAATCCGTCATGGCTGAGGTAGAAGAGAACATGCCGAAGCCTAAGGAAGATAAGAAGAACAGCGGCAATTCTGAAATGGAAGATGTCGTTGTCAACCCCGATGATGATCTTATTGATCAGGCGATAACCGTTATCGTCCGTACCGGAAATGCTTCTACCTCATATCTTCAGCGCAAGCTGAAACTCGGATTTTCACGCGCATCAAGGATAATGGATCAGATCGAGGAAATGGGGATAATCGGACCGCAGGACGGCGCTAAACCCAGAAAGATCAATCTTACGGAAGCTGAATGGCTGGAAATGCGGGCAAGAAGATAATGGCTGTATTCAAAAAAGCTAAAAAGCCTGCCAACACTCCGCCGCCGAAACCTGTCGGCGGCAAGAAGAAACTGAGCGTGAAGACTCGTTTTCAGCTTATATTGCTTGTTCTTGCTGCGTTTGCGGCAGGAGTCATATATCTGCTTAACTATACGGGTATAATGCCCTTTCAGGATATCCTTGTGCGGCTGGGACTTTCCGAAAGACCTGCCACCCGCGCTGACCTTGAAGTGCATTTTATAGATGTTGGTCAGGGGGACTGCGCGCTGATAATGTCGCAGGGTGAGGTAATGCTGATAGACAGTGGTGACAGGGATGAAAGCAATACGGTCGAAAGATACCTGATGAAACAGGGAGTAAAACGAATAAATTACCTTATCGCTACTCACCCGCACGCAGATCATATAGGAGAAATGGCAGAGATAATCGGGCAGTTTGAGGTCGATAACTTCATAATGCCGCGTTTTCCTGCTGAATACACACCCACCACGCAGGTGTATGAGAATATGCTGAACATGCTCAGTGCAAAAGATATGACTGTCACACCCGCAGAAGACAGTGAGTTCACGCTCGGCTTCTGTAAGGTGCAGCTTTATGCTTCGGGCATTAAGGATTCTGAAAATCTGAACGACTATTCGGTCATTGTAAGACTTGTTCACGGTGATAACAGTTTCCTGTTCACGGGTGACTGTGAAAATACAGAAGAGAAGGACCTGCTTTCGCGTGACCTTAAACTTGATGCTAAAGTACTCAAGGCAGGGCATCATGGCAGTTATACTTCCTCTTCAGCGGAATTTCTGGATGCTGTCAAGCCTGACTATGCAGTTATCTCATGCGGGCGTAACAATGATTATGGTCATCCGCATGATGCAACTCTTCGCAGGCTGAAAAAGTACGCGGATAACATTTACCTGACGCCGCGTGACGGCAATATCGTGTTTATTTCTGACGGGACGGGGCTGAGTGTGGAATGTTCAAAAGGAAAGAAATGATAGCTACAGTTGACAGAATGGAAGGCGGATATGCTGTTTGTGAGAAAGAAAATGGCAGTATGGTCAGGCTTCCGCTGGATAAACTGCCCGCTGATGTGAGAGCGGGGGATATATTGGTGTATGCTGATGGCGCTTATCATATCGATCGTGAGGCTGCTGAAGAGCGCCGAAAGAAGATCATCGCGCTGCAGGAAAGTCTGTGGAGCAAGTGAGGGCTGCACCATGAAATGGAGTGATTTTAGTTGAACAGAGATCTGTTTTCTGTAATTAAAGCAAAGCTGCCGAACCTTTCAAAGGGGCACAAGCTGATCGCAAACTACATACTCTCGCAGTATGACAAAGCTGCTTTCATGACGGCACAAAAGCTGGGGAAGACGGTGGGTGTAAGTGAATCGACTGTGGTGCGCTTTGCATCTGAGCTTGGTTATGACGGTTACCCCGAACTGCAAAGGCAGCTGCAGGATCTTATGCGAAACAAGCTGACGGCTGTTCAGCGTATCGAGGTAAGTTCTGAACAGATGAACAGTGAAGATGTTCTGCAGAGAGTGCTGAATCAGGATATCGATCGTATCAGGGCAACGCTAAATGCTACGAACAAAGATGATTTCAATCATGCAGTAGACCTTATAACCTCTGCCAACACAATATATATCATCGGTACAAGAAGTTCTGCGGCACTGGCGTATTTTCTGAATTATTATCTCAATCTGCTTTTTCCGCATGTCAAGCTGGTGCCCAGCACTACAACTTCTGAGCTGTTTGAACGTATCATGCGAATCGACAGCAATGATGTCATGATAGGTATATCTTTCCCGCGATATTCAAATCAGACAGTCAAAGCGCTCAAATACTCAAAGACCAACGGAGCAAGGGTGATAGCTATCACAGATTCCACCAGTTCACCGCTGGCTGATTATGCAGATGCTCTGCTGCTTGCCAAGAGCGATATGGCTTCATTTGCAGACTCTCTGGTCGCACCGCTAAGTCTGGTCAATGCGCTTATAGCAGCGATATCTATAAGAAATGTTGACCTTGTGACACAGACTTTCGGCAAGTTGGAAAAAGTCTGGGAAGACTTTGATGTATATGCGAAAAACACTGAAACTACTGAGCGTAACGAAGATGATGAAGATGTATGATGCTGTAATAGTCGGCGGCGGTGCCGCAGGACTTTTTTGCGGAGCGCAGTTGGGACTGCTTGGCAAAAGTGCTGTTATCATCGAGAAAAACGAACGTTTCGGGCGGAAGCTGCGCATAACAGGTAAGGGACGCTGTAATGTTACCAATAATTGTGATGCACAGACGGTAATGAAGAATATCACCAGAAACGAGCGTTTTATGTACTCTTCGCTGAGCCGATTTGCACCCGAAGATGTGATGGCTTTTTTTGAGGGGTTGGGTGTTGCGCTTAAGACTGAGCGCGGAAACAGGGTATTTCCTGTAAGTGACAGCGCGCATGACATTGCAGATGCACTGGTGAAGTGCTGTCTTGATTGTGGAACAGAACTGGTCAGCGGGGAAGTGACCGAACTGCTTGTTGAAGACGGCAAGGTTTTAGGTGCAAAGTGCGGTGTTAAAGAATATCACGGCGGAAGTGTTATAATCGCAACAGGCGGGCGTTCCTATCCAAAGACAGGTTCGGACGGATTTGGGTATAAGCTGGCTAAGTCGCTGGGGCATCATGTGACTCCGATAGTGCCGTCACTATGCCCGATAGTTACCGCCGAACGTGAAGAATGCGCAGAAATGATGGGATTGAGCCTTAAAAACTGCACCCTTTCGCTGCGGGAAGATAACAAGACCAAGCCTTTATATGAAGAACTTGGCGAGATGCTGTTCACACATTTCGGACTTTCGGGACCGCTGGTGCTTTCTGCCAGTGCACATATCGGTGATATCGATAAGCATAGCTATCACATCGATATAGACCTGAAACCCGCGCTTTCAAAAGAACAGCTCGATGCGCGGATATTGCGTGATCTCGGAGATTTTCCGAACCGCGAATTCGGCAATTCACTGGGAAAACTTCTGCCTGCTAAGATGATACCTGTTATCGTGAAACGGAGCGGGATACCATCTGATAAGCGGGTCAATCAGATAACGAAGGAAGAGCGCCGTGATCTGGTGGAACTGCTGAAAAAACTTACATACAAGGTTGACAGGCTGAGGTCGATAGATGAAGCTATAATAACACGCGGCGGTGTGGAAGTTTCCGAGATAGACCCTAAAACAATGGGTTCAAAGCTGTGCAAGGGTCTTTATTTTATCGGTGAGGTGCTTGACCTTGATGCCTACACGGGTGGTTTCAATTTGCAGATAGCGTGGTCTACCGCTTATGCGTGTGCGCAGGCTGTTGAATACCTTTGAAAAGGTGAATATATGAAATAAACTTTGAAAAAGGAGTTGTAATATATGGGAATAAATATTGCACTTGACGGACCGTCGGGAGCGGGAAAATCCACGATCGCTAAGGCTGTTGCGGCAAAAATGCAGTACGTATATGTGGATACAGGCGCTATGTATCGCTCGGTTGCCTGCTATATGGTAACAAATGGTGTTGACCTTGACAACACTGAGGAAATAATCAGCAAGCTGTCTGAGATAAGCATAAAGCTGGAGTATAAAGACGGCGCACAGCATGTAATACTGAACGGTGAAGATGTTTCCGATAAGATAAGAACGCCTGAGATATCTATGGCGGCATCGAAGACATCAGCTATACCTGAGGTAAGAGCATTTTTGTTTGATTTACAGCAGACGATGGCGAAAGAGAATAATATCATCATGGACGGAAGAGATATCGGCACAGTTGTTCTGCCGAATGCCGATGTGAAGATATTCCTGACCGCTTCAGCTGAGGCAAGGGCACAGCGCCGTTTAAAGGAACTACAGGAAAAGGGTGATCCATCGACTTTTGAGGAAGTTCTGAGAGATATCGAACAGCGTGATTACAACGATACCCACCGCGAAACAGCACCTCTTAAAAAGGCAGATGATGCGGTAGAAGTCGATACGACATCGCTTGATCTTCAGCAGTCTATTGACGAGATATGCAGGGTCATAAATGAGAAGCTGGGCGTAAAAAAAAACGATGATGACGGTGCGGTAAAAAAAGAGCGGACTCCCAGAGTGCTGATGGAAGTTCAGCCGATATCGAAAACTCACCATGTCAACCCGCTGAAAGTGCTGGTTTATGGGATCCTGAGGTGGGCAGTCATCGGTATTTATCATTTATATTATGATATCAGGTGGGAGGGTACAGAGAATGTTCCAAAGGACGGCGGAAACATTTTCGCATCAAATCACCGAAGCTATCAGGATCCTGTCTTTATAGCGCTCCATGCCCGCGTACCGTTGTCATATATGGCTAAGGAAGAGCTTTTTCAGGGAAATAAGGCTTTTAAATGGCTGATATCCAATCTTGGTGCGTTCCCTGTGACAAGAGGAAAGGGCGATACGGCTGTTATAGACACATCTATAGAAAAGCTGGAGAGCGGCAGAAATCTTGCCATATTCCCTGAGGGGACACGCTCTAAAGACGGCAAAGTCGGCAAGGGCAAGACAGGCGTTGCGCTGATCGCGGCAGTTGCTCAGACAAAGGTCATACCTGTAGGCATAACTTTTGAAGGGAAGCTGAAATTCCGCAGTAAAGTCATCGTGCGTTACGGTGAACCTATAGTGCCCGCCGAGATAGGTGCATCTAATACCGACAGCAAGTCGCTGAGGGTGCTTAAAAATAAAGTAATGGAAGAAATAACCAGTCTGGTGCATGAATAATGTTAACTAAATGTAAACTTTTTGTAGCTAAAAGCGCAGGTTTCTGTTTTGGTGTAGACAGAGCGATAAAAATGGTGTATAATGAATTGGATAACCGAAATAATATTGTGACGCTGGGTCCGATCATACACAATCAGAATGTTGTTGATGACCTAAAGTCTAAAGGTGTTTATCCTGTTGAACTTTCCGAAGTCAGGGAAGGACAGACTGTTATCATCAGATCACACGGAGTAGGAAAGGCTGTTTATGACACGCTGGACAAGCTGGGTGCAGAGGTGGTAGATGCAACTTGTCCTTTTGTGACGAAGATACACAATATCGCGAAGGAAAGATCAGCCGACGGATATACCGTCTTTATCGCAGGCGACAAGTCACATCCTGAGGTACAGGGCATCATGGGACACTGCACAGGTGAGTGTTTTGTGTTTGAAAACTGTGACGAGTTTGAAAATTTGGTGAAAAATAGAGATTTTTCGTCAAAAAAGCTTGCAATTTTGGCTCAAACAACGTATAATAAGAATATGTGGAAAGATTGTGTGCCGCTTTTCAGAAAGTATCTGCCGCAGGCTGAGATCTGCGAAACTATCTGCAATGCCACCAATATCCGTCAGAATGAGGCTGAAGAACTGGCTCAAAAGGCTGACCTTATGGTGATAGTGGGCGGAAGACACAGTTCAAATACACATAAGCTTAAGGCTATCTGCGAAAAGCACTGCAAATGTGTGCTCGTAGAAACAGCTGATGAATTAAAGAAGCTCGGTCTTGACCTGAGCGGCGCAAGATTTATCGGAATCTCTGCCGGTGCTTCGACACCCGGCTATATTATAAAGGAGGTACAGGACACTATGAGTGAACTGCTGAACAATGTTGACAATACTGTTGACGAAGAATTTAATCTGGAGGCGATCGATAAGACCCTCAAAAAAATATATCCGGGAGCGAAGGTTGAAGGCACTGTCGAATCTGTGAACGATACCGAGGTCATTGTTGACATCGGCACCAAGCACACCGGCTATGTTTCTCTGAACGAGCTGACTGATGATCCTACCAAGAAGCCCTCTGATATCGTAAGCGTTGGTGATACCATCGAACTGATCGTAATCAAGACCAGCGATACTGACGGTACCGTTCTCCTCTCCAAGAAGAGAGTTGACGCTGTTAAGAGTTTCCAGAAGATCAAGGATGCTGCTGAGAGCGGCGAGATACTGGAAGGCGTTGTTACCAATGTTGTAAAGGGCGGCGTACTGGTTTCTTCTGATGGCGTTAAGGTATTTGTACCTGCTTCACAGGCTGCACCCAGAAGAGATTATGACCTCAATGAACTGCTGAAGCAGACTGTTAAGTTCAAGATCCTTGAAGTTAACGACGCTAAGCAGAGAGCTGTTGGTTCTGTAAGAGCTGTAGCAAGAGAAGAAAAGGCTGCTGCACAGAGCAAGTTCTTTGAAACTGCTGTTCCCGGCACTGAGATGGAAGGCGTTGTTAAGTCTATCACTGACTACGGCGTATTCGTTGATCTTGGCGGCGTAGATGGTCTGGTAAGAAGAGCAGACCTCAGCTGGAACAGGATCAAGCATCCTTCTGATGTTGTTTCTATTGGTGACAAGGTAACTGTTACTATCAAGGATATCGATCCTGAAACTAAGAAGGTTTCTCTTACATACAAGAAGGATTCCGAAAATCCTTGGGAGATCTTTGTTAACAACTACAAAGAGGGTCAGGACGTTAAGGCAACTATCGTTTCCATCACTTCTTTCGGTGCATTCGCGCAGATCATTGATGGTATCGATGGTCTTATCCACATCTCTCAGATCGCAAATCAGAGAGTAAACAATGTGGCTGATATACTGGCTGTTGGTGATGTTGTTGATTGCCGCATCACTGAGATCGATTCTGAAAAGAAGAGGATCAGTCTGTCCAGAAGAGCTCTGCTCGATGACGAGGACGAGAGCGCTGAATAATCGGCATTTATCATGGGGACGATTATTCGTCCCCATTTTTTATTACAGAAAGATGAACCTGCAATGGTATTATTGTACTGTTTTAAGCGCCTGTCTGCGTCATAATTTGTGTGCGTTGGGGTTGCATTATTCTTAAAAATATGGTATAATAATATAAGTGTTGATGTTTGTGTGTTAATGCGCATACAATAACGAAAGGTCTGACTTTATGGAACAAAAAAGAAGAAATACAACAAGAACAAAGAAAAGACACGGCACCAGTCCTGTGGTGCACATTTTTAAGGCTTTTGGTACTTTACTGCTATCGATTTTTTTGATAGTTATTATCACGATGTCTATATTTGGCACCGTTTTGACGATATATGTGCTGAATTTTGCGGATACTACAACTACAGTAACACTTGAAAAGAATCCGCAGAGCAATATTAGCCGCTTTCTTTATGATAATCCTGATTATGATGAGGAAACTGATGACCCGATAGATCAGTATGTGCTTTACTATTCAATGAGAAATGAATATAAGCACTATATCTGGGTCGACCTTGAAGATATTCCGCAGGTAGTTCAGGACGCTTTTGTGTATACAGAGGACGAGCGTTTTTACAGCCATGACGGTGTTGACTTCAAGAGTACGTTTGCTGCATTTGTAAATATATTCCTGCCGAATAACAGAACAAGAGGTGGTTCGACCATCACCCAGCAGACTATAAAAAACCTGACAGGTGATGCTGCAACTGAAGGTGTTCAGGGTATTGAGCGTAAGATACGCGAAGTATTCCGCGCTATTAATGTTGAGAAAACCTATACTAAGGATGTAATTCTTGAAAGCTATCTGAACATCGTTCCTCAGGGTACTCAGAAGGAAGATATAATCGGCATTCAGGCAGCAGCTAATTTCTATTTTGGCAAAGATGTTTCCGAACTTGACCTTGCTGAGGCGGCTTGCCTTGCGGGTTTGAATAATGCTCCCGCGTACAACAATCCAATAGATAATATTGACAATAACAATATCAGACGTAAGTACTGCCTCAAAAAAATGTTTGATAACGGTGCTATCTCAGAGCAGGAGTACAACGAGGCGCTCCATGAAGAGCTCGAATTGGCAGGTAATTTCAATTACTCAAGTGAAACAGTTTATGATGGTGAACTTGAAGATCAGGGAATAACCGACTGGTATCTTGATGCTGCGATAGAAGAAGCTATCAGCAGGATAGCAGAAGAGGCAGGCTGCACATATGAAGATGCTCAGACGAGGCTCTATAATGGCGGTTATACTGTTTATACTAACGTTGATATAGACATGCAACGCCGTGTGGAAAAGTCGATGCAGGATGCAAGTAATTTTACGACTTATGATATGGATCCTGAAGAAGATACTCTTTGGTCTGCTTTTATTTGTATGGACTATAAGGGAAATGTCAGATCAGTCGTCAGCAGCCGTTCTGAAAAGACTGATATACGTGGCTACAATCAGGCAACACAAGGTTCACGATCACCGGGTTCGTGTATTAAACCGATAGCTTCTTACGCACCCGCGTTGGATCAGGATCTGATAACCATGTCATCGCTTTATAATGATAAACCTCTTATGGAAGTGGAGCAGGAAGACGGCACTAAATCACAGTGGCCTGTAAACTACTCTGAAGATGGTTTGTCGGGTAACTGGTCATATAAAGACCTTTTCACTTATCAGATGTTGCTCAAATCGCTCAATACTATGCCTGCACAGCTGGTAGACAAGCTGACTCCTGCTTACTGTTTTAATTTCCTCAAGACAAAGCTGGATGTCACATCGCTTCGTGATTCTGAATCTGACTACTCGGCTATGACTGTCGGAAGCCTGGGTATGAGCCTTGATGAACTTGTGGGCGCTTATATGATATTCGGTAACGGCGGCAGAAAATATGATGTCAGCTTCGTTTATAAGATCGAAGATTCTGCGGGCAAGGTCATTTACGAAAAGAATGACGGATATAAGCAGGCGATCTCTGACAGCACAGCTTATATAATGAACCGTATGATGCAGTACGTTATCAATGATAAGGAAGGTACAGGCAGATACGCAAAACTTAAGAAGACCGATCTGGTCGGCAAGACAGGTACTTCGGAAAAATGGGAGGATCTGAACTTTGTAGGCTGCACACCTGACTATGTTTCAGGTATATGGATAGGTTATGAGAACCCTGAAACGATACCGACAAATGATTATGAGAATATCGGTCAGATATGGAAAAATGTATTCGGTGATATTGCTGATTCGTCAGAACACAAGAGTTTTGATGAAACATTCCCGATGCCTGACACAGTTGTAAAACAAGATTTCTGTTCAAGAACAGGTCTGCTGGCATCAAATGGCTGCTCAAGCAGAACAACAGGATACTTTAAGACATCAAATACACCTGATTATTGCTACGGCGGACATTAAATTATCCGTGACCTCCGTACTGATGTGCGGAGGTCATTTTTTGAAAGGTTAAATATGAATAAATTAAGACTAGCTGTCCCATGTCATTTCGGACTGGAAAAAACGTTAAAATTCGAGGTCGAAAGGATAGGCGGAGAGAATATTACTGTGACTGATGGCAGAGTCAGCTTTGACGGTGACTTTGAAACTGTTGCAAAAGCAAACCTCTGGATATCAACAGGGGAGAGAGTTTTGATCGAACTGACCAGCTTTACAGCCAGAACATTTGAAGAAATGTTTCAGGGCGTTCAGAAGATACCGCTGGAGGAATTTATCGGCAAGTTCGATGCTTTCCCTGTTAAAGGGCATTCACTGGATTCACAGCTTCATTCAGTTCCCGACTGCCAGAAGATAATCAAAAAGGCTTGCGTCAAACGCCTTGAAAAAGTCTACGGTATTTCGTATTTTGAGGAAACAGGCGCTAAACATCAGCTTCAGTTCTCTCTTATCAAGGATGTTTTCACACTTTATCTAGATACATCGGGCGCAGGACTTCACAAGCGCGGCTACAGAAGAAATTCAAATGCGGCGCCGATAAAAGAAACTCTGGCTGCGGGTATAATCGATCTCGGAAGAGTAAGGGCGAATTCCATCGTTTGCGACCCAATGTGCGGTTCGGGTACTTTTCTGATCGAATCCGCTTATAAGGCGCTGAAAGTTGCACCCGGTATCAGGAGAAATTTTGCAGCCCAGCAGTGGGATCAGATACCTGATAAGATATGGCAGAATGCTCGAACCGAAGCGATGGATATGCTCGACAGAGAGGGAAGTTTTAAGGCATTTGGCTTTGATATCGATGATATCGCAGTAGAACTTAGCCGTGATAATGCTAAGAAGGCAGGTGTCGGCTCAAAGATAACTGTTAAGCAGCAGGATATCAGCAAATTTGTTCAGCCTGAGGAGTGCATCACTTTCTGCAACCCTCCTTATGGTGAGCGTCTGCTTGAAATACGCGATGCTGAAGAGTTATATAAGCGTCTTGGGGACAGGCTGCAGCCGTCAAGGGAAAGACCTTGCTATATAATCTCGCCACATGAAGAGTTCGAGAAATTCTTCGGTAAAAAGGCTGATAAAAAACGTAAGCTATACAACGGAATGATAAAATGTGACTTATACATGTATTTTAAATGATGAATATAGAAAAAGCAAAACAAATTTCGCCACATGACTCAGCTGTGCTTCACGGGCTGCCCGAAAATTACAGTTAACTTATCGAACAGCTTGAATATGCACAGATAATTTATCTTCGGAAAACAACTTGAAACAGGGAGATTAGATGTACACTTTAAAGAATATTGACGGCATCATCTTTGATATGGACGGTGTTATTTTCGATACGGAAGCGCTCAGCATGCGATGCTGGAAAAAGGTCGGTGAACGACATGGGCTTGAAAATGTCGAGGAGAATATCCGTCTATGTATCGGCAGAAGCACTAAGGATACTAAGCGTATAATCGAAGAGGCTTACGGTGATAAGGTCGATCTGGATGCTCTTTATGCTGAGTCCAGACAGGTCATACGCGAGGCTTTTGCACATGATGGGATACCGCTTAAGGCAGGCGCCAGAGAGGTGCTTGAGTGGCTGTATAACAGCGGTGTCAAGGTCGGACTTGCATCTTCGACCAGCTATGACACCGTTGTAAGTGAGATGAAAGAGGTCGGACTGATACATTGCTTTGATATCATCGTTGGCGGCGATATGATAGAGAATTCAAAGCCTGACCCTGAGATATATCTGTTGGCTTGTGACAAATTGGGAGTTGACCCTGAAAATACTCTGGCGGTGGAAGATTCGCGCAATGGTATTATCTCAGCAAGTGCGGCAGGAATGATACCTGTTCTTATACCCGATCTCATTGAACCTGATGCTGAAATGCTTACCAGATCACATGTCAAGTTAAAATGCTTGGCGGATTTTAAAGATAAATTGTTAAGTACAGGCATATAGCCTGACAAATAAAGGAGGTACAAAAATATGCGTTACGAGATCCAAGGAGAGCCGCTGCCCGTAGTTATCTGCTATCTGGCAAACGGCGAGGCTATCAAGTGCCAGCAGGGTGCTATGAGCTGGATGAGTCCCAACATGAACATGTCCACCAATGCAGGCGGCGGAATAGGAAAGGCTTTATCGAGAGCTTTCTCGGGTGAGTCTATTTTCCAGAATGTCTACACTGCCATGAATGGCGACGGCATGATCGCGATGGCATCTAATTTCCCGGGTTCTATCAAACCGATGGATGTTTCACAGATGCCGATCGTTGCTCAGAAATCAGCTTTTCTTGCCTCTGAGATGGGTGTCAACATGGAGATATTCTTCCAGAAGAGGTTTGGCGCGGGTTTCTTCGGCGGTGAAGGCTTCATTATGCAGAAGTTCTCAGGCAATGGCACAGTATTTCTTGAACTTGACGGTTCTATCATCGAATATCAGCTGGCTGCAGGTCAGTCGATGCTGGTTGACACAGGTTGTCTTGCAGCAATGGAGGCATCTTGCTCTATCGATATTGAACAGGTTTCAGGTCTGAAGAATATGTTCTTCGGCGGTGAGGGCTTCTTTAATACCAGAATTACAGGTCCGGGTCATGTTTGGCTCCAGACAATGCCTGTCAGCAATCTTGCAGGCGCTATCAGACCTTTTATACCTACGAGCGGCTAAAAGCAGTCTGCTCTGTTTTATGAGTGTTTTTGTCCCTGATCTTTTCGGTCGGGGACATTGTTTTGACTTTCCCAACCAACGGTTGAGTTGTCTGTAAATGCCCGATTTATCGGAATTTTTTGCAACTCAACCAACAGTTCGTGTACAAAAATGAAATTCTGTGCTATGATAGGCACAGAAAGGAGGATAAGGCGTATGGATCAGATAATGATAGGTAAATTCATAGCCGCTTGCAGAAAGGAAAAGAAAATGACACAGGCTCAGCTTGCTGAGAAACTCGGTATATCTGACCGCGCTGTTTCAAAATGGGAAACGGGCAAATGTATGCCTGATGCTTCGCTTATGCCTGAGCTTTGCGAACAGCTTGGCATAAGCATCAACGATCTGTTCAACGGAAGGAGAGTCACTATGGAGAACTATAAGGAAGCTGCTGAGGCAGCGATGCTGCAATTAAAGGAAAATGAAGAGAAGAAGAACCGTATGATGCTTGACCTTGAAATTGGGATGGGAATTCCGTCTGTGATCACGTTTGTGGTGCTTTTGGGTGTCGCGGCATATGCGGACATACCGAATGTGCTGAAAGCTGTTCTGTTGATCGTCGGCGCGGTGCAGTTTTTCTTTTACCTGTATCACGCGCTGAAGATCGAAACGGAAGCGGGTTATTACAAGTGCCAGAACTGCGGAAACACGTATGTTCCCGAGTTTAAGGACGTTGTGATGGCGATGCACAGCGGACGTTCAAGGAAAATGAAATGCCCTGCCTGCGGTGAGAAATGCTGGCACAAGAAAGTAATATACAAGTAACAATAAACGCTCACTGCATTTTACGGTGAGCGTTTATTGTTTGATCACTAACATCAGATCATATATCATAAATTTGTAGTCGGCTGTTTGCACCGTACAATATAGGCATTGAGTCGTTTTGTCGGGGAAGTGTTTTTGATCGCCAGATTCGTAAAAAAGGTCAAAACTCCCCGTATGTGCATACATAAAGTTTTTTACGGCAAATATGATCGGGGGATTAAACAACTTTGCTATTTTAGCGAAGTTGTTTCAGCTGTATGTTCAGGTTATAGTAAAAGCATGTTAAGCCATCTTATTTATATAAATTATTGTGCTGAATTACTATAAAAATGTCTGATTTTGAAATAAATATATCCACTTTTGTAATTGAAGCCAACTCTCTTTTAATGTATCATAAAAGTGGAATAGTATATATTTCTATGGCTATCACGCTGATATATCAAGCTAAACATCGTTTGAATGGCTGATATAGAAATGCGTCGGCTTTTCGTGGAGCATTAAATTTTGCAGCCATATAATCAAATTATTTAGGAGGAGATCCGAATGTCAAGTCTGTTCAAAAGAATAACCGCAATTGCATCAGCAGGTGCAATAATGTCAACGGCTCTTGCCGCTTTTCCCTACAGCTGTGTCGCGGAGGTCACTACATCTCTGAGTACACGCGACCCCTGGTGTGCGCGAGAGGATGTAAATCGCTGGGAGTCTGAACACTTTCAGTTCATCTGGGGCAAGACCGGTGCCGATTCAGGCAAGGTAACGCAGGCGTTCCTTGAGGAGAATGCGAAAAACCTTGAGGCATGCTGGGATGTTTACATGAATGAACTCCATATGGAGCCGCCTACGCAGTCCACCAACCGTTCGCTGCGTGACGGTAATCAGTATAAGGTAAATATATATATTTCCGGTACAGGTATCTCGAAATTCCCTGATGACTGGGCGTGGATGGGATATGATAATCAGGGATACGCTTTCATGTTCTGCTGTGTCGGTGCTATGCAGAATTCTCCAAACCCGTCATGGGTACTGCCTCATGAGTTCGGACATGTTGTTACAGCACATCAGATCGGTTGGAATAATAACAAGTATGTCGGCGCACTTTGGGAAGCGATAGGCAACTGGTTCCGTGAGCAGTTCCTTTACTCTGATTACTACAAGCAGTGGGGAAATGTTTCGGGTGTAACTGACTATTTTGAAACATACAGCAAAAATCTTTGCTTTACGCCCATTCTCGGACGTGACAATTATGCCGCATGGCTTTTCCTGCAATATCTGACAGAGAACCCCGATGGTCTTCAGGGCTATGGCAGCAGTTTTGTTAAAGATCTTATGCAGCAGGGCAAGGTCGATGAATATCCGTATCATGAGATCGAACGTCTTTCGGGTGCAGATATAAAGGATACGCTCGGACATTATGCTAAGCGTCTGGCTACACTTGATTTTAAGCACAAGCGCGATTATCTGAAACGTCAGGAAGAACTTTTTGATCGCGGTGAATGGAACTGGGGCGAGATATATACACTTCTCGAAAAAAGCACCGATACGGATAATTTTTATACCGTTCCGACCGAGCGTGCGCCTCAGCAGTTCGGTGTGAACGTTGTTCCCCTTGAAGTAACAGGAAATAAAATAAGTATAACACTCAAAGGTCTTACCGATATCAAGGGTGCTGACTGGCGTGCTTGTATCGCAGTGGAAGACATTAACGGCAATACGCGCTACTCTGACCTCTTCAAGTCGGGCGAGACTATGACTATGGACTACGGCAACAATGATTCCGCAGCATATCTTACAGTCACAGCCACTCCTGATTCTGATACATGGCAGCAATATGGCGTGCAGTATATGTTCAGCGAAGGTGAATTTGATGAAAATCACGCGCCGTTTCTTGGCAAGAACCGTTATCCTTACGGTGTGACGATAACAGGTGCAGGTATAAAGCAAGCCCGTGACAATTCATCTACAGCATATGGCAGAAGACATTCAAACGGCGGCGGTTTTGTGGCATATACTGCAAAGGTCGACGATTCTGTTTATGTTGGCGAGAATGCCAGAGTTCTCGGATATGCTACTGTCAAGGGCAATGCAAGGATAGAAGATCATGCGATCGTCACGGGTTCTGCTTCGGTTTCGGGAAATGCTATCGTAAAAGGTCATGCTGTCGTAGCTGAAAGAGCGACTGTTAAGGATAATGCAATAATCGCTGACTATGCAGGTGTAATGGGCAATTCCGTTATTTCTGACAATGCCCGTGTGATCGAAAGCGGACTTGTGTTCAATAACTATAATGTAAGCGGCAATGCAACAGTCAAAGGTGTTGCATACGGACTTGCAGGCGGCAGTGCCTCAGGTCAGGCTATTCCCGATGGTGATTACTATGATGACACGGGAAGAAATCTGCAAAAGGGTGCTATATACGGTTGGGCAAGCTATGAGGGATATGCTCTCAATCGTCCGTTCACTGACGGTCAGTATGCAGGACTTGAATTTAGTTCCGAAAGCAAGAATATTGCCGCTGATACTTATACATCAACTTACGCCATGAACTTCGGTACTCCCGAATGGAATAATAAACTTACAAGCGCAAATGGCGTTCTGACATTCAACAACAACAGTTATATGGTCGGTGACAGTTCCTATGCAGCTTTGCACGATGCGGATTATCAGACAGCGATACTGCTCAGGGATAACAGCAAAAACACTATCTTCCGTTTTGGTGATGATGAAAAGTATATGTCACTGACTGCCGAGAACGGAGATCTTACCTTTACAATCGACAACGGAAGCGGCGTGCAGTCGGTGAAGGCTGAAAATTCCTATAAAGTCGGACACTGGGCAACGGTAAGCGTGATACTGGACGGCGATAATGCAAAACTGGTTGTAAACGACGGAAGCGGAGCGAAATCTGTGTATGCGACAGTTACGGCGGATCCGATAGATATCGTCAGTGATGATGCTTCATACCTGATCGCTGACAAAATGAACGGTTCAATGGACTTTTTCAGAGTGAATTTCAAGGAAGTTGCTGAGCCGACTTACTATTATACCGAACATGAAGAGATAACTCCCGCAGTTGAGTATCCAAGAGTTACCAATATCATATACAACGAACAGTACCACCAGTTCAGAATGACATGGAGTCCTGTTGCCGGTGCTCAGAATTACGGCATCGCTGTATATCTTGCAGGCAAATGGAAAGTCCAGACCCAGACTATACCCGCAGGTACTACATATTTTACCTCGCCAAAGCTGAGAGCAGGACAGACTTACAAAGTAGTGGTTGCCGCTAAAGTCAATGGCAAGTGGGATATATCCTCACTCAACAGCAGGGCTGTTACCGTTACGATCAAATAAACATGATCACCGGTAAACGAGTTTACAGAAAGATCTTGATCTAAGCAAAAAATGTAGGATCAAACTATATAATTTGCTGATATTAAATCAAAATACTTCGTAACATATCGGTGATATGACCTTATATCTCCAATACCAAAAGACCCGCAGATGCAATTTGTATCCGCGGGTCTTGCTGTATTATTTGTGGAATGTTTTGTGCTGACATATGATACTGTGGAATATTCTTCACTTGTTCCAATGATCGGGAATTATGAATTTATCAATTCTGTGTTTTCATTCTGCGATATTCCAGCGGAGTTATGCCGCACCTTTCTTTGAACTGGCGAGCGAAGTGCTCATAGTTTCGATATCCGCATTTTTCTGAGATATCGTGGGCGTTCAGGTCGGTAGTCGTCAGAAGCATCATGGCATATTCAGTCTTGGCGTTGATGAAATCCTGTACGAATGTCACGCCAAAAGTCTTTTTGTAGTAGTATTGGAAAGATGCGGGACTCATGCGTATCTCATGTGCCGCCCATGTTATCGAGCGCGGAACATACGGCTCGGCATATATCTTGCGGCGTATCGTCAGCAGCATCTCATACTCAGGACCGTGTGCCTGAACTTGCGGCAGGTGAAGAAGATCGCTGACGCGGTTGAATATCAGCCACATATAATGCTGCATGTTCTCCTGTGCGTATGGCGAATGTGAGGCATATTCATCGGCTACAGCCTTTATGCACCAGCTGAGAAAACCAGCGTGAGTTGTTGTTATGCCCTGCGCGTATGGTATATCTCGTTTGAGAAACTCCTCTTCCTCGCCTTGACCGAATTGGAAATGCACCCAGTCGTTGGCAAATTCGTGCTTTGGTACGCATCTGTAAAACTGCGGCATTCCCTGCGGGTAAAGAAAGAACGAGTCTTTTGGGATAATAACATCTTTTCCGTCAAGCGTGAAGACAGCATCAGTCCTCAGTACCAACAGCAGAAAGTCACCACTGCCGCAGGGGCGTTCAATAAAGAAATCAGCATCGTGTTTGTGCCCATACCCTACATTGTTTATTTTCATTATATCCACCTGCCTGATAAGTATAGGAAAAATTGCCGTATTTTTTTCATATTGTTAGCAAAATGTAAAAAGGTGAGTTTTTTAAAAAACATCATCTAAGTTATATTATATATCATTGTAAAGCCCGATGTCAATAGTATATAATATTTTTGGCGGAACGGATAAATTATTATATACATTATCCACAAGCCGATGCTCACGGTCGGCACTGCTGTGAGCAATGATGAAGCAGTCTGCTGACACATCACCCAAAATTATCGGCAGACTCAGAACCAAAGTTTAATAATGAGGTGAACGTATCATGAAAACAAAAAGCAGAAGGGCACTGACACTTTCAACTGTTTGTGCTATGGCACTTTCATGTCTGGCTTTTGCTGAACCCACAAGGGCAGAAGCCGCTTTCGAGAAAGATGCCAAACAGACCGTCGCAGACATGGGGCTGGGCTGGAATCTCGGCAACTCGCTGGACAGCTATTCCGGCACGACCATAGGCGGCAACAGGGGAAGCACATCTTCCGAAACTGCATGGGGCAACCCTGCGACCACCAAAGCCATGATAGATATGGTCAGGGACTCGGGCGTCAAGACAGTGCGTGTACCTGTCACCTGGTATGAACACATGGATCCCAACACATACAAGATCGATGATGTCTGGATGAACAGAGTCGAGGAAGTTGTCAATTATGTACTCGAAGATGACATGTACTGCATACTGAATGTACACCATGACACAGGTGAGAATGGCTGGCTGAAAGCCAACAGCAACAATTTGCAGAACAAAGAAGCGATGTTCAGGTCTATCTGGGAGCAGATAAGCGAGAACTTTGCTGACTATGGCGATAAACTGGTGTTCGAGGGCTTCAACGAGATACTTGACGAAAGTTCAAACCAGTGGTGGAACCCAAGTTCGGAAGCCTGCCCCATTTCCAATGAACTCAACCAGATATTCGTTGATGTTGTAAGAAATTCGGGCGGCAACAATGCCAGAAGAAATCTTATCTGCAACACATACTGCGCAGGTGCAAATAATGAGATCACCAGTCAGTTCGTTCTGCCGAGAGATACCGTCAGCAACAGGCTGATAGTAGAAGCGCACGTTTACCAGCCATTTGAATTCACCCATGAGAGCTACCCTGAGATAACTACATGGACAAGCTCGCCGCTGGATATGGTGCTCAACAATCTCAACAGCACTTTCGTGCAGAGAGGAATACCCGTTATAGTCGGTGAATTCGGCTGTGCAAACAAGAACAACATGAGCGAGATAACTTCTTGGTCGAAGTACCTTGTCGAGAAATGCACCCGATATGGCATGGGCTGTATCTGGTGGGACAACGGTTCGCAGTACAAGATCTACAACCGCCGCACGCTGAAAATTTCTCAGCCCGAACTGCTCAATGCAATGTTGGAAGCATCAGGTTCGGCTATTCCTTCGACTTCGCAGAAGGTCATCGCAGGCGATGCAAACGGCAACGGCAAGCTGGACGAGAACGATGCAGAACTGATACAGGACTATGTGGTCAGAAAGATCTCGACCATCAGCCAGAATGCTGATATCGATCTGGACGGCAAAGTTACCATTATCGATCTGGTACATCTGAAACAGGCGCTTGCAAATCCCGACCCTGTAAATGACCCCGCAAATCTCTGCTCAAATGAAGATAACTGGACAAGCTGGACTGACACCTCCAACGGTGGTCAGGGCGAGATGTTCTATGTTGACAACGGCGTTTCCATGCAGGTAAACAGAGGCGGCAAGAACGAGTGGGATACACAGTTCTTCTATGAGGGCATCACCCTTGAACAGGGCGCAAAGTATCAGATATCCTTTGATTATGTCAGCGATAAACCTCAGACCACTGCTTTCATAGTAAATCAGGGTCACGATGATTATCTTCCCTATTTCAGCGAGAACCTCAGCTGGTCAACGAATGTTCAGCACTACAAAGCGACCTTTGACTACACTTCAAAGACCGACAACATGTGCCGCGTTACATTCAATCTGGGCGGCAGCAGCGTGAATGTTCCTTACAAGGCAACCGTCACCAACCTCTCGCTTATCAAGCTGAGCGGCGGTTCATCTTCGTCATCTTCCTCTTCTTCTTCTTCACAGAACGACCCGCCTGTATCGACAGGTACAAATCTTGCGGCTGATGTTTCTAAATACACAAGCTGGGCAAACACTGAGGGTGGTGCATCAGCATCGTTCAAGTCGCTTAACAACGGTCTTCAGATATCTGTAAACAGAGCAGGTTCGGAAGAATGGTATGTTCAGGGAATATACCCATCTGTTAAATTTGAAAAAGGCGCGACTTACGACATTTCATTCGACTATCAGGCAGACAGGAATGCGAAGTTCGGTTTCAAGATACAGCAGAACTACGAACCTTACGGTCAGTATTTCAACGAGTCTGTTTATGCTTCATCTCAGAAACAGCACTATTCCACAAAATTCACTATGACCGAACCGACAGATGACAACACAGCCTGCGTATTCAACTGCGGCGCTGTCGATGCACCTGTGAACATAACCATCACAGACTTGGTCATCACAAAGAGCAACTGATATATCAAACTAAGTCGTAGAAAAAATAGAAGCAAGACCTCCTGCGTTATCATCTCCCTGCGCAGGAGGTTTTTGCTGTACGGATATTATTCAGGGAGATTTTTTGGTATAAGCAAGACAAAAAGTTGCTTTATCGGATCCTGCCAAAAACTGCTTGAAAGATTCGGAATAGCAAAATTCGGGTTTCATGACAGTGCGCATAAGAAAATGATAACAGCCCTCTCCAACATGACAGGAAAGGGCTGATTTTTTAGTCAAATCTCAATGTTTTTCGTATCTCTTTGAAATGCTCAAATTCTTCGGTGAGATGGGCTAGACAGGCTTCAAGACCTTCAGCAGAATAATCTTCGCTGTACTGGGCGACAAGTTCTTCTGCCATATCAAAGCATTTTGTTCCGTACCAGACAGCCATTTTCAACTCACTTTTTTCATTGCTGTCTTTTTTTGCCTTTTTTGGAACTATTCGATAATTGAAATTTGTGTAAAGACTGCCTGACCAGATGTTGCCTTCTTCAAAGAAGTAAAAAGTCGGCAGGTCAAAATAACCATGAAGCATAATATCGACTCCTTGAACTGATGATCAACTTGATGATAATTATAACACATGTTTGATGATTTTGCAAGTGCATGTTCTAATAAACTGCGAAGATCATATTTCGGAAAACTAAGAAATACGAATAAGCGTAACGATGAGAAATCATGGCGTTGAATGTATTCCCCGCCTGCGGCGGGGAAGAATAGACAAAAATACAGCAATATTATGTCAAAATTTATTTCCGTGATAATAAACTAAAAAATAATGGTTAAATTTGGTCGATATGTATATTGGACAATGTTTTCAAATGTGATATAATAATTTGGATAGGGGGCGGTTTGTGCTATGAACGGTTATTTGCAGGTCTGTCTTGAAAAACTTGATAAAAGTGAAGCGCTGCGTTATATGGGTTATGGCAGGACTGTGCCTGATGAGCGCATTCTTTCGATGATGGATGAGTGCGAAAAGGTTCTGCTAGGTGTTATAAAGCCATGTGCCATATATCATGTTTTTGATATACAGCCGCTGGAAGATGGAGTTGCTGTATGCGGGACTTCTTTGGTGCTAAGGGGCAAGGCGATATCTGAACATCTTGCAGGGTGTGTGAAATGTGTATTGCTGGCGGCAACTCTTTCTGCACAGGCTGACAGGGTCATACGCCGTTATGAAGCAACAGATATGACACGCGCTGTTATGGCTGATTTTTTGGCAAGTGCAGCGGTCGAACAAATCTGTGATAAAGTGGACGAGCAGGTGCGTGGTGAGTTCGAGGAATTTTTTCAGACATGGAGGTTCTCTCCGGGATACGGAGATCTTCCGCTGGATATTCAGGGAGAATTTCTTGATATTTTGCAGGCGCAGAAGCGCATCGGGCTGAATGCAACAGAAAACAACATCTTAACGCCGAGAAAATCCGTAACTGCGGTGATAGGGCTTAGCGATCACGATATACCTAAGGGCAGACAGGGCTGTGCTGCGTGCAACATGCGTGAGGTCTGCCAATTCAGAAAACGAGGAGATCATTGTGGGATTTAGAGAACTTTTAAAACAGAAAGAATTTGTTATACTGGACGGTGCGATGGGTACCATGCTTCAGGCTAAAGGTCTGAAAATGGGTGAAACGCCTGAAGTAATGAATATTGAGAAACCAGAATGGCTGATGGATATCCACAGGCAGTACATTGAAGCGGGTTCTGATATTATATACGCCAACACCTTTGGTGCGAACAGACACAAGCTGGCAAAAAGCGGCTTTTCCGTTGATAAAATAATAGGTGAGGGCATAAAGCTGGCACGTAAAGCAGTCGAGGGTACAGACACACTGGTCGCGCTGGATATCGGTTCAATCGGGCAGATGCTTGAACCTACAGGCACGCTGACATTTGAGGAAGCCTACGACATTTTCAAAGAAATGGTCATAGCAGGCAGAGAAGCTGACCTTGTGGTATTTGAAACTATGACTGATCTTTATGAATTCAAGGCGGCAATACTTGCGGCTAAGGAAAACAGCGACCTGCCGATAATGTGTACCATGACTTTCGAGGAGAATATGCGTACTTTCACAGGCGTTGATATCAGCGCAATGTGCCTGACTGCTGAAGGTCTGGGCGTTGATGCTGTTGGCGTTAACTGCTCACTGGGACCAAAGGAACTTTATCCTGTTGTTGAGAAGATATGTCAATGGACGAACCTGCCTGTTGTGGTCAAGCCGAATGCAGGTCTGCCTGACCCTGTTACCAATGAATATAACTGTTCTGCCGAGGAATTTGCTGAGTTTGCCGAAGCACTGATACCGCTGGGCATAAAGGTCATTGGCGGCTGCTGCGGTACCGATCCCACTTATATAGCGTGCCTAAAAAAGATGCTCGATGGTAAAAAATGTGTACAGAGAAATGTACATATCCCCGCAGTGTGCTGTTCCGCGACTGATGTTGTGGTCATTGACCAGCCGCGCATAATCGGTGAGCGTATCAACCCTACAGGCAAAAAACGTTTCAAACAGGCACTTCTGGAGGGCGATATCGACTACATTCTTGGGCAGGCTATAGAGCAGATAGATGCGGGCGCTGATATACTTGATGTCAATGTTGGTCTGCCTGCGATAGATGAAAAAGCTATGATGGTCAAGGCGGTAAAGGCTTTGCAGGGGGTCGTTGATGTGCCGCTGCAGCTTGATTCGACCATACCTGAGGTCATGGAAGCTGCGTTGAGAGTCTACAACGGCAAGCCTATAGTCAATTCGGTCAATGCTGAGGAAAAGTCGCTGAATACCGTTCTGCCGCTGGTAAAAAAGTACGGCGCGGCTGTTGTCGGTCTGACACTTGATGAGAACGGCATACCAAAGACTGCCGATGAACGTTTCAACCTTGCTAAGAAGATACTTGACCGCGCTATGGCGATCGGGATACGCAAAGAAGATGTTTATATTGACTGCCTTACGCTGACTGCATCTGCCGAACAGGAAAACGTTATGCAGACAGTAAATGCTGTACGCCGTGTAAAGGAAGAACTGGGACTTAGAACAGTGCTGGGCGTTTCAAATATCAGCTTCGGTCTGCCAAGCAGAGAGATAGTGAACCATAACTTCCTTATGATGTGTCTTACAAGCGGTCTTGACCTGCCGATAATGAATCCGAATATCGCTTCGATGACTGCAACCGTAAGGACTTACAAGCTGCTGACAAATATCGACAAGAATTCGGTGGACTTCATCGCTCATTACGGGGGAGATACTTCTTCACCTATGCAAAAGGCTGAGAAAAAGTCAGATATCGACCTGCCGTATGCCATTGAGCATGGTCTTAAGGGTGAGGGTGCTGAGATAACTGCTAAACTCCTTGAAACTACTGATTCAATGGTCATAATCAACGAAATGCTGGTGCCTGCTCTCGATAAAGCGGGTGAGCAGTTTGAAAAGGGCAAGATATTCCTGCCGCAGCTGATACAGACCGCAGGTGTTGCGCAGGCATGTTTTGAAGTCATAAAGCAGAAAATGCTGGCTGACGGCGGCAACAGTGTTTCAAAGGGAAAGATAATCCTTGCGACAGTCAAGGGAGATATACATGACATCGGTAAAAATATCGTAAAGGTGCTGCTTGAAAATTACGGTTATGAAGTTATCGATCTCGGAAAGGATGTTGACTATCAGACAGTAGTTGATGCGGCTATCGAAAATGATGTGCATCTGGTCGGGCTTTCGGCGCTGATGACGACTACGCTTGTCAGCATGGAAGAAACCATCAAGCTGCTGAGGGCGAATAACGTTGACTGCAAGATAATGGTCGGCGGTGCGGTGGTCACGCCCGATTATGCCGAGCAGATAGGTGCAGACTTCTATTCTAAGGATGCAAAACAGTCAGTAGATATTGCAAGACAAGTTTTCGGAAACTGAATAAAACCTGAATACACTCCCATAATCAGTATGAAAATACTTTTGTGGGAGTGTTGTTTATGTCAAAATTTACACGTTTCAAACTATGTGCTGCCGCAGCACTTGTGTTTACTGCGATGTCTGACAGTTGTGAAAAACTTGAACTGCTAAAACAGAATACATTTTTTCCGTCACAGGCGCTGGAATTTGATGCAGAAGAAAAGTCGCCTCATGGCGAACTGGTAGTCATATCACCAAAAGGGAAGATCGAGATATCTTTCAAGATAGCAGAACTGCTTCAAAATTTGCTATAAGTACAGTAAAATGTACTTGCTGCGTTTGACAAAACTATCGAACGGTGCTATACTGTAGTAGAGTTTATTTACACAGGAGGCGCTGATAATGCTTGAGATACTCACAGGCGGTATAAAAAGCCGCAGGGAAGAACTTTTTATAGATAAGATATGTTCAGCGGCAGCGGAAGAAAAGGACGTGCTTGTGATCGTACCCGATCAGTTTTCATTTGAGTATGACAAGATGCTTTATGAAAGATTGGGCGCACAGCTGTTCAATAAGATAGAAACGAACGGCTTCAATCGTCTTGCAGAGGAGATAGTTGACGAATTCGGCAGCAAAGCTAAGGACTCAGCTAACGACAATGCGCAGATGATCCTTATGTACCGCGCTGTGAAGAAATTCAGCAGAGAGGGTGCGGTGAGGTATTATAAGAACAGTCTTAACAAGTCATCGTTCATAGCTGAACTTCTCAGACTTCTTCCGCAGCTAAGACAAAGCGGCATTACGCCTGAGGTCTTGCAGCTTGCAGGCGAAAGGCTTGAGGGTTCAGTATCGCTGAAACTTCTTGACCTTACTCAGATATTCACCTATTATCTTGAAGAACTTGAACGTGCGAATATGACCGACTCACTTTCTATAATGGAAGAAGCGGTAGAACTTGCTGATATCAACAATTTGTTTGACGGCAGACAGGTATTTGTTTCTGCATTCACAGACTTCTCTTATGATGAGCGCAGAATGCTTGAGATATGTGTGAGAAAGGCTGAGAAGCTGACTGTTTCGCTGCTGCTTGATGATAATTTTGTAAAGCGCTGCCGCACTCATCCGTTTGATGTGACTGTGGGTACTCAGCAAAAGCTGGTCGATATGGCAAAAGACCATAACAAAGAGATACGCTTTACCCATGCAGAAGATGCAGTATGCGAGTCGTGGGATATAATGCTGCTTTCAGAGCGCCTTTATGATCTTGACCGCAAAGAATACCATACTGCAAACGACAGCGTGCAGGTAATGGCGGCAGATGATATGTATGAAGAAGCTGACTACATCTGTGCTGAGATATGTCAGCTTGTCAGCAGCAAAAAATATGTTTACAATGATATAGTTGTGGCAGTGCGCGATATGAGCAATTTCGGCAGTGTCATAGCAAGCGCACTGGAAAAATACGATATACCTTATTTTCTTGACAAGCGCGACAGTGTTGATGCGTCAGCTATAGTTCATTATATCTGCAATATTTTCAAGACTGTCCTTACAAGAAAATTCAGGACGGAGAATATTCTTAAACTGATAAAATCGCCGCTGTTCGGTCTGCTTAACTACGAGATATGTGATCTTGAGGATTACTGTGTACGATGGGGCGTTGACGGCGACATGTGGCTTGAACCATTCACTGCTGAGCCTGATGGTGTCGGACTTGAAAGAATAAATGACCTGAGGGCTAAAGTCATAGAACCATTGATAAAATTCAAAAACGCCTGCAAAGATACCACCGCAGAACAGATCTCGCTGGCGTTTTATGAGTTGCTGGGCGAACTTAAGATCTCTGAGCAGACCTATTCACTGGTGAAAAGAGTTAGTACTTCTGACAACGAGAGCGACCTTGAAATGTCACGCGGACTTAAACAGCTGTGGACGATGAGCCTTTCTGCCGTAAAATCGATACATAATATACTCGGCAAGGAGAAAATCTCGCTTAGGTCATATTTTGATCTTTATGAACTTATGCTCTCACAGATGAAAGTATCTTCTCCGCCGCAGAAACTCGACTGTGTGCGTGTTATAGATGCAGGTCATTCGAGGATAGGCGAAGTGAGGGTCGTTTTTGCCGCAGAAGTAAATGATGGTATCTTCCCGTCATCGGTAAAGAACGGCGGACTGATGACAGAGCATGAAAAAAATCTGCTAAAGCTGAAAGAGAACATTCTGATAGAGTCAAATGCCCTGAGTGATCTTATGCACGAAAAACTTGCGGCATATTCTGTGCTGTGTGCGCCTGATGACAGGCTGTATGTCACCTATTCCCGCGCTGACCTGCTGGGCAACAGAAAAAGACCTTCTTCTCTTGTAAGGGAAGTCAAGGAAGTTCTGGGCGTAAAGGAAAAGAGCATAAACACTCTTCCTGTGGATTTCTTCTGCACTTCCATGAAGACTGCTTACAGCAAGTATATCGAACATTCGCGTGACAACACAGCGGCTGTAAGCAGTATCAGGGATTCACTGATGGTATCGCGTGAATACTATGAAAAGCTGTCTGCACTGAAACAGGCGAATGCCAAAGAACCTTTCAGGCTTTCAAAAGAGTCCGCTAAAGAAGCGTTTTTTGCAGGTGAAACAGCGGAAGTTTCTCCTACAAAGCTGGATAATTATTTCAAGTGTCCGTTTATGTACTTCTGCAACTACGGGCTTCACCTCAGCCGTTCAGAAAAGCTGGATATGGACGGGCTGAACAAGGGTCTTATGATACATGAAGTGCTTGAAAAAGCGATCAGCACAGAGAATATCACACCTGAAGAGAGCCGCAGGCAGTTCCTTGAAATGGATGAGGAAAAGATCACCGAACTTGTCGAGAACAGTTTCAACAACTACTACAGCGAAGTTTTCTGCGGCGATTTCGGCAAGACAAAAACATTTGTCTATCGCTTTGAATCTATGAAAAAGCAAGCATTCAACATAGTGAAATATGTTCAGAAAGAACTGGCGGCAGGCAGTTTTGCACCTGTTGTTACTGAATACAAACTGAAAAATGAAGAGGGTGAAGACCATCTTGACCTGACTTTGAAAGACGGCAGGCATATCGTACTGATAGGTACCATCGACCGCGCTGATATCCTGGAGGAAGACGGCAAAAAGTATGTGCGGATAATCGACTACAAATTCCGCAAACATGCTAAATTTGATCTTGGCGAACTTTACTGCGGACTAAATCTGCAAATGCTGATATACCTGTCGATACTGCTTGAAACAGGCAATCCGATCAACACGGATATGGAATTGCATCAGGCGGGCGTGTTCTACCTCAAACTTATCGGTGACGGCAGTGATTATTCTGCTGACAGGGAGATATCAGAAGACGAACTTTACAAGGCAGCCTGTGTTTCTGCGATCAATTCTTTCTCGCGAAAGGGCAGGATATCTGATGTGGCGGCGATCAATCAGAAGCTGGACAGTGAGATCGGCAAAACTGCACTGGGCAACCTGACTATGAGCGACCCGATGTTTACGGCAATGAGGATATTTGCAAAACGAAAGGTCATTGAGTATGGCGACAGGCTTTTAGACGGAGATATAAATGCCGACCCGCTGGAAGACATCTGCGGCTACTGCCGATATTCAGGTATTTGCGGCAGAGCTTTCCCCGATGAGCCGCGCAAGGGCAGTGCTGAGCAAATGAAAGAAGTTCTTGAAGATATAGTAAAGGAAAACGAAGATAAAGGGGAGGGAGAAGCATGAAAGTCAACTGGACAGAAGATCAGGAAAAAGCCATAAAATCTTTCGGCAGGGGAGTGACCGTTTCGGCGGCGGCAGGAAGCGGCAAGACGGCTGTTCTTATAGAGAGGATAATCCGCCTGCTGACCGACAAGGAAAAAAAGATACCTGCCGATAAACTGCTTGCTGTGACTTTTACCATAGATGCAGCCGCACAGATGCGTGACAAGCTGAATGCAGCCTTTGAGAAAAAACTCAGGGAAGATCCAAATGACACTTGGGTACTTCAGCAGCAGGAACTTGTTCAGCTGGCGCGTATCTCGACCATAGACTCCTTCTGTTTTGACATGGTAAAGGAAAACCTTAATCAGTTTGCGTTCACGGGAGGTCTGAAAATTCTGGGTGATGCTGAGCGTGAACTGGTATTCGATACAGCTTTTGAGCAGGCTGCAGAAGAACTATGCGGTGATGACCACGATACATATGCGTTTATAGACAATTATTTTTCTGTGGAAAAAGGCGAACTGAAAAGCGCTGTAAGATCGCTGTATGAACATTTGCAGTCGATATGTCACACCGATAAGTGGATAAGGGAAACTTCTGAGAAATACCACAGTGAAAGATATTTTGAAGAGTTATACAACAACGCTTTTGAGCGTTTTGATAAAAAACTTGCAGAAGCCAAAAGGCTGCTGGAAGATGCGAGATACTGCTTTAACTACACTGTAACTGCGGGTACTGATACTTTCCGTTTTTGCGATGCTTTCAAAGCTGCTGAAGAAAACTTTGTCAGATGCAGTGACCTGTACAGCGGTTATGAACTTGCAGCAAAGCACCGTGACGGTGAGGCTTTCGGAAAAATAGGATTTGACAAGTACAAACCTCTTCGGATATCAGGCAAACAGCCCGAAGATGTCAAAGCTATACTTACAGATGTAAAGGAACGATTCAAGCAGGATATAGGCGATGTTGCATCGATACTGCGTAGTGCAGCTTTCGGGCTTGATTTGTCAAAAGAACATCTCAGAGCAAGTCTTGATGAAGCTGAGAAGCTGTTCAGCGCAATGTGTGACCTTGAAAGGCGCGTTGAGGAGATATCATATGATATCAAGCTGGAGAGAAATGCAGTGGATTTCAGCGATATCGAACTGATGACTAAAAATCTTCTGGTAAAAGAAACAGAGGACGGTTTTGAGCGCACCGAACTTGCAGAGGAGATACGATCGGGTAATTTCTATGAGATAATTATGATCGATGAATATCAGGACGTCAACGACATACAGGAAATGATATTCAAGGCGGTATCTGATACTGACGATCTGCGTTTTATGGGCAAGAACACCTTTATAGTCGGTGATATGAAACAGGCTATATACGGCTTCCGCAAGACAAATCCGGAACTTTTCAAGACCTGCATCGAACTTGCACGCGACCATGCTGAGGAAAGGTCACTTGAACATATCAGTCTGCAAAAGAACTTCCGAAGCAGGAAAGAGGTCATTGCTCTGTCAAATTATCTCTTTGAAACGCTTATGAGCGAGGGCTGCGGTCAGGTGGACTACGACGATGGTGAGAGGCTCGAAGCAGGTGCAAAATACACCGAGCGTGATTGCCCGGCTGAGGTCATGCTGGTAGATGTGCCGGATGATAAGAGCGGCAGTATACCTGCGGAATTTGAGCGAGTGGCTGTGCGAATCAAAAAGATGATCGATAATGGCGATCCCGTTTGTGAAGATGGCGTAGACAGACCTTGCAGGCAGTCGGATTTCTGCATACTCGTCAATACAAACGACAATATCAGACAGGCGGCTGATGCGCTTTCTGCGGTCGGGCTGAGGGCTTTTTGCGAAGACACTGACGGTTACATAAAATCCCGTGAGATATCGCTGGCTCTTGATGTGCTGAGAAGTGTTGACAACCCGATGAACGACATAGCACTGGCAGCTGTGATGATGTCGCCAATAATGGGATTTACGCCTGATGACATGACAAGAGTGAGGATAAAGTGCCGTTCGGATAAAACAAAAAAACTCAACCACATTTATCAGATACTCAGTGGCGCTTCGAGAGAACCGAACACTGATGAAAAGTATGCCAAATACGTTGACATGGGCGATGAAGTACTTCAGGCAAAGTGCCGCGAAGCATTTGATATGATAGAATCGCTGCGTTACTGTTCGATGAGCATGAGCCTTGAAAGGCTGATAAGGCAGATCTTCGACAAGACCGACCTTATGGGTATCACCTCGCTTTATCTTGACTCGGCAAAAAAGCGTGCAAATCTTCGCCTGCTCCTACAGTACGCGGGTGATTACGAACGAAGCGGAAATGAGGGTGTGACAGGCTTTCTTCGGTTCATCGACTCGGTTTCGGGGAATGACAAAGCGTTCAAAAATGCCGTGTCTGTTACATCTGACGGTGATTCGGTAAACATAAAGACATACCACAAATCAAAGGGTCTGGAATACCCATTTGTGTTTCTGTGTACGCTTTCTAAAAAGCTGGTGCGTGATGATGCGCGCGGCGACATGATAAGGCTTCATAAATCCGAAGGCTGTGCGTTCAGGCTGAAAAACACAAGGCTCAACGTTGAACGTGTCAATCTCTACTATGACTACTTGACAGAACTGCTCGACCGTGAGCAGAAGAGCGAAAAAATGCGTCTTTTCTATGTGGGCTGCACAAGGGCAAAAGAGAAGCTGATACTTGTCTTCTCAAACGAAAAAACAGGCAGGACGAACCATGATAGGATAAGACAGATGTTATGTGATGCGGTCAGGGATTCTGAGATATTTGATAAGATCCCTGCCAATATTGCAGCTGAACAGGACAGTATGCTGGCGTGGGCAGTAATGGCTCTGGCTAAGCTGGACGGCTGCGGACATCTTGAAGAATGGCTGGGTATGGCGCTTGACGATGTAAAGAAAATATCACCGAAAGAGCAGGTCAGCCTGACATATTATGAAGATGATACAGAGGCAGTACGGAAAGGTGATGATGAGGAAGATGCTGAGGTCATCCGTGTGGGTGCTGACCCCGCTATAGTCGCTCGGCTGCTGAAAAAATATAAGACAGCATACAGCACATCAGAAAGTCTTCTCCCGGCAAAGCTGACAGTTACAGAGATAGTCACAGCTGAAAAGACAAAGGAATTTGGCAGTAAAAATCCCGAATTTTTCCCGAACCTGCCGAAATTGACAGAAGAACTTGACAAGCTGACAGCTGCCGAGCGCGGAACTTACACCCATAAGTTCATGGAACTTGCAGACTACAAAAAAGCGGCGGAAAATGTCAGGAACGAACTAGAAAGGCTCAAAAACATTGGCAGAATGACTGAGCGCGAAGCAAAGGGCGTTTATGTTGACAGGCTTGAAAAGTTTGTCAAGACAGATTTTTTTGCACGAATGATGGCTTCGTCGGATCTTCGCCGTGAGCAAAAATTCTTAGCTTCGGTAAAAGACTTGAAACTTGGCGATAAACTGAAAGACTATACGACTGAAAACGGCTACATACAGGGCATCGCTGACTGCATCTTCAAGGAAGAGGACGGCTGGGTGCTTGTAGATTACAAGACCGACAACTTCAAAGACAAAGATGACATGAGAAAGTACGGCACACAGCTTATGCTTTACAAGGCTGCGTTTGAACTGCTGTTCGGGGAACGTGTGAAGAGCAGTTATATCTATTCGTTCAAGCTGGGCGAGGGGCTTGAATTTGATCTTTAAATTTTTTCCGATGTTCTGTGGGGCATCGGAAATTTTTTTGTTGATTTTTGCGGACGGTCATGTTATAATATAATAAATATCTATCATAAGCGGGAGTGAGAAGTATGGAAGAGATCAAAAACAAACTTGAAAAGATACTGTTAAAAGCGAACAAACCAGCCCGCTATATTGGCGGTGAGATAGGCAGTGTCGTAAAAGACAGGGAAAAGGTAGATGTGCGCTTCGCATTCTGTTTTCCTGATACTTATGATGTCGGTATGTCGCATCTCGGTATGAAGATACTGTACGGTCTGAAAAATCAGGTGCCCAACTGGTGGTGTGAGCGCGTTTTTATGCCTGAAAAAGACTTTGAAATGCTGATGCGTGAGAACGATATCCCTCTCTATGGGCTGGAAAGCCTTGACCCTATAAAGGATTTTGACTTTATAGGCTTCACATTGCAGTATGAACTTTCTTATAATAATGTACTGCAAATGCTTGACCTTGCGGGACTTCCCGTACTTGCAAAAGAGAGGACTTCATTGACACCGCTTGTGGTGGGCGGAGGTCCTTGTGTCTGCAATCCTGAACCAATGACTGATTTCTTTGACCTGTTCATTCTGGGAGAGGGCGAAGAGGTCAACCTTGAACTGCTGAGATTATATGAAAAAATGAAGCCTTCATGTCCTACAAAAGAGGAATTCCTGCGGGAAGCTGCAAAAATAGAGGGCATTTATGTGCCGCGCTTTTACGATGTGGATTACAATGAAGACGGCACTGTAAAAAGCATAACACCAAATGTTCCCGAAACGCCTGCAAGGGTCAGAAAGCGCGTTATCGCTGACTTTGACAAGGTGTATTACCCTGACAGCTTTGTTGTGCCTTTCAGCGAGATAGTCCACGACCGCTCGGTAGTTGAGGTGCTTCGCGGCTGTATAAGAGGGTGTCGTTTCTGTCAGGCAGGATTTATTTACAGACCGTTTCGTGAAAAAAATATTGACACAATAAAAAATGAAACAAAGTCGCTGTGTGAGCAGACCGGTTATGAAGAAGTTTCGCTGTCATCACTTTCGACCAGTGACCACACAAAGATAAACGAACTGCTGACCAGTCTTTCCGAGTACACTGACGGTGAAAAAGTCAACCTTGCACTGCCGTCACTCAGACTTGACAGCTTCAATGAAGAACTTCTGGAAAGGATACAGGCTGTACGAAAAAGCGGACTGACTTTCGCACCTGAAGCGGGCACTCAGCGGCTTCGTGATGTCATCAACAAGAACATTACCGAAGAAGAGATAATGAGCACCTGCAAAATGGCTTTTGAGTGGGGGTATACGCAGGTAAAGCTGTATTTTATGATGGGGCAGCCCACCGAGACAGATGACGATATACGCGGAATAGCTGAACTTTCAGACAAAATATTGCAGCTATACTTTGAAACGCCTATGGAAAAGCGCGGGCGTTCGGTACAGATAGCGGTATCAACTGCTACTTTTGTGCCAAAGCCTTTTACGCCTTTTGAGTTTGAGCCGCAGGCAACGGAAGAACAGATACATCACAAGCAGGAAGTTCTTAAGTCTGCTGTACGCAGCAAGAAGATACGTCTGAGTCTGCATTATTCAAACACTTCGGTGCTGGAGGCGGTGCTTGCACGCGGCGACAGACGTGTCGGCAAGGCAATATACTCAGCGTGGAAAAAGGGCTGCTATATGGACAGCTGGGATGAGCATTTTCAGTTTGACAAATGGCTTGAGGCTTTTGCTGAAACAGGCATAGATACAGCTTTTTACGCAAACCGCACCAGAAGCTACGATGAGGTCGCACCGTGGTCGCACCTTGATTATCTGGTGTCGCACGAATTTCTTGTACGTGAGAATAAAAAGGCTCACCTTGCACAAACGACCCGCAACTGCAAAGAAGGCTGTTCGGGTTGTGGTGTAAGACCCGAATGCGGAGGTGTTTATTGTGGCAGACAAAAGACTTCAACCTAAAAATGTCAATCTGCGTCCCGACAGATTTGAGAGGCGGGTGGTATACGAAAAGTGCGGCAGAGCGAAATATATATCACACCTTGACCTGATGCGCGCGATGCAGAGAGCGATAAAGCGCTCAAAACTGCCCATCTGGTATACACAAGGATTCAATCCGCGCATATATATAATGTTCCCGCTGACCCTTTCGCTGGGATTTGAAAGCAAGGTGGAGGTAATGGATATCGCTCTGCTTGAAGATATTGATTTCGATGAAGTTGTGAAAGCACTGGATGCGCAGATGCCTGAGGGCATGAAGATAGTCAGCTGCGGAATACCTGTCCACAGCCATACCGAGATAACTTATGCTGAATACAGCATAAGAATGGTCACTGACAGGTCATCGGAAGAAACGATGGGACTTTTTGAAGACTTTCTGTCAAAGGATAAGATAGAAATAGAGAAGCGCAGCAAGAAAAAGACTGTCAATATCGTTGATATCAGACCATCTTTGGATGTAAAGGAAATGTCAGCTGATACCGATGGGTTCAGGCTGTCGATAAGGCTGCCCGCAGGCGGAAATTTTAACCTGAATGCAAATGTAGTGGCTGAAACATTTCTTGGCATGTATGGTCTTAACAATGAAGAGATTTGTATAGAACGCACAAAAATCCTTTTGGCTGATGGCGAAGATTTTTGCTGACAGACTCTTGAAAATCAAGCAGGAATATGATATAATATTTAAGCATTTGAATGACCGTCGGCATCCCCGACGAGAGTTAATGCCTGCCTAAGGGCAAGACATTGAAGAGGACGGTCCTCTGGCTGCATATGTTAATGGCAGCGAATGAACGTCTGTAAATTAAAGGAGGAATTTTAAAGTGGATGCTTTAAAGCAGATCGCACAGGCAAGCATGAAGAAAGACGCACCCGTAGTTAACGTAGGTGATACCGTTAAGGTACACGTACAGATCACTGAGGGTGACAAGTCCAGAATCCAGGTATTCGAGGGCACAGTTATTGCTAAGAAGCATGGCGGCATCAGCGAGACCTTCACTGTTAGAAGAGTAGCACACGGCTGCGGTATCGAGAGAGTATTCCCTGTACATTCGCCTGCTGTTGCTAAGGTTGAGGTAGTTAGAAGCGGTAAGGTTCGCAGAGCTAAGCTGTACTATCTCCGTGACAGAGTTGGTAAGGCTGCCAAGGTCAAGGAAGCAAGATAATTCTTCTTATAAAAGAGTCGGCGTATGTCGGCTCTTTTTGTTTATACGGAAAAGTTTAACAAAATAAGTATAAAAATCATTTTTTTTGAAAAAACACTTGTAATTTCTGTTTGGATTTGTTATAATGTAGTGTATATGAGTAATTTTGTATTCATACAGAAAAAGGAGAATTACTATGAGCGATAAGGTAGAAAAGACAAACGAAGAAGAGCAGAAGATAAATAAAGTTACCGAAGAAGAGATAGAGGCAGTTAAAAAGGCTGAACCCGATGACATAAAAGCGAAAGAGCCACTGGATATTAAGAACGAGATACTCGAATGGTTCGAGTCATTCGTGTTTGCCATGCTGATAGTTCAGTTGGTGTTCATATTCATTTTCAGGATCGTTATGGTAGACGGCAGGTCGATGAACAACACACTTTCTGACGGCGACAGACTGATAATGACCCATGTTAACTATACACCTGAACGAGATGATGTTGTAGTCGTTGACAGTGATGCAGCGGGTAAGATACTCATAAAGCGCGTTATAGGTATTGAGGGTGACAAAATAAAGATCGACTACACAAATAACCATGTATATGTAAACGGTCAGCAGATCTCCAACGAACATATCAAGGAGATAATGATAGATAACGGCTATTTTGACCGTACATACATGACCGAAAACGGCGTGTATGAATATGAAGTACCTGAAAACTGCGTTTTTGTTATGGGTGATAACAGAAATGACTCAAAAGACAGCAGAAGCATCGGTTATGTACCCGAAGAGTCTATAATGGGCAAGGCTGTTTTCAGGATATTCCCGCTGAACCAGCTGGGCAAAGTTGACTGATAATGCACTGCATTTCGGGCAGAAAGAATGAGGCGGCATCGCAGGCAGAAAGCAATTTTCTTGATCGGCTCACTGCTTTTGTGAATGCTGTGCTCGCTGTTATGCTGGTGTATTCTTTCCTGCTTGAACCCGTTAGAGTTGACGGCGTTTCTATGGAAGATACGCTCTTTGATAACGACAGGCTTATTATCAGAACGCTCTTTTACAAGCCGGCGAGGGGCGATGTCGTAGTCTGCCGGAGTGATATGCTGGGTGAACTGATAATAAAACGTGTTATCGCGCTGGGCGGTCAACGGGTGACTATAGACTATGAAGAAGGTGTAGTCACGGTGGACGGTGAGGCGATAGCTGAACCTTATGTAAAGTATCATTCCTTTGATGACAACGGCAGCTTTGATACGAAATATTATGACCCCGAAAGGGGAGTTTACGAATATGAAGTACCTGCGGGAAGCGTGTTCCTGATGGGTGATAATCGCAATCATTCAAATGACAGCAGAAAATTTGGTGCTGTCAGTGAAAGTGATGTGGTCGGCAAAGCTGTGTTCAGATTTTATTCGGAACGCGCTAAAACAGGTAAGATAAAGTGATGAAAGGAGGCGGCTGAGATGAGTGAAGCTGCTAAAGTGCAGTGGTTTCCGGGACACATGTCAAAGACCCGAAGAATAATGGCTTCAAATCTTAAGCTGGTAGATGCGGTGGTGGAGATCACCGATGCAAGGATACCTTATTCCAGCCGTAACCCTGAAATAAAGAAGATATGCGGCAGTAAGCCGAGAATGGTCTTGCTGAACAAGGCAGACTCGGCTGACCCTGATATAACTTCCATGTGGATAGAATATTATAAAAAACAGGGTGTTCCTGCATTGGCAACTGACTGCCGAAGCGGAAGGAATGTCAGCAAATTCTACCCCATGCTGAAAGAACTGCTGAGTGAACAGATAGAAAAATGGGATACTCGCGGTATGACGGGCAGACCTATCAGAATGATGATAGTCGGTATACCGAATGTGGGCAAGTCATCTTTTATAAACAGACTGGCAGGTGCAAAACTGGCAAAGGTCGAGGACAGACCGGGTGTCACACGCGGCAAACAATGGGTCGCACTTGATGAAGGTTTTGAGCTGCTGGATATGCCCGGCGTTCTTTGGCCAAAATTCGATGATAAGCTGGTGGGTGAGCGGTTGGCGTTCACAGGGGCAGTCAAGGACGTTATACTTGATACCGAGTATCTGGCTTGCAGGTTACTGGAATATCTTAATGATGATTATCCGGAACTGCTGACCGATCGTTATGGCATATCACTTGATGACCTGCCTGAACCTATGGACGAGATGCAGGGCTGTGTCAAAGGCTATGAACTGCTGGAGCGTGTTGGCAGAAAGCGCGGTTTTCTGATATCAGGCGGCGAGATAAATACCGAACGTGCAGCAAATACTGTACTTGATGAATTTCGCGGCGGAAAACTCGGCAGATTGTCACTTGAAAAGCCGAAGGGGTGATTATATGACACTCAATGAATTTGACAATACTTACCGCGATAAGTATGATGTGGTATGCGGCTGTGACGAAGCGGGCAGAGGACCTCTTGCGGGAGATGTTTTTGCAGCGGCGGTGGTCTTTGATAAGGACACTGTTATCGAAGGTATAAATGACAGCAAAAAGCTGACCGCCAAAAAGCGTGAAGAGTTATTTGAAGTCATAGTCGAAAAGGCGCTGGATTTTTCAATACAATGTGCAACAGTTGAAGAGATTGAAAAGTTCAATATACTCAACTGTGCAATGCTTGCCATGAAGCGCGCTGTCGAGAGCATGAAGATAAAGCCCGATGTCTGCCTGATAGACGGCAACAAAACTCCAGAACTTGAATGTGATGCGATAGCTGTTGTAAAGGGCGATGCACAGTCACAGGCGATAGCGGCGGCTTCGATACTTGCTAAGGTGGCAAGGGACAGATACATGCTTGAAATGGCAAAGAAGTTCCCTGAGTGGCAGTTTGAGAAGCACAAGGGCTACGGCACAAAGCTGCACTATCAGATGATAGACAAGTACGGTGAAAGTCCGATACACCGTCCCAGCTTTCTGAAAAAATATTATGCAAAACTTGCAGAGCAGCCGTAGCATCGGTGATATAGGCGAGGATTATGTCTGCGGTTTTCTCAAAGAGAACGGTTATGAGATACTCGCACGCAACTTCACAGTAAGGGGCGGCGAGATAGACATTATTGCCGCGCAAGGGAACAGGCTGGCTTTCGTTGAAGTCAAGACCCGAAAGGTCGGGGCACTGACCAGCGGTGAGTCGGCAATAACATATACAAAAAAGCAAAGACTCATCAAAACGGCAAGGGCTTATCTTTACAAAACTAAGATAAAAGCATATTGTCGGTTTGATGTAGCAGTGGTGCATCACGAAAACGGCAGAGTGGTATATTTCAAGTATTACCGCGCTGCGTTTGATGCGAGCAGTAAGTAGTTTCTACCCGAAAAGGGAAATATAACAGAAGGGTTGTTGTTTTATGTTTTACAGAAGTACAAGAAACAGCGGTGTAAATGTTACATCGGCACAGGCTATTGCACAGGGAATATCCGAGGACGGCGGTCTGTTCGTCCCCTCCGAGATACCCGCTATCTCGATGGACGATATAAAGAAGCTGGGTGAGATGTCCTACGCTGAGAGAGCGCTTTTTGTTTTCTCAAAGTTCCTGACAGACTACACTGAGGCTGAGATACGCTACTGTGTTGAGGGTGCCTACAACACCAAGAATTTTGATACGGAAAACATCGCAGAACTGGCACACCTGTTTGACGGCACTTATATGCTGGAACTCTGGCATGGTCCGACCTGCGCATTCAAGGATATGGCACTTCAGATACTGCCTTATCTGCTGACAACTGCCACCAAGAAGATAAACCTTGACAAGAAGGTAGTTATTCTTGTTGCTACTTCGGGCGACACAGGCAAAGCGGCACTGGAAGGATTCAAGGATGTTCCCGGTACCGAGATACTGGTATTCTATCCTGACAACGGCGTATCTGCTATGCAGAAGAAGCAGATGACTACTCAGGAAGGTCAGAATGTCGGCGTGTGCGCTATCAAGGGCAACTTTGATGATGCACAGAACGGCGTCAAGGCTATTTTTACTAATAAGGAGATAGGTGAAAAGCTGGCTGAGAACGGCATGATGTTCTCCTCTGCAAACTCCATCAACTGGGGCAGACTTGCACCTCAGATCATATACTATGTTTCCAGCTATGCACAGCTGCTCAAAGATGGCGAGATCGCTGAGGGCGACAAGATCAATATCGTTGTTCCTACAGGCAACTTCGGCAACATTCTGGCAGGATACTATGCTAAGAAGATGGGCGTGCCCGTTAACAAGCTGATCTGCGCTTCAAACGCAAACAATGTCCTGACTGATTTCATCAAGACAGGCGTTTATGATAGAAACAGACAGTTCTATGCGACTATCTCACCTTCGATGGATATACTCATCTCTTCAAATCTTGAAAGACTGCTATATCACCTCTGCGGCGAAAACGATGCTCAGATCAGAGAGTGGTTCGGCAAGCTGGCAAGCGAGGGCAGGTATGAAGTTACCGATGAGGTGAAGAAGATCCTGGCTGAAGAGTTCTACGCAGGCTGCTGCGATGACGAAAAGACTAAGGCTACGATCAAGGAGTACTATGACAAGTATTCTTATACCTGCGACACCCACACTGCTGTGGCTGTTTCAGTTTACGAGGAATATGTGAAAGCAACAGGCGACAAGACCAAGACCGTTATCGCTTCCACTGCAAGCCCATATAAGTTCAGCGGTTCTGTACTGAGCGCACTGGGCAAGGACAACGGCAGCGACGAGTTCACTCTGGTCGAGGAACTTGGCAAGGCTTCAGGCATGCCTATACCTGCATCGCTGGCATCACTTAAAGATAAGGAAATAAGGTTCTCTGAGGTCATCGCAAAGGACGAAATGAAAGACTTCGTATTCAGAGCGCTGAATGTAAAATAATATATGTACCGCCCGTATGGGGCGGCACAGTTCAGTGACAGCTGTCGCATGCCTTGAAGGTCTTGCAGACAGTTTCGTCACAGCAGTTTGGGTCGGAACAAGTGCTGCACACCTGTATCCTGCCTGCGGTGCATTCGCTGCCGTTCTGATTGTGAACGCAGTTTTCCACATCACAATGAATACCATAGATCTTATCCTTTTCCATGACTGTACACTCCTTTTCTTCGGGTAATGCTAGTGTACGCGGCTTCAGGCTGTTTATAACAGGAAAAATTTACCGATATAGAACAGGAGTATACAATGAAACTATACACGATCGCTGATCTGCATCTCTCGTTCGGTGTCGATAAGCCGATGAATATTTTCGGAGGCTGGGACGACCATGTTAACAGGATACAGCAGAACTGGCAGAAAAAGGTCAGACCTGAGGATATTGTGGTACTGCCCGGTGATCTGTCATGGGGCATGAATTTTGAGCAGACCGAGAAGGATCTTGATTTTCTCAATAAACTCAACGGCACTAAGATCATTTCAAAAGGCAATCATGATTACTGGTGGAGCACTGTGTCGAAAATGCAGAGATTTTTTGATGAAAAAGGCTTCAATACACTGAATATACTGCATAATAACCATTATGCTTTCGGCGGTATCGGCATTTGCGGAACGCGCGGATGGGTCAATGATAATAGTGAGCCTGCCAGTGCAAAAGTCATCGCCCGCGAGGCGATACGTTTGGAACTGTCAATAAAATCTGCAATAGCCGCCGGGCTAAGACCTGTAGTATTTCTGCATTATCCACCTGTATATGGAGAGAGCAGAAACTTTGAGATACTTGACGTTCTTTATAAGTACGGGATCAAAAGGGTCTTTTACGGACATTTGCATGGCAAAGCACATGGTTATGCAGTGAATGGTGTATACGATGGTATTAATTATCGCCTGATATCAAGTGATTTTTTGCATTTTGACCCATTGGATATTACTGAAATTGTGCAAAGTGACAATTTCTAAAAAAGTACTGGAAATAACAGCAAAAGTATGCTATAATATTAAAGATATATTTTTATTTGGAGGAATTCTAAAATGAGTTTAAAGGCTACAAATAATGTTGGAACTAACAGCTATGAGCTGGAGATCGAGATACCTGCAAAGGATTTTGAGGAAGCACTGCAGAAGGCATACCTCAGAGCAAGAAAGAATATTTCTATGCCCGGTTTCCGTAAGGGTAAGGCTCCCAGAAAGCTGATCGAGAAGGAGTACGGCGAGGAAGTATTCTATGAGGATGCTGTTAATCTGCTGTATGCACCTGTTGTTAACGGTGCTATCGATGAGTCAGGTCTTGACCTTGTTACTCAGCCTGAGGTCGAGGTAGTTGCGATCAGCAAGGAAGAGGGCGTTCAGCTTAAGGCTAAGTGCACCACCAGACCTGAGGTAGAAGTTAAGGACTACAAGGGTATAGAGGTTGAAAAAGTTGTCAATGCTGTAACTGATGAAGATGTTCAGAAGAAGCTCGACGAACTGAGAGAGAAGAATGTCAGGATCGTGACTGTTGATGACAGAGCTGCTGAGAACGGCGATACTGTAAAGATCGACTTTGAGGGCTTCAAGGACGATGTTGCATTTGAGGGCGGCAAGGCGGAAGACTTCGATCTTGAACTGGGCAGCGGTCAGTTCATCCCCGGTTTCGAGGATCAGATCGTTGGTCACAGTGCTGGTGAGTCTTTTGACATCAATGTTACTTTCCCTGAGGAGTATCAGGTAAAGGATCTTGCAGGCGCACCCGCAGTATTCAAGATCAATCTGAAGAGCATTTCAAAGAAGGAACTGCCTGAACTCGATGATGATATGGTAAAGGATTCTACCGATTTCGATACTGTTGACGAGTACAAGGCTGATATAAAGGCTAAGCTGGAAGAGGCTGCTGAAAAGGCTGCTGACGCTAAGGTCGAGGGTGACATCTTTGATAAGGTCATCGAGAACATGACTGCTGAGATACCGGAAGTAATGTATGATAACAGAGTTAACGAGATGGTTGCTGAGCTTGAGCAGAGAATGGCTCCTCAGGGCATTTCTCTGGATATGTACATGCAGTTCACAGGTCAGACTATCGATACTATCAAGAAGGGTTATGCTGAGCAGGCTGAGAAGCAGGTCAAGCTGAGACTGGCTCTCGAGAAGATCGCTGAACTGGAAAAGGTTGAGGTAACAGATGAGGAACTGGAGGAAGAGTTCAAGAATCTGTCCGAAACATACAAGATGGAAGTTGATCAGATCAAGGCTCTGATTCCCGCTGAGAATCTGAAGATGGATCTGTCCGTTGGCAAGGCTGTTGATATAATCAAGGAGTCTGCTGTTATCAAGTAAGAGATATATCGCCTGCATTCGTCGCCACGAAATGTGGACGGCTTTTGCGGGCGAATACTTATATTTATCCCGAACGCGTATCAAGGCGTTTAGGTATCAGATTTTGTTTAGGAGGCATTTTTATGGCACTTGTACCTTATGTAGTAGAACAGACCAGCAGGGGAGAACGCAGTATGGATATATTCTCCCGTCTGCTTAACGACAGGATAATAATGCTCTGTGAGCCTATAGACGATCATGTTGCCAGTCTCGTTACAGCTCAGCTGCTATTTCTGGAGAGTCAGGATCCGGAAAAGGATATCGATCTATATATAAACAGCCCAGGAGGTTCGGTCACCGCAGGTATGGCTATCTATGACACAATGAATTATATCAAGTGTGATGTCAACACGATCTGCATGGGCATGGCTGCTTCTATGGGCGCATTTCTGCTTTCCTGCGGTACTAAGGGCAAGCGTTTCTCTCTTCCTAACAGTGAGATAATGATCCATCAGCCTCTTATCGGCGGCGGCGGTATATCGGGTCAGTGTACAGATGTTAAGATCCATTCCGACCATCTGGTAGCTACAAGAGAAAAACTCAACAAAATACTTGCTGAGAATACCGGCAAGAGCATAGAGCAGATAGCCATAGATACTGAGCGTGACAACTACCTGTCTGCGCAGGAAGCTATGGAGTACGGCCTTATCGACAAGGTTATTTCAAAAAGATAGGTTGTGAGCTAAATGGCTAATGAAACACTCAAAAGATGCCTTTTTTGCGGAAAAACTGAAAATAAAGTCAGAAACATGTTTTCTGCGGGCAATAACCACATCTGCGATGAATGCGTTCTTTTCTGCTATGACATTCTGGAAGAGCAGGGAAGCGTTTCACCAAGAGTAAAAATGGCTGAGAAGCCCCCGAAAAAAGTTAAGACTGCATCTGCAGAAGACGGCATCACCCTTAAAAAGCCCGCTGAGATCAAGGCTGTGCTTGACGAATACGTTGTCGGTCAGGACGAAGCTAAGATCGCACTTTCTGTTGCGGTCTACAATCACTATAAGCGCATTCTGACGCTTGACGATGATTTTGATGATGTTGAGATACAGAAGAGCAATGTGCTGCTGCTGGGTCCTACAGGTACAGGTAAAACGCTGCTTGCTCAAACACTTGCAAGACTGCTGAATGTACCTTTCGCAATTGCCGATGCTACCACTCTTACAGAGGCGGGTTATGTCGGTGATGATGTTGAGAACGTACTGACAAGACTAATACAGGCTGCTAACTACAATGTTGAGGAAGCCTCTCACGGTATAATTTATATCGACGAGATAGATAAGATAGCAAGAAAGTCTGAAAACACTTCCATCACTCGTGATGTAAGCGGTGAAGGTGTGCAGCAGGCTCTGCTTAAGATAGTTGAGGGCACTGTTTCCAATGTTCCTCCGCAGGGCGGAAGAAAGCATCCCCATCAGGAGTTCATTCAGATCGACACCAAGAACATACTGTTCATCTGCGGCGGTGCTTTTGATGGACTCGAAGCTGTAATCAAAAAGCGTACAGACTCGTCGTCTATGGGCTTTGGCGGCACTGTTAAGAATAAGTCTTCCGACTTCAATGTGCTTAAAAAGGTCGTTCCGCACGATCTGGTCAAGTTCGGCATCGTACCTGAACTTGTTGGTCGTCTGCCTGTAATAACTGTTCTTGACGAGTTGGACGAAAGTGCGCTCTGCAAGATTCTTACAGAGCCTAAGAACTCGCTGATAAAGCAGTATACCAAACTGTTCAGACTGGACGATATTGATTTTGAGGTCACACCTGATGCGCTCACTGAGATAGCTAAGGTGACTATCGAGCAGAAGACCGGTGCAAGAGGTCTGCGATCGGTCGTTGAGAGGATACTCACAAAGCTGATGTTCGATGCACCGTCTGACAGCACTATCAAAGGTATCAAGATCACTGCTGAATGCGTTCGCGACGGCGCTGAGCCTGAGATAATAAGAGAAAAGGACACTGTTTAGATCTAATATATGAAAAGATCTCCGTATCATAGGTACGGAGATTTTTTTTATGCCCTGACCATCACATAGTAGTTGGTATCATATCCACCGAAACGGTAGTCACCGCTTTTCCATTCGATGATAAGGTATTCTATACCATCAAATGTTTTTATTTCGTATGCACAAGCACTGCTGTTATATTTGCGAAGCCAGAAGCCGCGTGTCCATGTGTGCAAGTCATCACCTGTAATAATCTCATCGCCCAGTATAGCTGTAACATGCCCGCCTTCGCTGAAGGTTATCTCTTTGAAGTAGTTCACATTGTATTCAGGACTTCCATCAGGCGGTACGATCTTTGGAATAAACTCCGAAGCATGAATTTCGGCAGTGTCAAGAAAACAATATGTTATCCATTTTCCGATAACTCTGCTGTCGGGAACGAATGGTTTGTTTATGTCGTCCCTTCGTGCTATCTGTCCTTTGGTGTAGTGAATATTGTCGATCTTGCGAAGTGCGATCGGTGTTATCTCACCTGTTTCAATATAGTCCTGTGACTTGTGGTCAATTATCATATACAGATCATCACCGTGTTGTTCAAGACGGCAGTCATCAGCAAATCGACTTTCTCCATCATCGTAGATCAGTTTTCCTTTAGTCCAACCATAGCACCAGTATCTCTCACCCTTTGGCAGAAAGTATATCATCTTCTTTTTGTCACCAAGTATTTCTTTGCCATTCTCGCTTACTATCAGCCACTTGCCTATCATTTGTTCATCGTTCTCAAATGTTATATCGATATCTTCGATCAATGGCTTGAATTTTGACTCCATTTTTGTACCTCCGTTGTTTATCAGTCTTTCGAGGTCATAAAGCTGCTTTTCAAGTGTTTTTTTGCGTGAATTGAATATTTCCTCAGTGTTCTTATCCGAGTATAGTATCTCGCAGATCTCTGTAAGAGAAAATCCTACCGTTTTCAACTCTGAAATACGCTCAAATACTGCGATCTGTGAGCGGTCATAGTAACGGTATTCTGTAAATCGGTCGATATATACGGGTCTTAACAGTCCCAGCTTGTCATAATGCCTCAGTACTGATATCCGTGTTCCGCATGCTTTTGCAAAGTCACCTATCTTCATGATCTCAACTCCTTTAATATTTTAAGGTACCTTATGTGAATATTATAAGCCTGAAGTAAGGTTAAGAGTCAATAGCTTCAGCAAATCAAGTTGCACACCATCTTAAAAGTTGGCGGAATATGCCACTTTATATATCTGCTATATGGCTTAATTATGATCTGTCAGCGTGATAGCCATAAATCATAATTAATGATACAGCATTTTCATACACATGTCAATAATTCTCAAGGCATTAAAACGTATGCGGCAGCATATTATTTATTAAGGACAAGCAAGGAGGGACATGGATTGGAAAAATCAAAAGGTCTTGAAAGCGTTTTCAGACTGCTGCCCGCATGTATCGCTGACAATATCAGAGGTATGGATCTGTCTTTTGACGAAATAAGACTGCGTATCGGCAGACCTGTGACGCTGACAACTTCATCCGGTCAGAAATCTGTCGGAGGGTATACTGTTACGGAAGATGACATCGAAATTGTCATGACAAGAGCGCTGAAAAATTCTGTACACAGTTCAGCAAAACAGCTGCGTGCAGGATATGTCAGCTTTGAAAACGGCTGCCGCGTAGGTTTTGCGGGAACATATGCGGAAAAAGATGGTGCTGTCACAAACATCAGGCTAATCAATTCTGTTTGTATACGTGTTCCGCGAGAAGTCAAAGGCTGTGCTTCTGATATCTTCTGTAAATGTTTTTCAGACAGACCTTCCTCTGTGCTTATATTTGGTGCGCCTTCTTCGGGCAAGACTACCATTCTGCGTGACCTGACAAGAATGTGCGGAATGGTCTACAGGACGACACTTATTGACGAACGCGGAGAACTAGCTGCTGTTTATCTCGGCAGACCGATGAATGATGTGGGGTTACTGACTGATGTCTTTGACAAATATCCACGCAAAAATGCTATTGAAACGGCAGTGCGGGTCATGTCCCCGCAGATAATCGTTTGTGATGAGATAGGTTCTTCAGAAGATGTTTTATCGCTGACTTATGCGCTTGATTCAGGCGTAAAGCTGGTATGCAGCTGTCATTGTGACAGCTTTGAGGAACTAAATTCAAAGGCAAATATCTGTGAACTTCTGAGTGCGGGTATATTTGACTATACGGTACACCTTGATAAAAACAGAAATATCAGCATAAAATGCAGAGGGCATCGGCAATGCTTAAATTTATAGGTGCCGTACTTGTTACGGCGGCGGGTGCTTTTGCGGGTGAAATGGAAGTATGCAGGCTGAAAGACCGCGTGATCCAGCTCACAGAACTTGTGGAACTTCTTGAACAGATACAGCTTTATCTGTCAGCTTACGGGGCATCGACAGAAGAACTTTTTAAGATGTTGTCTTCAAAGCAAGGTGAATATCACAGCTGTTTTCAGACAAGCAGCAGCGAACTGACACAGGAGGTCTGCGCTGCGCTGAGAGAAAGCAGCCTTGAAATGAAAGACGCTCTGGCAGACTATATATATGATTTCGGTAAAACGACTCTGGACGGTCAGCTGCAAAAGACGTCTATATTGATGTCTGATGTCAATGCGGTGCTTCGGTCTGTCAAGGAAAAATGCGAGAAAAACACAAAACTTTACAGGGCGGCAGGCTTTTCGATCGGAATGATGGCGGCTGTGCTGCTGATCTAGGTGAAATCGATGGATATTGATCTTATATTCAAAATAGCTGCGGTAGGAATTATCGTTGCTGTGCTCAATCAGCTTTTAAAGCGTGCCGAACGCGATGAACAGGCGATGATGACCACATTGGCAGGACTTGTTGTGGTACTTATGATGGTCGTCAGCAAGATCGGTGAACTTTTTGACACGATAAAGAACATTTTCGGGCTTTACTGATGGATATAGTCGGTATATGTGCTTTTGCGCTGACTGCGGTTTTTGTATGCAAGTCTGTTGAATCTGATGCGCGTGAGATAAAACTGCTGCTGGTGACAGTGGCTGCTGTGATAATATTTGTAAAAGCGGCGGGTTCGCTCGGCTCGATCTTTGCAGAGATCCGTTCGCTGTTTTATGAGGGAGATGCTGACCCGCAATATGTGAGGATATTGCTTAAAGCACTGGGGATATGCTATCTGACTGACTTCGCTTCGGGCATCTGCCGTGACAGCGGTGAGAACACACTCGCTTCGCAGACGCTTATGGCTGGCAAGACAGCACTGCTGATAACCTCACTGCCGATGCTGGAAGCACTTATAGGTGTGATAAAAACACTGCTTGTCTGAGGGATAGAAATGAAAAATATACTGACTGTTATAATAACATTTTTGATGGTGATAGTTTTCTGTCCGCACGTTTATGCTGAAATGAATAATAAACAGCTTGATGACCTGAAATATAAGATAGAAGAGCGAATAAGTTCGGCGCTTGATGATGATACTGAAAACGAACTGAGAGATGCAGGTATCACACCTACAGACATCGACAGTCTGACAGGGCTTGACCAGCGCAGTTTTTTCGCTTCACTATGGGATAAGTTCACCGAGATGCTGACAAAACCGCTCGTGATGTTGGGGCGTATACTGGCTGTTTCGCTTATATATTCGGCTATGAACATGCTGTGTACTGAAAACAGCGAACTTACTGATGTTTTCGGTACTTTGTGCGTTATCTGCGTGGTGACTGTTATGGCTGAAAGTCTTTCTGACAGCTTTGAGAGGCTGCAAAACTCGGTAAACAGTATCAATACCTTTATGATATCCTATATACCGATTTTTTCTGCTGTTACAACAGCAGGCGGTCATGCTGCGACTGCGGGTGTGTACAGCGCATCAACAGTACTTGTTTGCGAAGCTGCCGAGTTAATTTCTTCAAAGCTGCTTATACCGCTTTTATCGACCATAACAGCACTGTCAGTGGTTTCAGTGACCGACCCTAAACTTAAGATATCAGGATTTACTGATGCTTTACGCAAGCTGACAACATGGCTGCTTTCTACAGTGATGCTGGTTTTTGTCGGGCTGCTGACAATACAGGGGGTGACAGGCAAGGCGGCTGATGACCTTGTGTCACGTACATTGAGGTTCACAGCCTCCAGCTTTATACCTGTTATCGGCAGTTCTGTATCAGACGCATTCCTTGCGGTTAAAAGCGGTGCAGGGGTGATAAAAGCGGCAGTTGGCGGTTTCGGTATGATCGCCGTTTTTCTGATAGCTTTGCGTCCGTTCATGCTGATCATCTCAATGAAACTGACCATATGGGCTGGGCGGATCGCCAACGAACTTCTTGGTATACAGAGGACAGCAGAGTTCTTAAAGAATATAAACTCGGTACTGTCGATAGGGCTTAGCATTCTCATTGCCATAACAGCCGCTTTTTTGATAGCTACAGCGGCACTGATGGCTGTGATGACAGGGGGCGGCTAAAATGACTGCGATACGAACGGCAATTATGACAGCTTGTTTTATGGGGATAGTCAGTACAGTTTTGAATATCCTGTCACCTGTGAACAGTCTTAGGAAACACCTTATGTCGATACTCGGTTTGATATCGCTTCTGGCTGTGATAAGACCTTTTATGGCTGAGGGCTTTGAACTTTCGTTTGACGAGATAGATTTCGGGAACAGCATAAGGTCTGAAACGGAAAGTGTTGACCGCAGTTTTGAAGATATATTTCTGGAACAAGCTGAGGTGGAATACGATGAATATTTCTATGAACTGCTGAATAAGAATGATATCAGAACAGAAAAAGTCAGATGCACGCTCAGACTAAACGGTGATAATGAACTTGAACTTGTATCGGTGGAGATAAAAATAAGAGATATCTCTCAGCGTGAGAGCGCAAGATATCTGATAGAGAATGAAACATCTGGGACAGAGATAATAATATTACAGGCGGAAAACGATGGAACAGCTGAAATTACTGATAAACAAACTGAAGAACAGTCCTAACAAAATAAGGATAGCAATGGTGATGGGTATTGCAGGTATGATACTTATAATGATCTCGGAAGTCATACCTGACAAAAAGAGAGCACCTGAGCCTGAAAGCGGATCTGAAACGACTTCCGATGAAGCAGATACTTTCAGAAAAAGCACTGAGAATGAACTGAGATCACTTCTGGAAAAGATAGAAGGCGTTGGTGAGTGCGAGGTAATGGTGTCGGTTGAGGGTACTACAGAATATGTCTATGCTCAAAATATAAGCCGATATACTGATGAAGATGCCGACAGAAAAAGCGATAAACTTGACGAGAACATAGTCATAATTGAAAACAGCAGCGGCAGGCAGGCACTTGTCAGACGAGTAATTCGTCCGCAGATAAGCGGGGTAGTGGTAGTATGTGAGGGAGGAGGGGACATAAGGGTAAATGAGAGGGTGCTCAAAGCAGTATCGACCGCCCTGAACATTTCTTCGGGCAGGGTGTGTGTTGAATCTAAAAGCAAATAGAAAGAGGTACATATTTATGAGAAAGCCAAGTTTGGTAATAGGTAAGAAACAGATCGTACTTGCAGGCATGACACTGATGCTGGGCATAGCGGTGTATGCAAACTATGCAGTGTCTTCTTCGGGGGTGGATATCAAGGCTACGGACAAGATAGAACGCCAGAGCATAAATTACGGGGAAGCTGAACTTGTCAGCGCTGACAAGAACAGTGAGGACTATTTCTCGCAAGCGCGTATCGACCGAATGAATGCAAGAGATGAAGCAAAGGAAACGCTAAAGACCATAATCGGCGGCGGAGATGCCACTGAAGAAGAAAAGGCAGTCGCAGCAGAAGAAGCCGCAGCGATGACAGGTCTTATGGAGTCAGAGAATAAAATAGAGTCACTGGTGAAAGCGGCAGGTTTTACCGACTGTGTGTGCTACCTTGATGGCGACAACGCGAATATCGTAGTCAAGGCAGGTCCCGACGGACTTATCGCCAGCGAAGCCGCACAGATAAAAGATATCCTGTTAAGCGAAATAACTGTACCCACAGAAAATATACGTATTTTTGATGTTGCCTGAAAAGGTAAATACTCCTGAATACCCGCACCGACGATGATAATGTATCAGCGTGGTGCGGGGCTTTTTTTGCACAAAAATAAAAAATTGTTAACTTATAAAAAAAACACGTAAAAATACTTGTATCTATGAGAAAAATATGTTATAATAATCTCAAGTATACAGTTATAGGGTGCTGTGCCCTCAGCTTAATGACGGGAGGTCTAATTATGTCAGAAAATACCAATAAGGTCGAGAAAAGTCTTCACATAAATCAGGACGTTATCGCGCAGATAATTACCAACTCTATTACCGAGATAGACGGCGTTTACGGCGTTGCGCCTGTAATGAAGACCCCCAGACAGATCTGGCTCAGACAGGAGAGTATGGGAAATATAAGGATAGGTCTGGTCGATGATGTGCTTTCTGTTTCCATCGGCGTTATACTCAACAACGGTACTAATGCCATAGCTGCTGCTGAGCAGATACAGGAGCAGATCAAGAGTTCGGTGCAGACCATGCTGGGGCTCACTGTCGCAAAAGTCAATGTAACTGTTTGCGGTGTACATTTTACCGAATAATAAATTTTGTTAGGAGTGTTCGTGTGGCAAGTAGACATGATATAAGACAGGCTGCTTTTTTGCTGTCTTTTGAAAAACTCTTTTTAGACGAGGAGCTGGAATCTCTATTTGAAGGTGCTGAGGAACTTGGCGAATTTTTACTGTTGAATGACGATGTAAAGGATCTTGTTCGCTGTGTCTTCGATAAGCAGGAAGAACTTGATTCAATAATCTCAAAGTATTCCGACAAACGTGCGCTGAACCGTATACCTAAAGTTGATCTGGCTGTGCTTAGGATAGCTATATATGAGGCACTTTATGATGATAAAGTCCCGGTTAACGTGGCTATAAGTGAAGCTGTCAGCCTGACTGAGAAGTATGCGCTGGAACCGGATGTTTCATTCGTTAACGGTCTGTTGGGTGCTTTTTCAAAAGAACTTAAAAAGGACGAGGGCTGATGGGGCTCTATCTTGGGATAGATACAAGTAATTACAGGACAAGCTGTGCGCTGTATGACAGTGTTACAGGTGATAACAAGTCATGCAGAAGACTGTTGCCCGTAAAGCAAGGTGAACGCGGACTGCGTCAGAGCGACGCTGTTTTCCATCATACAAAACAGCTGCCCGAACTAATGGAAGAACTGTTTGAGGAGCGCCGTACTCTTACGGGGTGTGCATATTCGTATGCACCAAGAGAAGTTGAGGGTTCTTATATGCCATGTTTTCTTGTGGGCGAGAATGTTTGCAGAGCGGTGGCGGCAGCTGAATGTCTGCCAATAAGCTGCACATCTCACCAGAAAGGTCATGTACTGGCAGCACTCTATTCCTGCGGTAAGCTGGGGCTTCTTGATAATGACGAACCTTTTCTTGCATTTCATGTCAGCGGCGGCACGACAGATATGCTGCTTTGCAGACGGGATGAAGTAAAGGTCGTTTCTTTGACTGAGATAGGACATTCGTCTGACCTTAAGGCGGGGCAGTGCATAGACCGGCTTGCAGTAAGGCTCGGATTGCCGTTTCCCGGCGGCGAAGAACTTGAAAAACTCGCGCGAAACAGCAGCAGAGATTTTAAGATCAGACCTTCTGTAAAGGGGCTTGACTGCTCGCTGTCAGGTGTCGAGAACAAGTGCTGTAAGATGCTTGAAGCAGGTGAACCCCCCGAAGATGCTGCTAAATTCTGTCTGACATATATTTATGAAACGATACGCGCGATGACATCCGCGGGTATTGAAAAGTACGGCAGAATGCCTGTTATCTACGCGGGCGGAGTCATGGCAGACAGACTTATCGCTGATAAACTTGCAGAGCAGTTCGATGCTTATTTTGCATCTCCCGAACTGTCGGGCGACAATGCTGTCGGCATAGCAATATATGCGGCACTGAAAGGAAAAAAAGTATGAGCGTTCTGACAGTCAGCCAGCTAAACAAGCTGCTGGCGTTCAAAATAAAGCAAGAGTTGAAATTCAAAGGGGTTGCCGTCAAAGGCGAAATAGCTAATTTCAATGTGCATTACAAGACAGGTCACGCATTTTTCAGCATCAAGGACGAATCAAGTTCTATCAGATGTGTGATGTTTGCGGGTCGTGTAAAAAAACTTAAAGCGCTGCCTGCTGACGGAATGAGTGTGCTGGTGATGGGCGCCGCTGATGTATATGAACGTGACGGGATTTGTCAGATCAATGTGACGGATATCGCTGTTCTGGGTGACGAAGGCATAGTTCATGCACAGAATGAACTTGTCAAAGAAAAGCTGAAAAAACAGGGAGTTTTTGATCGATCACGCAAAAAGCCGATCCCGCTTGTGCCAAAGAAACTGGCGATAGTGACTTCACTTACAGGTGCGGCTTTACAGGATATACTGAATGTTGTCGGCAGGCGTTACCCTTTGTGCGTGGTGGAGGTCTATCCCGCAACAGTTCAGGGCGATACTGCACCCGAATCAGTTTGTAGGGCTTTGTATGCGGCTGATCTTAGCGGGGCAGATACGATAATATTGTCGCGCGGCGGCGGCTCTGCCGAAAGTCTTGAGGCGTTCAATGACGAGTCGGTAGTGCTGGCGGTAGCTGCCTGCAAAACGCCTGTCATTTCCGCTGTGGGGCATGAGATCAACACTACATTATCCGACTATGCAGCAGATATGCGTGCCCCAACGCCATCAGCGGCAGCTGAGATAGCTACGCCCGATATCAGTGAGATGTATTCGGCGCTGAGCGTTATGAGGGCGCGTCTTGACAGCAGTCTGGGCATTTATCTGCGCGGCAGGATGATAGATGTTGAAAGACTTGATACAAGGCTGAGATCTGTATCTCCTGCCAGAAGGGTCAACGAGTCCGAGAAGCGTCTGAGTGAGTTGGAAAAACATCTTAGAATGCTTATGGAAAACAGACTGAAAATATGCGATATGCGCCTTGAAAGAGGTGTATCTCAGCTTCAGATGCTAAGCCCTTTTAATGTTTTGAACAGGGGATATACACTGGTCGAGCGTGATGACAGGGCTGTCACGGCAGCATGTGAACTCAGTGATGGAGATGCCGTGAAAATCAGATTTGCTGACGGAAGTGTTGATGCTGTGATAAAAAAGAATTAGAAGATCTCCCAAGAAATGCGTTGAATGTACGCGTGAGATCTGTAGACCGAGAGGCTGATATAAATGACTTTTGAAGATAATCTTAAAAGACTTGACGAGATCGTCAGACAGCTTGAAAGTGACAAGCTGCCACTTGACGAAGCACTTGAACTCTACAAAGAGGGCGTAGGGTTGACGGTGGAGAGCAAAAAGGCTCTTGAAAACGCTAAGCTGACCGTAAAAACTATGAACGGAGATAACGAAAATGACTGAGAATAACAAGCTGCTGATGAAAGCATATGCTGATAAAGTCGATGAGCAGCTGCTGAAATTTACAGAAAATAAGCCCGAATTGCAGGGCGTTGTGCTCGAAGCTATGGAGTATTCACTGACAGCCGGCGGCAAGCGCTTAAGACCTATGCTGATGCTGGAATTTTATCGTATGTGCGGCGGCGAAGACCTTGATAAAATGTTGAAACTCGCATGTTCGGTCGAACTTATACACACCTATTCGCTGATACATGACGATCTGCCCTGTATGGACGATGATGATTACAGGCGCGGCAAACCATCGTGTCACAAGGCTTTTCCTGAGAATATCGCGCTGCTTGCCGGTGATGCACTGAACACCCTGGCATTTGAAGTTATCTCTGAATGTGCAATGGAAGGTACTATTTCTGCTGACAAGGCTGTTATGCTGATATCAGTGCTTTCCAAAGCCATCGGCACTGACGGCATGATCGGCGGTCAGGTCATCGATCTGCAAACTGAGAATGAGGAGATAAGCATAGAAACGCTGAACACTCTTCAGTCTTGCAAGACAGGTGCGCTGATAGAAGCTGCCTGCGTTATGGGTGTTATCGCAGCAGGAAGGCTTGACCTGATACCTGCGGCGGCAGACTATGCACAGGCTATGGGCAGGGCTTTTCAGATAGTTGATGATATCCTCGATGTCACAGGCACTTTTGAAGAGCTTGGCAAGCCGATCGGCAGCGACAGCGAACAGCACAAGAACACTTATGTTTCTTTGCTGGGTCTTGAAAGGTCAAAACAGGTAGCATCTCAGCTGACTGTTCAAGCGCTGGCACATATCAAAAAGTTTGATAATAGTGAATTTATGTATGAGCTGACACAGGAACTGCTTGACAGACGCTCATGATCTGTACGGAGGGATTTTAAGATTATGGCTGAAAACAAAGCAGATCTTTACAGATTGAAACTGCCGGAAGACCTGAAAAAGCTGAGTTTTGCGCAGTGTGATGATCTTTGCAGACAGATAAGGACACTGCTTATCAAGACCGTTTCAAAAAATGGCGGTCATCTTGCATCAAATCTTGGTACAGTTGAACTGACTGTTGCTCTGCACAGAGTATTTGAGTCACCTAAGGACAAGATAGTCTGGGATGTCGGGCATCAGGCATACACTCACAAGATAGTGACAGGCAGGCTCGACAAATTTGCCACACTCCGTCAGGAGGGAGGTATATCAGGTTTTTGCAGACCCGATGAATCTGAGCATGACGCATTTATCAGCGGTCACAGTTCAAATTCTATCTCAGCTGCACTGGGTATAGCTTATGCCAAAAAGCTGCAAGGTGACGAACATCATGCCATTGCTGTTCTGGGCGATGGCGCAATGTCTGGCGGATTGAGTTATGAAGGACTCAATAACGCGGGCAAAAGTGAAACAAACATTATCGTTATACTCAATTATAACGAGATGTCTATTTCACGCAACGTTGGCAGTATGGCAAAATATCTTTCGCAGATGCGCACAAAAAGTTCCTATTTAAAGACAAAGACTGCCGTTGAACGGGTACTTGATGTGACTCCTGTAGTGGGTCAGCCTGTAAAGAAAGTCGTGCGTTCGTCGAAGAACGCATTCAAGAACATGCTGCTTCACAGCACATTCTTTGAAGATATGGGCTTTGAGTTCATCGGACCTCTCGATGGTCACAACATTGAAGAACTTGAGGCAGGACTCAGGACAGCAAAAGCGATGCACAAGCCTGTTTTCGTGCATGTGAATACTGTCAAGGGCAAGGGCTATGCTCCTGCTGAAGCAAATCCGGGTGAGTTTCACGGAGTCGGTTCATTCGAGATATCAACAGGTAATCCTGATGTTGTCAGCGCCGACAGCTTTTCATCTGTAATGGGCAAAGAACTTTGCAGGCTGGCAAGAGCTGACAAGCACATTTGTGCTATAACTGCCGCAATGAAATACGGCACCGGTCTGCAATATTTTGCGAAAAATTTCCCGGAAAGATTTTTTGATGTAGGTATTGCTGAGGAACATGCAGTGACATTCTGCGGAGGACTCGCTTCTTCCGGTATGATACCTGTTTTTGCAGTCTACTCGACTTTTTTACAGCGCAGCTACGACCAGATCATACACGATCTCTCAATTGGAGGACTTCATGCCGTCATCTGTGTTGACCGCGCGGGTATAGTCGGAAGTGACGGCGAAACACATCAGGGTATTTTTGATATTTCTTACCTGACATCGATCCCGAATGTTACTGTTTATTCTCCGTCAAACTATGATGAACTTCGGCTTTGTCTAAAAAAGGCTGTACTGGAGGATAAGGCTATCTCTGTAGTCAGATATCCGCGCGGACGCGAGGCTTCAAACAAAGTGCTTGACAGTGCAGGTACGGGTCATGTTCATATAAAAAATGGCGGAAATTCGCTGATACTGACTTATGGCAGAATGTTTGATAATGTATCTGCCGCTGTCGGAAAGCTGGGCAAAGACGGCTTAAAATGTGATGTGCTCAAACTTGTAAAAATATTCCCTATAGAAGATGAGATCGTTAAGATAATCAAAGAGTATGATAAGGTATACTTCTTTGAAGAAGCCTATAAGTTCGGATCGTTATCTGAAAAAATTGCGGCAGAGTGCGGTAACATAGAAGCATTCGCTATCGGTGATTATGTTCATCATGGTGAAACGGCTGATCTGCTTGACGAACTTGGGCTGTCTGCTGAAAAGATCTATAGAGTGATGAAAGAGAGGTCAAGCCATGCGACTTGACATTTATCTGACCGAAAAAGGTCTGGCAAAGAGCCGTGAACGTGCAAAGACGATGATAAAAGCAGGTTGTGTAAAAGTAAGCGGAACTGTTTGCACAAAGCCGTCGGCTGATGTGGCTGATGGTGCTGAGATCGAAGTCGATGACAGTGATTTCGGCTATGTCGGGCGTGGGCTGATAAAGCTGGAAACTGCTTTTCAGGCATTTTCGCTTGATATAAGCAGGATGGTATGTGCTGATATAGGCGCTTCTACAGGCGGGTTTACACAGTGTATGCTCAGTCGCGGTGCAAGACTTGTATATGCGGTAGATGTAGGTCACGGTCAGCTTGACGAAAGCCTTGTCTGTGACGAACGGGTGGTCAATATGGAGGGTGTAAATGCAAGATACCTGACTGCTTCTGATTTCTCCGAACTTCCCGATCTTATCAGCGTTGACCTGTCATTTATCTCGCTGACACTTGTGATGCCTGCGCTGGCAGACTGCCTTAAGGTCGGCGGAAAGATGGCTGTACTTATAAAACCTCAGTTTGAAGCAGGCAAGTCAGCACTGAACAAAAAGGGTGTTGTCAAAGATAAAAAAGACCACATCAGGGTCATAAACTGCATGCTTTCACTTTTTGAACGCTGTGGACTTTCGGTGGCAGGAATTGTGCCGTCTGAGATAACAGGCGGCGATGGCAACAGGGAGTATCTGGCATGCCTTGAAAAGAACATCGATCTGAAAACGGCGGCGATTGACGTGAAAAAGCTGGTTGATAAGGCTTTTTTAGTAGGTGAGTAAAATGAAAGTTTTTTTATATCCAAATCTCGGTAAGACTAACTGCGGCGAATATACAGTCGAGGCTTGTAATGTGCTGCGAAGCTGTGGTATAGAATATTCTGTCAGCGAAAAGTACAAAGAGGTATTTGCTGATGTTCACGGAATGAACTTTGGTTCGACCGAAGAGTGTATGGACAATGCAGATATCATCATAGCCATCGGCGGCGATGGTACGATACTTAAGTGTGCGGGCAGGGCTTCAAAGCTGAAAACACCTATTCTCGGTATAAACTGCGGAAGGCTCGGCTTTATGGCTTCACTTGAACATTCGCAATTGCATCTGCTAAGAAATCTTACTGACGGCAATTACACAATCAGCAGACGAATGATGCTTAAAGCATCTGCCAGCGGCGGTGAAGAAATCTACACGGCACTTAACGATGTGGTCGTGTCACGCTCGGACGACTGTAAAATATCGGATTTTGAAGTCATAAAGGACGATCAGACAGTTTCGCTGCTGAGGGCAAATGGAGTTATATTCTCCACCGCCACAGGTGCGACTGCCTACTCAATGTCTGCCGGCGGACCTATAATCGAGCCTGAGATGGAGTGCATCGAATTTACACAGATATGCCCACACTCGCTTTTTGCACGTTCTATGATCTTCAAATCTGACAGTCAGATCACTGTCAGATGTCATACTGCCGACAACGCCCACGTTCACCTCAATGTGGACGGAAACATCGTATACAGGCTATCTGACGGTGACGAGATCAACATCAGCCGCGCAGATGAAAGTCTGGATATAATCGATATAAGCGGCGGCAGCTTTTTCTCGTCAGTCAATTCAAAACTGATGAGACCCCTTAAAGATACGGAGGGATAGTGTTGAAATCTAAAAGACATGAACTTATTCTCCAGCTTGTTCAGAACAGCTATATCGACACGCAGGAGAGTCTTCGGGCTGAACTTGAAAAGAGCGGAATGTTCGTTACACAGGCAACACTCTCCAGAGATATCAAAGAACTCTCGCTGATAAAGATAACCGACGATATGGGCAACAGCCGCTATGCAGTCCCAAAACTAAGAAAAGAGGGGCTTAAACGCGGAAACAGTGAAACTTTCAGTCTGCTGCATTCTGCAGTGGTAAGTGTAGACCATGCTATGAACACGGTGGTGATAAAGTGCCATGTGGGTATGGCACAGGCGGTATGTGCAAAGCTGGACGGAACGGATATCGAGAATTCTGTGGGTACTATTGCAGGAGATGACACTATCTTTATGCTCATGCGTACACAGAAGGACGCTGAACGGCTTGTACGTGAGCTGAATATTATTTTGTACAGCAAGGACGAAAAATAAATGTTAAGTGAACTTTATATCGAAAATCTTGCAGTTATTGAAAAAGCATCTATCGAATTTACATCGAGTTTCAACGCATTCACGGGCGAAACAGGTGCAGGTAAATCCATACTGATAAACGGCATAAATGCCATTCTCGGACAGCGTGTTACAAAGGATATCGTCAGGACCGGTGCCGATAAAGCAATAATTTCAGGGCTTTTTACCGATATCGGAAAGGATATCGCAGAGCATCTGGCAGAAATGGGTATAGATTGTGAAGAAGGACAGCTTTTCCTGACCCGTGAGATACGGTCTGACGGGGGAAGTGTTGCGCGGATAAATCAGCGTGCTGTGAATATTTCTCTGCTGAGAGATATAGGTGGCATGCTTGTGAATATTCATGGTCAGCATGACAATCAAATACTTATGGCACCTGAAAAGCACATAAATATCCTTGACAGTTATGCCGAAGCTGACGGGCTGATCGAGGATTACAGGCAGTCTTTCCACGAACTGCAAAATGTTGCAAAGCAGATCAACAGACTGAACAAAGAGCAAGGCAGGAAAGAGTTCAGGATAGCCGAACTGGAGGAGATCATCTCTGAGATAAACGCTCTGGATATCACCGATCCCGATGAAGAAAAACTTATTGCATCAGAACTGGAGATATCTAAAAACTCAGTCGCAATATCGGAGGCTGTCTATGCGGCAGACATGATGCTTTCGGGGGATGATGAAAATAAAGGTATATCAGAACTTGTCTCCGAATGCTCGGACAGGCTTGACGATTTTACTGATATAATGGCAGAACTGACACCGCTCTATGAACGACTCAACTCTGCTGCGATAGAACTTGATGATATCTCAAGAGAACTTTCAGGGATCCTTGACAGCCTTGATGTTGACCCAAAAAGATTTGATTGGCTCAATCAGCGTTCTGATGATCTGAGAAAGATTTGCAAAAAGTACGGACCTGAGCTTAGTGATGTCATGGAAACTCTGCGTAAAAGTGAAGAAGAACTTGCAGAACTGACAGGTTCCGAGCAAAGCATACAGGCGCTTGCTGACGAAAAGAATCGTCTGCTGACGGAAGTTTCACATAAAGCAAAGGTGCTTTCAGAATTCAGACGTGAGGCGGCAAAACGTTTTGTAAAACAGGTGACAGATGAACTGGAATTTTTGAATATGCCTAATGTCAGGCTGATAGTCAGCCAGGAAACAGGTAAACTTACCCTTAACGGAATGGACAGTGTAGAATTTCTGATCTCAGCAAACGTGGGAGAAGACCCGCGTCCGATAGCTAAGATCGCATCGGGCGGTGAACTCTCGCGTATTATGTTGGCACTTAAGAATGTCATCGCCGAGAAAGACTCTATCGATACGCTGATATTTGACGAGATAGACACAGGTGTCAGCGGGCGCGCAGCGCAAAAGATAGGTTTGAAACTGCGGCAGATCTCACGTCACAGACAGGTGCTTTGTGTAACTCATCTGGCGCAGATCGCTGTAATGGCAGATAATCACCTGCTGATCGAAAAAAATATTGTCGGTGACAGGACATCTACCAGCGTGAGAAAGCTGGATCACGAGGGCAGAAAGTACGAAATTGCCCGTATAATGGGCGGTGACAATATCACCGAACTTATGCTGGAAAACGCAGATGAATTGCTGAACAGTGTAAAATAAAAATGTTTTCATTCAAGCGGCAGAGTTTAACTGTCGCTTTTTTGTGTAATTTTCAGAAATTTTGACGCAAGTCACAATTTTAGTTGACTTAACACTGAAAAAGTGCTATAATAAAGTATCTATGAAATGAGGGGTGGAAGATTTATGAAGGTAATGCTGATAGCACATACGCCCGAACCTGAAAAAGTTATTGCTACTGCTGCAAAACTTTGTTATTCCAGCAGTGACATAGGTTCGCTGAAAGATGGGCTTGACGAGGAGAAGACTGCTGAATTTGTCAATATGCTGGCGATGATCGGGCATGAGAGCGTCATGGAACATGTCAGTTTCACCTTTGGTATAGAGGGTATATCCCGCGCATGTTCGCATCAGCTGGTGCGCCACAGGATAGCTTCCTATTCTCAGAAAAGTCAGCGTTATGTAAACGAGGACGGCTTTGATTTTATCATTCCGCCAGAGATAGAAGCCGTACCTGAGGCTAAGGCGATGTTTGAACAGTCTATGGCAGATGCGACTGCAAACTACAATAAGCTGGCTGATATACTTACTGAAAAACACAAAGCCGATCTAATTGCTATGGGGCAGGACGAGAAGACTGCATCAAGAAATGCTCGCAAAAAGGCAAATGAAGATGCAAGATTTGTTCTGCCGAACGCCTGCGAAACAAAGATAGTTGTAACAATGAATGTCAGAACGCTCTTCAATTTTTTTAAACACCGCTGCTGCAACCGCGCACAGTGGGAGATAAAAGCTGTAGCTGACGAGATGCTCAGACTTTGCTATGAAGCTGCACCAAATGTTTTCAGAAATGCAGGACCTTCATGTGTTATGACAGGACGATGTCCTGAAGGTAAAATGAGCTGCGGAAAAGTCAAGCAGATGCAGGAAGAATATAAAAATATGAAAGATGGTTTCAATGTCTGAATTGATAGTATTAGAAGGACTTGACGGCAGCGGAAAGTCCACTCAATTTGAAAAGCTGACGGAATATCTCAAAGGGAAAGACGTGAAGCTGAAAGCTATCAGCTTTCCTGATTATAATGATCCGTCTTCTACACTGGTACAGATGTATCTCAATGGTGAGATAGCAGGCAGTGCTGAGGCTGTTAATGCTTATGCGGCTTCCAGTTTCTATGCGGCAGACAGATATGTCAGCTACAAGAAATACTGGGAGAAGGATCACGCTGAGGGTAGTCTTATACTGGCGGCGAGGTATGTTACATCGAACTGTATCTATCAGATGACTAAGCTGCCCGAAGAACAGTGGGAGAGTTATCTCGAATGGCTGGAAGACTATGAGTATGAGAAACTCGGTCTGCCGAAGCCCACCAAAGTTATTTTTCTGGACATGCCTATCGAGATATCCCAGAAGCTTTTATCTGCCAGATATGACGGCGATGAGAGCAAAAAGGATATACACGAAAAGAATATAGAATTTCTTTATAAGTGCCGCAGTGCTGCACTTTTTACTGCCAAAAGACAGGGCTGGCATATCATTGAATGCGGCAGGGACGGCGAACCTCTCAGCATAGAGGAAATATTCGGTAAAATCATAGAATTGATAGGTTAAATATGTTTGATTTCAGAAAGATCAGGCTGTCAGACAGGGAAGAGGTAGTCAAAAGACTCAGTATATCCGACTTTAGAGGCTGTGAATACAGCTTTGCGAACAATTTCGCATGGCATCGGCTGAATGATTCTGTGGTCTGCATACATGGTGACTTTTACATTCTGATGGGTTTTGACAGCGGAGTACCGTATGTGATCTTCCCTGTGGGTGTAAGAAAAGATGATGATGGCAAAAAGCGTATAATAGCGCTCTTTGATGAACTTGAAGAGCACTTTGCATCAATGGGTCACAAGCTGATGATCTGTTCAGTGTCAGAGGAGGATATCCCTTGGCTCAAAGATGTTTATGGCGACAGAGTCAGTTTTGAATATGACAGAGGAAATTCCGATTACATCTACAAAGCGCAGGATCTTATAGAATTTGCAGGCAAGAGATTTCATGGTAAGCGAAACCACGTAAAGCGGTTTATGGATAATAACTGGAGTTTTGAAGCTATGACATCTGACAGCATAGATGAATGTGTGCTTTTTGCCGCAGAATTCTACAACAGCAGTGAAGATGAAAGCCGTTCTGCGGCGATAGAGCAGTTTGCAATACACAATTTTCTGATGAATTTTGATGAACTGGAACTTAAAGGCGGTATTCTCAGGGTCGATGGCAAGATCGTCGGTATGACCATTGGCGAACAGCTAAACAGTGATACCTTTGTGGTACATATCGAAAAGGCGAGAAGTGACATTAACGGTGCTTATCCAATGCTTTGCCAGCAGTTTGCCAGACTGAATGCGGCTGATCTAAGATATATAAACAGGGAAGAGGATATGGGCATCGAGGGACTCAGAAAGTCTAAAATGTCTTATCACCCTGAATTTTTGCTTAATAAGTATGTTGCGATCTTTAAATAGACGGAGGTTCAAATTATGGTATATGTTTTTCTTGCAAACGGTTTTGAAGAGTTGGAAGCTCTTGCTCCGATAGATATTCTCAGACGCGCAGGCGTTGAGGTGGTCACTGTCGGTGTTGACAGCACCGAGATAACTGCTTCGCATAAGGTTGTCTTTAACGCAGATACTACAGTTGACAAGATCACACTTGATGATAAGCTCGAAATGATAGTTTTGCCGGGCGGCATGCCGGGTACGCTGAACCTTGAAAACAATGACTATGTTCAGGCGGCGATAGACTACTGTGTAAAGAACGATAAATACGTATCAGCAATATGTGCGGCACCAAGCATACTGGGGCATAAAGGTCTGCTAAAAGGCAGAAAAGCTGTGTGCTTTCCGGGTTTTGAAAAGGATTTGGAAGGCGCTGAGATCGCTGAGATCGGTGTTGCTGAGGACGGAAAGTTCATTACAGCAAAGGGTGCAGGTGTCTGCATTGAGTTCGCACTGAAACTTGTTGAGAAGCTGGTATCTGCTGAAAAGGCTGATGAGATCAAAAGGGGGATACAATGTCAGAACTGACAAAAGCTGAATTGCGTGAATATTACAAAAAGATAAGAAAGAGCCTTACAAAAGAAGAGATGGATTACATCGAAAAAATGGTGTTCATCTGCTTTACTCAAAACGGACATTCCCATATTGACGGAGATAAATTGATCTATGTTTCAGGTGAGTTTGAGATAGGCACAAGGAAACTGATGGAGTTTTACCTGAAAGATGCTAAGCGCGGTTTGGGCAGAGTTCTTTGTCCGAGATGTGAAAAAGACTCTAATATAATGCACTTTTATGTCATAAACAGCTTTGATGATTTGGAAGTAGGCAGTTACGGGATCCTTGAACCGAAGTCTTACTGCGAACGTGTGGATGTATTTGATCGGCCGGTGTGCTTTGTGCCTGCGCTGAGTTGCGACAATAAAGGCTACAGACTGGGTTTCGGCAAAGGCTTTTATGACAGATTCCTTGCTGATTTCAAAGGCATTACTGTAGGTCTGTGCTGCGAACGCTGTGTAGCTGACGGAGAACTTCCTCATGATGAACATGATATCAATCTTGACTATGTTATCACTGAGCGTGGTTGGATAAAAGACCTGTGGACAAGATTAATAGAGAAAGGGTTACTAATATAATGAGTGATAAAAAGTTTGATATAGACGATCTTTTTAATGAGGATAACGACGACATTTCAAACAATAGCGAAAAAAAACATCAGAAGATCAGTTCTGATGAGATAGACGAACTGCTGGCATCTGTCAAAAAGAAGAACAGACCTTCTGAAATAAAAACTGATGAAGTTGTTGAGAACGTTATCGAAGAAACCGTCCCCGATGTTGCTGATAGTGAGTCTGATGTAGTTGCAGCAGTTCCTGTGATAGGTGATGAAAAGATACTGCCTGACGAAGCAAAGAAAGACAGTGAACTGAAAAAGCATTTCGGCAAAAACTCTGATGACGAAGAAGCTGAGGAAGAGGACGAAGACGAGGAGGAAACAAACAATACTCCCGTCAAAAAGGAAAACGAAAAGCATACCGATACCCCGAAAAAGAGAAAAAAACGTTCTAAAAAGGGCAGAAAGAAAAAGAAAAAAGGCGGTATAGGGTTCAATGGCTCTATATTTGGAGGTATAATCCTTGTTACCATAATACTGACTGTTTCGATGCTGCTGGCAGTTGGCGGTCTGACTGTAGGTATGGAATTCTATGGTATAGGTAAGGACGAGAACGATATCTCTTTCAATATACCCGAAGGTTCTACTAATGAGGAGATAGCGGATCTGCTTTTTGAGAACGGCATTATCAAGAACAAGGATCTTTTCCTAATGGCCGTAAAACTTATGAAGCCTAAGAAGATCTATCCCGGTGATATTACACTTAAACCTTCTATGTCTTACTCGGATATAATCGAGGAAATGGAAGTTCAGAGAGAACGTTATGAAACTGTAACACTGACATTTATCGAAGGTTCTTATCTTGTTGATATTGCCGATCAGCTGGAACAAGCCAACGTTTGCTCGGCTGATGACTTCCTGTTTGAATTCAAGAAGGATCTGGGCTATAAATTTGAAAGTTATATTACAGACAACGAGAATGCTTTCTATTCCAGAGAGGGCTATTGCTTCCCCGACACCTACGAGTTTTATGTTGGTGACACGGCATACAATATCACTAAGATACTGAGAGAACACTTTGACTCAAAGATAACCGACAGCATGTATACCAAGATGAACAGCATGGGTCTTACACTGAATGATACCATGACACTTGCTTCGATCGTTCAGCTTGAAGCGGCTAACGTTGATGAGATGCCGAGAATTGCTTCGGTATTCCTTAATCGTCTGAAAGATCCCGACACTTTCCCGATGCTTCAGACTGATACCACTTACAAGTATATAGATCAGGTCATCAAGAAGAAAGCAGGCAACGATGACATGGTCGCTCACTTTACCGAGTATTATGATACCTACGCCATTGAGGGTCTGCCGGCAGGTCCTATATGCAACCCCGGTATCGAGGCTATAAATGCTGTTCTTAATCCTGAGAAGACCAATTACTATTACTTCTGCAACAACCTTGAAACAGGTGAAACATTCTATGCTGAAACTCTTGAAGAGCATGAAGCAAACCAGATCAAGGCAGGTCTGATAGAAGCTGTTGAAAACGACGAGGATACCGAAGAAGACAACGGCGAAGAGTACAACGAGTATTATTAAAAGGAAGATACTATGTCTGGATTACTGGAAATTCTGTCGCCTGTAGGCGATATGGAAAGACTGTATGCTGCGCTTGATTATGGCGCAGATGCGGTCTATCTTGGAGGAACTGCCTTTGGCATGAGGGCAGCTTCGGCTAAATTTACTCCTGAACTTCTGGCACAGGGGTGTGCAGAAGCACACCGTCGCGGCAAGCGGGTATACCTTACCTGCAATACACTGCCAAGAAACAACGAGATACCGCAGTTTGAGGGCTTTGTAAAGGGAGCAGTAGATGCAGGTGTCGATGCACTGATAATCACCGATCTAGGGCTTTTGTCGCTGGCTAAGAAATTCGCGCCCGATACTGAGATACATATCTCTACACAAGCGGGAGTGGTGAATTATGTCACTACAAATGAGTTCTATAACATGGGCGCAAAAAGAGTGGTGCTGGCAAGAGAACTGACGCTTGAGGAAGTTGCAGAGATAAGAGCTAAAACGCCTGATGAGTTGGAGATAGAGTGCTTTGTTCACGGCGCGATGTGTGTCAGCTTTTCGGGAAGATGTCTGCTTTCGCAGTACCTTACAAACCGCGATGCCAATCGCGGCGAGTGCGCACAGCCCTGTCGGTGGGGATATCATCTTATGGAGGAAAAACGCCCCAATGAGTTTTATCCGATATTCGAGGACGAGCAGGGAACTTTCATACTGAACGCAAAAGATATGTGTCTTATCGAGCATCTCGACAAGCTGGCTAAGGCAGGTGTCAACAGCTTTAAGATTGAGGGGCGTGCAAAGTCGTCCTACTACGTTTCAGTCATAACCAATGCTTATCGCAAAGCAATGGATATCTACAAAGCTGACCCTGACAATTACGTTCTTCCTCAGTGGCTTAAGGACGAGGTCTTCAAGGTCAGTCACCGCGCTTACTGCACAGGTTTTTTCTTTGGTCACCCGAAAGAGAGCCAGTATTATGAGAACAGCGGATATGTCAGAGAATATGATGTCGTGGCAATAGTTGATAAGTGTGAGAACGGCAGGATATTCGCTGAGCAGCGAAACAAGTTCAATCTTGGCGATGAGGTAGAAGTCCTTTCTCCTGATGGTGAACCTGAAAAGTTTACTGTAACAGAAATGTTTGATGAATATGGAAACTCCATAGAAACTGCAAATCATGCAGCTATGAGTTTTTCGATAGCATCTGAAAGGGTCTACCCGAGGAATTCCATAATACGTATAAAGAAATAAGCAAAACACCCGTCAGCAATGGCGGGCGTTTTTTATAGGATATGTTAAATGCTTGCTGTGAATTGAAAAGCGTTTAGTTGCATTCGATAATAATCGCTTTTAATATTTGTATGTATTTCGCATTGAAAAACAAACTGCAATATGTTATACTGATTGTAAATTCATGCAAAAGGGAGGAGCGGCTTTGGAACAGAGTGAACTGCTCAGTGTGCTGGAAAAAGTGGCAAATGGTGATATCTCGGTTGAAAATGCCATGCTTAGATTGAAGCAGCAACCGTTTTCAGATATCGGATATGCTAAAGTTGACCATCATCGAGGGCTCAGGCAAGGCACAGGTGAGGTCATTTATGGTGCAGGTAAAACTCCTGAACAGATATGCGGCATCATCAGTTCTATGCTGAAACACGGTCAGCACCGTGTACTGATAACAAGGCTCACGGTGGATGCCGCCGCTGCTGTTTCAGAAAAGTACAGTATTGACTATCATCCTGACTGCGGCATAGCTGTCATAGGCGGAAACAGACCCGCTGACGGTATTGGCAGGGTAGTTATATCCACAGGCGGTACCAGTGATATCCCTGTTGCCGAAGAAGCTGCACTTACCGCTGAATTTCTGGGAAATGAAGTCGTAAGGCTATATGATGTCGGTGTTGCAGGTATTCATAGGCTTATGGCTCACCTCGAGGAGATAATGTCTGCCACTGTGATAATCGCAATCGCAGGCATGGAGGGTGCGCTGGCAAGCGTGGTAGGCGGTCTTGCAGACTGCCCTGTGATCGCAGTTCCTACAAGTGTGGGCTACGGCGCGAGTTTCGGCGGATTGTCTGCTCTGCTATCAATGCTGAATTCCTGCGCAAGCGGGGTCAGTGTAGTTAACATCGACAACGGATTTGGTGCTGCCTACCAAGCAAGTATGATAAACCATATCGGGAGGAAAAATGAAAACACTCTACCTTGAATGCAGAATGGGTGCTGCGGGCGATATGCTTACGGCGGCATTGCTCGAACTGCTGCCTGACCGTAAGGCTTTTTTGGATAAGATGAACGCTCTGGGACTTGAAGGTGTGGACATCACTGCCGAAAAAGCCGAGATGCAGGGAATATTCGGAACACGGATACATGTTCATATTCATGGAGAAGAAGAGATATCCGAGGATATACATGAGCACCATCATCATGAGCATGAACATCATCACGAACATCACCATGAGCACCATAAAGAGCATCACCATCACAGCAGTCTTCATGATATCGAGCATATTATCTCTAACATGCCCATATCTGAGAAAGTACGTGAAGATGCTAGAGCGGTCTACCGACTTATAGCTGATGCTGAAGCAGATGTTCATGGCAGGAAAGTTGATGAGATACACTTTCATGAGGTAGGTACACTTGATGCTGTCGTTGATGTTGTGGGTGTGTGTCTGCTTATGGAGATGCTCTCACCTGACAGGGTAGTTGTTTCGCCTGTTCATGTCGGCAGTGGATATGTGAGATGTGCTCACGGGATTCTTCCTGTACCTGCACCTGCGACTGCTTATATTCTGCGTGGTGTACCTAGTTACGGAGGTGAGATAGAGGGCGAACTCTGCACCCCTACAGGTGCGGCTCTGCTTAAATATTTTGCTGATGAATTCGGTACCATGCCTGTGATGAAAACGGAAGCAGTAGGGTATGGTATGGGTCACAAAGAGTTTTCAAGACTTAATTGTGTCCGCGCTTTTTTGGGAGAAACCGAAGACAAAACAGACCGTATCTGTGAACTGGTCTGCAATCTTGATGATATGACGGGCGAAGATATAGGCTTTGCTGTTGAAACATTGCTGGCGGCAGGGGCAGCAGATGTATTCACTACACCGATCTCAATGAAGAAAAACCGTCCTGCTGTAATGCTGACTGTGCTTTGCAGAGAGGAACAGTGTGAAGCAATTCTTCCGCTGATATTCAGACACACTTCTACTATAGGTGTGCGTGAAAAACTATGTGAGAGGTATGTACTTGAACGTGAAGAATGCACTGTTCACACAAAATTCGGTGATATCAGTGTGAAAAAGTCCGGCGGATACGGTGTCATAAGAATAAAACCGGAATATGATGATATCTCACGCATAGCGGCTGAGAATGGACTCAGCTTAGATGAAGTCAGAAAGCTGATAGATAAAACGAGGTGAAAATATGAATATTATCGCTATAAATGCAAGCCCCAGAAAGAACTGGAACACAGCACAGCTGGTACGTGCCGCAGCAGACGGTGCCGCTCAGTCGGGTGCTGAAACTGAGGTCATCGACCTGTATTCGTTGGAGAGATACACAGGCTGTATCTCCTGTTTTGGGTGCAAGACAGAAAAACACGCGGGCGAATGTATCTGCAATGATGCACTCAAACCTGTGCTGAAAAAGATAAGTGATTCTGATGGTCTGGTCATTGGCACACCTAATTATCTGGGCGAAGCCAGTGCATCTTTCAGGGCATTGTATGAACGACTTATCTTCCAGTACTTGACTTACAATAATGAAAAGCCAAGCTGCAATACAAGACAGATACCTGTTTTATTTATAATGACAAGCAACGCCGATGACTCTGCTTACGAACAAGGCGGTTTCTATCACGAAATGGTCAGCAACTATCAGAGTACACTTAGCCGCTTTGTCGGACCTACAAAGGTACTTATAGCGGCTGATACGGTTCAGGTAAAGGATTATTCACGCTTTAACTGGACAATGTTTGACGGAGATGCAAAACAGCGCAGACATGATGCTATTTTTGCTGACCTTCTTGAAGAAGCAAAAGCCATTGGTTGCGAGATGGCAGGAAAATAACGGAATAAAATGGGTGAAAGGGATATTTAAATGAAGAGATCAATTGCGCTGATATGTGCTGTCTGTCTTATCGCTGCTGTTTTTGGCGGCTGCGCATCAAACAAAGAGGAGAATGGAAAGGAAAGTTCAGTGATCTCTTCTGCAAAAAATGAAAGCAGTATTGCAGAAGAACATGCAGAGGATCCAACTTTTGTGCTTGATGACACCCCTGTGATGGTTACCGAAACGCCGATGCCCGATCTTACAGAAGTCAAAGCGCAGTATGCCGAAAAAGAAGCAGATATATCTGCCATGTTTGAAGAGATCTCTGCATTGAAAGATGCTCCGTGTATCAACATCACTACCGAGAGCGACTATCCTGTGATATCTAAAGACTCTTATGTTGCAGGCATGATAGATGTGTTCAACTGTGATGATGCTTTCAAAATGACTGCGGCAGGAGGCGTAAAAGTAAGGGGTAATTCTTCGGCTGATCAGGGTGATGAAAAGCCGTACCGCATAAAATTTGAGGAAGAGCAGAACATGCTTGGACTCCATGATGGGAATGCCTATAAAAGCTGGGTGCTGCTGCGTTCCTACTGGAATCTTGGCACCGATTATACCGCGCAGAAGCTGGCAAAGACCATCTTTGACGGTAAATATTATAACACTGATATCATGTTTGTAAATCTCTACATAAACGGTGAATACAAAGGCATATACGACCTTTGCGAGCAAAATCAGGCTGCTGTCGGCAGAGTTGATGTGCATGAACCCAAAAAAGACGATAACAGTACAGAAATCGGTTATCTGCTGGAAATAGACAACTACCCTGATGAAACTCACCCATTTTTCGTGATGGACTATGAAGGTGCTGAAGCAGAGGATATCTCAGGTCAAAAGCGAAAGTTCGTTTCGGCTGAATACAGCATAAAGAGCGATATAAATACTCAGGGACAGCTTGACTTTATCGGTAATTACACCGCAGGTGTCTTTAAGATACTATATGAAGCTGCTGAAAATGATATCGCGATGAAATTCGATACAGCGTATAATGTCGTCACAGCTGATGACATGACTCCGCAGGAAGCTGTCAGCGCTGTGATAGATCTTGGATCACTGGCGGATATGCTGATACTTGAAGAACTTGTCCACAACTACGATGTGGGCGAGGGCAGTTTCTACATGGCAAGGGACTTTTCAGCTGACAGTGTCTACGAAAAGCTGACATTTTTAGCGCCCTGGGATTTCAACTGGGCTTACGAAGGCAATGCTGATGGTTCGTACTACGCCTGCACTTTTCAGCCTGAAGTTGGCAAACAGGATCGTTCCAACCCCTGGTTCATAACTGCAATGAAAGCTGAATGGTTCAAAGATATAGTAAAGGCAAGATGGTCTGAATTGTCTGAAAGCGGCGCTCTTCGTGAAACTGCCAAAAATGTTATCGAAGATTCAGGCAAATTGGAAAATGATTTAGGTGAGGACGCATGGAAGATAGACAAAGTGGTGGATATTATCAGTTTTGTCTATGGCAGGATAGACTTTCTTGATGACTGCTGGAAGTAATTCGTACTTGCAATTTTCAGAATGCTGTGCTATAATGATAATGCGGTCTTGTACCGCAAAATAACGAAAGGAATGATATCATGAAAGAAATACTCGAATATCTGAAAAGCTGCGGTACTTTTTACATCGCCACATGCGATGGTGATCAGCCCCGTGTAAGACCTTTTGGTGCTGTCTGCGAGTTTGAAGGGAAACTCTATATCATCACCAGCAATAAGAAAGATGTCTACAAGCAGATAACCGCTGACCCTAAAGTTGAGATAAGCGGCATGAAAGGCGGCACATGGATACGCCTGTCAGGTGAACTTGAAGAGGATACCCGCCGTGAAGCGAGAGTGGCTATGCTTGAAGCATACCCCGAACTCGGAAACATGTACAACGTTGATGACGGTGTAATGACAGTTTTCTCGTTCAAGAGCGGCAAGGCTGATATCTGCTCTTTCACTGATGCGCCAAAAAGCTATACTCTTTAAATAATGCTGATATAAACAGGCAGTTCTCATCACGAGAAGCTGCCTGTTTTATATTTAGCAGTTGAAATATTTCAGGAGATATGTTATAATAATTGGGTATCAACTGCGGCAAACTACGCAGCAATCAGGGAGATAATATGAAAAAAACTGAAAACAGACCGAGATTTGCAGGTAAAGCCTCGTTTTTGCGGTACGAACTCAAAGGTTCGCTGGGATTTTTTGTTGCGACAATGCTTCTTTCAGCCGCTGCCGCTTTGACCGAGCTTATTAATCCACGCATAATCTCTTGTGTGATAGACTATGTTATCGGAAACGAAGTTCTGCCCGAAAACGGCATCGAAAGTTTTTTTATCAGATCGTTCGGCGGCACAGAGTATATAGGTAAACATATTTACATACCTGCACTGGCTGTCATAGGTGTGGGGCTTTTATCAGCGGGAATAAAATATCTCAGCGGTGCATCAAACTCGGCGGGTGCTGAAAAATTCGTGAAAAGACTGCGCAACACACTTTATGCTCACACTGATAAGCTGCCGATGGCGTGGCATCAGAAAAATCCCGCAGGGGACATGATACAACGCTGTACCTCAGATGTTGAAACGGTCAAGAACTTTGTTTCGGCACAACTGACATCATTTGTGAGGATAATCCTGCTGATAGTTCTCAGCATGTTTTTTATGTTGAAGATAAATGTCAGGCTGACACTTATTGCCGCAGGATTTATCCCGATAATAGTGGGATATTCGCTGTTCTTCCATTCGCGTATCGGTAAGACTTTTATGAAAGCTGACAACGAAGAGGGCGTAGTGTCCTCTATAGTTCAGGAAAACCTGACGGGTATCAGAGTAGTCAGGGCTTTCGGAAAAGAAGCCTATGAGTGCGACAGGTTTATCACTAAAAACGAGAACTATACTATGCTTTGGGTTCGTATAATGCGAATACTCAGCATATTCTGGTCAATGGGCGACTTCATATCGGGACTTCAGGTCATGCTGGTGGTCATACTTGGTGCGGTATTATGCGTAAAAGACGATATCACAGCAGGTAATTACATAGCATTTGTTTCATATAACGCTATGCTGACATGGCCTGTCAGAGAACTGGGCAGAACTATAGCCGACCTCAGCCGCGCCGGAGTTTCAATAGACAGGATAATGTATATCATGAATTCAGTACCCGAAGAACTTGATGCGGGAAGTAAGGAGTTCAAAGAGGAAAGCGATGCTCTTATAAGTTTTGAGAAAGTTTCATTTTCTTACAAAGACGGCACAGATGTACTGACTGATATCGACCTTGAAGTTAAAAAAGGCGAGAAGATAGGCATTATCGGCGGTACAGGTTCAGGTAAAAGCACCTTGACAGACCTTCTGACACGACTTTGCGATGAAGATCGCGTCAGAGGTGTGATAAAGTTTATGGGCAGGGATATCAGAGAATATTCGCTGACCGATTACAGGCGGCGTTTCTCGAAGGTTCAGCAGGAACCGTTCCTGTTTTCAGGAACTATTGCTGAAAATATAGGCATATCCTGCGAAAATATAAGCCGTGAGCAGATCGATTCTGCTGCCCGCGATGCTGCACTTGACGGTATTATCGATACCTTCACAAACGGGCTGGACACTTATGTAGGCGAGAGGGGTGTAACACTTTCAGGCGGACAGAAACAGCGCTGTGCTATCGCGGCAGGGCTTGTAAAGAATGCAGATGTGCTGATACTTGATGACTCTTTTTCAGCACTTGATGCTGAAACCGATGAGCGAATAAGAAAAACGCTTTATGAAAAGTACAGCGGCATGACCATGATAATAATCGCTCACCGCATAACGACCATAGCGGGCTGTGACAGAATATATGTGCTTGACAAAGGCCGCGTGACCGATCACGGAACGCATCAGGAACTTATTTTAAGAAAGGGAATATACAGAGATATTTATGAATTACAATCGGGCAGGCAGATCTGATACACTGTCAATGATGGTGGAAGTCAGTAAGCCGTACAGAAAGAAAATGATCATTATGATAGTCGCGGGATTTATATGCAGTGCCTGTGACTCGGTTTTCCCATTGTTCAACAGGTATGCCCTCGATCATTATGTTGCAGACAAAACGCTGGATACGCTGAAAAAGTTTATTTTTCTTTATGTCCTGCTGTTGGTGATTCAAGTGGCGGGTTCATATATCTCAGCCATTCTGTGCGGTATGATAGAAGTTTCGGTGAACCGTGACCTGCGAAACAGATCTTTCAGACATATTCAGAAACTTTCACTTTCATATTTCAACAGCAACAGTGTCGGCTCTATCCATTCAAGAATAATGAGTGATACTTCAAAGATCGGAGAAACCGTTGCATGGCGATTGATGGATATTGTCTGGAGCGGCGCTTATCTGGTAAGTATACTGTTTAATATGCTTGTGATCTCGCCATCGCTGTTTCTGGCAGTGTTTCTGCTTATTATTGCGGCAGCGGTTATCTCAATGGTTTTCCAGGGAAAACTTATCAAAATAAACAGGCTTATCAGAGAGCAAAATTCTGTTATAACAGGCGACCTGAATGAGATGGTCACAGGTGTGCGTACTATAAAGACCATGACCATCGAGAAAAGGATGGAAAAGAAGTTCTTTGAAGACACAGAAAAAATGCGCAGTGTTTCTGTGCGTTCAGGCAGATTGTCAGCGCTGTTTTCATCGACTGTCAGCTTTGTAAGTGCACTGGCACTGTCAGTAGTGCTGTGGAAGGGTGGAAGACTGACCATCGAAAATGCCATGCTTATTGGTAATCTGTCGGTGTTCATGTCTTATGCACTGGGCATGTTGGGACCTGTGCAGAGTATCGTCAACACACTCTCGCAGTTTATTGCAATAAGGGCGAACTGGGAGAGATACATAAAGCTGATGGAAGTCAGCCCGGATGTTTCGGATACACCCGAAGTCATTTCCAGATACGGCGACTCTTTTGCACCTAAACGTGAAAACTGGGAACCAATGAAGGGAGATATCTTCTTTGATAATGTATCTTTCAGATACCCAGATGGTGATACTGAAGTGCTTACGAACTTCACACTGGATATTCCGAAAGGCAGTATGGTGGCAATAGTCGGTGAAACAGGCGCAGGCAAGTCTACACTGGTAAATCTTGTTTGCCGATTTTATGAACCAACAAAGGGCAGAGTACTGCTGGACGGCAAAGACCTCCGTGAACGCTCGGTCATGTGGCTGCACAGTCATATCGGCTATGTTTTACAGACACCTCACCTGTTTTCGGGGACTATCCGCGAAAACCTCATGTACGGCAAACCTGATGCCACTGAAGAAGAGATATATTCAGCACTGAAAGCTGTTTACGCTTTCGATATAGTTGAAGAACTTGAGGGCGGTCTTGACAGTATTGTAGGCGAGGGCGGAAACTCGCTTTCAACAGGTCAGAAACAGTTGATATCTTTTGCAAGGGCGGTGCTTGCCGACCCTGATATCCTTATACTGGACGAAGCAACGGCATCTGTTGATACCATTACTGAGAAGAAGATACAGTCAGCTATAAAGACGCTGACTGCCAACAGAACGACCTTTGTTATAGCACACAGACTTTCCACAATTGTCGATGCAGACATGATAATCGCAGTCAACAACGGTAAGATAGCTGAGCAGGGAAGTCATGCTGAACTGATGGCAAAGAAAGGCTATTACTACAGCCTCTACACCCGCCAGCATGAAGATATCGATCGCGTTCTTACCGACTGATATTAAAGTGAAAAAGACCAGGCAGAGATCAGAATCTCATGCTTGGTCTTTTTGTCATCTGTACCAGCTTACGACGCTTGAGTAAATGTTCGCATCCGACTTACGCTTACACTGATATATCACGGATATTTACATTCTATAACACAATCAGGAAAACGTTCTTTAAGATAATTGAGGACTTCATCACTTGGTTTTACACAGAAGCTGACATATTCCAGCTGTGTAAAGTTCTTGTAATTATCCACATTACAATAATCAGCATATATTTCATCGCCTGATAATGCTGAACTGACATCTACGCCGCTTTCATAGATATGGATATCGTCCAGCGTCAGATATTCTAAATCAGAGTGTGCGCGGCTTATATCAGCAACAGAAATTAGAAGTCGGGTATGGTTTCTTGCACAATAAACGTCGCTGTCTGACATATAAAATACAACTTTAGCAGCATCTTTTATGATGAGAGCAACATCGTAGTTCCGGTATTTCTCATCATTGGCGACTATTTGTTTGCAATTAGTGTAGATGTTATTTATAGTATCGAACAGGTGGTCGTTGCCTGTTGAATGCTCAAAAGTGATCTCAATGGTATGATCTTTATTATCTATTTTGGCACTGTCAAAGTCAATTTCGAAAATATAACTGATATTACCAATAAATATCTTTCGCTCCAGTGAGTTATATCTTATAAAGAAAAAAGCTGTAAATGCTGACAGTATAACTGCCAGTACCTTCAATTTCTTTTTCATTTTGCGCTCCTATTTCTTTCGGATATACGGTTAATGTCAGCTGTACCAGCTACCTAAAAATTCACCGATAAATACTATATTTTCTTTTTATTGGGGTCATTTAGATCATATCGTGAGTTTTTGATCTTTATTTTTGTATCCCAACCTGTGATGTGTCATTGTCATTTACTATTATCAAACATTGAATCTGACTGCAATTTCTCAAGATACTCTTTCAAATAACAACTTGCATCTTCGTCTTCTTCAATTACACCGTTTAAATATTCGTACATATCGGCATCGTCTTCAGAATATGTTCCTAAAGTAATGATCCTGTTGTATTTTTGGATCCTACATATTTTCATATTGCTGAGTTCATAAACAGTTACGTTTTGAGTGTTACACAAAAGAATAATATCATCATCAGGTGTATAATCATGCACCGCAACATCAAAACAACATTTTTGATTTATTAGTCTTGTTTTATGAAACAAAGTTGTATCGGTTGAGATAATAAATTCATCTCCGACTTCTGCTATAACTGTTCGTGTATTCTCTTCCTCAATCTTTTCACGGTGATAGTTGATAAGGTAACTGATAAAGCCCGAATTTACGCTGAAATGTTCCTTGACAGTCAAACTGAAAAGTGCTATAATCAAGGGGAGCGGAAGGCAGCCGTTCCTGCCGAATCCATATCCTACAGAAAGAATGAGAGTTATGTTGAATGTAAAGCCTTATTACGCTCCGCAGAATAATTATTGATAGAAAAAATGATATGAAAGGTTAACGTCTATGTATTACGGAAAATCAAGGGGACAAAGGAGAAAATTTAAAAGACTATTGGAAAATATTGCTGAGATAGAGCCATATCAAGATATTGACGAAATAAATGAATGGGGATTTGAACATTTTCATGTGCCCGGCTCTGTATGGTTGGATATGCCAAAAACTTCGTCGAAGATAAAAACATTGTTTTGTAAAGCGTGGATAAGAAAAACAGAAGAAATACTCAAGGCAAAACCTGATGGATTGAAATTCTGCAAGGTTGTTTGCTTTTTATGTATTCCTGATCTATTTTGTTCCCAGATCATCATTTTTTATGGTCGGAAGTATTACGATTCTTTTTGGGATCGGCATAATGAATATCAGGATTGGTCGAGAATTACTAATGGTTCGTCACTTGCCAAAGAAAGAAATATTCATACAGATCTAAAAGAAGCAGGATTTAAAGAGACGATCCATGATGAGGATGAAACATATAATTCTTATCTTTGGTTTTATGGTGAATTGAGCGACAATATATAGCAGCAGTGAGAGGTATGAAAATATGAATTGTATAGATGTGTTAGATAACGCAGTAAGTATAAATGGACGGGTTCTGGAATTTCCGATGTCTTATGATGAAATAAAGGAACTGTTAGGAGAGGCGAGGATAGTTACAGATGGAGATGATGAAGCAGTTCATATAACTTACTATTATGATGAGCTAGGAATGGAATTTGAGGGGTCTCCGTCATATCTGAGTAATCTCAAAAGAAAGAAGGCTTATAAGGATAATGACCATAATATTGTTGGATTAACACTGTATGTGACCGGAGATAATGTATATGATTTTAAGAATGGAAAAAGTGAAAAGAATTACGTTGGAAATCTGACTGTTTTGGGAAAACAGATAGATAAAGAAGAAACATGGAAAAGTATATTGGGATATGGATATCAACCGCTTCTTGATCCCGGCAGTAAGGAGGAAAGAAATATTCAGGTTTCGACAACAATTTATACTGAAGATCAAGGTGCGTTTTATGATGGGGAGCGTCTTTTAAAAGACGTGATTATTACCTTTGAACCTGAGAGACCCAAATGTGAAGTGGATTATGATATTAAGAGCCCAATTGAAAAGTGCCTGGTGTTTGATACCTTTAATTTTAAATTGGCAGTTATAAATGAATTGATGTACAACCAAGAAGTTTTGAAACCATATTTTGATATTTATGATTATATGGCATATAAGAAGGCGCATTGGAATCTCGAAACAGATAAAAATATAAGAGCCGCGGTAAAATACTTTAAGGAACTGCCGATCCCGTCAAGGCTTGCAGATCATGTGACTGAAATAAATATGGATGGTTCAGACGAAATATATATGAACATTGCACCGGAATGGGATGGCAGAGATGAAAGATTTGATTTTAACAGTCTTTCTGAGGCTGAGCTTAAGCAATTTAAAAATTTGAAAAAGATACTTATATTTGGCAATGAAAAGGATGCGGCAAAATTACGAAAGATCTGCGATCCGTTAGGGATCATTGTCGAGCCGTTGTCTGCCATTGAGTAGAATGAAGTCTATTCCGGGATAATTAACTAAGGAGAACGGAAATGTATGAAAAACTAAAGGAACTTGAAGTAGAATTGGAGGGTGAGGAATACACCAACGGTGGAATTAGCTTTTATTTTGGATGCGATCTTATTCCAACAACCGAATCGATAAAGGAAATCCTCATTAAGAATAAAGTATTAGGAAAAGATGATAATGTTGAGTTAGTGAATATTGAGGACTGTGTATCAGATTTTGAGTCAATAAGTGGTGAATGGCATTTCAGCGAGCAGATGAAGAAAAGATTTCTGGACATTCTCGAAAAAGCAGATGCGTATTACGGTATTACAGCAGATGGATCATATGCATCTTGGGGATATTCGTGGAGTACTTGCAGAGTTATTAAAAAGGACGATCAACTTGTGCTTTTGGAATTCTATATAACTGATTAATGGAGTCGCAGTCGTTGTTATAGAATCCTGATTTTGATGTGTTTGAGAATTCGGATCACATTATAGAATTGGTTGCAGAGAGAAGAAACTGGAGCAAAGTACCTATTATTGAGGAAAGGTGCAGCAATGCAGATGTTATATTAAGGAAAATCGGAAGATAACGATGGGTTAAACAAATCGTGGCATATAAGGAGGTCAAAATGAAGAAACAGATCCCAAGTGAGGAAGAATTAAAGAAATACAGTCATAAGAAGATGACGCTGCCTTTGATGGAACACGCTTCTGATGATGTGAAGGAAGCTGTGTGGAAGCTCGTCAAAAGGTTATCGACTTATGCACGCACACCGGGTACGGTGGCAGATTATAAGAAAATGGCAGTGTTCGCCGAAAATGATGCGATCGTCGATGTTGTCCTGGACACACTAAAGGATATGAAATATCCTTTTAAAAACACGGACTTTATACCGGATAGCTCGGGTTATTATTATTTGATCGCACTGATATCACAAAGTATGCATAGAAGAGATGAAACGATAAAGCTCTTTAATGAACTTGTTGACTATGCGATAGATATCAAATCAGACAGTGCGCTTCCGCTTGCGAGAAATATGGATGTTTTGTCGAAGGAATATCCGGATCTGGCGGATCTGTTTGAAAAAGCAAGAATCATCTATAAAATTGATGCAATAGACAGCATTAAGACATGGGTGCCGATAAAGATAAACAGGATTTACCGGGGTTATATAAGTGCGGATAGAGTAGAAGCAGAATATATAAATGTTGAAAACCCTCAGGACGGTAAGGTGTTTGTCGAAGTGGATGAAAAAGAGTATGTCGTCAGGGTAGTGGAAAAGGGGAAAGATATTTTCACGAAAAAATTCAAGCACTACAGCTATGACATGATCGTGTATGCGGTAGTCAGGGATGTTTTGCTTAAGAAGCATATGGAGGAAATGCAGATCGACGATATGACCGATGCAGGAGTAGTCGAAGCCATGAGAAACGATCTTAAGCAATTGTACAGTGAGAACGAGATTTCGGCAAATAATAAGGAATTTGATTATATTATGGACGGGCATGAAACATACAATAATACTGCTTTGCCTCAGGATGTCCGGGACTATCTGGAAGAAATCTATAATGATCCAGACCTGAAGGATGCATTTTACTTCGATTGTGATATAGAAATCTATGACGAGGCAGGGGTGAAGGATATGGAGGAAGATACATCCTGGTTTGATGATATGATGGGACCCGGTGAATGCAGTTATAAGAATATTAAGCCTTTTGCCCGTGATGGTGTGGGTGGATTATGGGCAGTACTGGATGATGAAAAGATCGGATATATCGGTACAGAGGGGGAATGCGGGATCATAGCCCGAAATATAAATGAGTTTATGAATATATTAGCGGTATACAGAGGATATATAGATGATCTATGTGGTGTCGATATATTAAGATCCGAGGAAGCTTTTTTGAAGGTGTTTAAAGAGGAACGTGATTCGGATTACAACAAGGAATTTAACGGATTCATAAGGAAGCATCATTTTACGAAAAATCCAAAGAGATTATATGAGTATCTGATAAAAGGAGTCACGATGAAACCGTTCTTTCAGGTTACTGCTACTGACGATGAATATGTTGATTCCCGTTCAATACTTGGAGGGGGTGACGGACAGGAGATGCTGGAGTCGCTTATAAAGTTGTAATATCAACAATTAAATTTAACGAAAATGAGAGGACTACTGCATATGCAGTAGAATATGCAGTAAACTCTTTGGTTTTCTTTAAAAAAGAAAGCCGAAAGAGCAATAAAACAAATGACGGTTTTAATGTGGTCAAACTTAGGGATAATAGTTCATCTGATTGCACATAATAATGCTGCTTGCTAGACTCGCAGAAGGCAAAACAACCGATACAGATATGATTGTCGAAAATATCAGAAAAAACGTCGATGAATTGAAAAATTACACCGAAGATGACAACAAAAAAAGCATGTATCCTGACAGTATCCAAAAAAGTACAGACTCAAAGATATAAAACTCATCGCTGAGATGATAACAGCCTACGGATATAACCTACCTTAAGAAGTGTATCATATCCTCGACATCAAATAAGCATATTTTAAGAATTCCAATGATGATCAGCATATTCCACTGAAACAAAATAACAAGAAAACGAAAAAACGCTTCTCTGTTTTATTAGCTTTATATCTTTTCACCTCTAAACATAAAGGCGATGTGCAGAAACACATCGCCTTTGTTTAATTTATCTTACAGAACAGTTTCCAAACCCAGTAATTGATACTGACTCAGAACCCTTACTAGCTTTAGCGCTAATCCTGTATACATTAGTACCACAGTACATACTCATACTATTTCTCGGTCCATTATAACCTCCGGTCCAAAGGACTTGTCCTCGGCTTCCATAAAACCTAAGATAGGTAGTAATAAAACTATTTCCTCCAATGCCAGAAAAAGTCACGCCAACGATGATTGTAGAAATAGATATAATCATCAATAAGTTGTTTCGCTTCAGCAAATGTCTTGATCTTAGGGAGGCTTTTTTGTCATTGTACGTTTTTTATGGTTCGGTTCATAGCTGTCCGTTTTTTACTTATGAATCAAGCGCTTCTCTTACGCTCTTTACAAATTCGCCAACAGGCTGAATGCTGTCCTTGCCATATTTTTCGACAATATTCACGATAGCCGAACCGATGATACAGCCGTCGCAGTAGGAAGCCATTTTCTTAGCCTGTTCGCCGTTCGATATTCCGAAACCGATGCAGGCTGGGCAGTAATTGCCCTCTTTGAGCGGTGCGAGCAGTTTATCAAAGTCAGTGCTTATCTCGCTTCTTGTACCTGTAACACCCAGTGAAGAAACGATGTAGAGAAATCCCTTTGATTCCTCTGCTATCATCTTAACACGCTCTTTTGAAGTAGGTGCTACAAGATAAATGCTTCTGACACCTGTCTTTTCTGCGTATTCCTTGACTTCATCGCGCTCTTCAAAAGGCATATCGGGAATAATAACGCCGTCTATCTGCACCTTTTTGCAGTTGTCAAAGAATTTCTCTGTGCCGTAGCGGAACACTGTGTTTATATACATCATCAGAAGTATCGGCTTATCTGTGGTATCACGCAGACGGCTTAACATTTCAAATATCTGGTCGAGGTTGGTGTTGTGTTTCAGCGACCTCAGCGATGCCCTCTGAATAGTGCCGCCCTCAGCTATCGGGTCGGAGAAAGGCACACCTATCTCAACAAGGTCAGCGCCGCTGTCAAACATTTCAGTAACAAGATTTTCGGTCGTTGCGAGGTCGGGGTCACCTGCTGTAACGAAAGTAACAAGCGCCTTTCTGCCCTCGGCTTTAAGTGCTTCAAAGCACGCATCTATCCTATTTTTCATCTAACTCAACTCCTCTGTATCTTGCTATCGAATAAACGTCCTTGTCGCCTCTGCCAGAAAGGTTTATAACAACTATCTGGTCTTTATCCATTTCGGGGATCATCCTCATTGCTGCTGCGACAGCATGTGCGGACTCGATGGCAGGTATTATGCCTTCGGTCTTTGAGAGATACTCAAACGCATTGACTGCTTCTTCATCGGTTATGCTGTAATAATCAGCCCTGCCGATCGAATGCAGATAAGCGTGTTCAGGACCTATACCCGGATAGTCAAGACCAGCCGAGATGGAATAAACTTCATCGATCTGACCATACTCGTTCTGTAAGAACAGTGACTTCATACCATGAAAGATGCCTAAGTCACCCATAGCGACCGTTGCCGCATGGTCGGGTGTGTCGATGCCTCTGCCTGCGGCTTCCGCACCTATAAGACGAACTTCTTTGTTTTCGATGAAGTCATAGAAAGCGCCCATTGCGTTGGAACCGCCACCCACACATGCGACCACTGCATCAGGCAGTCTGCCTTCACGTTCCATGATCTGAGCTTTTATCTCTTCGCTGATTATCTTCTGGAAATCGCGTACCATTGTGGGATATGGGTGAGGTCCCATAACAGAACCTATGCAGTAGAAAGTGGTGTCGATATTTGAGCACCAGTCGCGGAAAGCCTCGTTTATAGCATCTTTCAGAGTAGCTGTTCCGCTGTTGACTCCTGTCACCTTAGCGCCCAGCAAATTCATTCTGTAAACGTTCAGCGACTGTCTTTCCATGTCGGTAGAACCCATGTAGATTTCACATTCAAGCCCCATCAGTGCGCATACAGTGGCAGTAGCAACACCATGCTGACCCGCACCTGTTTCAGCTATTATACGCTTTTTTCCCATCTTCTTTGCCAGCAAAAGCTGACCCAGCACGTTGTTTATCTTGTGTGCGCCTGTGTGGTTGAGATCTTCGCGCTTGATGTATACCTTTGCGCCGCCCAGATCTTTGGTCATCTTCTCGGCATAATACAGCATCGAAGGTCTGTTGGCATAATCGCGGTAAAGTTCTGCAAGTTCAGCTTTGAACTGCGGGTCGTCCTTGTATTTATCGTAAGCCGCTTCCAGTTCATGGACAGCAGTCATAACTGTTTCGGGGATATACTGTCCGCCGAAATCACCGAAACGTCCTATCTTGCTCATTTATTTTCCTCCTAAATATCTTTTCTGAGTTCTTTCAGCTTATCTGTTATGCTTTCGCTCCTCATAAGCGTTTCACCGATAAGCACTGCATCAGCCCCAAGACTGCGAACCATTTTCATGTCGTCATTGGTCTTTATGCCGCTTTCCGAAACGAAGACTGCGCCGTCGGGAGCATAAGGCTTTAGCTTCTGCACTGTGTCAAGGCTGACCTCAAAGGTCTTTAAATTGCGGTTGTTGACACCTATCACCATGCCCTCGCGTTCGAGAGCATACTCCTGCATCTCTTCAACGGTGTGCATCTCGCCCAGCACGCTCAGCCCCAGAGTTTTAGCCAGTTTGTAAAGCCTTTCAAAGTCAGGCAGTTCAAGCACCGCCGCTATCAGCAGCACAGCGTCCGCACCCAGAGCGGCAGCCTCGAATATCTGGTATTCATCGAAGATGAAATCCTTACGCAGTATCGGTATGCTGACCGCCTTGCGTATATCCGCAAGAAACTGCGAACTGCCCTGAAAATAATGCTCTTCCGTCAGGCAGCTTATGGCATTTGCGCCTGCGGCTTCGTATTCCTTTGCAAAGTCCACAGGGCGAAAGTCCTCGCGTATCAGTCCCTTGCTGGGCGATGCTTTTTTTACCTCGCAAATGCAGGATAGTGTATCTTTTTTGAGTGCTTCTGCCAGCGAAAGGGGAGTGCGCTCCGTCAGCTGTATCTCAGCCCTGCGCCGCATTTTGCTGAGCGGGCATTTCTCCTGCTCTCGTTTAAGCTGTATCCTGCGCTGTGCAACTATATCATCTAATATCATAGCATCAACCTCTGTTGGTGAACTCTATCAGCTTGTTCAGCTGTTCAAGTGCCGCACCGCTATCGATGGCTTCGCGTGCAAGTCTTACGCCTGCCTCGATGTTGTCAGCCTTGCCGCTGACATACAGCGCCGCACCTGCGTTGAAGAGAACTATATCGCGCTTTGCACCCTGTATCTCGCCGTTCAGTATACCGAGCGTTATTGCGGCATTTTCCAGTGCATCTCCGCCGACGATATCCTTCTTCTTTGCGGTGGTAAGTCCTACATCTTCGGGTGTGAGGGTAAATTTGTATATCTCACCGTTGTTTATCTCAGCTATCATTGTCGGCGCAGAGATAGAGATCTCGTCAAGACCGTCAGTTCCATAAACCACCAGCGAATGCTTTACGCCGAGATTTTTCAGAACATTGGCAACTATGTCTATCAGCCTTTCCTCGTACACACCTATTACATTATACTCCGCATTTGCAGGATTTGCAAGAGGTCCGAGTATATTGAACACAGTTCTTATGCCGCTCTGCGCTCTTACAGGGCCAACGAAACGCATCGCTTTGTGGTAACTCTGTGCAAACAGGAAGCATACGCCTACTTCGTCGATGCAGGCGGCGGCTTTTTCAGGTGTAGAAGCTATCTTCACGCCCAGCGCTTCAAGCACATCAGCAGCACCGCTTCTCGATGAAACGCTTCTGTTGCCGTGTTTTGCAACAGCCTGACCGACAGCAGATATAACAAATGAAGATGTGGTCGAAATATTGAAACTTTTAGCCATATCTCCGCCTGTACCGACTATTTCAAGCACTTCGCTGTTGTGCGGTACTCTCGCCATCTTATCACGCATGCCCTCAGCACAGCCTGTTATCTCGTCGATAGTTTCAACATTCATTCTCATTGCTGTCAGGAGTGCAGCAGTCTGTGCATTGGTCGCTCTGTCGCCCATGATTATATCGATCGCCGCGCGTGCCTCATCACGGGTGAGGTGCTGACCGTCCACAACTTTGGCAATGTAAGGTTTCAGTTCGGTACGTTCAGCATCAGGGATAACATTTATCTCAGCTGATGCTGTGTCTATGCCCGCCATTCTCAGGAAGTTTGCCAGTATAACAGAACCGTATTCGGTAAGAATGCTTTCTGGGTGGAACTGGAGTCCGTAAGTCATATGTTCCTTGTGCTTCAGCGCCATTATCTGACCCTTATCGTCTGTGCCTATTATTTCAAGGCAGTCGGGCAGAGTTTCTTTCTCAGCTATCAGAGAATGGTATCTCGCCGCAGATATTTTGTTTTTCAGTCCTTTGAAGATGGGCTGTGTGTTGTCGATGTCAATATCGGTCTGTTTGCCGTGAAGCTGTTCTGCGGCGTGTATTATCCTTCCGCCGAACGCTTCCGCTATCGACTGGTGACCAAGACATACGCCAAGTATCGGTATCTTTCCGCTGAAAGCTCTTATCGCCTCCACCGAGATGCCTGCATCTTTCGGATAGCAGGGACCCGGCGAGATGACAAGCGCCTGCGGGCTCAGCTTTTCGATCTCGTCAATGGTTATCTCATCGTTTCGTACCACCCTTATATCGGAGTTAAGCACACCGATCGCCTGATAAAGGTTATATGTGAAGCTATCGTAATTATCTATAAGAAGTATCATGATCTTTTCCTCCCCCGCTGTCAGAGTTTAGCTGCTTCCTTGACCGCATTGATAACAGCCAGTGCCTTGTTGCAGCTTTCCTCATACTCGTTTTCGGGAACAGAGTCTGCAACGACTCCGCCGCCTGCCTGAACGTAAGCCTTGTCATTCTTGAAAAGCACAGTCCTTATGGCTATGCAGGTATCCAGTGAACCGTCAAAGGCAAGATAGCCGACTGTTCCGCCATACAGACACCTTTTGGTTGTTTCCATCTCGTCGATTATCTCCATCGCCCTTACTTTAGGCGCACCCGAAAGTGTACCTGCGGGCAGAACTGCCATAAGTGCATCAAGTGGTTTCTTGTCAGCTTTCAGCTTGCCTTTGACATTTGAAACTATGTGCATGACCTTTGAATATCTCTCGATCACCATCAGGTCAGTGACTTCGACACTGCCAAATTCGCTGACTTTGCCGATATCATTTCTGCCAAGATCCACAAGCATAGTATGTTCGGCACGTTCCTTTGGGTCGTTTATGAGCTGCTGCTCGTTAGCAAGGTCTTCATCGTGTGTTTCGCCGCGCTTTATTGTGCCTGCGATAGGTCTTGTGACAACAGTGCCGTTCTCAACGCTCACCAGCATTTCGGGTGAAGCACCTGCAAATGCGTAGTCTGCATGCTTGAAATAGAACAGATACGGTGATGGATTTGTGCTTCTGAGCATTCTGTAAACATCAAAGCTGTCAGGCGGGTTGTCTATCTCAAAGCGCTGTGATGGAACTATCTGGAAAATGTCGCCGTCAGCGATATACTCCTTTGCCTTTCTGACATTTGCCATGTACTGATCTTTTGATATATTTGACCTGACCTCAAATTCTTCGGGCATGGGCTTTCTCTTTCTTATTTCGGGCTGATAGCTTTTCAGTGCAACGACTATATCCAGCGCAGTCTGTTCACATGCTGCATATTTTTCATCTATATCATCGCTTGCGTTGATGTTCAGTATTATTACAGCCTTATTGCTGAGGTGATCGTAAGCCACCAGCTTTTCAAACATGAACAGGTCTGCATCGGGCATGTTAAGGTCATCGTGTGGGATATTGGTCAGCTTTTTCTCGAAATATCTCACCATATCGTAAGCGAAATATCCCATCAGACCGCCTGTCAGCTTTGGGTAGTTGTTAAATCTTGGCGAACGGTGTTCCTCGATTATATTTGAAAGGAACTCTATCGGGTCATCAAGTTTCTGTGTGACTGGTGCTTTGCCTGCCTGCTTGATGGTCATAACATGGTCACGCAGTTCATATTCAGCCTTAGGGTCAATGCCAACATAGGAATAGCGCCCCCACTTGTCTTTGTTGTCCACCGATTCAAGTATAAAACAGTCTTCATACAGTTCGTGCAGGCAGTTGAATAGCTGGATAGGCGTGTAGTTGTCCATCAGCAGTTCGTAGAATACAGGGACAGTTTTGTAATCTTTCAAGTGCTTTCTGACGTCTTCAAGTTTTGGATACAGCATAATGTTTTCCTCCTTGGAATCGTTATCCCTAAGCAAAAATGGCAATAAAAAAAGCCCTATCAACACATGATCTTCAAGATCATGGGACGATAGAACCGTGGTGCCACCCATTTTCCCGACATAAAAGTCGGCTCAGTAAGGTACGCACTATCAGGCATAAGCCGTCAAGATCAATACCCCTCCACACTAACGTAGGGAACACGGCGGGAGATACTCGTAAAACTTTCGCTCCGCTCCTCACAAATCCATTCACTGCATGCCCTCGTACTGTCTCACACCGACCGACAGCTCTCTGAAACTACCTCATACAGCTACTTACTTTTGCTCACAGGATTTCAAATATCAAATTTTCTGTTTTACAGTATATTACATTTTCCCTGTTTTGTCAATAGGATTTTTTAAAGCCTAACTGTTAATTTTTCGTGAACAGGTAAACTCTATCGAAAAATATTTGTAAACCCTTGCAATTAAATGAAATATGAGTTATAATATATAGCAATACAAAGATAAAGAAAGGACAAACCATGAGATTTTATGCAAATAAAAAATATCAGACCATAGCAGTATATGCTGCTGCTGTTATAGCAGTGAACGTTTTGCTGGTGCTGGCTCTTTTCAATTTCGGAGAGATCTTTGACAGCATCAAGAACTTTTTTACAGTGATGGAACCTGTTACATGGGGGCTTGTTATTGCTTTCCTGACAAATCCTATCATGGAAAAGACAAGTGCGCTTTTACGAAAGTTTTATAAGACGGATGAACAGCGAACAAAGCGCAAAGGGTTCATCAAGATCATTTCGGTCATAATAACCGAACTCCTTTTTCTTGGCGTTATGACAGGTCTGGTCGCTATAGTAGTCCCCGAACTCATCAAGTCGGTGATGGAGATATTTGACAATACGGGTTCTATAGTTGCGAGTGTACAGAAATGGATAAACAAGTTCCTGCGTAATTATCCATCACTTGAACAGGCAGCCACTAAATGGCTGAGCGATTTCAACACAGATCTTGGCACCATATACGATAATGTAAAGCCAATGCTTGAGAATATCCTTACAGGCGCATGGGGCGTAGTTACAGTAGTTAAGAATTTCCTGCTGGGTCTGATAGTTTCTGTATATATGCTTTGCAGCAAGGAAAAACTGCTGGCGCAGATAAAGAAGATAATCATATCCATCACCAAAAAGCGTACCTGCCAGAAGATAATGTCTGTTTGTTCGCAGGCAAATACTGTATTTTCAGGTTTTATCACAGGCAAACTGATCGACTCAACTATAATCGGTCTTATCTGTTTTATAGGTCTGACGATCATGGGTATGCCATATTCTACGATGATAAGCGTTCTTATAGGTGTTACGAATATCATACCGTTTTTCGGTCCGCTGATAGGCGCTGTGCCTACCTCTTTGCTGATACTTCTGTTAGAACCTAAAAAGTGCATAATTTTTGTAATATTCATTATAGTGCTCCAGCAGTTTGACGGCAACATCTTAGGTCCGAAGATACTGGGCGATTCCACCGGTCTTCCGGGCTTCTGGGTCCTCATCTCGCTCCTTGTTTTCGGCGGTCTGTTCGGCTTTGTTGGAATGGTAATGGCAGTACCGACTTCGGCACTGGCTTACAGCTTCCTGCGCAGTTCTGTGGAAGAAAAACTCAGACGCAAAAATCTGCCCGTTTCGACCGATTATTATATGGACGATGTGGCACATCTCTATCAGAAACCGCCCGAGCGCACACCACTTTCGGCTGAACAGCTGATTAAGCTGGATATTCCCTCTATAAACGAGGCAAACGAGGTATCTTACGAAGAACAGCAGGAGGCTCTCAGGCAGCGGGAAAACTAATAAATACTATAAATTACCGTCGCTTCCGAAATATGGAAACGGCGGTTTTTGACAATTGTCTGAAAATTAATAAAATCGACTTGTAATTTGAATGCAAATATGTTATAATAAAGCTAATTTGTAATTTCTGCGGAGGTTTTTTCAGATGAGCAAGATCTATGATCTGGGTATCGACGTTGGTTCGACAACTGTCAAGACCGTTATTGTAGATGACGGTGAGTTTATATATAACAGATACGAACGGCATTTTTCACGTGTCCGTGAAACTGTGGCAGAACAGCTTAAGCTGATCCGCAAGAGTTATCCTGATGATAAATTTCGTATCGCCATAACAGGTTCTGCGGGGCTTGGTATTGCCGAAGCCTGCGGAATACCTTTCGTACAGGAGGTGTTTTCGGCATTCGTTGCTGTAAACAAGACTTATCCTGATGCTGATGTTGTGATCGAACTTGGCGGTGAAGATGCGAAGATAATTTTCCTGACAGGCGGCGTTGAACAGCGTATGAACGGTTCATGTGCCGGCGGTACAGGCGCATTTATCGATCAGATGGCAGGTCTGCTGGGTGTTACCCCTGATGATATGAACGATCTGGCAATGAAAGCTGAAAAGACCTACCCGATAGCTTCGCGCTGCGGCGTTTTTGCAAAGTCTGATATCCAGCCGCTGCTCAATCAGGGTGCCAAAAAGGAGGATATATCAGCTTCGATATTCCAAGCTGTTGTCGATCAGACTGTTTCAGGTCTGGCACAGGGCAGAAAGATCGAAGGCAAAGTGCTGTTTCTCGGCGGACCGCTCACATATCTCAGTGCGCTTCGCGAAACTTTCAAAAAGACACTTTCTCTGGAAGACGATAAGGCTATCCTGCCTGAAAGGTCTTCATGTTATATAGCTTACGGCGCTGCGCTCCATGCACATGATCTTGGCGAAGAAGTCACAATTGATGAAGCACTCGGCAAGATAGCCAATGAAAAGACAAATGACAATATCGTTGTCGGCAGAAGGCTGTTTGAATCTCAGGATGATTATGCCGAGTTCATAGAACGCCACAAGAAATCCGATCTTAAGTATGAAGATATAATGACCTATGAGGGCGATGCTTATCTTGGTATCGACGCAGGTTCTACTACAACAAAGCTGGTACTCATAACTCCTGAGGGCAAGCTGCTGTATCAGCACTACTGCTCAAATCAGGGTCAGCCGCTGGATATCATCGCATCTAAGCTGAAAGATATCTACAGACTGGCAGGTAAAAAACTGAATATCAAGGCTTCCGCAGTAACGGGTTACGGTGAGGAACTTATCAAGGCAGGACTTGGTGTCGATTACGGCATCGTTGAAACAGTCGCGCATTATAAAGCGGCAGCTTATTTCTGCCCTGATGTTGACTTTATCATCGATATAGGCGGTCAGGATATCAAGTGTTTCAAGATAAAAAATAATGCTATCGACAGTATCATGCTGAACGAGGCTTGTTCTTCGGGATGTGGTTCGTTTATTCAGACATTCGCAGGTGCGATGGGCTACGATATTGCCAATTTCGCTCAGCTTGGTCTTTTCGCAAAAGCACCTGTCGAACTCGGTTCGCGCTGTACTGTTTTTATGAACAGCTCTGTAAAACAGGCTCAGAAAGATGGTGCTACCGTTGAGGATATCTCCGCCGGTCTGTCAGCATCTATAATCAAGAATGCTGTCTATAAAGTTATCAGAGCAAAGTCCATCGATGAACTTGGTAAAAATATCGTAGTACAGGGCGGCACTTTCCTGAATGACGCTGTACTGCGCTCTTTTGAGCAGGAACTTGGCAGAAATGTTATCCGCCCCGCAATTGCCGGTCTGATGGGCGCGCTGGGCTGTGCCCTTTTTGCTAAGGAAAAATCAGCAGGTTCGCTGACAACTTCGGGACTTATAACCAAAGATGAACTTGATAATTTCACATACACCAGCCGCGCAGTACAGTGCGGCGGATGCGGTGCGCACTGCAATCTGACAGTGATACGCTTCAGCGACGGTCACCGTTTTATTTCAGGTAACCGCTGTGAAAAAGGTGCAGGCATCAAGATAACCGACCGCACTGAAAACATGATAGAATACAAATACAACTATATCAAGGAACTGGAAGAGAAAAAGCCTCGCATGAAACCTGTCGCCAGAGTAGGTCTGCCGCTGTGTCTTTCATATTACGACCTTATGCCGTTCTTTGCACAGCTTTTCATTGATCTGGGATTTGAAGTCGTATTCTCGGAGGAGTCTACAAGGGCGACCTACTACAAAGGTCAGCAGACCATACCATCTGATACTGTCTGCTATCCTGCAAAGCTGGCACACGGTCATATCGAAAGTCTGCTGGAAAAGGGTGTTGACTTCATATTTTACCCCTGCATGAGTTATAATATAGACGAGGGTGGTTCTGACAACCACTATAATTGTCCTGTAGTTGCGTATTATCCTGAACTACTTAAAGCTAACAACGATAAGCTGACAGAAGATAATTTCTTGGCGCCTTACATAGACTTGAACAATAAGAGTCATGTGGCTAAGGTCATGGCGAAAACATTGAAAAAATACGGCATAACCGCCAAGCAGGTCATGGCTCTGCTGAACAGGGCATATTCGTCACAGCTTGACTTCCGCCGCGATATAAAGGGCAAGGCGCAGGAGATAATGCGTGAAGCAAGGCGCAAGGGTCAGAAAATAATAGTTGTGGCTGGCAGACCTTACCACATCGATCCCGAAATAAATCACGGCATACATAAGCTGATAGCATCGCTCGGCTTTGCTGTCATTACTGAGGACAGTGTTGCAAGTCTGGTCGATACTCCCGCACTCGATGTGCTTAATCAGTGGACTTATCATTCAAGACTTTATCGTGCCGCGAAGTATGTTTGTGAACATGATGACATGCAGCTTGTTCAGCTGGTCAGCTTTGGCTGCGGCATCGATGCTGTCACTACTGACGAAGTAAGGGCTATACTGGAAGAACAGGGAAAGCTCTACACTCAGCTCAAGATCGACGAGATAACCAATCTCGGCGCAGCAAAGATAAGGCTGCGTTCACTGGCGGCGGCACTTGAAGAAAAAGACGCTCAGCTTGCCGCTAAAAGAGCATAGATAATTCGGAGGAATAGAAATGTCTGAAACGACTAACACATGTAATATACCCCATTCAGGCTCTGACAGAGTAAAAAAGTCATATTTTGACAAATCCAAAAAAGCTGACTATCTTGTGCTGGTACCCGATATGCTGCCTATTCATTTTAAGCTGATAATGGCTATTTATGAACAGTACGGTTATCGTATGGAACTTTTGCAGACCTCCACAAGAAGCGTTATCGACGAGGGTCTGAAAAATGTCCATAACGATACTTGCTACCCCGCACTGCTTGTTATAGGTCAGTTTCTTGACGCACTAAACAGCGGCAAGTATGACCCTGACCATACAGCACTTCTTATCTCACAGACAGGCGGCGGCTGCAGAGCCTCTAATTATATCCATCTGCTGAGAAAAGCGCTTTCTTCAACATATCCTCAGGTGCCTGTGCTTTCACTTAATTTCAGTGGACTGGAAAAAGATGCTTCGATAGAAGTTTCGCCCACCATCGCACTGAAACTGATATATGCTGTGCTTTACGGTGATATGCTCATGCTGCTGTACAACCAGTGCAAACCTTATGAGATAACCGAAAATTCCACTGATGAACTGCTGGCAAGATGGCAGCATCGTCTTGGCAAACTGTTCCATACAAAGCGCGATTATATGTCTACTGCAAGGATATACCGCGCCATGCTCAAAGATTTTGCAGCACTGCCGAGAACTAAAGTAAAGAAGCCGAAGGTCGGTATAGTAGGGGAGATATATGTCAAGTATTCTCCTTTGGCTAACAATCATCTTAACGAATTTCTTCTCAGCGAGGGCTGCGAACCTAACGTTCCCGGACTGCTTGACTTTGTTATGTACTGCGCATCTGACGCTGTAAACGACAGCAAACTTTATAATAACAGAAGCAAGAAGACTCTTATTTACGGCATCGGTTATGATGTGCTGTACAAATTCCAGAAACAGCAGATAAAGATAATCAACGAGCATGGAGTGTTCCAGCCTCCGCATGATTTTGAGCATCTTCGCGCCTGCGCTGACAAATATATCAATCAGGGCGTAAAGATGGGTGAAGGCTGGCTTATAACAGCTGAGATGGCGGCACTTGCTGAAACAGGCACGAAGAATATCATATGCACTCAGCCCTTTGGCTGTCTGCCAAATCACATAGTTGCAAAAGGAAGTGCGCGTGTGATCAAAAAGGCTTATCCTGATGCGAATATTGTTGCAATAGACTATGATCCCGGTGCTACCAAAGTCAATCAGGAAAACAGAATAAAGCTGATGCTTGCAAATGCTGTAATATAATGGCAAAAGGCGGAGAGATCCGCCTTTTTTTAATTTGTGAAACTTATCAAAAAGTTAAAATAGCTATTGCAATTGATTTCAAATTGTTGTATAATATAAGATATGGTTTTCCTTTAATTGTTTTTTTACGAGAGTAGGTGAACGCATGAAAAGAAAAACGATAGCATTGTGTGTGACAGGTTTTGACTGGGAAAAGGAAAGTCGCATCGTTGACGGTGTATGGCGCACCTGCCTTGATAAGGATATAAATCTGTTGATATTTGTCAATCTTCTGAGAAAACAGCCTGTCTATACCGAGCGACCATACTCAGAAAGCATACTTAACGGTGAATCTGAGATATTTGATCTTATAAATTATGATCTTGTAGACGGTGTGCTTATACTTGGTGACACTATGATCAGAGAAAGCATTATTGACGAAGTTGCAGATCGCGCAGAAGCCAAGAATGTACCTGTGATAAACGTCGCTGATCCCGATCACCCACTGGATCACAATATCTTGCTGAGCGACCGTAATGCAATGGAATTATGCGTGCGTCATCTGGTTGAAGAACATGGGCTGACAAAAATAAATTTCATTGGCGGTTTCCCGGGAAATTATGAAACAGAGATACGCCTTGCTGCATACAAAAAAGTTCTTGAAGAACATGGCATACCATTTGAAGAAAAACGTGTCGGTTATGGCAGGTTCTGGCGCAAGGCTTATGATGTGACAGAGGATTTCCTTAAAGAAGGGGATCTGCCGGAAGCTATTGCCTGTGCCAGTGATATGATGGCTTTTTTCTGTATGGATTGCCTGAAATCTCATGGTTACAGGATACCGGAAGATATTATTGTGACAGGTTTTGACGGCATAAAGGAAAGTGAGTTGTATTCGCCTACACTGACAACATCGCGCCATGCTTATGGCAGAGCGGGCGTTGAAGCAGTCAAAACACTGGAAAGGATCTGGGCTGGCGAAGAAGTCAGCAGAGATCTTTATGTTGAATCTGAACTTATCACCAGACAATCCTGTGGCTGTGTACCTAAAAAAGACAGGAATGAAGATTTCTATGGTGAGCAGATCGCTTTCCGTACCAGAAATCTGGAGTTCAACCATACCCTGATAGATATGAATACCAGACTTGCAGCGGCTGAAAATTCGGAAGAACTTTTTGCTGACTGTATCTCAGGGGCAGACTTTTTTTATATGAAGAATCTGTATGTCTGTATTTCTTCTTACTTTGAAAAGAGTGAGGACGATGGTATCTCAGCGGATACAACGCGCATTGCGGAAGATATGGTCTGTATGCTCGACAGACAAGGCAAAGTCCCTGTCAGGACTGAATTCAGGTCTAAAGACCTTGTGCCCATCAAGAACTTTCTGGACGGTGAAAAGATGGTCTTTATGGCTTTTTCGCCGCTCTATTACCGAGATGATATAATGGGCTATCTGGCTTATGAACCCAGCTATGTAGGCGGTTCAGGCGACTTGTTCACCACATGGGTGCTGAATATCGCAAATAATGCAGGCAGCTTCTACATGAAAAATCAGCTGAAATATGTGGTGAAAAAACTGGAAAATCTGTATGTGCGTGATCCTCTGACAGAACTTTATAATCGTCGCGGAATGAATAGCTTTGGTGAAGATCTGGTTGCTGATGCGGTAAGAAATAACAGTACTATCACAGTGTTTTCAGTAGATATTGATGACCTTAAGCCAATAAATGATAATTACGGTCACCAAAGCGGCGATAACGCGATATGCAGGGCTGCACTTTCTATTAAAACTGCCATGCCTGATGAGAGCGTTTGTTGCAGAACAGGCGGCGATGAGTTCGTGGTCATCAGTTCAAGACTTGAAAAGGGCATGGAAAAACAATATATCGAATCGATCGAAAAGGAACTAAACAGTTATAATAACGAGAGCGGCATGCCTTATAAAGTATCATGCAGCTGTGGTTTTTACACTGTTGACGGAAGCAAGTTTGAAAGTCTGGAAAAGATGATAACCCTTGCCGATATTGAAATGTATAAATCTAAAACTGCAAAAAAAGCAGGCAGATGTTAAGGAGTGTTTAAAATGGAATTTCAGCAGCTTATCGAAAGCAGAAGAAGTGTTAGAAAATACGCTGACAGGGAAGTGACTCGTGAGCAGATTGAAGAGATCATAAAAGCAGCTCAGCAGGCACCTTCATGGAAAAATCAGCAGACCAGCAAGTATTACTGTGTTCTTTCCAAAGAGAAGCGTGAGGCAGTCAGAACAACTTGTTTCCCGTCGTTCAATGAGCAGCGCTCTGTCAATGCAGCACTTATAGTAACTGCTTTTGAGAAGAACAATGTGGGCTTTAACGATGATGGTAAGCCTATAAACGAACTTGGTAACGGCTGGGGCTGCTATGACTTAGGTCTTCACAACATGCTTTTCCTTCTCAAAGCTAAAGAGATGGGGCTTGATACGCTGGTAATGGGTATAAGGGACGCACAGAAGCTTCGTGAGGTACTTGATATCCCTGAAAATGAGGAGATAGGAGCTGTGCTTGCTTTGGGTTATGCCGATGAAGAGCCTAAAAAGCCACGCCGCCGCGAACTTGATGATATAGCAAAATTTTATTGATACAGAAAGTCGTGTGCGCCCGACTTTTTTGTTTGCTTGTCTGAAAATCGGGTGAAGATTTGGTTAAAATGGTTGCATTGAATGATAAAATGTGGTATACTATTAAGGTAATATTTTAGGAAAGGAATTGTCCCTGCATGAGTACCAATGGCTTGGAAAATGGATTTATCCGTGATAAGACCCGCAGGATAGCGCATTACAGAAGTGTCAGAAATACTATCGCGGCACTTGTCAGCACAGCTGTCGTGGGACTTTGTTTCACAGGCTATCTGGTGTATCAGTCGTTCTATTCTGTCGGCTGGCATACCCATGCGGAGGGCACTTATTATATTTCCCCTGAAACTAATGAGCGTGTGACAGGTTATCAGATAATCGACAATTCCTGTTACCTTTTTGATGATAACGGTATAATATTGCCTCCGGGCTGGCACGATTTTCGTGGTGACACCTATTATATCGGCAGTGATGGCATAATACAGCGCGGCACAGTCGAGGTCGATGGGGTAAAATATTACTTCTCCACTGAATCAGGTGTTTTCAGAACAGGGCTGGTAAACATTAATGGTGACGAATATTACTTTGATGAACACGGCTTCCCAAGTTCAGGTTTTTCGGGAAATTCATATTTCGATGACAACGGCAAACAGTATCGCGGCTGGGTGAATGTGGGCGGCTCTCAGTATTATTTCAAGAGTGACGGCGAAATGGCTGTCGGCTTCTATGAGATAGAGGGCGAAGTATATTATTTCGACAGCGACGGTAAAATGGCTAACGATTGGAAAGTCATAAGCGGCGAGCGCTATCTTTTCAATGAAAATGGCGTTATGCACCGAGGTTGGATAGAAAAAGACGGCAATTATTTCTATGCTGACGATGAAACAGGCGCTTGTGTTAAAGGTTTTTATGAGATAGATGGCAATACCTACTATTTTGATGATAAGTCTGAGATGATAAAAAGCTGGAAGAAGATAGACGGTAACATGTACCATTTTTCTTCTGATGGCATAATGACAGTCGGCTGGTATGAGGAAAAGGACGCAAAGTTCTATTTCAATGAAAAGGGTCAGGCTGCGAAAGGCTTTGTTCTTATCGGTGAGGACTATTATTATTTCGATGATGAGTACAAGCTAAAAGACGGCTGGCAGACCATAGATGGTTTGAAATACTATTTCGGACGCGGCGGTGTTGTCGCAAGCGGCTGGACTGAACTTCCGGGAAAAGAGCTTATACCTTACACTCAGGAACCTGTCATGCTGAAATACTATTTCTATCCTGAAACACATGAAGCTGCTTACGGCTGGGCTTCAATAGGCAGCGCCGCAGCTGATGTCAAGCTGTTCAAGAAAGATATGTCAGACCTGCGCAAATTTGCAAAACTTTCTGATGAAGATAAACGCGCACTGACAGGTGATGATAAGGTTCGTTATGACGAACTTGAAGAAAAGTACAAAGATGAAACGATCGGTAAATTCCAGAAAGATGTCTATGATAAATTCGGCAGTGAGGTGCTGGGTGACTACTATTTTTACAGTGACTATACGCTGGCATACGGCTGGATAAAAGTTGGCGACTATCGCTTTCATTTTGACGAAGAAACAGGCAAAAAGACCATCGGCTGGGCAACTATTGACGGCAAGCGCTATTATTTCGGAGAAACAGGTGCAGCCTGCACAGGCGAGTTCAAGGGCAATGAAGAGAACTATGTTTTTTCGGCAGACGGCGTGCTGTCTGATGGTATCGTAAAGCTGGACGGTCAGATAAAGTATAAAAAAGGCGATGAAGACTGGCTTACAGATTCGTTCCACACCGAAGAGGGCAAGACTTATTATTTTGACGAAGAAGGAAATGCTGCCATCGGGTGGACTGATATTTATGACAAGCGCTATTTCTTTGATGAAGAAGGCGTTATGAAAAAAGGCATCTACAATGATGACGGCAAGATATACTACCTGAGTGAAGATGGCGCAGTATCCAACAAATGGGTCAATTTTGACAACAACAAGACCTACTATTTCGGTGCCGATCATACTGCTTCAAAGGGGTGGAACAAGATCGGCGGTATCGACTATTATTTTGGTGATGACTGCACATTGCAGGAAGGCTGGAAGACCATAGAAGATAAGCGATATTACCTCGAACACGGAGTTATGGTGAAAGGTCCGATCAACTATAATGGTGAATACTACATTGTTGGAGAAAACGGATATCTTACAGAAGGCTGGGTAAGCTGGAGCGGTGATAAGTACTATGCTCTCAGCGGCGGAAAAGTTGCTATCGGCTGGCTCGATATCGATGGCAAGCAGTATTATTTCGATTATGACGGTGTCATGCTCAGCGATGCTGAGATAGACGGCATTAAACTCGGTGCAGATGGTGCAGCTGTGATAGAGTAGATAGTTTGATGTCCTTTCGTTTGCAGAATATCACTGTGAATAGAAAAAGCAGAGCTTTTATGCTCTGCTTTTTTGATTTATTCAGTCATCTCAACGCTTATCCTTACCTCTGTTTCGCCATCGCCAAAGGCTTCAAGCAGTTCTTCACGGCTGGCATCAATGTGACCCAGCTTTGTGAAATTCCATGTGTTTTCGCCATAATAAACAGTTATCTTGTTTCCCTGATAAAGTATCACATCACCGGGAACAGTGGTTATGTCTGTGTCATTTGTAGTCAGTTCAAATGGAAGATCACCGACCTTTTCAAATCCGCCGTAGTCTGACATTGTTATCTCGATACCGCTGACAGGCATTTTACTTATCAGGTCATCAACAGAGGAGTTATCTTCAAGTTTTGCCAGAAATGTCCTGTCCCCCACATCGAAAGCAAGCACAGGGTAAGGGTCAGTAGTGATGTCAGCAAATTCGCTGTCATTCTCAGAACACTCAGAAATGGTTATCGGAGTTTCGTCAGTCGTACTGCTAACATTGTCTTCAGTCACTACCTCACCGGTCCAGTCGATTATACCGCCGAACTCATAAATATTTGTGTATCCCATATCAACAAGTTTTTGCGCAGCCTGCTTGCTTCTGTTGCCGCTGCGGCAGTAGATCAGTATTATCTGTTCAAGGTCAGGAAGTTCTGCGGGCTTCATTTTGTCGATCGTTTCATTCGGTATGCAGACTGCATCGGGTATATGTCCCGCTGCAAATTCGTCCTGCCGCCTCACATCAACGATGATATGCCCATCGTCCTGCGCCATCATATCTTTTGCTTCTTCCTGCGTTATCTGCTTATAGCCGCTATACTCGCCTGTGTTTTCTGTTAAAGTGCTTTTCGCAGCACAGCCTATCAGAAAACCGGCGGCTGCTGCAACAAGTACAGCGATAATATATCTTTTCATGTTTGACCTCCTTTATGCTTTTGAAGACATCTGCCCATAAGAACATTATACCACATTTCTTATGATTTTTCAACCGCAAAAAAGTCCGCAAGAACTTCAACTGCTCTTACGGACTTTATTACTATGCTTACTTCTTGTCGCCGCCCATAACCTTTACCATGACAGCCTTCTGTGCATGGAGCCTGTTCTCGGCTTCCTCGAATATCTCGTTAGCGTGAGCCTCAAAAACCTTCTCGGTTATCTCTTCTTCACGGTGAGCAGGCAGGCAGTGCTGAACCATAGCATCAGGCTTAGCCACAGCAATTATATCATCGTTTATCTGATAGCCTGCAAATGCGACTTTACGCTTCTCGGTTTCGGCTTCTTCGCCCATTGAAGTCCATACATCGGTGAACAGAACATCTGCGTCCTTAGCAGCCTCTGCGGGCTTGTCAGTCATAAAGAACTTGTCACCGTACTGCTTTGCAAATTCCAGCACCTTAGGGTCGGGACGATAGCCCTCAGGGCAAGCGATAGAAACGCTCATGCCGACTTTAAGACCGCCTACGATCAGCGAATTTGCCATGTTGTTGCCATCACCGATATAGCACATTTTCAGACCTTCAAACTGACCCTTGAACTCACGGATAGTCATAAGATCAGCCAATACCTGACAAGGGTGGCAGAAATCGGTCAGACCATTGATTATCGGTATCGAACCGTATTCAGCCAGATCCTCGACTTCCTTCTGTTCAAAAGTACGTATCATGATGCCGTCAAGATAGCGTGAGAGTACCCTTGCAGTGTCCTGCACAGGTTCACCTCTGCCTATCTGAAGATCACGGTTAGAGAGGAAGAGCGCCTGACCACCCAGCTGATACATGCCTGTTTCAAAAGAAACTCTTGTACGTGTTGAGGACTTCTGGAAGATCATGCCCAGTGTCTTTCCCTTTAACACCTTATGCTCGATGCCGTTTTTGTTTTCGTATTTGAGCTGATCTGCAAGGTTGAGTATATCGATTATCTCTTCCTTTGAGAGATCAAGCATTTTAAGAAGATGGTTCATAGTGTACCTCCGTTATTTCTGAAATGATAAATTATATTATATACCGTTTTTGTGCTTTTGTCAAGCTCATTCAGCAAGTATCTTTTCAAGTATTGCAATGCCCTTGTCGATCTCTTCATAGCTGATGTTCAGAGGCGGCAGGAAACGCAGTTTATCCTTTGCAGTGAGTATCAGCAGACCGTTATCAAGACAAGCCTTGCATACATCGCCCGCAGACTTTGTTTTAAGGCTGACACCCATCATCAGACCCAGACCGCTTATGCCTGTTACCTCAGGGTTGTTTATCAACTTCTGCCAGATGTAGTAACCCTTCTGAACTACCTCGTCAAGGAATCCCTCAGAACTTACCTTGTTCAGTACAGCAAGACCACCTGCACATACAACAGGGTTGCCGCCAAATGTCGAACCGTGTGTACCCTTAGTGAGAACGTCCTTGCACTTATCATTAGCAAGGCAAACACCTATCGGCAGACCGCCTGCCAGACCCTTTGCCATTGTTACGACATCAGGCTTTACGCCGAAATTCTCGCACGCAAGGAATTTGCCTGTCCTGCCCACACCCGTCTGAACTTCATCGCAGATGGTGAGTATATCGTTCTTTTCAGCTTCTTCAAATATTACCTTGACAAAAGCCGCGTCCAGTCCGATAACGCCGCCCTCGCCCTGAATGCACTCAAACATTATTGCGCAGACTTTGCCGTCATTTTCAGCCAGAACCTTTTTAAGGTCGTCGATATCGTTTGCTTTTACATTTACAAAACCTGGCAGGAAAGGGAAGAAGTAGTTGTGGAACACATCCTGACCTGTTGCTGAAAGTGTGCCCATAGTCCTGCCGTGAAAGCTGTTTACCAGTGTGATTATGATATTGCGCTCAGCTTCCTTGCCATACTTGTCGAAGCTGTACTTCCTGGCCAACTTGATTGCACATTCATTTGCCTCAGCGCCGGAGTTTCCGAAAAACATTTTGCTGTAGCCTGTTATCTCACAGAGTTTTGCCGCGAAATCTGCCTGCACCTTTGTGTAATAGTAGTTAGATGTATGCTGTATCTTGTGTGCCTGTTCACAGACTGCATTCACCCAGTCTTCGTTGCAGTAGCCAAGACTGTTTGTGCCGATGCCGGACCCGAAGTCTATATACTCCTTGCCCTCTTCGCTGACAGCAGTCTGCTTTTCGCCCTTGTCTAAAACCAGATCATACCTACCGTATGTCGGCATGACATGTTCGTTAAAATGTTCTATAGTATTCATTTTAAATTTCCTTTCATTATCAGTTTCCGTATTCAACACCGATGGTCTTGCCGTTGTTCATCATCAGCCTTTCAAACTCACTGATGTTTGTGGTAAAGCCGTTTTTATCCAGCTGATACTTGTAACCCATGTAGTATATGTAGTAGTGATATGGGTTCTGGGTCACTCTGTCGATGGCGTTGTAAGGTATGTTCATGGACTCAAAATCCTGAACTATCATTATCTTGTCCTCGGTGAAGTTATATGTGTAAGTCTTTGGTGGTGTTATTACCATACCAGTACCTGCACCGTTGCCGTACTTGCTTTTCACGACCATCTCAGCAGGTAAGTAGCCTATCACAAGGCAAATAAATCCGACTGCCAGCATTGTTGCGTAATTTGTATATGCTGCTGGTATCAGGAAAAAGTAGATTATCACGAAAAGCGGTATGCCGATGGCACCTGTAACGGTGTATCTCAGCTTTTTCTTCTCTCTGCCCAGTGCATTGTTTGCCTGCATGATCTCAAGGTCTGACATGTTGCTCTCAGATCTGGTCGTGGTAGTGTTTGAAAATAAGATGTTCATTTTTTGATCTCCTTTTCTGCCGCTGCGCATCTTTGGTGTTCACGGCATCTGTTGTCTTTTTATATAGTAAACTGTTACCCCATTTTGCCGAAGCTGTTTGTCTGAATTCTATATTTCTCGATATAAGTAATACGGGGTCATTGCAAACGGCTGTCTGTATGCTGTTTGTGGTTTAGTTGAACTGTGTGCCGATACCTTCGTTTGTCAGCAGTTCTATCAGTATAGAGTGCGGCACTCTGCCGTCGATTATGGAAGTCCTCTTGACACCGCGTCTGACTGCCTCCACGCAGCAATCTATCTTTGGTATCATACCGCCGCTGATGATGCCCGACTTTTTCAGGAAAGGCACTTCGCTGACATTTACCTGCGGTATAAGTGTGCTGTCATCGTCCTTGTCTTTAAGCAGACCAACGATGTCAGTCATAAGTATCAGTTTTTCTGCACGCAGGCATGAAGCTATCCTCGATGCCGCTGTATCTGCATTTATATTATATGACTGTCCGTCATCACCGATGCCCACAGTTGAGATTATCGGCACATATCCGCCGTTTAGCGCATCAAGTATCGGCTTTGTGGTGACTTTTCTTATCTCGCCCACATAACCATAATCTTCGCCGTCATCACGTTCCAGCTTGTCAGCGATTATCATTCTGCCATCACATCCGCAAAGACCCAGCGCGTTGCCGCCGTGAAGCTGAAGTGCCGAAACGAGTTCCTTGTTCAGTTTACCGCAGAGCACCATCTTGACTATATCCATAGTTTCTTTGTCTGTATAACGCAGACCATTGATGAACTTGCTTTCGATGCCCACTCTTTTCAGCATAGCGTTTATCTCAGGACCGCCGCCGTGAACCAGTACGACCTTGATACCGACCTCGCTCAGCAGTACTATGTCGCTCATAACCGCTTCTTTAAGTGCCTCGTTTGTCATAGCGTTTCCGCCGTATTTTACAACTACCACTTTGTTGTGATATTTCTGTATGTACGGCAGAGCGTCGCTTAAGATCTGACTTCTGATACTGTTTGAAATGTCCATTTTACATCTTCCTTTATTTTACCCCAAACGGGGAAGTATTTACTAAGCCTTTTTTATCGGGTGTCTTATCACTGTCTTCCACTTTTCGGGAGGACTTTTTCGCGGATCGGATAAGTAGATCTCATGGTGTAGCCGCTGACCCATATCGATGACATATCCCTGTTCTTTCGCGAAATTTTCCATCAGTAAAACACTTTCAGGCTCGTCATCGTAGGGACCTATGTGCATTATCTGTACGCACAGCCCCTCCTCCAATGTAAGAAACTCTGCTTTTGTGCAATCCAGCTTTTTCTTCTTCTCAGCCGTTTCCACTGCCCATCGGAAATCTTCTTCTGTGATGAAATCCGGCAGTCTTATAACTGATATCCATTCCAGAGAACTCTTGTCAGCATAGTCCATTTCAGAATTATCGCCCTGTTTCCAGAACCCTTCCAGCGGCGGCACAACATATTCGTAAAAGCCCTCAAATTTATGGTCAGTCTTGTAACTCATTTTCAGAGTGTAAGCAACAGCATACAGCACCTCGATGGCTTTTTGGTAATCGCCGTCTTCTTCGTTTGGGTCGCCTTTTCCACTGACCGCGATATAATTTGTTTTCGTCACATCGACAATTGACGGCTTCCTGCCCGGCATGTAGAATTCTTTGTATTCCTTTTTAAAATCAAATGGCATGCTTAGCACCTCCGTCAGGTATCGATCCTTTTAAGTTCTTTAAGTGCCATGTTTCTGTAAACCAGATCATCACGTTCTGTAAAGCCCTTAGCCTCCCAGAAACCGTTGCCAATATCATTTCTCTCAAAGACGACCAGCGCACACTTACTTATCTTCTCTTTTCCGAGAGCCTCCATCGCAAGCCTTACCAACTCGCCGCCAATGCCCTGCCTTCGTCTGTTTTCCTTTACAGCAGTGTGGTGTATATAACCACGTCTGCCATCATTGCCGCACAGTATTACACCGATGATCTCATCATTATCCTCACATACAAAGCAAGTAGAGGGATTTCTTCTCAGATATCGCTCTATGCCTTCCCGTGAATCATCGACATCATTAAGACCCATACCTTTGGTACCAAGCCATAAGGCATAGACCTTGTCATAGTCATCTATCAGCATATTCCTGTATTTCATGAAACCGCCTCAGAAAACATACCATTTAAGTATGCCGAGTATTATCAGATGAAGCGGATAAAAAACATAGAAAAACCACTTGTTGAAAGCGCTCTTGCTGCCGCCCTTGCCGTTGTAGCAGTACACTATCATGATCGGCACCAACAGTACCCCAAGATTATACCAGCCGGCAACAAAAACAAGAAGCAGATTTGGCAGATACACCAGCGTCACGGCGATGTATTTTTTCTTTTTATCGTTTCTGTATATGTAGAGGACAAGTGGTCCGAGAACGTCCATCACAGGCCAGTCACCTATGGACGAAAGCAAGCACAGCACTACTATCAAAACTATTTTATCACTTTTTTTCAGCTTGCTGCTGTCCCATATCCTCAGCGCTGTAATGCCGAGAAACAAAGTGAAAATCACGCTTTGCTGAAGCAGGAAAAAGGGACGTTCCAATAGCTTGTCGATGCCTGATTCAAAAAACACGAACGGCAGCCACGATATTATCGCAAATATCCCAAGCCTTTTCTGATACCTGTTAACATCCCTTGTGTGAACATAGCCTTCATACAAAAAGTATGCCATCGTAGGACCTGTCAGTCTGCCCACAAAGTGGAACAGGTTTGTCACAATCAGTGGAAGACTGCTTTCAAATCCCCATGCCACATGGTCAAGCACCATAGTCACAATGACTATGTACTTAAGTGCATTTCTGTCAAGAAATCCACTTTCTTTACGAACACATAAGGTATCCGCAGGTGTATTTCCCATATTCAGTTGTCCTCTCTTTTGTATATATTTCTTTTAGCTTCTGTAATCGCCGTTTATCTTTACATAATCATAGGTCAGGTCGCAGCCCCAGGCAGTTGCTTTACCATCGCCGTCACCTACACAAACATTTATGAATATCTCGTCTTCCAGCAATATTTTCTTTGCTTCTTCCTCTGAGAAAGGCACGCCCGCACCATTTTCGCAGACATGTATCTCGCCCTGTTTCGATGCTATCTTAACATCTACCTTGTTGATATCAAATTCAGCATTTGCGTAACCTACCGCGCAAAGAATACGCCCCCAGTTCGCATCAGCACCGAACATAGCACACTTGAACAGCGGTGAGCAAATAACGCTCTTAGCAATTATAATTGCATCGTCCTGATCTTTAGCACCGCATACGTTGCATTCCAGCAGTTTTGTCGCACCCTCGCCGTCCTTAGCCAGCATTTTTGTGATATTGCTCATTATTATGAAAAGTCCTTGCTTGAAAGCATCATAATCCTTGCCCTCAGCAGTTATCTCGGCGTTGCCTGCAAGACCGTTAGCCATAACAGCGCATGTGTCGTTGGTTGACTGGTCGCCGTCGACCGAAAGACAGTTATAAGTGACCTTAACAATATCTGTAAGCGCCTTTTTGAGCATTTCTGCACTGATAGCACAATCGGTGGTGATGACATTCAGTGTGGTCGCCATGTTGGGGTGTATCATTCCGCTGCCCTTGCCCATGCCGCCTATGTGACATGTCTTTCCGCCAATATCAAACTCAACAGCAACTTCTTTCTTTACAGTATCGGTGGTCATTATCGCTATGGCTGCCTTTTCATTACCGTCATAAGCAAGACCGCTGTACAGGGTATCCATAGCCTTTTCAACAGGCTCTATCGGCATTATCTGACCGATAACACCTGTCTGTGCGATAAGCATCTCTTCAGTCTTGATACCCAGTTTAGCCGCAGCCAGTTCGCACATCTTTATAGCCTTTTCTTCGCCGTCGGCATTGCAGGTGTTGGCATTTTTCGAGTTCAGGATAAAACCCTGTGCCTTACCTCCTGTTGCCGCAAGATGCTTTTGCGAAACAGTGACAGGCGCACCCTTTACCTTGTTCTGTGTGAAAACTGCTGCTGCATTGCACATCACATCAGCTGCCACCAGACAAAGGTCAGGCTTTTCATTTGAAAGGGGACTTTCATTTCCGTCAGTTTTTTCAGCTGCGTCCATTGCCTTTTTTATACCACAGTAAAGACCGTTAGCTTTGAAACCCTTTGCAGCACAAACGCCGCCATCTATATATTTGTAGCCGTCATAGACTACCTTGTTTATCTCTTTCATAGTTATTACTCCTTAGTTTCTATATCGTCAAACAGTCCGTTCTCAGCTTTAAGGGTGAGTATTCTCCTTACGCTGCCGTTTATCCTGCTTTTAGTTATTTTACCGTCCTCTGCGGCTTTGAGTACTGCTCTGTATGCCTTGTCAAGGTCATATGGAGTCAGAACGATATCTGCACCGGCTATTATGGCTTCAACTGCACAGTCACCCTGCATATAGTTTTGGGTGATCGAACTTGCAGCCATCGAATCTGTCATTATAACACCTTTGTACTCAAGTTCATCTCTGATCTTATCCTGTATGAACTGCTGTGACATCGATGCGGGATACTCGTCATCTGTAACAGCAGGCAGTTCGATATGACCCACAAGCAGCAGATCTGTTTTGTCGAGCGAATCAACAAAAGGTGCAGCATCTCTTTCAAGGATAGTTTCCCAAAGGCTTCCATTATAGAAGATATTGTCGCCGTCAGCATTTGAGTCTGCATAACCTGGAAAGTGGTTTACAGCAGCCATTACTCCTGCTTTATGCAGACCGTCTATCTCAGCAGATACCATATTTGAAACAATGCCTGCATCAGCAGAGAAATTTTTGTCGATCACTTTATCACTGTTCAATGAAATATCAGCACATGGCGCGATATCCACATTAACGCCGTAGCTTGCCAGATACTTGCCTATCTCATTGCCGAGGATTTCAGCTTTATCAGCATCACCCGAAGCACCTATCAGGTTCATATTGTCGAAAAGTTTGACGTTGAAGTTCACATTGTTTGCGATAGGTGCATACTCTCCACCGAGTTCTTTCACACCGATGAACAGCGGCACATCAGCCGTATCCTGCAATTCAGAAGTAAACTCTGTAAGCTGTTCGGGGTCGATGATATTCTTCTCATAAAGCATTATTCCGCCAACATGATATTTTTCCATAGCTTTTCTCATCATGCCGTCAACGTAGGTCACGCCGCCCAGATCATCGTTGTTTACAACACTGTTTTCAAAGCCGGTTTCAAGTGCATCAGCCCTTACAAAAAACAGCTGACCGACCTTTTCTTCAAGGGTCATTCCATCGAGTATCTCTTCCACTAAAGCGGCAGTATCGCCGTCTTTTGAAGTTCCTTCTTTGCTTTTGTCGTTTTCAGCTGTCGTGGTATTATCTTCCGCAGCGGTAGTTGATCTGTCATCGCTGCCGTACTTCTTAGTCACTGTCTTTCCCGACGGTTTGCCAAGACTCCCACAGGCGGCTGCCGAGAAAGTCATGAAAATTGCCAGTGCTGCGATTGCTGTTTTCTTCATAAGTTCTCCTCAGTGATCTGTAAGTTTTGGATCATATGGTAAGTATAGTTGAGTTTATTCCAGACCTATCGTTTCATCAATTCCAAGCATTATGTTCATATTCTGCAATGCAGCGCCGCTTGCGCCCTTGCCAAGATTGTCAAATCTTGAACAAAGCAGTATTTGATCGTCATTACCGAATACAAATATCTGCATGTTGTTCGTATCAGCCAGTGTGTTAGCTGCAAGGAAACCATCGGGAAGTGTTTCTTCACCGCCAAGTTCCATCACCTTGACAAAGTGCTGACCTGCATAGTGTGCAGTCATTATCTCGTGTATCTCGGCAGGAGTATATTTCTTGTTCAGGCATCTGCTTACAAGCGGTACCGAAACGACCATTCCGCTGAAATAATCATCAACTATAGGGTTGAACATCGGCGGGTACTTCATGCCGCATACAGCCTGCATCTCAGGCAGATGCTTATGATGCTGTGCCAGTGCATACTGTCTGGGTGAGTTCATCTCGAATGTCTTGTCAGCGCCTTCAATAGCATCTATCATCTTGTTTCCGCCGCCGCTGTAACCTGAAACTGCGTGGCATGTAACAGGGTAGTCCTCAGGAAGAACGCCTGCCTGTATCAGAGGATATACCAGTGAGATGAAGCCGCTGGCATAGCATCCGGGGTTCGCAACTCTCTTTGACTTTCTTATATTCTCCCTGTGCTTTTCGGAAAGCTCAGGAAAACCGTAATCCCATGCGGGGTCTGTTCTGTGAGCTGTCGAAGCGTCGATTATCCTTGTATCGGGGTTTGTACACAGCTTGACAGCTTCAACAGCCGCCGCATCAGGCAGACACAGGAAAACAATGTCAGCGCTGTTTATAAGTCTTGCTCTCTCATCAGTGTCCTTGCGCTTGTCTTCATCTATAAGCAGTATCTCGATATCATCGCGCTTGCCAAGTCTTTCATATATCTTAAGACCTGTCGTACCTGCTTTACCGTCTATAAATACCTTGAATTTATTGCTCATTTATTTCACGTCCTATTTATTATTCTTGGATCTTTTGTCAGCTGAACTGTCGATTATAGAAGTGTAAGGTTTATCTTCACCAAGTTTTTTCATTCTGCGCTGTTCACGATACGCCCTGACCGCTTCTTTGTCAGCAAAACAGCTGCCCAGTCCGCAGCCAAAAAGCAGACATAATATCGTCATGACTATCATGTTCGGGATTATTGCCCGATAAGTTCCCCAGCTTATATACATCAGTACCGAAGCCGCTATTACCGCAGCAGGGAAGTACCACATAACTCCGTGTCGCCTGCAAAGCCTGAAAAACATGAACAGACAGCCTGCCGGATATATGAACCCGAATGACAGCATCAGCATAAGTGCGCTCGGCAGTACCTTGTCTACAAACAGCACCAGAAATATCCCGAAGACAAGCCATGCCCCAAATATGGTCAGTGCGCTTAGCTCTTCACTTTTTCTGATCTTATCAAATCTTTTCACGGACATATGCTATCTGTGCCTTTACCGATTCAGGTGCAGGACCGCCTGCCGCCTTACGCTGCATAACGCAGGTATCAAGGCTTATGGCATCGTAAACATCCTCATCAAAGTTTTCGGTAAGTTTCTTATATTCTTCCAGCGGCAGCGTTTCCAGCGTACAGCCGAGTTCGATACAGGTGTGTACCAGTGTACCCGTTATCTTGTAAGCATCTCTGAAAGGCATGCCCTTTTTAACGAGATAGTCGGCGCAGTCGGTAGCATTGATAAAGCCCTTAGCTGCCGCATTTCTCATGTTATCCTTAAGTACTGTCATGGTGTCGAGCATCGGAATGAAAGTCTTAAGGCACAGCTTTACTGTATCTATAGCGTCAAAGATAGCTTCCTTGTCTTCCTGCATATCTTTGTTGTAAGCCAGCGGTATGCCCTTCATCATCACCAGCAGAGTGTTGAGGTCGCCGTATACTCTGCCTGTCTTGCCGCGTATAAGCTCGGTAACATCGGGATTTTTCTTCTGCGGCATTATCGATGAACCTGTAGCATAAGCATCGTCCAGTTCAACAAATTTGAATTCCCACGAGCACCACATGATTATCTCTTCGGAAAATCTTGAAAGGTGCATCATCAATATAGAAATAGCCGAAGCCAGTTCAATACAGAAATCTCTGTCAGAAACGCCGTCAAGCGAATTCTGTGTTATCTCATCAAAACCCAGCAGATCGCAGACGCGCTGTCTGTTGATCGGATATGTGGTCGAAGCCAGTGCGCCGCTGCCGAGAGGCATGATATTGAGGCGCTTTTTGCAGTCATCCAGTCTGCCGAGATCTCTCAGCAGCATATTTGCATAAGCCATCAGGTGATGTGCAAAAGTTATCGGCTGTGCCCTCTGCATATGTGTGTAGCCGGGCATTACAGTGGAAAGATGCTTTTCAGCCATGTTCAGAATGGTGTTCTCAAGCTCCTTGACGAGTGCTATTATTTCGTCAGCCTCGACTTTGAGGTTCATTCTGATGTCCAGTGCCACCTGATCGTTTCTCGACCTGGCAGTGTGTAGTCGTTTGCCTGTGTCGCCAAGCCTTGCGGTAAGTTCAGCCTCAACGAACATGTGAACATCCTCCGCTGTCGGGTCAAACTCTAACTTGCCGCTGTCTATATCAGCGAGGATACCTTTCAGACCTTCAACGATCTTCTTGCTTTCTTCAATATCGATGATACCGCATTCGCCCAGCATGGTTGCATGAGCCATTGATCCTTCGATATCCTGTTTATACATTCTGTGGTCAAAAGAGATCGAAGAGTTGAAATCATTTACTCTCTCGTCTACCTCTTTAGTGAAGCGTCCTGCCCACATTTTTCCTGCCATGTTATTTACCGTCCTTTATGTCATTATTTTCAATAATCAGCCTGCTTATACAAACCGCCCTTATTCAGAGCGATCTGTATAAACAGGTATGGGCAAAATAACCCGTAAGTGAGAGTTATCCTGCCCCAAACCTGCGATCAGTCTGTCAAAACAGACTGTTATTCCTTTTCGTGCTGTTCCAGAAGTTTCTGGATATCGATGCCGTTGATCTTAAGCCCGTCGATCTTGCAGTCGCTTATCTCAACACCTGTAAGGTCACAGTGTATGAACTGAGAATTCTTCAGATCTGGGTTCTTGAACTCGACATTGTTCATGATAGAGCAACCAAAACGCGAACCGCTGATATTTACACCAAGAAAACGTGAGTTTACCATGTACATATCAGTGAACCTGGTGCTCTGCATGCTAATGTTGTCGAAAACGGTATCGTCCATATTAACATCCTCGAAGTTAGAACCTTTCAGGTTAACATTCTTGAACGTAGCCTCGCCCAGATTAACATCTTCAAAAGAAGAATTGGGCAGGTTGTCGTAGGATATCTCGACCTTCTTGTCGAAACCGGGTTCAAAGTAGGAATTATTGTCTGACATACTATGACCTCCTGTTAATAAATTTTTGCAGAATATTACTTCTGCTGATTTCTCTTCTGCTCGAGCTTAGCGCGTACCTTGATCGGCAGACCGAACAGGTTGATGAAGCCTGCGGAATCAGCCTGATTGTAAACATCGTCCTCATCGAAAGTAGCAACTTCCTCGTCATACAGGGTGTAAGGAGAAGTAACGCCCGCGTTGATGATATTGCCCTTGTACAGCTTCAGCTTAACATCACCTGTAACAGTCTTCTGTGTTTCGGTAACGAATGCGCTCATAGCTTCTCTCAGAGGTGTGAACCACTGACCGTTGTATACGATGTCAGCAAACTTGATGCTAAGATACTGCTTGATACGTGCAGTTTCCTTGTCGATGGTGATGGTTTCCAGAACTTCGTGAGCCTTGTACAGTATAGTTCCGCCGGGAGTTTCATAAACGCCTCTCGACTTCATGCCTACCAGTCTGTTCTCTACCAGGTCAGCCAGACCGATACCGTTAGCGCCGCCCAGTTCGTTGAGCTTGCTTACCAGTTCCTTGCCGCCCATCTCAACACCGTCGATAGCTGTAGGGATACCCTTTTCAAAGTGGATAGTCACATAAGTGGGCTTGTCGGGTGCCTGCAGAGGAGATACGCCCAGCTCCAGGAAACCGGGCTTCTCATACTGAGGCTCATTTGCAGGATCTTCAAGATCCAGACCCTCGTGAGAAAGATGCCAAAGGTTCTTATCCTTAGAGTAGTTGGTCTCTCTGTTGATTTTCAGAGGAATGTTGTGTGCCTCAGCATAGTCGATCTCCTGATCTCTGGACTTGATGTCCCAGATCCTCCAGGGAGCGATTATCTGCATGTCAGGTGCGAAAGCCTTGATAGCCAGCTCAAATCTTACCTGATCGTTGCCCTTGCCTGTGCAGCCGTGGCAGATAGCGTCAGCGCCTTCCTTGATGGCGATCTCAGCGATCCTCTTTGCGATGATAGGTCTAGCAAAAGAGGTGCCCAGCAGATACTGGTTCTCATAAACTGCGCCTGCCTGTACGGTAGGATAAACGTAGTCGGTGATGAACTCTTCGGTCAGATCCTCGATGTACAGCTTGGAAGCACCTGTCTTGATAGCCTTCTCCTCCAGACCATCAAGCTCGGTACCCTGACCAACGTCACCGGAAACTGCGATAACTTCACAGTTATTGTAGTTTTCTTTCAGCCACGGAATGATGATCGAAGTATCAAGTCCGCCCGAGTAAGCGAGTACAACTTTTTTGATTTCTTTAGCCATGATGTGTTTCCTCCAAAAAAAGTAAAATTTCAGGCATTGGGTGTATAGTATGTCAAACAATATACATATTATACACCTTTCTTCGGATTTGTCAAGGGGGTAAACGCATAAAATTTATAAAATATGCAAAATTTTTGTTTATATATTGCATACCGTGCGATATTATACAAGAATTGATACATATTATGTAAGATTTATCCGTTTGCCGACCACAATATATATGACCGCAGTGCCCTATATATAGTTATTATATCACAATTTGCTAAAAAAAGCAATTACAAAATGGTTGCATTTTCAAAAAATATAGAGTATAATATTATTGTGTCAGAAGACACATCAAATTTACGCGAAAGGCGGAATGAAAAATGAGTACATTGGTCGAGAAATACGGTTTTAAAGAGGTAGACCCTCAGGCGCTTGGTGATATGGAGTTCAATCCTTATAAGAAGATCGACAAGGAATGGTTCTTAGTCACCGCAGGAGATGAGAGCGGCTACAACACCATGACTGCTTCGTGGGGATTTGCAGGTATAATGTGGGGTAAACAGACTTTTACAACAGTTATCAGACCTCAGCGCTATACTAAGTCTTTCATTGACAAGTCCGATACCTTTACTATCTGCTTCTTTGATGAAAGCGAAAGAAAAGCATTGCAGTTTTGTGGCTCACACAGCGGAAAAGATCACGACAAAGCAGCCGAAACAGGGCTTGTACCCGTGTTTACCGATGGTACCACTGCTTTTGAACAGGCTAAACTTGTTCTTGTATGCGAAAAAGCATATGTTCAGCCGATGGAGGGCGGCTGCTATCAGGATAGAACGCTGCTTGATAAATTTTATGCAGCGGGTGATCACCATGTTCAATATATAGGCATAATCAAAAAAGTATATGTAAAGTAGATCGCTTTTACATTATATCAGCTTGTAAAGTGCAACCACTTTTCAGTGCTTAAAACTGTTTTCGGGTCGTTTTTCACCGATCTGTCAGACAAATTTTATCTGTTAGCCAAGTCAAAACTATTGAAAAAAATGTAATAATGTGCTATAATATCAGTATAGTGAAGCAAGTGCTTCGCTGAGAGAAATAACAGATAAAAGAACAGGAAAGGAGCTGATTTGTCATGACTGCTACTGCATGTATAATCGTATGGGCTGTCGCATTCGTATTTTTTGTTGTCGTTGAGATCGCCAATGGTGCGGGTCTGCTGAGCATATGGTTTGCACTGGGTTCGCTGGCAGCCATGTTCTGTGCTATTGCGAAGCTCCCGTTCGTGGCGCAGTTTGCGGTATTCGTACTGATGTCGATCATATTCCTCATCGCTACAAGACCTCTGGCAAGAAAAGTTCAGAAAACTGCGATACCTACGAACTTTGAGCTTGATGTCGGCAAGACGGCACAGGTAATTGAAGGCGTTGACAACAGTCAGAACAAGGGCAGAGTAAAGCTGGACGGCACAGACTGGTCTGCTGTATCGGCAGACGGCAGCAAGATACCCGTCGGTGCAATAGTTCGTGTAGTCGAAGTGTCAGGTGCCAAGCTGATCGTTGAGCAGCAGAAGTAAGCATATTCGGCGGTAAAGTATTGTCCGTACTGCTTGAAAAAAAGGAAACAAAATGTATTACGTATTTTATGGAGGTAAACAAATATGAGTCCCGTTATTATCGTGCTGATCGTGATCGCAATCATTGTGCTGATCATAGCAACAAATATCAAGATCGTTCCGCAGGCATATGTATATGTCGTTGAAAGGCTGGGTACTTTCCATGCTGCGTGGGGTACAGGTCTTCATGTAATGGTGCCTATCATCGACAGAGTCGCTAAGAGAGTTTCCATCAAGGAACAGGTCGTTGACTTCAAGCCGCAGTCTGTTATCACAAAGGATAACGTTACGATGCAGATAGACACCGTTGTATTCTTCCAGATAACCAATGCTATGCAATTTACATACGGCGTTGAAAGACCTATCTCCGCTATAGAGAACCTGACAGCTACAACACTGAGAAACATCGTTGGTGACCTCGACCTTGAAGCTACACTGACTTCCCGTGATATCATCAATACCCGCATCACTGCGATACTTGATGAAGCCACAGACCGTTGGGGCATCAAGGTACAGCGAGTTGAACTGAAAAACATTCTTCCGCCCCGTGAGATACAGGACGCGATGGAAAAGCAGATGAAGGCTGACCGTGAAAGGCGTGAGAAGGTAATTCAGGCTGAGGCTGAAAAGAAGTCCCAGATACTTGTGGCAGAAGGTGAGAAGGAGTCAAAGATACTCAGAGCGCAGGCTGACAAGGAGTCGCAGATACTCGCCGCTGAAGCTGAAAAGCAGTCAATGATACTCAGGGCAGACGCCGTTAAGGAACAGAAGATACTTGAAGCAGAAGGTGAAGCGCAGGCTATCGAGATGGTACAGCGTGCAATGGCTGACAGTATCGTGAAGCTGAATGCAGCTAATCCTAATGATGCAGTTATCCAGCTCAAGAGTCTTGAAGCGTTCAGCAAAGCTGCTGACGGCAAGGCTACCAAGATCATTATCCCCAGCGAGATCCAGTCGTTGGCAGGTCTTGCAACAGGTCTTAAAGAGATCGTCAAGGATAATAAATGATAATTTCAGAACCGTCCTCTTGCAGGACGGTTCTTTTTGTCTTGATTTTGCGCCGAAGATATGATATACTGTTAAAAAACGTGAAAGGAACTATAACATGTTTTCGGAAGATATTGAAACAGTCCGCGATGTTGACTGTGAGATAAAGGATAAAACTTATGATAAGGAAGTCATTGCTGATGTCGATTGCTATGGCTATGAATTTCAGTCGGTGGTGTTCACGGGGTGCAGATTTATCAGCTGCGATATGACAAAGACGAGCTTCTATCGATGCAGATTTGAAAAGTGCGATCTTTCAAACTGCAAATTCATTGATGGATATTTCAAAGAGTGCGAATTTTCTCACTGCAAGGCGAACGGAGCGAATTTCGGGAGAGGCGTCATAAAACAGTCTGTATTTAAAAGCACTTCACTGACATACGGGCTGTTCTCTGAAACAAATTTTGACGACTGTAAGTTTGCAGACTGCGATATGTCGGGTGTACTGCTGTCACAAAGCGTTATCAAACGCACCGAACTGAAAGATGTGAAACTGATCGGCGCAGAACTTTTTCATGCGAGCATTCGCGGACTTGACCTGTCGAAGTGTGATATCTCAGGCATTGTTCTTTCACGCGAACTAAGCGAACTCAGGGGCGTTACAGTCAATTTTGAGCAAGCAGCCGACCTTGCAAAGCTGCTTGGCGTTATAGTTAAGTGAGGTGAGATCAATGCAGTTTTCTGATAAAACAGAACTTATCACAATATTTCAAGATACTTTGGAAAGATGCCAAAATGATGTCACACTGTCTTCGGCTGTGGAAAACTCACTGAACATGCAATATGTGCTGAAAGACGGCGAAGAGGTCGATCTTGATGCAGTTTTGTATGATAAGCCCGCAGATATCACAGTTTCAATGCGCCGTACTATCGAAGCGGCAGAATATTATAAAGACAGCAAGGTCTGTGTGCTGAATTTTGCTTCTTCTAAAAATCCGGGCGGCGGTGTAGCTAACGGTGCGCGTGCGCAGGAAGAGTGCATCTGCCGTGTTTCAACGCTTTATCCATGCCTGTCATCTGAGAGGATAATGAACGGATTTTATCTTCCTCACAGATCGATGTTCAGCGATACCCTCTATAATGATGACCTTATCTTCACGCCGAAAGTATTCTGCATCAAGACTGATACCACAAGACCTGTGATACGTGACCGCAAAGAATGGTTCACGGTCGATGTCATCACCTGCGCATCGCCTAATCTCAGCGCTTACACCCGCATCGGTGATGAACAGCTGGAAAAGATACAGCAAAAACGCCTTGAACGAGTTTTTCTTACTGCTATAAAAGAAGGGACAGAAACACTTATTCTCGGTGCGTTCGGATGCGGCGCATTCAGAAATCCGCCTGAAGTCGTGGCGCGGGTGATGAAAGCGCTTTGCGACAAGTATTCACATTATTTCAAGACTATTGAATTTGCGGTCTACTGCACTAAGAAAAATCCTCGCAATTACGAAGTTTTCTGCGATGTTTTCGGTGTCGAACCCAACTGTGTCCTTAAATGACCTCACTGCCAAAAGTTGAAGTCTTTTTTTATACGATAATATACTTGAAATTAATTCTAAAATAGTATATAATAGATAATAATAGTGCTTATTCGATAAATGCTGATGAGCAAAATACCATTTAAGGCTGTGATAAAATGAAAAATTCTTCGACTTACAAGGCTACTGACATTATCGCGGGTTTTGAGTGCCGTCCCGGTATATATACGCTGAACGGTGCTTCTGCGATGCTAAAAGCAGTCAACTTCACCATTCATTCCGCCAACGCCACAGGCTGTTCGGTGGTGCTTTTTAAACGCGGCGAAACTGAACCTTTTGCAATTATACCAATTCCTGACAGCTATCGGATCGGTGATACGTGGTCTATAATGATCTACGGACTGGACATCTACGAGATAGAGTACTGCTACCGCTTTTCAGGAGAGTATGCGCCTGAGAAAGGACACCTTTTTGATAACAAGACCAATATACTCGACCCATACGCAAGGGCTGTCACCGGGCAGAGTGTCTGGGGTGTCAAGTCAAACAAGTCGGGCGGGTATCACGGAAGGATAACGACCGATAAATTTGACTGGGGAACTTTTGTAAAGCGAAATATCCCATTCTCCGACCTTGTTATCTATGAACTTCATGTGCGCGGCTTTACAAACAGCATTACTTCGGGAGTAAAGCATCCGGGTACTTTTGACGGTGTTATCGAGAAGATACCGTATCTCAAAAAGCTGGGCATCAACGCCATCGAACTCATGCCTGTTTTTGAGTTTGACGAGCTTTATGAAGAGCGTCGTCACAACGGCGACCTGCTTATGAATTACTGGGGCTACAACACTACCTGCTTTTTTGCCCCAAACACCAGCTACGCTTCGGGGATAGAGTATAACCACGAGGGTGACGAACTTAAAAATCTTATACGCACCTGCAACGAGAATGGCATTCAGGTATTCCTTGATGTGGTTTTCAACCATACTTCCGAAGGCAACGAGGACGGACCTGTTTTCTCGTTCAAGGGACTTGACAACAGTGTTTACTACATGCTCACCCCTGACGGCAAGTATGTAAATTTCAGCGGGTGCGGCAATACGATGAACTGCAATCACCCCGTAGTTCAGCAGTTTATTATAGACTGTCTGCGCTACTGGGTCATCGAATACCGCGTTGACGGCTTCCGTTTTGACCTTGCATCTATTCTCGGCAGAAGTGAAGACGGCACTCCGATGGAGAACCCGCCGCTGCTTAAAACCATCGCCTATGACCCTATACTGCGCGGTGTCAAGCTGATAGCCGAAGCATGGGACGCGGGCGGACTTTATCAGGTCGGCAGTTTCCCCAGCTGGAACAGGTGGGCTGAGTGGAACGGGCGTTTTCGCGATGACCTGCGCTGTTTTCTTAAAGGCGATAACGGCATGGCATGGGCGGCAGTACAGAGGATAACAGGTTCGGCTGACCTATACCCGCCCGAACGCTGGCATAACGCTTCGGTGAATTTCCTCACCTGTCATGACGGTTTCACCATGTATGACCTCTATTCATACAATGTCAAACACAATGAAGCAAACGGCTGGAACAATACCGATGGCGATAACAGCGTAACAAGCTGGAACTGCGGCACTGAGGGAGAAACTGATGACCCCGAGATAAACGGTCTGCGAATGCGTATGATAAAGAATGCCTTTGCAACACTATTTTTCAGCAGAGGAGCGGTAATGTTCTATGCGGGTGATGAATTTTGCAACACGCAGTTCGGCAACAACAATGCCTACTGTCAGGATAACGAAGTTTCGTGGCTGGACTGGACAAGGCTGAAAAAATACCGCGAGATACACGATTTTGTACGCGATATGATTGCTTTCCGCAAAAACCACGAGGTCATACGCCACGCCACCGCACCCAGCGGTTTTGGCTTTCCCGATACCAGCATACACAATTCGCTGGCATGGAATGACAAGTTCAACGACCATGACCATGTGGTAGGCGTTATGTTCGCGGGGCGTGACAAAAAGGGCAGGGAAGATGCCGTGTTCATCGGCATAAACAGCTATTGGGAGGAATGTCCCATTGAACTTCCCGCACTCCCCGAAGGTTATGACTGGAACATAGATTTTTACACATATGCGCCCTACAAAAAGGGCACAGACTACAATGCACTCATATACCGCAGCGGCAACACTTACCACGTCAAGCCGCGAAGTGTTATCGTTGCATCAGCAATATCAAAACAGGGACTTTACAGGTGAACTAATGGATATAAACAAAGTGATATCTGCCCGCGAGTATGATTTTCTTCGCGAGCACCCAAGACTGGGCGATAATATCGCTCTGCTGACTTTTGGCGGCAGTATAGCTTATGGTCTTAACACGCCGGGATCTGACATTGATGTGCGAGGCATAATAATGCCCGACCCCGATGACCTGCTGGCTCAGGGGCTTGCAAAGGGCGATGCGGGGGACGAGCATCTTATCTACGGCAACTATGGTTTTGAACAGTATATTGACCGTGTAACTGATACAAATCTATACGTACTGGGAAAAATATTCGGACTGCTCTACAAGTGCAATCCCAATACCATCGAGATACTGGGCTGTAAGCCCGAACATTATGCGATGGTCAGCGAATACGGAAAGATGCTCCTCGATAACAGGGAAGTCTTTTTAAGCAAGCTGGCATACGGCTCTTTTGCGGGATATGCAAGAGGTCAGTTCCAACGGCTTAAAAACGCCATTGGCAAAGACAACGGCTCTAATGTTTTCAAGTGTATAAGCCTTGCAGATTCTATCGAACGAATACAGCGACATCTTGAAGAAAGTTGTCCGAGTTATAAGCGTGAGTCGCTGAAAATGTTCATTACCGACCATAACGGTGAACCGATAACTGTAAACGGCAATCCTGTCGATGCCTATGATGTCGGTGTGTTGTTCAATGAAGAAATAAGCGAACTGACAGTAGGCGGAAAGCCGATCTCTGATGAAGATGTTCAGCTGAGTTTCTGCGTTGATCTCGATATGATCCCCGCCAACGAGTTCAATGTGGTGACAAACGAGATAACTTCAGGCATCAAGGAGTTCAATAAGCATCTGGGACACCGCAACCACAAAAAGGACATCTACCACCTGAACAAGCACGCCATGCACCTTGTAAGGCTGTATCTTATGGCTGAGGATATACTCACACGCGGCGAGATAGTGACCTACCGCGAAAAAGAGCATGACCTGCTAATGACCATAAAGACAGGCGGTTATTTCAATGAAGAACAGAACAGCCTCAACACGGAATTTTTTGATATGGTGACAGCATTTGACAAGCGTATGCTTAAAGCATACGAGAACAGCAGTCTGCCTGAAAGACCCGATATGGCAAAAGTCAGCGGTCTGCTGAGGGAGATACATCTGAAATATCTGTCATCGCTTATGAAGTAAGGAGGAAAATGATGGCATACCCAAAGGGAGAAAAATTAAGTTCAGACTCCATTACCGAGATCACAAAGCTGATCCAGTATCGCGATATAAACGGTCAGAACAGGCTTTTTGGCGGTCGTCTGATGGAGTGGATAGATGAAGCGGCAGGCGTTGCGGCGATGCGTCACTGCGGCGGCGATGCTGTTACGCTCATGGTGGACAGCCTTAAATTCAAACACGGTGCATTTATCAATGATATCGTTGTGCTTATCGCAAAGGTCACCTACGTGGGCAGAACTTCGATGGAAGTCCGCGTTGATACTTACGTGGAGGAAAAAGCCACAGGTCTGCGGCGCGCGATAAATCACGCTTATCTTACTTGTGTACATGTCGATGACAAAGGCAGACCAAAACCCATCGAATTCGGCTTAAAGCCTGTAGGCATTACCGAACAGGCAGAATGGGAGGGCGCACAGAAGCGAATAGCCATCCGCAAACAGCGCAATGCTGAGGGGTATTGAACACCAAAAAAGACCATCGATACACCACCGATGGTCTTAAAATTTTTCTTATACAGGTATCTTACCATTGAGTTTGTCAATTATAGTCGGCAGTTCAGCATCTATCTTGTCATTATCAAGCTGACATGTACCTGCATTTGCATGACCGCCGCCGCCATAAGAAAGGCAAAGCTGACCTATATCGAACTGCGAACTTCTGTTGATGATAGACTTGCCGATCATTACCGCCGTATTCTGCTTTTTGAAGCCCCATGCAACATGCACTGACAACTCTATCTCAGGCCACATAGCATAGACCATGAAACGATTGCCTGCATATATGACATCTTCCTTGCGAAGGTCGATAACTGCGACTTTATCATGTATCTGTGTGATCTCTTTCAGCTGTTCCTTGAACTTGTCCTGCTGTTCAAAATAGAGGTCAACGCGCTCTTTTACATCAGGAAGTTTCAGCACATCTTCTATCGAATGATCAACACAGAAATCTATCAGCTTCATCATCAATTCATAGTTCGATATGCGGAAGTTGTGAAATCTGCCAAGACCCGTTCTTGCGTCCATCAGGAAATTCATAAGCACCCAGCCTGATGGATTTAAAATCTCTTCCTCGGTAAAATCAGCGCTGTCGCCCTTGTCTACTGCGTCCATTATTTCTTCCGAAACGCCATGAAATACCAGTTCACCGCCGTAATAGTCATAAACTACACGCGCCGCAGATTTAGCATTGCCGTCAATTATGTACTTGCCGAGATAGTCTTCAAGTTTGTTTCTTCTAAGCTCACTCTCATGGTGGTCAAAAGCCAGTCCGACCCGTTTGTCAAATGGCAGATTTGTGGTTATATCGTTCTCGTTAAGCTCTATCTTGCCGTCCTGAACATCTTTTGGGTGAACGAATTTTATCTCATCGATTATACCGATCTCCTTGAGCAGCATAGCGCAAACCAAGCCGTCAAAGTCACTTCTTGTAACAAGTCTTCTCATGTTTGCCTCCATATTATTCTTAAATTATCGCAGTTTTTGCGAACTGCGAACCGAACAATCTTAACCTATATACATTATATCAAATTTACATGTTAATGTCAATAGGTATTTGCTTAAAAATGACTAATTTTTGCAGATTATTTTTGTTATAGTATAAAAATAGTCATTCTTTATGCTAAAAAAATTATTAAGTTGATTTTTTTAACGGGATATGTTATAATTATTGCATAAAAGTCCATGAGAAGGTTTGTTATAGTATTCCAGTTGAAAGGCGTGGTATATACGGACAAGGATATCTTTATAAATGCTCAGAACGACAATGCAAACAATTATCGTTCTGCACTTAGCGAGATCGCCGCAGGCAGAAAGCGAAGCTGCTGGATCTGGTATGTTTTTCCTATCCTTAAAGAAGAAGAACTTATGGTTGATTTTTACAGCAGATATTTCGCATTTGAAAGTCTTGATGATGCAAAAGCATATGCGGCTGACAGTTTGCTAATGGAACGCCTTGCAGAGATCACCGAAGCTATTCTCGTTCACGACAGACCTATTGCCGAAATAATGGGTTCTGCGATAGATGTTGATAAACTGCATGCTTGTATGACGCTTTTTCAGGCGATCGCCCCTGAAAACAACTGTTTTGAACGTGTGCTGAACAAGTACTATAACGGTAAGCCGCGCCGATCTACCCTGAAATTGATAGAACAAATATAAAAAGCCGCAGAACGTTCTGCGGCTTTTGCTGTTATCCCGAAAGGGAAGTGCTCAAAGCGAGTTGAGTTTCTTCTGCAATTCGATCATGTGGTTGCGACAGGCGGTTATCTCACCTGTGTACTTGTTGAACCACTCGACATCATTTTCATCAGGCTCTTCCTGCAACAGCACCGCCTGCACCAGTGCCGACTGAGATCTTGAACGCTTTCGTTCGATCTCCTCGATCGTCTGCCTGCATATTTTTATCTCACGTTTGAGTTTTCTTTTTTCGTTCATTTTTATCACCTCATTTATCTGTTGTCATCGACCCATCTTATCGACCGAGTCCACAACAGCCTTTGCTTCTTCATAACCCTTATCAAGATTTGCATATATGTCGTCAAATGATTTTTTCAGATCTTCCATCCTTTCGGACATCTGCTCAGGGTATTTTATCAGGCAGGTCGTCACCTCGTTGAAGATTATCTGCTTATCGGAAGTTTCGTTCATCAGGAAAAGAAAAGAGTTTGCACATGTCACAAAACTCGTGATACGTTTGTATCTCTCCTCCACATCTCCCTGATGTGCCACATACAGTTCTATCTCTCTCGATGCGTGGTTTATCTCCGTCATATACTGCTTGCGGTATGTTTCCTGCACACGATGAGTTTCGTCTATATATAACCCGATAAATACAAGAAGCGCGACCAGCGTTATCCCAAAAAGAACGAACGCAGTTATCATTCTACGTTTCATTATCTTCTCTTGGTTCAACCGCTGTCACCTCCTCTTCTTCGGGCTGCCAGCCTTCCTCCGCCAGCCTTTGTTTTTCCTTTTCGATAGCTTCTCTTATTAGCTGCTGCTTGTATTCAGCGGCTTCTTCCTGCTTTTTCCTGCTGACTTCACGGCTGAGTTTTGCAAGCGTCCTGAGTTCATATATACTCACCAGACCTATCGGTATCATCACACATATCAGCAGTATCTTTTTGGGGTCTGCAAAAGAGTTGACCCATATAAAAAATCTTGCTTTGCCTGTGTATCTGCCGACTATTCGCTCAGGTCTGACCTCAACACTGTCATTGACAGGATTTGCATCGCCCCTTGTAATGAACGTGTGGTCATCGGTTATCCCGGCGATCCTGTGTGTAACCAGCATTCCGTAAATATCAGACTGTTCTGAGTAGAAAGATATCACATCTCCGACAGCGAGTTTGTCAGTATCGGTCTTTTCTACCATAATGTAATCGCCAACATGTATCGATGGTTCCATACTGCCTGTGACGACTCTCAGCACGCACTTTCCAAAAACATCGACCGCCTTGTTCCTTGCAGCGCATATCATCACATAAGCTGTGAATATTATAGCTGCCACCAGTATGACTGTAGTGATGATATTGGCTATCCTACTTGACTTCTTTTCGATATCGACGGTGTTTTCAGGTATGTCAGCATCTTTGTTCTCGATCTTTGCGATGAGTTTCCGCTCTTCTTCGGCACGTTTGTTGCTGTGGCTGAGGTCATATAATCTGCGCTGTTCCTCAAACCATCTGCCGATCTTTGTGGCAATGCTTACATGATACTCCTTATACAGCCGCTTCATCTCAGTGTCTATCGCAAGCTGTTCTTCGGGAGTTCTGTTAGGCGGCACGAATACAGGCTTTGGTTTGCCCTTCATCTGTGCCTTTTTACGTTTCTTGAACTTGTAATTGTCTATGCTTCGCAGTAAACGGTACTTGAAGGTCTGTGCGTATTTCTTGTAGTAGACCTCCATTGCGTTGCGCTTTTCCAGTTCCTCTGCTTTCTGACGCTTTTTCTCCTCGCGCTCTGCAAGTCTGCGCTTGAGATCGGGGTCGTCTGTGTCTTTTGGTATGATGCCGAATATCACAGCCAGCAGATACCGTATAAGGCGCGGTATAGCATATATCGGGTTGCGCGAATATTCCTTGTATATCGTTCGGAACGGTTTGTTCTCGAAATACTCGCGCTCAGCTTTGAGTCTTTGTGCCCGTTCTGCTTCACGCCGCTCTTTTTCCTTGCGCTGCTGTTCCAGTTTGAGCCTTGCCGCCACTGCTCTCGGATCCTCGAATTCTTTTTCTTCTTCGGATTCCTCAGCCTGCTCTTCCATAGCCTCTCTGACCTGATTTACCTCTTCTTCGGTAACTTCTTCGTAGGCTTGTTTTTGCAGTTCTTCTTCGGTAGGCTCGTTGTTTATCTCGTCTTTGTCAAGACCCTCGGCTTCGCCCAGTTCATTGCGGACGTTGCTCTTGTTCTGATTTATGCGCTCACGCTCAGCGGCGATACGCTCTTCTTCCTCGCGGCGCTTTCGTTCTTCTTCCTCACGCCGCCGCATATCTTCAAGCCTTGCCTGACGCTCAGCTTCTTCGCGCTCACGCTGTTTATCGGCTTCCTCCTGCTCTCTCCGTTTCTGTTCGAGCATTTCTTTGAGCCGTCGTTCTTCTTCTTCCTTTCGCTGACGTATCTTTTCCAGTTCTTTACGCCGTTCTTCTTCGATACGCCGCTGTTCTTCCTGACGCTTTTCTTCTTCAAGCCGCTGTAGTTCAGCTTTTTTACGCTCTTCCTCCATCTGCTTGATGAATTCACGCTCAACATCAATGACGATGTTTACCTCGTCAAAGACCTTTCTTATATCTTCGGGCAGATTCTTCTTTATCTTGAAATCGGCTTCGCTTGCCACATATCCTGCAACGCCCTCAGCGACAACACTGTAGTCGCCTGAAAGTTCACCATTGAAGCGTTTCACGACCTTAGGCGTGATATTCCTGCCGCGAGGTTTGCTGACTTCGACCAGGCGCTTAGCCTTTTCATCATCTTCCGTATAATTTCTGAATAGCAGAAGATTTAAAACCACCAGTTTATAAAAGTCTTCTATGTACTTAGCTTCAGGCTGAACAGCCGTGTCCTTTACGTTGATCTCGTACCCGACCTTTTCATAACTCTCAATATATTGCCAGAGCATCAGACATGCTTTGAGATCAACGTTTTTCATTATCGCATTGGTACGCATTATAGGCGGTCTGACATAGGTGTTGCCAAGCGCCTGACAAAGTTCCGAACCCTTGTAACCCTCAATGGCTTTTTTCAGCTTCTCGACCCTCTGCCAGACTGTGTAGCCGCTCTTGTTATAGCTGTCAAGGCTTGAAGTAGTTTCCAGCTTGACTTCAATTTTCATTCTGCCGCCCGCGCCGTCATCTATAGAGGTATCGTAACCCAGCGTAAAAACTTCTTCATCACGCGACACCTGCGCGAGTTTTTCGTATCTGGTCGAAATGAATATATACAGCCTGTCTACCAGTGTATTGATGAACTTGTTCTCATATGTTGCAAGGCTTTCTTCCTTATGTACATTGAGTACTTTTGATGGTGTTATCTTCTTTGTCTTTGCGTCGAAACTTTGTATAAGGTCTGTGTGCTGTGCCAGGTGCTTGACCGATTCAACAGTTATTTTCCTTGAAAGTGCTATCGGCACTATCTCCTCAACATCTTCGATAGTCCGTCTGGGATTTCTCAGCACGTTATCCAGATGCACCAGACCATTCTCGATGGCTTCTACCCAGCTTACATCTATAGCTTTAGCCATCAGCTTTCGGTTCATCGCGAATGTGTTTTTGCTTGAATGCAGCAGCTGATCCAGCGATCCGAACAGCTCATCATCTTCAAAAAGCCCTGTAGACTGCTTAAAATCCTCGTACCATTTGCCGTACAAGCTATCCAATCGCCTCACCTGCCTTTTTTATTATTGACTGCAATAAATATCAGAACAGTTTTTGCAGTCTTTCAAGATATTCGATGGATTCCTTCATCTTGTTCTTGCCGAAGGATTTGTTCATGTAGACTACAAGTTCTCTGAGTTCATCTCTCAGCATAGCAAGGTTCAGCGACTCGAATTTTCTGAATATCTTAGTCGCCAGAACATAGTCTATACCCTCAAGTTCCTCACCGCCGCAGGCAACGTAAACAGGTACGAACAGACCCATCTGCTTAAGTATACGGTTACCGAAAGCCACACGCAGCTTTTCAATTACCCAGAGGTCAAGCTGCTGTATCTTTTTCAGATTTTCCTGTGATATAGGATACTTGTCGAACGCTTCCTTGAAAAGCATATCCAGATGATCATAGCCCAGGTTGACAGGACCGGTATCGGGTGCGTCGAAAGCGATACCCTTTGCATCAAGATTGATAGGCTGTGCTCGGTCGTATACCTTATCCGAGATAGCATAAGTCGAGTCATCGTTGTTTGCAGTACCGATGTACCATATATTCTGCGGTATGCGCAGCTTGCCTCTGTCGAGATTGATAGGGTCTGTGCTCCATACATTGGGCACCAGATCGAGTTCCCACTCATCAGCATTCGGCATTTCGAGTATTGACAGCATCTCAGCGAAATAATACTCGATACGTGCTATGTTCATCTCATCGAGCAGTATAAGGTTGATGTCGTTGTTGTAGCTTGAAGAATAGATCCTCTTGAGAACTTCGGTCTCATTGAAGTTCTTGGTGAATTCGTTGAAGTAACCGAAAAGCTCTGTTCTGTCACGCCACGAAGGCTGAACAGAAGCAATGGTCGTATCGTTCTGCAAAAACTTACCAAACGAGTAGGGAAGCGAGGTTTTACCTGTACCCGATATACCCTGCAGGATTATGAGCTTTGTGGAAGCCATGCCCGCGATGAAAAGCCGGATAGTCTTAGGTTCATAGAACAGGTGCATGCGCGAGCAAGCAAAGTTTCTGTAGGTATCGCAAAGTCCTGCCAGAGTGATGCCGTTATCATACTCAGGCGGAGTGTAGGTCTTGTAGAAGTTATCAACTTCCATAAGGCGTGAAAATCTTCTGTCTGCGGTCTGGATAACGCCGTCTTCTGCTACCTCACCCTCGACAACAGGCACACCGTTCTCACCCTCTGCAACAGCCGAAGGAACGTTCGCACCAGCCAGTGACAGCGCACCCGAAGTTGGTATACCCATCTGAGATACCTTCATTGCCATTATCTCGTCCTTTTCCTTAGTCATTTTCAGCACTTGCCGCTGAAGATCGGCTATCTCCTCCAGCAGATCTTCATTGCTGACGATAGAGTGTCTGAAACGGATATATTTACGTGCAGCCAGCACTATCATAAGCCCTATCAGCACGTAGACTGCAACGACAAGTATCACTGCAAGCACAGCGAGTATCCAGCCAAGAGCGCCAAAATCTGTGGAATAGGTCTTGAAAATATCTATGTAATTTTTGATGTTGAATATCTGTTTTATCCCATGCCACAGACCGCTGAAGATCGTAGCAAAGCCTTTCAGCATTTCAGAGATGAAAACAAAAAACCATTTGAGAAATCCGTTCATAGTCTTCTCCTGTTTTAATGAAGCCGCCGCTAAATGGGGCTTAAATACTACGCTTCGTTTTCGGGAACTTTATCGGAACTGTCGCCGCTCTGTTCCTTTTTCTGCTGAGCAAGGTATTCTTCGATGGCTCGCTTCTTGATCTCTTCCTCGTCTTCTTCACTAAGTTCAGGCTTTTTAAGTTCTATCAGAGTTACGATGAACTTGTAAAGTTCTACCAGGAAGAAAACCGCCATCGGGATAACTATACATATGAAGAATCCCTTTTTCGTTCTCAGAAAATTCATTACCTTGCCAAAACCGCCGATCTTGAACTCTGTCCATTTGCCGATTACATCACCGGGCAGGACCGGTATAGTATCATCGATCTGGTTGTTGTCGCCTCGTGTCACGAAACTTCTGGAACCATCAATTTCTGTTATATCAACAATACGGTGAGTGTTCTTGACTTTCTGACCATCGATTATCGTCCAGAATGTTATGACATCGCCTTTCTGCAGGGAATAAACATCATCGATCTCTTTGCACATTATAAGATCATCTTTTGCAAATGTGGGCTTCATCGAATCAGACTCAACGGTCATCGGGATATAGCCCAGAAGATTTGCCACACCGTTGTTCCTGCCTGACGAGAATACAATAATGGTGATAAGCAGTGCCAAAATAAGCACTATCCACACCAACACATTCGCAATTACTTTTACCACTGTTTTCATACGTATATCTCCTTAACCTTTTTTTAAGTAGTTTCAACTATCTTGAAATCCATTCCCAGCTTGAGCGTGCCGCCAATAAGAGCATCGGTACAGTCGGGGTCATTGCCCTCAAGCCAGATGACAACGGTGTATTTATCGCGTGCCTGCGGTTCAAAGCCCTTGTGATCGGTAGTCATAACGACTGTTGATGAAGTAAATTCGCTGTCACAGTCGCTCTCTTTTCCTGCACCATTTGACTTGGTCTTGCCGTACACAGTCTTTTCGCCGTTTTTATAGACTGCCACACGTACTGCTTCATCAACATTGTTTGTGACATTTTCTATAGACATTACACCTTCATAGCTTATCGTGTCATCACCGGCATTAATAAGGTAGAAGGTGTAAGCGATATAACTTTCGCCGTTGTGACTGCCGTTTATCATGTCAAGATTATCGGGAAGGTCTTCTCCGCTGATATTTGTCATGTCATAAACGATATTTGCGTTCAGTACTGAATTAGTCTTGTCATATTCCGGGACCTCCGACAAAGTCAGTCCTTGACGCATCATGTCATATTTATTGATCTTAACTGTAAAGCTGCCGTACTTGTCGTAGAAATATGATATAGCATATGCGATGGCGATGACCGCAACAAGCAATATGACTAAAAGCCCTAAAACACGCATTACAACTACATGCCGTTTAGTTTCCTTGGCAGTACGTCTTAACTCCAGAACATCAATTACTCTAGTTTCTGCCAAATCAGATTCTTCCTTTCATACATTCTTATCAGATCGTTATATCGATCACTTGACAAGCATATTTACTTGTCATTAATTCTCTTTACTTATCGGTCTTATAAATCTCTCAGCTTTGTAACTTCCTGCCAGTGAACCTGCACAGTATTCGCACTCAAATTCATAAAGCGATTCAGCTTGACGCACGTTTGAAATGCCGTCAGCAATCGGTTCAGCACCAAGACCGGATACAAAATCGATCAGCGACTTCACAGCGCTGTCAGAACGTTCGTCCTTGCCGAGATACTGTGTTATCTCGGGTGAAAGCATCACATAATCCACCTCAAATTCAGACAGCTTCATTATAGGTGAACTTATGCTGCCAAAATCGGTCAGCATGAAGTGAAATCCGCGATTTCGCAGTTTTTTTATATTTTCTGCGACCTCTATCTCGCTTTCTTCAAACAGTTTTTCAGACAGCGAAAAGCATACCTGAGTAGTTTTTACCTCCATTTTTTCGGTAAGATCGACCAGCTTGTTCTCTGCGCTGATATCACGAAGATATTTTGCGGGCATGTACACCGACAGCCAATTGAACATCAGATCACGTTCGTTAAAAGTACTGATAGCTTCAAGTGCCTGAATGATCTCCAGTTCAAACAGGTTTATACACTGCTGAGTTATCTCACTGACATCTCTGAAATTTTCAGGCATCAGTGTACCCAGACCGGGAGTGTTCAGCCTTGTCTGAGATTGGTAAAACGCTGTATTTCCCGCAGAGATATTGCGTATTGCTCTGAAATACAGTTCTACAGCACGCAGACCGCCGACTGTGCTTTTATCGTTTAGCTTCAAGACCAGTCCTCCTCTCAGTGTATTTTTACTCTACTATATTATACAACATTCTTTTGTTAATGTCAATCCAAATTGGCTATTTTTTAAAATTTTATCTAAATGTGGCTATTATTGCCAGAATGTTCAGCTTTTAGGCACTTCAAATTCATATTATCAAATATTTAAACAAAAAAAGTCAGAATATGAAAATTAATTGACTTCAAAATATTGTGTTTAACATTTTGCTCACCCTCAACATATACCGATCAAAGACTTGTTTTTATGTTGAAATATATAACTTTTGGCTAATAGGTTTGATAATTTTAAAATTAACTAGCAAAATTGCACAATGGCATTTCTCTGATTTGTGCAGTTGACTGATTTTGGTTGTTAAAAATATGAATAAAATCCTAAACTATTGACACTGAAAACAAAATACTGTATAATTATGTCAAGTTAAAGAAAACCACTCCACAGTGGTAACATTCGTGGAAGATTTGAATGATCGGCTACGCGAGCCGAAATCCATTATGAAAGGAAAATGACTATGAAAGCTAATACTAAGAAAAAGGGTAATCCCATGAAGAAGTTAGTGCCCGCAGCCGGTATGCTCGCGATCTCTGCTACAATGTTGGCTACCTCTACATATGCTTGGTTCACCATGAATAAGGAAGTTACAGTTCAGAATCTTGCTGTACAGGCAAAAGCAGAAGGTGGACTGCTGATTTCTGAAACACAGGGTTACGCTGCAACTGATATTTGGGATGATTCCGCAAACACAACTGCTGAATTAGCAGCAGCTAAGGTTGCTCTGTATCCTACTTCAACAGCAAACACTGGTACATGGTATCATGCAACAAGTAAGACTGCAAATGATGCGGCGAATGCAGAAGCTGGCTCTGCATCCACCTACAAGAACGATGGATATACAGCACTCACATTAACTTCCAGTGAATTACAGGCTGCTGCAGCTGGAACAAACGGTAAGAAGGATGTATATTTTGCAGATTCTGGTACATCTGGTTATGATGCCGATGATGCTAAATACTATCTGAAGTATACTTACTACCTCAAGACATCTACCGAAGGAACAACAACTTTAGGCTTGGCTAATGGAGATCAGAATCTCAATATTTCTGTTGTTAATGTTACCGGAAGCTCAGTATCTACCGAACTTAATAAGTCACTTAGAGTTGGTATAGAGATTGGTGGAAAATTCTACATCTTTGCTCCTGTTTCTGGTGCAACGGGTACTTATTATGTAAATGCTTCTTCAACTGCTACCAATGCAATTGACAGCTCGGCAAGCACACACGATGCTCCTATGACTGTTGCTACAGGACTTACTTCGCTTCCTGGTGTTAAGCAGAACGGAACTCCGGTATATGTTTATATGTGGTATGAAGGTGAAGATGCTGCTTGTAAATCTGAAAACGTTACAGCTACACTTGATGAACTGACAGTTAATCTTGAGTTCAAACTTACAACTCTTAGTGCTGCAGCAACTGATAGTGGCGTTGCAGTTCCTACTCCGTAATCCAAACACAGTATTATTAACAACTAACTAAACAACCACATTCCCAAATCTCATAAAATAGAAATATTAACCCCTATCATTAAATAAAACCCTCTTTCACCCCCACCCAGGTGGGGGCTTTTTTTCTTGACTGCGACCGGGCGGGGTGAGAGAGATAAAAAGACAGACGGCAGACATGAGTGGAGGCTCGTGGGAGCCGTCTTTTTTTGTTTGCAAATTCATGTGTCAAATAGCAATGGCAAATGATAGGTGACACACATCTCACAAAACAAATCCCCGACCCTTGCATTTATCTGCGCTTTATGCTATAATATATAGTAATATATTTTAGTGAGGTGTACTTGAATGACAGAGTTAAAAGAATACAGAGGTCATATCCGCAACTGGCGCGGGCTTTGTGAAGAGTTGGGCGTTGATGCGGGGCTGGCACGCGCTGAACGTGAACGTGCGATCATCGTCAAGGCATATGAAAAGTGGGGCAGGGAAGTCGCTGACCATCTTTACGGCATGTTCGCTTTCGCGATAGAAACCGATGGTGAGATCTTCTGCGTGCGCGATCAGTTCGGCACAAAGCCTTTTTACTATTACGAAACGGCTGACGGCAAACTGCTGTACGGCACAACTATCCGCCGCATCATGGAGCAGGAGGGCTTCGTCAAAGAACTCAATGAGAAGATGCTCCAGATATACATGACACTGACTTACGTTGCGGGCGAAGATACTTTCTTTAAGGGTGTCAAAAAGCTGATGCCGGGTCATTATCTTGTCCACAAAAACGGCAAGACCGAGATCACCCGCTACTGGCACCCCGAATTTCATGCAGATGAAAGCAAGTCACTTGAAGAATGGGCTGACGAGATACACACTACCATTCAGAATATAATGCCCGAAGTTAAGGAGGACGGCGAAACTGCTGAAAGTTTCCTGTCAGGCGGTGTTGACTCTTCTTATGTGCTGGCGATGTCCGACGCGCAGGTGACAGATTCCTGTGGTTATGATGACGAGCGTTTTGACGAATCGGGTCTTGCAAAGCAGACTGCTGATATCCTCGGCAGAAAGAATAACCGATGCAAGATAACTCCGGAACAGTATTTCGATATCGTGCCTTACGTTATGTATAATATGGAACAGCCTTTGGGTGATGCTTCAGCCATCGTGTTTGCGATAGCCTGCAAAGCCACCGCTGAGCATACCAAACTCTGCTATTCCGGCGAGGGTGCAGACGAATTTTTCGGCGGCTATAACATGTACAGAAATGCTGAACGCTACGGCGATAACCTCAAAACTTTCTATGTCGGCAATACCAATATTATGAAAGAGGACGAGAAACAGCGTATTTTAAAGCACTATGACCCGAATTATCTGCCAATCGATCTGGTAAAGTACATTTATGATGAAACCGAAGGTCTTGACCCGCTGACTAAAATGTCAGATGTTGATATTCAGATATGGCTTGAGGGCGACATTTATCTGAACGTTGATAAGATGAGCGAGGCTGCGGGTCTGGAGATAAGAATGCCCCTGACCGACCGCCGCGTGTTTGATATAGCTTCCCGCCTGCCATCACGCTTCAAGGTGAACGCCGAGCAGAACAAAGTCGCTTTTCGTACTGCTGCTGCTAAAGTTCTGCCCGAAGAGATAGCATTCCGCAAGAAGCTGGGCTTCATAGTTCCTATCCGCATATGGCTGGCTGACGAACGCTACAATGCTGATGTCCGCGCAAAGTTCAACAGCGATATGGCAGCAAAATTCTTTGACCTTGACGAGATCAATGCCATATTTGCAGATTATATCAGCGGAAATTCCGATAACTGGCGCAAGATATGGACGATATACACCTTCCTTGTATGGTATGAAGAGTATTTCGTGAAGAGATAACAAGGTTACTTTGTATTTGATTTTAAAACAATTTGCGAACGTTTTGTTAAGATGCAGAACGTTCGCGGGCTTTTGCCCGAAATCACTTGATTTCAGAGCTAAAAAAATTTTTTGAGAAATTTCAAAAAAACTCTTGACAAATCAGTACCCTTATGCTATAATAGATACTGTCATCGGGGTGTGGCGCAGGTGGTAGCGCGCTACCTTGGGGTGGTAGAGGCCGTGGGTTCAAGTCCCGTCACTCCGACTAGACAAAGAGGAAAACCGTCCGATCTACGGGCGGTTTTCTATTATCCGAGGTGTGGCTCAGCTTGGTAGAGCGCTACGTTCGGGACGTAGAAGTCGCGTGTTCAAATCACGTCACCTCGACTATCATTATCAGCAGTCCTACGGGGCTGCTTTTTTATTGATCGTGAGGTACACCTATGAAGATAGTATGCAAAAGATGTCTGTTGGCAGAGATCGACCGCGATGCCTATACCGAAAAGCTGATGGAGTACATTGCTGCTGTACCGGAAGACAAGCGCGTTGACGAAGACGAGTATCAGCGCAGGCTTGAACTCTGCCGCAGCTGCGAACAGCTTGCGAACGGCATGTGCGCTGTCTGCGGGTGTTATGTGGAACTCAGAGCGCTAAAACCCAACTCTCACTGTCCGGGCTCAGGGAAATTTTGGTGAACGATAGTATACAATTAAAACTAATGGTTGACAATTCTGTAAAAATGTGCTATAATGTATACCATTGATAGAAATGAGGTAAACAATATGAGCGATAATAAAAGTACAGAAGCATTCCTGTCAACCAAAGATCTTGCGCTGACAGGAATGTTCGCGGTGGTGATAGCAGTCTGCTCTTGGATATCTATCCCGACTGCTGTGCCTTTTACTTTACAGACATTTGCGGTTTTCAGCGCGTTGGGTCTGCTGGGCGGAAAACGCGGCTTTTTTGCGGCGTTGGTTTATATGCTTCTCGGCGCGGTAGGTCTGCCTGTATTTGCAGGTTTTAAGAGCGGCGTTGCCGTACTTGTGGGTTCAACAGGCGGATATATCGTTGGATTTCTTATAATTGCAGGCGTTTACTGGGTCGCTGAGGTATTCATTGGCAAACAAATTATTGTCAGAATAATTTCGATGGTGATCGGTCTGGTGCTCTGCTACCTGTTCGGTACAGTCTGGTTCGTTACAGTGTTCACCCGCACTAACGGCGATATCAGCCTTTTTAAAGCGTTGCAGATGTGTGTGATACCATTTGTTATTTGGGATCTGTTGAAAATGGCTTTAGCGCTTTCTGTCACTTCGGCGGTCGGAAAACGCATAAAGATATGATCTTAAGACCTGCGCTCGCAGGTCTTTTTTGTTGACATATCAGGCGATAGGTGGTATAATATCTGTTGAAATTAATATAAGGAGAATCATGATGTCGAAGAAAAAGAAAGTCAAACACAGCAATATACCTCTTTTGCTGATACTTCTGCTTATAACAGGTGCTTGCAGTATAGCAGCTGTTTACCAATATCTGAAAAACCGTCCTGCCGAAAATGTAACTGCCGCACCACAGAATGTAAGGCGTGAAAGCGAAAAAACATCTGTTTCAAACGGCAAGCAGGGAAGTCCTGATGAGAAGAATGCCTCTTCCGAAAAGAACAATGGTGCAGAAACAACTCAGGTTGATCCAGAAGTAAAGCCCGCAGAAAACGCCGCACCATCAGATGAAATATCGGACACAAAACAGGATAATTCCGAAACAGAGGAAGCATCTGTCAGCGCTGACCCGCAGATAAATGAACTTATGGCTAATATGACACTGCATGATAAGATCTGCCAGATGTTCATTGTCACCCCCGAAAGTCTGACAGGCTACGACCTTGTGACACAGTCGGGTACAGCAACGCTGGACAGTCTGCAAAAATACCCTGTCGGCGGTCTTATATACTTTGCTCAGAATCTTGAAGACAAGGCGCAGACTAAGGAAATGATATCTGCCACCCAGTCGAGCAATTCTGTGGTTTCTGATATCCCTCTTTTCATATCGGTCGATGAAGAGGGCGGTATTGTAGCAAGGTGTGCCGAAAAACTGGGAACGACCGACTTCGACCCCATGTATACCTACCGCGCCGAAGGTGCTGAAAAAGCCTACAGCAACGCCTACACAATAGCACAGGATATAGCATCTCTCGGCTTCAATCTTGATTTTGCGCCTGTTGCGGATACGTGGTCGAACCCCGACAATACTGTTATCGGCACACGCGCCTACAGCGATGATTTTTCCGAAACTGCTACTTTGGTAGCATCAGCAGTAAAGGGCTTCAACGATGGCGGAGTTGCCTGCACCATCAAACATTTTCCCGGTCACGGCGACACTGCTGAGGACTCTCACGTAGGCATGGCTTGTTCTTATAAAACGATAGCTGAACTTGAAAAGCAGGAGTATCTCGCCTTTGAGAGTGGTATCGCCGCAGGTGCGGATATGGTCATGGTGGGACATATCACAATGGTAAATGTTGACAATATCCCATCGTCACTGTCAAAGACTTTCATGACAGACGAACTTCGCGGCAAATTGGGCTTTAAGGGATTGATAATCACAGATGCACTTGGCATGGGCGCTTTGTCGAATTATTACAGCAGTGATGAGATAGCAGTAGAGGTCATCAAGGCGGGCGGAGATATCCTGCTTATGCCGGCAGACCTTTCACAGGCTGTCACAGGCGTGGAAAATGCCGTTACAAACGGTGAGATAACCGAACAGCGCATCAATGAAAGCGTCATCAGGATACTCGAACTAAAAAAGAAGAGAGGTATCCTCTGACAGGGATATAGCAATCCGCCCTAAAATTCAGACAAAATCCAGTCACAAAATCCATAGATCCGAGCTTTTGCGACTGGATTTTGTGAATTTAAATAGTTGGATTGCTATAGTATCAAAACGTCTGCGTTAGTGCGGCGCACATAAAGCAGTTTATGTGATTTGAAGATAAGGTTGCGTAACATCGCAGTTACGCAGCCTTTTTCTTTTTGCCGTATTCTTTGCTGTCAGCAATAGCCGTAGCGACAGCAACATCAAAGCGGAAGAGTATCTCAATCTGCTGAGTACGATGACCATCGCTCTTATCCGGAGCGTGAACGATGATCTTCTCGATAAGCTCATGCATGATCTCAGGCGTAAGCTCCGTGATATGCTCATACTTCTGCACAACCTTTATAAAGGAGTTCACATCGGCACACTTCTGCTCTGCTGTTTCAATAAAAGCAGTAAGCTCTGATGCTTTCGCTTTCAATTTCTTCTGCTCGTCCTCGTAACCTGCGGACAGTACGGCAAAACGCTCGTCAGAGATCTTGCCTGAGATGTTGTCCTCATAGAGCCTTGCGAAAAGCCTGTCAAGTTCAGCAATACGTTTTTCAGCCTGATTGAGAGCTTTCTTTGCCTTAAATACATCAGAGGAATGCTTTGACGCAGAGTTGTCCATGGCTGTCTGCACAAACTCAGCTTCATTGTCTTTAACACTATCAAGGAGCTTGTTCAGAGCATTTAAAACCAACTCTTTCAGAACGACAGTCCTGATGTAATGGGCTGAACAGCTATCCTTATCAGCTGAATGCGTGGAGCATTTCAGATGCTCCTGATCTTCACTAAGACTTCTTGAACGGCACAGGTATAGCTTTTTACCGCAGTCAGCACAGTAACAGATGCCCGAAAACGGATTTACAGTTTCCTGCTTCTGATTTCTTCGCTTATTCTTACGCATCTCCTGAACAAGATCAAACTCCTGCTGTGTGACGATAGGCTCATGGGTATTCTCAAAGATGAGCCAGTCCTCTTTCGGATTTTCAATCTTACGCTTGTTCTTGTAGGACTTGCGGCGTGTACGAAAGTTCACCGTATGACCGATGTATTCGGGGTGCTCTAAAATGTCAATGACAGTTTCAGTACACCAGCGGTCAAGCCTTGAATTCTTGTTGGCTGGGTTTCTTCCCTGCGATATAGCGTAAGCCGTTGGATTGGGGATACCTTCCTCTGTCAGCTTACGGGCAATCTGAGTCGGACCGTAGCCGCTGATGCAGAGCTTGTATATTTTGCGGACAACCGCTGCAGGCTCATCATTAATGATCCACTTGTGCTTATTTTCCTCAGATGCCTTGTACCCGTAAATAGGCAGAGAAAGCGGTTTGCCTGACTGACCCTTTGCCTTGAATACAGCACGAATCTTTTTCGACGTATCTCTGGCATACCAGTCATTAAAAATTGTCAGTGTCACAAATGGATACGCATCTATTCTTCAAACAAAATAACCAGTAAGTATCAATCTTCTGATGCATCAACTCGCCCTATATGGGCATTTTTTCTGTCCTTTAGCGGTTTGTCGATCAGCTTGTAATAGACATGAATATCACGGACAGCCTTCTTGTCATTCGGGTTCTCATCAATGGTGATGTACTCGATAAGTTCCAATGCCATCTGACGGGTGAGCTGTTCTGCTCCTGCATAGGATCTCAGACGGCGGATATATTCGTCCACATCTGCTTCGTCCTGCTGTTCGGTTTGAGTGCGCTGATGAAGTTCATCGTATTCCGCTGTCAGCGTATCTTTTTCTGCCTGATATTTTTCAAGGAGCGGGATACAAACCTTTTCGGGAACTCTGCCGAGCGCCCTGTCCTCATAAGCTGTTTCAATTAGCCTGTCAAGCTCACCTAAGCGTTTTGTTATATCTTGCAAGCGTTTCCTGTCAGCATTCTCTTGTAAATTGTTCAGTCCACGCTTTCTTGCAAGATACTTTTCTCGAGCCTTATCATCATTCATCACAAAGTCGATCTGACGCTGAATATCAGCAAGCACAACACTTTCAAGTGCTTTTAGAGTTATGAAGTGTGTGTTGCAATACTGCTTACCAAATCTGGCGTACAGACCGCAGGTGTAGTTTTGAGGTGTCTTGCCTGTCATGGAAGATGTAAATTTCATCTTCGTACCGCAAGTGCTGCAATAGCACATACCCGACAAAGGTTTGACCTCACCTGTTTTTGTGGACTTGCCTGTACTCACCGAATCCTCCAGCTCACGAACCTTATCCCATAACTCCTTAGAGATGATCGCTTCATGGTTGTTCTCATGAACGATCCAGTCGCTTTCATCACGCTTGATGACCTTATGGTTCTTGTAGCTGACAGTAGTCATTTTCATTCGTGCGAGCGTACCGATATAGATCGGGTTGTGCAGGATACGTTTTACCGCCTGCGTACTCCACAGGTGATGAGAATACAACGGAGTTGCTTTGCCTGCTTTTGTGTAGTGATAATCGGCAGGTGAAAGAATACCATCATCATTCAAAGCCATAGCGATCTTGCGGAGATTTGCCCCCGAAGCCCTCATCTCAAAAATACGGCGTACTATCGGAGCGGTCTCAGGATCGATCACAGGCGTTCTGTTTTCATCTTCGCCCTTATCATATCCGTATGCGGCGAAGGTTGTTTTGTACTTGCCTGCCTTAGCGTTAGTTTCTATGACAGCACGCAGTTTTTTCGACGTATTTGCTGCGTACCACTCATTAAAAACATTTACTATCGGAAGCATCTCCATACTTGCACTGTTATTGTTCGCCGTATCAATGTTATCCGTCAGAGCGATAAAACGAATATTGTACATTGGAAAGATATAATCCACATACTGACCCACAGCGATATAGTTTCTTCCGAAACGGCTCATGTCCTTGCAGATGATAAGATTGATCTTTCCGTTTTTGGCATCTTCGAGCAAACGCTGTACACCTGGGCGTTCAAAACTTGTTCCCGAATAACCATCGTCAACATACTCGTCGTAAAGAGTCCAGCCCTGTTCATTGATATAATTGGTCAGGACTTTTCTCTGGTTTTCTATCGAAAGGGATTCACCCGAACGCTCATCGTCCTTTGATAAGCGAAGGTACATTCCCACATTGTAATTGGTCTGCTTTGGTAACATAACAACTCCTTTCTCCCAAAGCGACCTTTTACCGCTAAGACTATTATAGCGCGCCTTAGCGGAAAAGGCAATATCTTTTGAGAAAAAGTTTTAAGCTGTTTTAGGGACGATACCGAGCATCTCGCTCATCGCCCTGTCCTCAGCGTAATGATACATTACGTCATTGATGTCCTTATCTCCGATGAAGTGGCTATGCACTCTGTAAGTGCGTCCGTCCACCACATATGTGTTGATCTGAACGGGGCAGTCCTTGTACTGCTCGTTCATCTCCTGCATTGTTCTGTTTTTCATAGCTTGTTACTCCTTTAGCTTCTCTATCTCTATGCTTATAGAGCGAGGGGATCGCTTTCTCTATCTGCCCCTCTTTTGGTTTGTGTGTGATATAGCTGTGCGGAACGGCAAACGCCGTCCCGTTTACAGCTATCGTAAGCGAGTTGCGTAGCAACTTGCGGTTGTCGGATATATATTTAATCCGAGTAAGGATCATTCTTCTCAAAGAACGAAGTCTGACCGAGCATTTCTTCCTCGTCAGCGTCATTATCATAGCTGTTATCCGACACAGGTTCATCATCAGCACCGGACATAGCCGCCTGCTCGTGTTCTCTTGCAATCATGTCAGCGAGAGCCTGCCCCTCACAGCTATACTGTCTGCACAGCGACTGATAGATCAGCAGAGCTTTCTGCTCACTCAGCTTTTCGCATTCTGCCGTATCGGTCTTGATGCGCTCTTTCAGCTTGCTGATCTTCTCATCGAGTTTTGTCAGCTTCTTAGCGATGTCAGCCATATCATCACCACCGTTCGTTTCAAATTTCGGGAGGATACCCGATGATAATATTATAGCGCGCAATACCGTACTTTGTCTATTGGCAGTGCGCATGAAATTTGCTGTGTCAATTGAGTTTTGCGTTCGACAATTTGTTATGGGGAATTTATTTTGACAGCAAAATCACACCGCTGAGATACTGCTTTCAAGCATCGGAAACAGGATTATTCAATACAAGTCGCATAGCTCCAAACGCTCTGATGAGCGCCTGAGCGACTAAGAGAGTTCGCTCAGAAATATTTTCACGCAAACGATGAAAATAAACCAATCCGACCTTAACGGTCGGAAGAATATCAAAATCAACCCCAGCAAGCTCTGCATATTGTGTACACAAGTTCACAATATGCGCTGGCTTTCAAACCCAGCAAGCACGGTAACTATCCCAAATGGATAAAAACGATTTTTAATGTATGCCCTGACATTACGTCAGGGCAAGTCTGTTTTTGTTGGTAAGCGGTTTGTCTATCAGCTTGTAATAGACGTGTATCACACGAGGACGGTCTTTGTGACCTTTGTTGTTCTCATCGACTGTTGCATACTCGATCAGGTCAAGGCACATCTCACGGGTAAGCTCCGTTGCTCCTGCATAGCGTTTCAGACGGCTGATGAACTCCGCCACATCTTCCTCGTCCTGTCTGTCAGCTTCGGAACGGGCTGTCATTTCATCATACTCAGCTTTCAGCGTTTTCTTTTCAGCCTGATACTTGTCGAGCATATCAAACGCCATATCCTGCTCGATCCTGCCTGCGACCTTATCTTCATACACACTCTGAATGAGCTTGTCAAGCTCTGCAAGGCGGTTGCCGACGGTCTTCATACGCTTGTTATCGGAAATGTTCTGAATGTCAATAAACGCTCTCTTGTGTTTGAGAAACTCTGCTGTCGCAGTCTTTTCATCTTTGGCAAGCTCACACATCTCCTGAATATCCGCAAGAATGATTCCCTCTAAGAGTTTCCGATTGATTGAATGTGTGCTGCAGTAGTTCTTTCCGAAGCGGTTATGGTATCCGCAGATGTAACTTGTACCGCTGCCGCTTCCTTTACGCATCTTCCAACCGCAGCCGTCACAGAAAAGCAATCCCGAAAGAGGACTAAGCTCTCCCTTTTTGTCACGCTTTCCTCTGCTGACAGATCTTTCGATCTCCCTCACCTTATCCCAAATCTCCTTTGAAATGATAGGCTCATGGTTGTTTTCAATTACCGCCCATTCAGATTCATCACGATTGATGCGCTTGTGATTCTTGTAGCTCACAGTTGTTGTACGGAGCTGAGCGAGCGTTCCGAGATAGATCGGATTTTTCAGGATGTTTTCGAGATTCCTGCTGCTCCACAGATGTGAGTTGTTGTAAGGATTCGGTTTGCCGATACGCTTGTAATAGTAGTCGAACGGTGTCAGCACACCTTCTTCATTCAGCATCGTTGCGATATGTAAAGGCTTGACTCCCGATGCTCTCATTTCAAAGATACGGCGGACGATGCCTGCGGCATACGGATCAATGATCGGAGTACGCATTTCATCATCACTCTTAACATAACCGTATGGGCAATAGGGAATCATCATCTTCCCTGCTTTTGCGTTTGATGCGATGACAGCACGCACCTTCTTTGATGTGTTGGCGGCGTGCCATTCGTTAAAAACATTTCGGATAGGCATCATATCCATATCTGCACTATCGGAATTGAGCGTATCAATGCCGTCATTCAGTGCGATGAAACGAATATTGTACATCGGAAAAATATAGTCCGTGTACTGACCTACCTGAATGTAATTGCGTCCGAAACGGGACAGGTCTTTGCAGATAATAAGGTTGATCTTGCCGTTCTTGGCATCGTCAAGCATTCTCTGCACACCCGGTCTGTCGAAACTTGTTCCGCTGATGCCGTCATCGACGTACTCATCATAGATCGTCCAGCCCTGTTCACGGACATAGTTTGTGAGAATTCTTCTCTGGTTTTCTATGGAAAGGGATTCGCCTGCTCGCTCATCATCTTTTGAAAGTCTCAGGTATATCCCCACGATATAATCAGTCTGCTTTGCTAACATTACTACTCCTTTCCTCCAAAGCAGCCTAATTCAACATTGCTATAAGTATAGCGCGCAATGCCGAAAAAAGCAAGTACCTTTCGGAAATTTTTTCAGGTCGTCTGAGGTCTGCGGTGCATAGCCATCACCTCGGAAAACGCTCTTTCAAATGCGTTATGATAAAGCACTTCATTGAGGTCTTTATCTCCGCAGTAGTGACGCACAACGACACACCTCTGTTTACCGATCAGGTACTCGTGCGTTTCGGTCTTGCATTCCTTATACTTCTCGTTCAGTTCAAAAGCCAGTCCTGCCTTATCTTTCTCTACGGCAGTATTATTGTTATTCATAGCTGTATCTCCTTAGCTTCTCTTTTTCTATGCTTTTAGAGCGAGGGGATCGCTTTCTCTATCTGCCCCTCTTTTCGTTGTGTGTGATATAGCTGTGCGGAACGGCAAGTGCCGTCCCGTTTACAGCTATCGTTTTGTTGTCGGAATATATGTTACTCCGAATAGGAATTATTGCTTTCAGTAAAACTCATCTGCTTGCCGTACTTGTCAGCAGAGCTATCCACAAGTCCCTCAATGTCGGCATAAGACATACCGCTGTCGGTAAACTTCTGGATAAGACCGTGTTCGGCAGTCACAGCATCGACAAGCTCCTGCCCGTCCTTGCCGTAAAGCTCAGCAAGCATATCATAAGCGATCTGCTTGCTCTGCATAATGATCTTACGCTTGCGTTCAAGGGCAGCTCTCACCGCCTTGTCAGCGTTGTCGATCTTAGCCTGGTTGTCGTTCAGATTTCCACGCATTCATTTCACCACCTGTCTATGTTTGGATTTCAGGATAACACCTGATGATAATATTATAGCGCGCAACGAAAGCGTTTGTCTATTCGCAGTGCGCATGAACTTTGAGTATTTTTTCAGAATTCCCCAGTGTAAAATGGCGGCACTCTTACAGCCAGTGACCGCAGGAGAATAACGCTCTCCTACATATCAATACCAAATTTTACAGCCATTCGTTAAGTACCGCTGAGATATTCTCCGTTATGCACAAACAGGCTATCACAAATTCAGAAATAGTTTTCGCAGACTATGCTTAACGAAGTCGTGATTATTATGGTAATAACTATTGAGAAGGATTTTCACCAGATTGCCGCAATCCCAGCACGATAACTGCGCCGTACCAGTTTACAATTTCAAGTGTGATGATATAAAGAGCATCACGCAGGAGCGTGAGCGAGATAAATATAAGTCGCATAGCTCCAAATTCGCTGACGGAGCATCGAAAGCCTGCGTGATATGCAAATCCCACAGGCTGGAAAATAGCGCTACAGCGCAACAAAAATAACAAGCATTGTATTTTGCGCCGCACAGCGAGCGAAAATACCAAATGCTTGTTGGGGACACCCCAAGCCCCGAAATGACCGCACAGCGGTCAAAAAAATATCGGCTTACGCCGAAATAGAAACAAAGGAGACACCAATATGGAAACCGAGAAAAAGAAGCGTGGCAGACCGCCCAAGCGCAAGGCTATGGAGTTCGAGGGCATGACCTATGAGGGAGCTATCAATAATGCTCTGGACAAAGAGGTCAAAGCCGACCTTGACAAGAGCCTTGCCGACAAGGACGAGAGCCAGCTTAAGGACGATGAACGCAAGTACCTGAAACGCAAGAGGGAGAATAAGTCCTACACGCTGAATGTTCGCTTTACGGAATCAGAAATGCAGGATATTCTTGCTAAGTGTGAGCAGTACGGTTACAAGAACAAGACGGAGTATATCCGTGACTGCGTTCGGGCAAGGGTTGATCTTGTACCCGATACCACCGACATATCCGAGTGTAACCGTCTGATGAAACGCATTGGAGCAAACATCAACCAGATACTTGTCCGACTTTACAGCACAGGTCACATCTATGCCGAGGATATTACCGAGATAAAGAAAGGGGTAAACGAGATTTGGCATACACTTCTATCCATACGATCAGGGCAACAGTCAGCGCAGCGATCGCTTACATCACAAACGGAGATAAGACCATCGACGGTTTATATGTCAACTCTTATGCTTGCCGAGCCGACAGTGCAGGAGCAAGCGAGGACTTCCGAGCTGTCCGAGACACAGGAACAGGGCGAACACAGATCCTTGCCTACCACATGATACAGAGCTTTGCCCCCGGTGAAGTCACGCCCGAACAGGCTATGCAGATCGGAGAGGAGCTTTGCGACCGCTATCTGAAAGGTGATTATCAGTATGTCATTGCTGTCCACCATGATAAGTCGCATCTGCATTGCCACATCATTTTCAATAACACAAATCTGTATAACGGACTGAGTTTCACCACCGAGCATAATCAGGGCAGGAAGTCAGAAAGAGCGTGGGCAGAGCTGCGTGAGATTTCGGACGAGATATGTGCCGAACACGGCATATCCGTTATTGAACCGATTGGTAAGGGTGTATCACATTACGAGAATGAAATGCAGAAAGAGGGCAAGTCGTGGAAAGAAAAGCTCCGTGTTCGTATTGCAGAGGTCATGCTTTACAGCCGTGACTTTGCTGATTTTCTCCGCAACTGTACCGCCAGCGGCATCGAGTATGTTTACACTCCGCATAACAAGTACAAGCTGAAATTCAAGCTGTCGGGTGACGGTCAGCAGAGGTTCACAAGAGCCGAAACGCTGGGCGAGGGATTCACCGTCGAAAGCATCACCGAGCAGATAGTGGAGATACAAGAGAAGCTGTCAGCGGCGAATGTCACTCCCGATATGCTTATCGAACCGCCGAAGCCTGTTGCTGTTCCCAAGCCTGAGCCGAAGCCGACACAGACAGTCACCGCACCGACAAAACCGAAACAATCAGCCGAGCCTGAAACTATCACGGAAACGAGTGAAACCGCAAAGAGGAAAGCTGCTGCGGAACAGGTTGAGAAGTTCTTTGCAGCCCGTCGGGCAAGACGGCAGGCACAGCTTGATATGCTTAACGCAACTGCTATCAATCCGAAGCCTGAACCGTCTGCCCCGACACCACAGCCCACACCTGCCGAGAGCAAAGCACCTGAAAAGGAAAAAGATGCGTGGGCAGAGATCAGGGGTATGCGTGACAGCGATGAGATGATCGCCGACCTTGAAGCTGGCGGTATCACATCGCTTGACGATCTCAGGGGTTTCTTCTGGAATTTCAAGCACCCTGATGACCACACGGACGAGCTTGCCAAGCTTAGAGCAAAGATAGAGCCGATAGACAAGCTCATTGCGATGATGGAACAGCATTCTCAGAACTATGCTATATACAAGGAGTATCAGGAACGGTCAGCGTTTACGCAAAAGCATTTCCGCAAGAAAAATGCTGACGCTATCGACGCTTTTGAAGAAGCCGACAAGTATATTGCCGAGCATATCAAGCCTTACTACATCAAAGGGAAAATGCCTAAGCAGAGCGATTTGCAGGCGAAGTCCACCAAGCTGAAAGAGAAATACAATGCTCTGTTGCCTGAGCATAATGCCTTTGTCACTAAGCGTGACACGGCTCACAAGTACACCCGACAGGTGCGTAACTACCTTCAAAACAAGGAACAGCAGGAGCGTAACAGGCAGTACCAAGAGAAAAAGCGCACTCAGCAGAGAAAGAAAGACACACTCGAATAATAACAAGCTCTCTGCCGAACGGAATAGTCCCTCTGAGCCGTCTGTGATGGTTATGGGGAAAGTTATACTCCTGAAACAGCAAACGCTCCCTGAGCGTTCAGAGAGCGTTTTGCAACATAAGGCATATTGCACCGAGGAAAAATGTGATATTGCTGCGCCTTTCATAAGAATTATTACAATTATTCCAATATGCTGGACTCCGAGAGCATTGTAGGCTATAATATGGTTACTATGAAATTGGAGGTGCGGTATATGTTAGCAATACCCGAATTGGCAATGCCGAGAACACGCAAGGTCACGACCGTCTGCAACGGCAAGCGTGAGGCCTGGACGGACTATGAGGAAGCAAAGGCTTATTTCCTTGAACTTATGATGTCTACAGAGGGCGAGGAGCATGACAGAGCGGAATGCGTTTACATTCAGCTCCTACACGGGCTGGAGGAGTGCAGTGACGAGGACGAATAAATAGAAATGGGCATTGTTTTGAATGACAATGCCCGTTTTTTATTATAATAATGCTTTGATTCGTCCGACATTTTTAAATATGTGTGCAGGATAAGAATCTGGAAAGTGTTGCTCCATCGCTTCATATACTCTCTCCCAGATACCTACAAAAATACCTTCTGTCTTTTCCTGAATATCATTTGACGATAGATATTTATCATTGAATCCTTCACACTCTTTAAAATTGTTCAATATTAAATGCAACAGGAACCGGTTTCCATGAACGAGAACTAATCGTTTTCTTTGCGATACTGTTGGCTCATATTGTTTAATACAACTTTCAACAGCACGAAGTACTTGAACTCCATTATAAAGAGAAAAACTGTTTGTCGAACCATTAAATAAAAGTTTATAAGGTGCCTTTTCAATGTTTTCGGTTAGCGCACCTATATTTCTCTTAACTAACGCAACAATAGATAGATCTGAACATAAACAAGCTTGGGATACTATTGCTTCATCAAATGTTATTTGATGTTCAGGATCGTCAATTTTAGAGCCTGTTTTATATAAATACTGTATTCCCCCAAGACTTAGCTCCATACGAAGTCTTTCTTGTGTAGGATCCAAAGATGCAAAGTCTTTTCCTTCAATTTTATTCTGTGTGTTGGATAATTTAGTTATCTGAACAGCTTGCTTGCTATCGGCATCTCCAATATCAATCATTTGAATATAAATACGAGCATCTGATATAGCTTCTGGAGAATTCATATATACTGAGCCTATAACACCAGTTGTTTGAGCACCGTTAACCACTGAAACCCCTTCGAGCGCAAACAATCCCACTTCTCTTCCCGTACTGTATGCCGCTTTTTTCGTAATTCGTTGACAGAGAATTTTAATTCCATTGTTGTAATAAAAAAACTTTTCAGGTTCGTTGATTAATACATCTTTAATACCTTGATTAACGTCTGTGCTGCCTTTATAATACCTAATATTTTTAGCAAAAAGGCGGTTGCCATATTGTTTAAACCATTCTCCAATTGCAGAAACAGGAATAGTACCATAGTACGCTTTATATGGATTATCTACAATTCCCCAATTGCTAATCAATACATCATCAAGAATAATATTGTCCGAGGTTTGTCCATTGGCTAAATAATCATATATGTCTTGTAGTTTTAATTCTGTGAAAATTAGTAAATCAGTTGAATCATCCTCATTAACGCTATTTAAGAGCTCTTTAATTGGACGAAGAGCATATTCATTAGCCGCTTGATTTCCAGTATGACAGAAAATCATTTCAATCTGATAGTCCATATCTCTAATTGCATCTGATATTTCTTGTTTTTTGGCTTGAAGCTTCTTATTGCAGCCTTCAAAATCAAAATTCAAACATCTTCTTACTCCTTCTACAAAAGTACTGCTTTCCTCCTGTGTAATACCTCCATTACCATCAGAACGCCATTTACTTTGTATAAGGAATAATTTCTTTTGAGCTGAGTCATTATACACTGCATCAATTCCCATATCATGATAACCATCTGTAATATTTTGCGAAGCAATATCACAATCTAAACCGCATTTTTGAACTATAGATAAAGCAGCAATGGCACGTGTAAGATACTTGTTTGTTTTTTCATTATCGGACTTAGCATCACTAAGATCGATAAGACCATTAAAAAGCTCTTCTATCTTATTTTGTATCCTAACTATTTTAAGATTGTTTGGCATATATTTACACCTCCGTTATTATATTATTGCGAATTATTTACATCTTTATTCATTTTAATTACTAAAGCTTTGAACCCTTTGAGCTACAACTTTTTCAATATGTTTCATCCAAGCCGGAGCTTCAAGATTATCACGCTCAGTCTCGCACTGGAGTATCAAATCCCTCAAATGTTCAGGACGAGCCTGCTTGCCCTCGAACATGGAAACGAAGTGTCTGCGGAACTGCTCCAAAGAAAGGGGAACAATATCAAGTCTCTGCTTAACATTGCCTTTGGCATACCAGATACCGTGGCGGAATGTTTCAGCGGTGTTGGTATCAATTCTGATTGCAAGAAAAAGACCATACACAGGCTTATTATAATTCAATACAGCATCGGAAACATGACGGCGCACAGGTTCGCCCTCCATTGCTTCCTGCCTTGAAGATGTGGACATTGTAACCTCTGTCAGTATCATGAAGTCCTCAAATTCACAGTAAAGATCGCCTTTACCACCGCCTGCTGCGGTTACGGGCAAGAAGTCAGAATCAAGTCGGAAACCACGAACCTCATAAGGCTTGTTGACCATGTGATCTATCGCAAGCGCAGCTCTCCAAAGTGTCCACTCAAAGTATGCAGGAGTTTCGTCTTTCGGTATTTCGATAGCGTTATCTTCATCGTAAACGAGCTTTCCACCGCCCTTAATAAGCAGAGACATATAATCGGCAATTTCCTGCCACTGATTGCACTGATCGTTAGCATACTGTATCTCGTCAGTTTTGGCGAGTGTATCCTCTAAACGCTGTCTTGCTATATTGATCTCGGCAGGAGTATCAAGAGGCAGATCGGAAATATCATAAACGATATGACGTTCCTTCATTTGCTTTTTGAGATCTTCAAGCAATGTTTTGGCTACGTCTATATTGTCAGTCGGCAGAGGCGCGCCCGAACACAACTGCTTGTATGCTTTCATTAGAGGTTCCGAAGTTGCTGTATCTTTTGCGAGCTTCTCAGCGAGTAAATGCTTTGCAGGCACGATCATAATACCTCTGCCCTTACGCTGAAACATTCCCGAAATGCGGAGATAACGCATATTCATGTCACTATAATCAAGGAAGTTGTCAGCTTTTTTATCGTAATGCTTCCCACGCTCCTTAATCTCATTTTTATCAAAGGTACGCTTTGCAGGTGCTTTAGCTCTGCGCTTCCTGAGATTAAGAATACGGTCAACAACCTCCGAGAGATCATAACTCGGATTTGTAGTGTGTCCCCAAAGGGCAAACTCAATACGGCTCATTTCCGTAGAGCCTGTCCGCTTCTCCAGTTCCAACATGATAGCGAGCATCCAGCGGAGCGGAGAGAAGTAGGTTGTCTTATCGGGCATTTCAAACTGCTCAACGCTCATAGCTCTGAGGAAACACTCTTGTACAGCAGGAAAAGTATCTGCTTTAAGAAATGTTCTGCCAAACGGAGTTATATCGTCCATAGCTCCAAGATCGTCCTGATTGCCGTCCTTCTTGCTTACCTGTGGAAAAATGTACCCGTTCTTCGCAAACATTAAGCGCCATTTACGAGCATGACTGCCTGATTCATCTTTACCGCTTTCATTCTGGATAATGCCTTCCTTGTTCAGCAGGTTCATAAAACCGATCTCATTATCCCTGCCGTGCAGCTTTCCGACAAATGCGGACTTGGCGTATACTGCAAGACCTTCCTGTATTCTGTTAGGATTTCTCAAGCCAGTGTTACCTACAAGCCATATTTTAATGTTTTCTTCCATAGTGATTTCTCCTATCAATACCCGATAAACAGGTACTCCTGAACAGAATTTCTATGTGTTTTAGCGTCAGCCTGATTGCCGAACGCATATTTATAGTCTACGGGAACTACTTCAACGTGTTCCTTGTATTTCTTCATCAATGCTACCATATCCTCTTGCGTAGGCAAGCTGTTGGAGGAGTATGAAACAATAAGGATACTGTCGGAGAATTTGCTAAACAGCTTATCGAAGGCTTCATACGCTCCGTTTTTCGTTGAAAAAGGTGTAGGATATGATTTGAATTTCTTTGTTTTTGTATGCTCTTGTATTTCTACGCCCTTCCAGTCACGGGCAAGTCCCTCGATAAAATGGTATCTCCGCACATATTCATTGTCTGATAACGGCGAATAGTATGGGGGATCTATATATACAAGATCGGGCTTTTCAACATCTAAAGCCATTGCATCGCCATTTACAGACTTATTCGCCTTATGATTATCAAAGACAGCATTATTAACCGCTTCTACTGCCTCAAGAAACTGTTGCGACAGCGTTTTCTGCAAGTCTTTTCGACCGTCATCATACCTATGACCTGTATATGTAAAAATACCACGAGGTCTTTTTTTCGTGCAGGCACGGATAAGAGCAGTCATCGCAATAGCTTTCTTATACTGATCGTCTATTGCAGCTATGTTTGTGCGAAGTATATCTATCAGCTCATTTTCATCATCGGTATAATACAAATCCTTGAATGTGTCAGATACGAAATGATCTACTTCTCCTTGCTTTATCAATAGCTTCTCCGCTTCTGCAATGGGGAGTGTTACGGTATTATTCTCAACCATAGCTTTTGTAAATGTCGCTGACATAGCCATATAATCGTTGCTAATTACGGTTTTACCATGAGATTTGAACATATAGCCTACAATACCTGAACCCGAAAACAGATCGACAACGGTATCAAATTCAAAACGTGAAGCGACATTCCATATTTCACCGAGCAGTTTCCTCTTGGAACCCATAAAGCGAGTCGGCGGATATAACGATACCTGATCGGAGAGAGGTTCACTCTTAACCATCTTTTTCTTTTCAGGCGGTATAGTTACGATAACATCTTCACCTTTTCTGGTATCTCCATGACAGGAGATATGTCTCTTAGTCTGGATAACCTCTATCTTGTACCGTTCATAAAGCTGGTGGACAAGGGGGTGATTGGAATTAGTGAGGATAACGTAGCATCCTCGCTCATGAAGTGTACCTATCATCTTTGCAAGCTCAACATGATCGTCCTCATAAAACTGTTCTTTGGTATATCTCTTGAAATCCGAGTTTTCGGATATGGGGAGATAAGGCGGATCCAAAAATACAAAATCGCCTGGTTGAGCGTAATGTTCAAGAACAAGTATATAATCGCCGCAAAGTATTTCAGCCTTACGCAGTGCTTCGGAAGCAAGTCGCAGAGCATCAATATCACATATCTTCGGATTCTTATACTTGCCAAACGGTGTATTGAACTGCCCACTCCTGTTTACACGGTACAAGCCATTAAAACAAGTTTTGTTCAGATAGATCGTTCTTGCTGCAGCTTCGGCTTTCGGAAGCGTCTGCCAGTCAAGAGAACGAACCTCATAAAACATCTCGCTTGTATTCTCATATTTCTGCAAGCACTCAATAACATCATCAACATGATGTGCGACCTGGAGATACATATTTATCAGCTCAGGGTTGCTGTCAGCTATGATAGCGTTCTCAGGCTTCAAAGAAAAGAATAAAGCTCCACCGCCGAAAAAAGGCTCAATATATCTGCCATACGTTTTCGGAACTCTCGGCATAAGCTCACCGAGCATCTGCGTTTTACCGCCAGCCCACTTTAGAATAGGCTTTGCCACAGGAGCCTTTGTTGTTTTAACGCTCATCACTCTGCATCCTTTCGATCAGTTGTTTCAGGCACCATTTCCATAATATCTCCAATATCGCATTGCAGAGCATTGCATATCTTTACAAGCACATCCGTTGTAACATTCTCATTCTTGCCGAGCTTCGCCATAGAAGCATGACTTATTCCTGCTGCAACACAAAGGTCCTTTTTCTTCATGTCTTTGTCTATCAGCATTTTCCACAGCTTTTTATAACTTATCGCCATTGGGATAACACTCCATCATTGAACTTTCTGTCTTCTATTGCAGAACTAAAATCTGCAATCGCTGAATTACATATATAGTATAGCATATCTTGTGTTGTTTTTCAAGAGCAATTTTGAAATAAGCGCAAAAAATATAAAAGAGAGTATAATCGGTTAAGAATCACACTCTCTTAGCTATAATGTTGATATTAGGCTGTTCCGGACTTTTATCCATTTAGGAAAGCTACTACGGTATTCATGGGGTACATTTTGAAAAATGACCACCCTGAATACAACAGCTTGTTAGAGGGTTTTGCACCCCTAAGACCCCGCTTGAAAAATGAAAGAAAAAGTGATATAATGGATATTGAAAATGGGCGAATACTATTATTTTGGAGGTTTGTCTATGAATGTAAAATCAGACGAGGAACGGAAGTCTAAAGTGCTGAAAGTCCGCTTGAACGACAAGGAGTTTGCCAAGCTGAAACAGTACACCGAGGAAAGCGGTCTGCGCTCAATGTCGGAATATATTTACAATTCGATTTTT
>NZ_ADKM02000121.1 GCF_000178155.2 Hominimerdicola alba 8
ACGCTCTTTCAGCTTGCCGATCTTCTCATCGAGCTTAGAGATCTTCTTTGCGATGTCAGCCATATCATCACCACCGTTCGTTTCAGATTTCGGGATCATACCCGATGATAATATTATAGCGCGCAACGCTTCACTTTGTCTACTGGCAGTGCGCATGAACTTTGATGTGTCAGATGAGTTTTGCGTTCGACAAATTGTTATGGGGATTTTATTTTGACATCAAAATCACACAGTAGAGATACAGCTTTCAAGCATCGGAAACAGGATTATTCAATACAAGTCGCATAGCTCCAAACGCTCTGATGAGCGCATAAGCGACTATGAGAGTTCGCTCAGAAATATTTTCACGAAAGTGATGAAAATAAACCAATCCGACCTGAACGGTCGGAAGAATATCAAAATCAAACCCAGCAAGCTCTGCATATTGTGTACACAAGTTCACAATATGCGCTGGCTTTCAAACCCAGCAAGCACGGTATTCATGGGGTACATTTTGAAAAATGACCACCCTGAATACAGGAGCTTGTTAGAGGGTTTTGCACCCCTAAGACCCCGCTTGAAAAATGAAAGAAAAAGTGATATAATTGATAATGAAAATGGGCGAATACTATGATTTTGGAGGTTTGTCTATGAATATAAAATCAGACGAGGAACGGAAGTCAAAAGTGATGAAAATACGCCTGAATGACAGGGAGTTTATGGGGAAACTAACTGCTGAAAAAAGAAAGACGGCACAGAGAGCGTTCTCCGTGCCGTTGCAGTATCAAAGCATGATTCTTATTGTCAGTCGACCATCATCATATTCAGCCGTGATCGACCCGCCCATACGCTCCACAAGGGTACGGGCGATAGATAATCCAAGCCCTGTGGAATGGTGTGCGGCTTCAACTGTATAAAATCTGTCAAATAGCTGTTCCACTTCGATCGTGGACAACTCTTTTGCAGTATTGGCAAAGGTGATCTCGCCAGTATCGGAAAGCGTGATATCTAAATCGCCGTTACTGTATTTCACCGCATTATTCAGCAGATTGGAAAACACCCTTGCAAGCTCCGAGCGATTCACATTCCGCACGATACGGGCATCGGTCAGATGAATCTGCGGTGTGATGTCCTTTTCGGTCAGCACAGGATAAAAGCTGCTGATACTCTCCGCAAGCACCTGATTTACAAACACTTCCTCTGTATCCTCTTTGCTCTCATTGGAAACGATCATGGAATATCTGAATAACTCCTCTGTAAGCTGCTTCATGGTTTCCGTGCGTTCCGCAATCACAGCGATATATCCCCTGATCTCTGATAGATCGTCGGTCTTCCCGATCATATAGAGATTGCCTGCGATAGCTGTCAGCGGCGTACGTAAATCGTGAGAGATGTTCGTGATCGCATTTTTCAGCTCCGTATTGCCCTGATGATATTGCAGATGCTCTTTCCTTAGTATCTTTAACTGTTTGTTGATACTGTCAGAAAGATAACGCATATCTTTGTCGTGAGAAGAAATATAGATCAGCGTATTAGTGTCGGTTTTCAGTCTGTCGGCAAATTCACTCGCTATCTCCCGTGCGGATTTTTTCAGCAGATATATTTTCACACACAGTGCGATTATGATAATGCACAACAGACCGTAAAACATAGTATCCTCCTTTATTTCAAATCCTTACGACGGAAAATCATCAATCCGACGAGGGGAACAATCAGTATCACTCCGCACAAGCTACAAAAATAACGATTCATTTCCGGATAATCATTTTCCTGCATTTGCAAAGCCGTTTCCTCTGCCAGCATATCATTTGCATAAAAGGTAAATCTTACACAGTTATCAATCGCTGCCACTGGATTGCAATAATTGATTACAGAAAGCACTGCTCTTTTTGTACCGCTGACATATTGCGGATTGGGTTCATCTCTTTTCTGATAAGTTTCATTTCCGTCATCATCATACTGCCGTGTTTCATAATGCAGTATTTCAGGCTGATTCAATACATACCGAATCTCATAATCCGTCAGATATAATCCAAACGCCAGAAGAATTGCAATGATTGCCGAAGCTGTCCGATTACAAGATACAAAGCAGATAGTCCACAGCACCGCCAATCAGCAGCTCCACTTTATCTGTCACATCGGCTTTGGCACTCACCACTATGACGGGAATATCCTTGATTTGTGGCAGAAGCTCCTCGCCTGACAATCCGGGGAGCATGAGGTCAAGTAAGACCAGATCGGGTTTGCTCTGAGATAGCAACAGCAATGCTTCTGTCCCGGAATAGGCGCTTGATACGCTGTATCCTTCAGATTGCAGAGCTTTGGAGACAATATCGTTGATATGGGCATCATCATCTATGATCAGTATGTTCGGCATAGGATCACCTCAAGGCTTTTTTACCATTATAGCATTTATCTGAGGGGATTTCAAGTAGGAGATTACTATCAAAGAAAAAATAGCGATGTGCTTTTCAAACTTTGCACACCGCTTCTTTTCATAGCCTGCTTATTTGTCTTGATTGGAGATACTTCTTTATAGAGCATCACCG
>NZ_ADKM02000120.1 GCF_000178155.2 Hominimerdicola alba 8
TGCATTATGGACTATGAGATCGAAGATGAACAGCTAAAAAAAGATATTGAGGCTGCTGTAAAAATTAACGTATAATGGAGGAATTTATTATGGCAATCGAAAGAATAATAACAGAAATGATCAACGGTAAGTTTAACGACTGGTCTCAGTCAGTACTCGACAATATCAAGAGTCAGCATCACGATGACTCAGCACTTAACAAAGCATTCAATGATGCCATGCAGGAAAATGTTAGCAGAGCGCTGAAAAATACGAAGAATAAAACTGAAGCGCCTTACTTGCTCAGAGATGAGATCCTTAAAGATATTTTCAATTACGAAAAAATATGGAACAAGATGTGGGTACAGCTGGATCCAATTCTTGAATACTGTGAACGTAATAGCAGTATCGATCGTGGAGCGAAAAATATTGAAGTGTATATTGATCATTTGGCGGTAACAATAAGTGCGCATGTACATAATGAATGTGAAGGACTTATTAATATATGTTCCCCATGGATCATAGCTATCCTGAACAAGGGTAATTTTATCAAACAGTACATGCTTTACCCGACGGAGATAGAACATCTGCTCGACAACTGGGACAAGTTCTATGAGATGATTGTCTCAAAGATGGATGAACAGCAGGAAAAACAATGACCGATAACTAATTTCCGATTTCAAAGCGTTTCTCTTCGGAGGAGCGCTTTTTTGTTGCAGCAGGGGAGTAGCAAGCTGAAACATCACCTCAGCAGGCTTTTTATCACC
>NZ_ADKM02000119.1 GCF_000178155.2 Hominimerdicola alba 8
CGCTTTCATTATTCAATTTTGAGGCTGTTGCCTCTACAATTTAGTCGGTGATCATTGAGATGAGGTCACACCTGTTCCCATGCCGAACACAGAAGTTAAGCTCATCTTCGCTGAAAATACTCGGCGGGCGACCGCCCGGGAAAATAAGTTGTCGCCGACACAAATGAGATATGGTTTCAAACCCATATCTCCATATTCCTCCTTAGCTCAGTCGGTAGAGCACTCGGCTGTTAACCGAGTTGTCGCCCGTTCGAGCCGGGCAGGGGGAGCCACAAAAGTCCGTAAACCTTTTGTTTGCGGACTTTCTTTTATATTTCATATGGTTTCTGCGAGGTTGATCTTACGGCAGAAAAAATTAAACTTAAGAGGTGTTTTTTATGAAGAAGATCATTTCAGGCAAGGTAAGAGAAGTTTATGAAACAGACGAAGGTCAGCTCGTAATGGTGACCACAGACAGGATATCTGCATTTGATGTTATCCTCAACTCGACTATCCCTAACAAGGGCAAGGCGCTCAATCAGATCGCACTCTACTGGTTCGACCTCACAAAGGATATTATTCCAAACCATATCGTTTCTGCTGAACTGTCCGATATGCCCAACCTTTTCGCATATGACAAGGAGAATTATCAGGGCAGAACTATCCTCACCAAAAAGCTGAAGATGCTGCCTTATGAATTCATCGTAAGAGGTTACATGTTCGGCAGCATGTGGGCTGAATATAAGGAGAACAAGACTTTCTGCGGCAAGCCCGTTGAAGGTGAATACGTTCAGGCACAGAAGCTGGCTGAGCCTATCGTTACCCCTTCTGTTAAGAACAACGAGGGTCATGATGAAAATATCACTATGGACAGGCTCAGAGCGGAGATCGGCGCTGAGGAAGCAAACAGGATCGCTGATATCTGTGTTAAGATCTACAATAAGTGCTACGAAGATGCTAAGAAAAAGGGTCTTATCATTGCTGATACAAAGTTTGAATTCGGTTATGACGAGAACGGCGTGCTGACACTGGGTGACGAGGTAATGACTCCCGATTCAAGCCGTTTCTGGGCTGCTGAGGACTACAAGACAGGCGTTTCTCCAAGATCCTACGACAAGCAGTTCGTTCGTGACTGGCTTATCGAGAACAAGCTCAACGGCGTTACTCCCGCACCTGAGTTGCCTGCTGAGATCGTTGAAAAGACTGCTGCTCTCTACAAGGAGTGCTACACCAAGATCACAGGCAACGCTGAGTATAAGTAATAATAAAATGATCGCCTCGTCATTGGGTTGACGAGGCGATTTTTTGTTTATCAGTTGTCATTTAAGCCAAATTCAGTTGAACCTAGCTTTGCTTTGTAAAGGTCTTCTGCATCGAGTACTTCTTTTACCGTTGCACCCTCTGAAAAAATTTTCAGAATGGTAAACCTGAATTTTCTGTATCTTTCAGGTTCATTTTTCAATAGTTTGATAAACTCTGCATTGCCGCCATGATGCGTATTTACATATTCTGACCAGCGTCCGAATATGCCTTTTTCACCATACGCTGACCCTATATATTGCCTACCGTCTGTAGTATCAATGATAAGATAAACACCTTTTACCTGTGATAATGCTTTGTAATGGTCTTCATATATGCCCATGCCCATATCATCAACTATTTCTTTAAGTTGGTCAAATGTATATATGCAGTTTTCATAACCCTCAAATACATGTTTGCTTTGGTTATTTATGGCAACGATAGGCTTGTGTTTTGTTGCATTCTGATACCATGATTGAGTAGCGCCGCCCCATTCTATTATAAGTCGGTCAATTAAGTCTTCAAAGAGTTCTGTTTCTTCTAATTCGTAAAAATTAGAATCACCTGTGTACATTTCCGGAAAAGGAAATCCCTCAGGCATTTGATTTTCTGTTACTGAAGAATATCCTTTGTACTTATACATACGGTATAATTTTGCTTGAGTTCCGCTTGTATTTATAAATACCATCCAGTATTTTGATTTTTTGAGCATCTGTTTGTTTTTACCCTGTATTTGTGTATACTCTTTGATAAATCCTTTATCATAACATTCTTTGCAATGCTTGCTGCTTAATACATGGCGTATCAGCACTACTTCGCTAGGGTCAATATTGTTGTTTTTCAACAAATCTGAAAGTAAAAGATTGGTTTTCATATCAATTCTCCTCGTTAATATTTTAAAACAATCACAGGCACCCGCTCACCGCGCTGTCAAGCGCTTCTATGAGGTCATCGTCCATATAGGCGTATTCATCGGGGATATTAAGGCAGATGACTTTCTTGCCTGCCAGTGTGTCGGGATACTTTTCTTTTATCCTGCGGACATGCTTTTTCTCCATACAAAAGATAATATCTGCCCAACCCAGAAGTCCCTCAGTCACCTTTATTCGGGAGTTGTTCTCGGTGCCCGCAGACCTTGCCTGATGACCGTTGTAACCGTCAAAATATTTTTCAGCTGTCAGACTGCGCCGTTTGTTCTGGCTGCATAGAAATAAAATTTTCATATAAAAATATTCTCCTGCAATTATTCTGTAACATTATATCATAAATTTGCCAAATGGTCAACCGCATACACGCCGCTCCACTCGAATTTTAAAGCAAAACCCCGAAAATAAGCGCTTTTCGGTTGACAAATGATACCTTATGTGCTATAATTTAAGAGTATGAAATAAATTTAGCAGATGATGATCCTGCGTTTCTGAAAGGTCTGTTTCAGGCGCTTTTTGCAGGGCGCAGCAGTATATGGGAGTTATATATGAGTTTAAAAATTTCGGATATATCCGAACTGTCAAAAAAATACAGGTCTATGCTTTTCGCCGCAGCTTTTCTGCTTGTGGCGGCGGCTGTTTTTATAAAACTGAATGGATACGGCTTTTCATCGCTGACAGGCGGGGCGGCTGCATTCCACACGGCTGTGGTGCTTGCCTGCATCGTTGGTGCGGTGATAGCTTTGCCGTTTTTGCACAAGCTGTCTGTAGAGAAGAATTTTCTTGTTATCTGGACGCTTCTCAGCATGGTCTACATGTTTTCGGGAACTGTTTTCAAAGCACCCGATGAAACGGGTCACTTTTACCGAAGCTACGAGATATCCGTTGGCGGAGTGGTGTCGGAAGTGCAGGAGGGTACAGGTCAGGGCGGCAGAGAACTTCCGCTTGATGTTGACCTCACTTTGCTGGAAAACAGCTGGCAGTCTTTTTCGGAAAATAAGGGCATGACCCTCACCGAAAACGAGCCGTTCCTCGTTTTCACCAACCTTTCGCTTTACTGTCCCGTTTCCTATCTGCCGCAGTCGGCAGGAATATTTGTGGCACGCCACCTGACGGATAACATAGCTGCCATCGCTTACGCGGGCAGAGTCACTAACTGGTTGGTGATAACGCTTGTGTTGTTCTTCGCCATAAAGGTCATACCGATGAAAAAAGAACTGCTGATGCTGTTCTCGCTGCTGCCGATGAACATTTATGAGTCCACCTCGCTTTCGCCCGATGGTCTTGTGGTGGCGGTGGCATTCCTGATGTTCGCATACGTGCTGCATCTCAGGTTCGTGCAGAAAGACAAGCTGAAGTTCGGACAGTATGTGCTGCTGTATGTCATGGCACTGGCGATAAGTCTGCTAAAGATAGTTTATCTGCCCATCTGTATGATATATTTCCTTATACCTGCGGAACGTTTCGGCAGCACCAATAAAAAGCTGATACACGCCGCAGTCATGGCACTGCTGGCAGTGGGCAGCAATCTGGTATGGCTGAGTATCTGCAAGAAGTTCCTCACTATACCCGGTACTGATGCCAACGAACAGCTGCGCTATATCCTGCACGACCCGATAAACTACGTGGTCGTAATGGTGAGGACTGCCGTACACAGTGCTGAGAGATGGGCGCTGATGATGATAGGCGGCTATCTGGGCGCACTGAATATCGAAACCAGCAAACTGCTGGCTCTGGTCTACCTGCTGATGCTTGTTATCGCATTTATCGACCTGCCGAGAGTTGCCGCATGGCGCAAGGCTGGGAAGAGCGGTGAAACTGCCGAAAAGACCGTCTGGTCGGAGAATATCATCTTCGGCGTGATAGTCTTTGCGATAATAATGCTGATAAATGCCAGCATCTACCTACAGTGGACGCCCCCTCACAGCGATATGATAAAGGGTATTCAGGGCAGATATTTCATAGCACTGCTTCCCCCGCTGTATTTCGCACTGCACAATCCCACAAAGGTTTTCAGCGATTCACAGTCTGAAAATAAGACGGTCACTGTATCGGCTGAATATCTGATACTGTTCATAAATGTCTGCGCGGGCATAGATGTTCTGCTTGCCTGCCTTTAAAATAATTTTCAAGGAGTAATATGATGGATAAAGTCGCTGTACTGATACCTTGCTATAACGAGTCAAAGACCATAGAAAAAGTCGTTACCGATTTCAAAAATTCGCTGAAAGACTGCGTGGTCTATGTTTACGACAACAATTCAACAGATGACACTGCCGCCATTGCGGAAAAAGCGGGCGCTGTTGTGCGCCATGAATACCAGCAGGGCAAGGGCAATGTGGTGCGCCGCATGTTTCAGGAGATAGAAGCCGAGTGCTACATAATAGTTGACGGCGATGACACATATCCCGCTGAATATGCCGCTGAAATGGTAGATAAGGTGCTTAACAGGCAGACAGATATGGTGGTCGGTGACAGACTGTCCTCTACTTATTTTCAGGAGAACAAGCGGCCTTTCCACAATTTCGGAAATTCGCTGGTGCGCTTCTGCATAAACAAGATATTCAAGTGCGATATCAAGGATATCATGACAGGCTACCGCGCTTTCAGCTACCGCTTCATAAAGACTTTCCCCGTACTTTCGAGGGGTTTTGAGATAGAAACTGAAATGACGATACATGCCATATCCATGAATATGTCGGTGGAGAATGTCATAATCGAGTACCGCGACAGACCTGAGGGCAGTGAGTCAAAGCTGAACACATTCTCTGACGGTATGCGCGTGCTTAAGACAATACTCAACCTGTTCAGAAATTACAGACCTTTGCAGTTCTTCTCACTGGTGGCGGCTATACTGCTTATAATTGACCTTGTGGTGTTCATCTCGCAGGTATGGCTTCCTTTCCGTGAAACACATGTGGTCGAAAAATTCCCTACACTGATAGTCTGTGGTTTTGTGGGACTTTCAGCACTGCTGTCATTTTTCAGCGGCATGATACTTGACTCGCTGTGGCAGAAAGAACGCCGCGAGTTTGAGTTCAGATTAAAACAAGCCATGAGGTATGGCAAAAAAACAAAATAATATCAAACACAAGTCCGTGAAATTTATTCGCGGACTTTTTTTGTGCTTTTCTGCCTGAAAAACCGGAAAAAATTATATGACTATCCCTTTAGCACACCGGCTGAAAATGCGGTAAACAAAAGGATAATTGATCGCAGGATATCTTTCCCCCGCCGCAGGCGGGGGAAAGATATCCGCCAACCACCTTAAGTTCTGTAAAACCGCCGTTTTTGTGGTGTGTCAGCGGAATAACCACGAAATATTATAGTAAAAAGAAAAAATTTATTAGACCACAGAAACGGTTTTAACCATATATTGACAAAGTATACTTTTGAATGTACTATATATGGTGGAATAATGATAATGTTTGATTAATTATTTGAATTATATTAGAAAACATTGATTAAATTATAAAATTTATTTCGGAAAGTATTGACATAATTATGAATATGTGTTATAATGTCAAGCACAGGGAGAAAAGAACTATTATTCACTTAATATTTTGAAATATTTTGTATGTAAGGTACAAAAGTGGTAAAATGTTCTTTCTCATTTGAACGATGGAAATAATGGCGTTTTTTCGTGGCGCTCTTATTCATTTCAAAATTATTTTATTAATATTTTCTTGAAGGAGGAAAAAGACAATGACTGAAAACAAAAACTGGAAGAAGATCGTTTCCGGAATGATGGCACTGACTCTTGTAGCGGGCACTGTACCTGCGAACGTTGGAGGCTTTTTGACAGGAGGCACAGCAATTGTTGCAAGCGCTGAAGGCGAGAATATCGATGATAATGAGTTAGGCAATGTTGATATCGAAGTTTCTGAAGATGAATGGGAATACTCAAGGTGCATGTGGTATGAAGATGAAGAGCAGGAGTATGTTGCACTGTTCGTATTTACTAAAGGCACTGAGAGAGAAAATGTAGCAGGTGTAGTAACTAAGGAAGTTATCGAACCTACCTGTGAAAAAGTCGGTAAGACCGTTTATACCGCTGTAGCTACTTTTGAAGACAAGACGGTTTCCGATTATAAGGAAATAAATATAGTTCCCGCGACCGGACATAAGTGGCAGACTCCCACATATGATTTCACTCAGGATGATTCAGTTTGTACAGCTACCTGCATCTGTGAAAATGGTGACCACCCCAAAGAAGAGGTAGTTAATGGCAAATTCAGTGAGGTAAAACCTGCGACCGTATCTGCTGAGGGTGTTGGTCAGTACGTATTCGAGTTTGAAGATCCTGTATTTGAAAAGCAGATAAAAGAAGTTACGATACCTAAGCTGACACCTGTGTACGGTGAGCCTGAGTATAAGTGGTCTGACGATTATAAGACCGCTACAGCAACTCTGCCCTGCGAAAACGGCACCGAAGCTGACGCAATAGTTGAAAAAGTTGATACGACTTCGTTTGTTGCAGAAGGCGATGAGGCTACCTGCACCAAAAATGGCAAGACCACCTATACCGCTGTGTTCAAGGACCAGAGATTTGAAACTCAGACCATCACAGTCGATGATATCGAGGCTACAGGTCATACCTATGAAGCCCCCGTTTGGAAATGGGATGACAATACCAAAACAGCTGTTGCAACATTCTACTGTATCAACGATGATGACCAGACTGATGCCGATGCAGATGATATCACTAAGGAATATATAGTTGAGCCTACTTGTGAAGAAGGCGGTTCTGCTATCTACACTGCTACTGTTATTTTTGAAGGTGAAACATATACCGACAGCAAGGAATATGAAGAAGAAGCAAAGGGTCATAATTGGGTACCTACATGGCACTGGGACGAAAACAACAGTGCAGTTGCTCACTTCAAGTGCTCTGACCATGAAAAGCCTATTTACGGCGCAGCTCTTGCAGAGGTAGAAGAGGAAGTACATCCTTCTTCCTGCACCGAGCAAGGCTATATCGAATACACCGCATCTGTTGAATATGATGGCAAACTCTATGTTTGCGATGAAGAGCATAAGGTAGAACTGCCTCTGGCAGACCACGAATTTGCTGATCCTGAATATGTATGGACAGAAACTGAGGACGGCTTAAAGTGTACCGCTACCCGTACCTGCAAGAACTGCGATGAAACTGAAACTGAGGAAGCTGTTGTTGAGTACAAGGTAGAAAAAGAAGCTACTGTAAGAGAAGAAGGTAAGGGCGTTTACACCGCTAAGTTCGAGAACGCCGAATTTAAAACACAGATCAATGAAGTTCCGATAGCTAAGTTAGAAGCTAAGTATGCTGATCCCGTATATACTTGGAACGAAGACCATACCGAGTGCTATGCAGTAAGCGAATGCCTGAACGGTGATGTTGATGATAATATCGAGGAATACGGCGTTGTTACCAGCAAGGTGACCAGAGAGGCTACCTGCTCGAAGATGGGCGAAACTACTTACTATGCAACATTTGAGAACGCTGCGTTCACAACTGTTTCCGAGTCTATCGATAATATCGATATGATAGATCATGAGTACGGCGTTGCTACATGGAGCTGGATACCTAATGATGACGGCACCTACACCGCTACCATGAAGAAAACTTGCGTAAAATGCGGCGACACTATCACTTATGATGCAGAAGTTACTTCTGAAACTGTAGGCGACAAGATCATCTACACCGCTATCGCAGAAGTTGACGGCGTTAAGATCGCTTCCACAATGGAGAAGATCATCGACGTTGACAAGACTCCCGATATCACCTTTGAAAAGGGCGACGGCTGCGTTAAGCTGACCTGGACTGCTGTTGAAGGCGCTGAGAAGTACGGTATCGTTGCTTATCAGAACGGTTCATGGACTCTGCTCAATCAGGGCTATCCTACATCTTATGTACTGAACGGTCTTAAGGCAGGCAATGAGTACAAGGTAGCTGTTATAGCAATGTTCGACGGTCAGTGGAACATGGACTTCTCAAACGCTATCACTGTAACTCCTAACGATGCTGCTGCTAAGTATCCTATAGTAGAGAACATTGAATACAACGAGGAATTCCATCAGTTCAGACTGAGCTGGAACGCTGTTGAAGGCGCTCAGCAGTACGGTATCGCTGTTAAGCTGGCAGGCAAGTGGAAGGTTCAGGCTTACACTGACAAGACCACATTCACATCGCCTAAGCTGAGAGCAGGCTCATCTTATGAGATGCTGGTTTGCGCTAAGGTAAACGGCAAGTGGGATCTCGGTGCTATGAACAGCAGAATCTTCACAGTAACTATCAAGTAATTCAAGATCCTCCAATAGAATAATTTTTGAAAGGAAACGGGCAGCTTCTATTGAAGCTGCCCG
>NZ_ADKM02000118.1 GCF_000178155.2 Hominimerdicola alba 8
ATACGCAAAAGAACTTACCCCCGAACAGATCGCCAAACAGCAGGAGGCTCAGGCGAAAGTCTGCGAGCGTTCCGACATCGTTATCACCACCGCAAAGGTTTTCGGAAGAAAGGCTCCCCGCCTCATCGGCAAGGACGTCCTTGACCGTATGAAAAAAGGCGCGGTAGTGGTCGATATGGCAGTATCTACGGGCGGAAACGTTGAAGGCAGCAAACTTTTCGAGGACGTTGTCACCGAAAACGGCGTGACCATCATGTGCGGTGACATGCTCGAAAGACAAGTCCCATATGACGCATCGAAAATGCTTTCGGGAAATTTCACAGCCTTTCTGACCCATTTTTATGACAAGGAGAGCAAGGAGCTGTTAGTTGACCTTAACGACGAAATAATGCGCGGCTGCCTTCTCACACAGGGCGGAAAGATAATCCACGAACGCTTCAAGGATCAATAATTATTGCGATGTGTTATATCTTAAACGTTTTCGCAAAATCATAGAGGAGGTAAAGTAAAATGGCGATAGGAGAAATTCTGCTGCTCGTTTTCGTGTTTGTCATCGCTGGTTTTCTGGGTGTCGAGCTTATCTCGAAAGTCCCCTCGCAGCTTCATACGCCCCTTATGTCGGGCACAAACGCTATATCGGGCATAACCATAGTCGGCGCTATCTCAGCGACCGCTGTGGCGCTCCACACCGATGGAATGTTAAGCAATATTTGCGGTTTCGCAGCCATCGTTCTTGCGACCATAAACGTTATCGGAGGTTATATGGTCACCGACAGAATGCTGGGCATGTTCAAGAAGAAGGGAGATGACAAGAAGTGACCTTCGACAATATTCGCACGATCTGTACAACAATATTATACATGATCTCGTCGGTGCTTTTCATCAGGGGCATCAAGCTGCTGGGCAAGGCTGACACCGCGAGAAAGGGAAATCTGCTGTCATCTGTCGGTATGCTGATAGCAGTTGTGACGGTGCTTTTCGAGAAGGAAGTCACCTCCACCATCAGCTTTGGACCCGCGCAGAATGCCTATATCTGGACGATAGCGGCGATAGCGCTCGGCGGCATTATCGGTGCTGTGTGGTCAAAGAAAGTCGAGATGACGGGCATGCCCCAGCTGGTCGCACTGTTCAACGGCTTCGGCGGACTTTCCAGCCTGCTGGTCGCTCTGACCCAGTACATGACCGACAAGAATATAAATATATTCTCGTCAATCGCGCTCGGTCTGACCATCGCTATCGGCGCGATAGCTTTCACAGGTTCAATAGTTGCATGGGGCAAGCTCAGCGGCAAAATGTTCAAGAAAAACGTGACTATCCCCGCGAAAAACGCAATAAATGGTCTGCTGGCTTTTGTGGGACTTGTCGGCGTTGTCATCTACGCTCTCAGCATCGCGGGAGTTGTGGGCGCTGACATCGGAAAGATCGGCGTTATCATCGTTACATGCGCATATCTTGTACTCGGCCTGACTATGGTAGTTGCCATTGGCGGCGGCGATATGCCCGTTATCATCTCCCTGCTGAACGCATTTTCAGGCTTAGCAGCGGCGTTTGCAGGACTTTCCATCAGCAACAGCGTGCTGGTCGTTTCGGGTTGTCTGGTCGGAACTTCGGGTCTGATACTCACGTTAATAATGTGTAAGGCGATGAACCGCACACTCTACAACCTGCTTTTCGGCAGCTTCGGCAGTACCAAAAAGGGTACAGCAGGTGAGCAGAAAGAGCCCAAATCCATGTCTGTTGAGGACGCATATCTCATTCTGGAAGCCGCAAGCAGCGTTGTTTTCATACCCGGCTACGGCATGGCTGTCGCGCAGGCACAGCACGCAGTCAAGGAACTCTGCGATAAGCTGGAAGCCAACGGCGCGGAAGTCAGCTTCGCGATACACCCTGTTGCAGGTCGTATGCCCGGTCACATGAACGTGCTTCTCGCTGAAGCGAACGTTCCCTACGAACAGCTGAAAACCGCTGACGAAATGAACCCGCAGATGTCCAACACCGATGTCGCAATCGTCATCGGCGCAAACGATGTCGTTAACCCGTCAGCAATAAACGACGAGTCCAGCCCACTCTACGGAATGCCCATAATCAACGCATTTGAAGCCCGCACAGTCTTCGTGCTTAAGCGCGGCAAGGGCACAGGTTTCTCAGGTGTCGAGAACCCGCTGTTCACCAACGACAACACCGTCATGATCTACGGTGACGCTAAACAAACAGTCACTCAGCTGGTAAGCGAGTTTGAGGATTAACAAGAAGTACTTTTAAGAGGACAGTTCGCTGTCCTCTTTTTTTGTGCTTTTTTGAATATTCCCGACTGCGATGCACATACTGATATCACGAAAGGAATCACGTAATATGAACGCACCTTATTTTGATAACATCAGCAATCTGACCATACCGACGCGCCTTTCAGATGCAGTCCGATTATTGACCGCCGCATCGGGAAACACCGCAGATCTCAACAATATTAGCCTGTCTTTCGGCAAGACCTCCTGTACTGTCCTGTCAGTAGAAGGCATGGCTTCGATACAGCTTATGGCTGAACTTATTTTCCAGCCGCTCAACGAGTTCGCCGCCGTTCCGCGCACCTCCGAAGAGGTCAAAAATTTTCTCACCAAAGGCAGTATAATGTCAGCAGACAGGCAGCTCACTTCCGATGCCAAGACCGTTCTGGAATTGCTTTATTCGGGTTTTGCAGTCATTCTGACCGATGGCTGCAGCGATGCCGTTTGCTTCGGAATTCAGGGATTTGAAAAACGTTCCGTATCACTGCCCGAAACCGAACAGACGGTCGGCGGTTCGCGCGACAGTTTCAACGAAGCCCTTCGCGTGAATATGTCGCTCGTTCGCCGCAGACTCAAGACTCCCGCACTGAGATTTCAGCTGATGCAGGTCGGCAAACTATCGCGGACCGATGTTTCCCTCGCCTATATCGAGGGCAGATGCAAGCCCGAATCAGTTGATATCACATCGCAAAAATTGAGGTCCATCAAACTGGACACTATTCTTAATTCAGGCTATCTGATGACCTTTTTGGATCACAGCTACTCTTCATCGATATTCTCAGCCGTCATGGTCACCGAACGCCCCGATGTCGCATGTGCCGCGCTGAACGAGGGTAAAATTCTGGTCATGACCGATGGTTCACCCGGCTGCATGATACTTCCGACTGTTTTCGCTGATAACTTCCGCACAATGGACGACTACTGTGAAAAGCCCTATTTTACAGCATTTTCTCGCCTTATCAAATACCTCGCATTTCTGCTGGCAGTGATGCTTCCCGGACTTTACGCAGCCCTTGTGACCTTTCACCCTGAGGTCTTCCCGCTCAAATTGCTGCTGAATCTTGCCGCTTCCGAAGAAGCCACCCCCTACCCGCTTGTGGTCGAAATGGCGCTTCTTATGGTGCTTTTTGAGATCATGCGAGAAGCAGGTGTCCGCCTGCCAAAAGCAGTTGGCGGTGCAGTGTCCATCGTAGGCGGACTGATAATCGGAGATGCGGCTGTCAAAAGCGGCATAGTTTCCCAACCTCTGCTGATAGTCGTGGGCATCACCGCCACAGCATCATTCGTACTGCCGTCGCTTTACCCTGCAATTTCGGTGCTTCGCATAATTTTTATACTTGCGGGCGGTCTTGGCGGGATCTACGGGCTGGCACTTGCCACTTGTCTTCTGGCTGTAAACATCGCTTCGGCAGACCTCTGCGGCACGCCCTACACATCTCCCATTTCACCGCTGAAAGCCCATGCTTTGCGGGATCTTTTCACCCGCGCCGACTTTCACGACCTTCAATACACCCACACCACGATCTCAGACGACTGACCCGTGTTTCGACCTCATGTACTTTTTTACGGACTCAAAATATGAATAACCAATCCCGACTTTCCTCCGCCGCGCTTATCTGCATGCTGCTGTCTGCAAGGATCTTTGCGGTGCTCACTTTTTTCCCGCGCTCAACAGAAAGCGGCTTTGCAAGCATCATCGGCATACTCCTCTCGACCGCTGTTCAGGGTTTACTGATCTTCCCCGTTGTGCGCCTTGTGAAGAAGACCCATACTGACCCGCTCTCAGCGTCACATAATATCAGCAGCCCCCTTGAAAAAGCTGTAACAGCGGCTTTTCTGCTGTTTTTTCTCTATGACGCTTTCCTCGATATCGGCAGCATGGCATATTTTACCGACTACTTTTTCTCTGTGAACATGCCCCGCGCACTGACAGTCGCCTGCTGCCTGCTCACCGCGCTATACGCCGCCCGACTCGACTCCCCCGTCATCGGCAGACTTGCCCAGCTGTCCATTATTCTGACCTGTCTTATGCTGCTGACAGTCGCCGCAGGTTCGGCAGAACGCATTGATGTCACCCGCTTTGACCTTGCCATTCCCCATGTCGGAAAAGCTATCTTCCACGCCGCCCTTGCCGATACGGGCAGATGCGAATGCCTTGTGATCTTTTCCTTCTATGCCGCCCATACAAACGGCGATGCAGCAGTGACGGCAAGGCGCTTCCTGATAGCAAAAGGTACGATAATTTGTACTATATTTGCTCTTGTGACCGCTGTACTCGGCAGCCTTTCTCTCAATACCCCGCTGCCCGTCTTCACCCTCGCCGCGACTTCCGAAAATCTCATCACCGAACGCTGTGACGCATTATTCCTGCTGGCATGGATCTTTACAGGACTTGTCAAACTGGCAAATCTTCTGCACTGTGCAGCCATCTGCATCAGACGGCTTTTCCCGAAATCGACCCATTTTGCTTCCGTCATGTCGGCAGGTATCCTTCCCGCCGCAGCCGCGCTCCCACTGCTCCTTATATATAAATGGGAGTCAATCATTTGCAGCGAACGCAGTATAGTCCCGATAATTGTACTGACCTTTATACTCCCGCTGATATTATTGAGAACTGATACTCGTTCAGCCGATGCCCCGTCCGACCCATCTGTACAAAATTCCGTATAATAAAGAGGTGATATGATGCAGAGCGGAAAACACATTTTATTGATACCGACAGCCGTCCTCGCCTGCATAATGTGCTCTTCATTCGGCAGGAGCATCAGCATCGACAGGCGCGGACTTGTACACGCCATCGGCATCGACACCGCCGAACACGGCTATAAAGTCACCATGCAGATATTCCAGCCCACAGGCGGCGGCGCTGACACCGCAGTTGACAGCACCAAACCAAACATTACAGTGGCGGTCAGCGAGGGCAGAACAGTCGGTGAAGCCATTTCCGCTGCCCGCAGCAGCACAGGCAAAGAGTTGTTTTTTGGACATTTACAGCTTATCTGCATCGGCAGAGATGTCAGCCTTGCCGACCCATACGCACTTTTCGCTTTTGCGCTGGGCGACAAGAACATATCCCCCGCCGCCGAACTCTGCATGGCTGAAAATACCGCCTCAGAACTGATGGAGATACGCCTCAGCGAGGAGGAGATCTCTTCCGAAGCACTCAGCGGCGTGCTTAAACTAAGCGGCGAGTACACTGAAACTGTCAGCTGCGACCTCATAACACTGCTGACCTCCGATGGTCACGCCGCCATGCCCATGCTGACAGCATTGAGCGAAGAAAAACAAAACAGCAGTAAACAAAAAGAAGACAGCGGCGACAGCGGAACAGAGGTCAGCCGATCGATAAAGCTGAAAGGCACTGCCGTCACAGAAAGCAGCGATGTGCTCGACCGTCAGCAGGCGACCGCCGCAGCAATGCTTTGCGGCAAGGCTGATAAAGCCTGTGTTGTCAGCAAGATCGGCAATTTCAGCGTAACTTCGTCGCTTGAAGATATCTCCGCCCACCGCACTATCGACCTGAATAACGGCAGACTTCTCCTGACAAACCGCATCACTCTCACCGCCCGCCCCGACCGTCAGCTGGACAGCCGTGAAAGCGATGCTCTCGCACAAGCCATCTCCGCCCGATTTAGAAATGAATGCGACCGACTTCAAACCGAAATGCTGTCACGCGGCGAAGATATCTTCGGCATCAGCCAACTCATAAAGCATAAATTCCCCGAATTATGGCTAAAAAACGCCGATAATACAGATACCCTTCTCGCCGCCGTAAGCGTGCATACAGATGTTCTTGTCAAGGTTGACTGATGTCGATATTTGACAAAAAGCAATTTTTCTAAATCTTTCTCTTTTCATCACGCATCTGTCACATTGCACAGTTACAATATATTCAGTTAAGCAAGACTTCATATTTTTTCTTCATATATTTTTTCTAAACTTCCTTAAAAGGCAAAGCCCCGCGTCTGTTTTTACGGCGCGGGGTATTGCTTTGCACAGTTTTTTTCTGCCGCGAATATAATAGGTCATCCCGCTGACACACCGCCAAAAACAGCGGTTTTAAAGAACCTATAGCAATCCGCCTTAAAATTCAGACAAAATCCAGTCACAAAACCCATAAATCCCAGCTTTTGCGACTGGATTTTGTGAATTTAAAAAGTTGGATTGCTATAAGGTTGTTGGCGTATACCATTTTTACCGCATTTTTAGTTGGTGTGCTAAAGGTACAGTCATATATAAGGAGGACTCCATGCTTACCGAATACCCTCTCGACCCGACCTCAGCTGTCAGCTACGCCCGCCGCTGGGCTTTCGGCAGAAACCCCGCCTACTACGATTTCGACCCCATCGGCGGCGACTGCACCAACTTCATCTCACAGTGCATCTTTGCCGCAGGCGCGGTGATGAATTTCACCCCCGACATTGGCTGGTACTACATTTCACTGAACGACCGCGCCGCCGCATGGACAGGTGTTGAATACTTCGCCCGCTTCATCCTCACTAACACGGGCGCAGGTCCTTTTGGCAGACTTATCAGCAGTCGTGAACTCCGCACAGGCGATGTGGTACAGCTTGGGAACTCTCAGCGCTTTTACCACACACTTCTTGTCATCGGCAGGCAGTCGGGCGAAGTGCTTGTCGCCGCCCATTCGCGCAACGTATTCGGCGCAAAACTAAGTGATTATTCTTTCACACAATTAAGGTGCCTGCGCATCGACAGCGCCCGCAGATACACCTGAAAACGCCTTTTTTCATCGTTGATTGACACTTCTTTCACAAGACTTTCACAGTAAGAAAGAAATTGACAGTTATGTGAAAATATCTTTCAAAGTCTTTCATCTTGTTTTCATTACAGCTTAAATTAGTTTTAAAGTTTAGCCAATATAATTAGAAGCATAGAAAACAAAGAGCGGTGCGAACCGCTGATAACTATATAATAAAGGAGAATGTCTTATGAACACCATGAATTACAATAACTTCGATCAGGATAACAGAAATAATGGATTTGAGCAGACCCCGTACCCCGTAAACAATGCACTGAACGCACAGCCTGCACAACCCGTCAAAGCAAAAAGTTCCAAGCTCAGACTTGCCGCACTCGCCATCAGCTTCAGCCTGCTGGGCGGCGCACTGGGTACAGGCGGAACATTCGCGGCACTGAGAGCTTTCGGCAATAACAGCGGCACTGCATCAGCCACCAAGACCAATGGCACAGCAGTCATAAAAACAGCTGATGACAGCGGAAAAGCTGTTGCGATGCAGACGGTCAAAACGAACGGCACTCAGCTGACAGCCTCACAGGTCTATCAGAATAACGTCAACTCCACAGTCGGCATCACCACCGAGATAACCACCAACTACTTCGGCTATAAGACCACTGCGGCGGCAAGCGGCTCAGGCTTCATAATCACCGATGACGGCTACATAGTCACCAACCATCACGTTATCGAAGGCGCAAACTCCGTAAAAGTCACCTTGTATGACAACACTCAGTATGATGCCGAGATAGTAGGCAGTGATGAGAGCAACGACATCGCAGTGCTGAAGATCGACGCGAGCGGTCTTACTCCCGTAACTCTGGGCGACAGCGAAGCACTCAGCGTCGGCGATAATGTAGTTGCCATAGGCAACCCTCTCGGCGAGCTTACTTTCACACTGACATCAGGCGTTGTCAGCGCAAAAGACAGGTCCATAACCACCTCAAATTCGGTAATGATGAACCTTATCCAGACCGACTGCGCGATAAACTCAGGCAATTCGGGCGGCGCACTGTTCAACATGTACGGCGAAGTTGTCGGCGTGACCAACGCAAAGTACTCCAGCAATTCCTCCACTGAGGCTTCAATAGACAACATCGGCTTTGCTATCCCGATAAACAACGTAAAGGATATTGTCACCAGCATTATAGAGAACGGCTATGTGGTAAAGCCTTACATCGGCGTTTCCGTTGAGACTGTAAGCTCCGATATGAAGAGCTACGGCATACCCGAAGGCGCAGTCGTAAGAGTCGTCAACGAGGACTCCCCTGCCGAAAAAGCGGGTCTTAAAGAAAACGACATAATCACCAAAGCAGACGATGAGGATATAACTTCTTCAAACGACCTTGTGTCTAAGATCAAAAAGGCATCAAAGGGTGACAAGATCACACTGACAGTTTACAGACAGGGCGAGGAAAAAACCATCGAACTGACTGTTGACGAGACAAAGCAGGACACTGCCAAAAAAGAAGAAGAGGAAGAACAGCCCGAACAGGACGAACAGCAGTACAGCTATCGCGGCGGTCAGGGCTTTGAGGGCATCGACCCGTTCGAGTTCTTCGGCATGCGTTAATCGACAGATCACCATCTATAGCGATCCAACTATTTAAATTCACAAAATCCGGTCGCAAAAGCTCGGATCTATGGATTTTGTGACCGGATCTTGTCTGAATTTTAAGGCAGATCGCTATAAGATACACCATATTTCACCTTAGGCACCGCGCTCTCCTCCCTTGAGCGCGGTGCTGTTTTGTGTACAAATTATCGTACCAACATATAAAATAAATATTTTTTTCAGAAAAATTTGTGAAAACACTTGCAATTTTGAAAAAAGTGTGCTATAATACTAAAGTACCTTGACGATAGGTCAAGTGAGATCAGAGATCATATTTCCGGGTAGTTCGATCCGAGATATGGGTGTGCGGGTCCTGTACAATGAAACGCTGTGAACCATGTCAGGCGGGGAACCGAGCAGCATTAAGCGGTCTGTTTCGTGTGTTACAGTTTCGCCTGCATGCCTATATGTCGGATCGATTTTTTTTGAGGAGTGAGTTAGGTGTATCAGGCTTTATACAGAAAATGGCGTCCCAAGACCTTTGACGACGTCGTATCTCAGCCTCACATCACCACCACGCTGAAAAACCAGATAATCGGAGGTAAAACTGCTCACGCCTATCTATTCACAGGTTCGCGCGGCACAGGTAAGACCACATGTGCCAGGATATTCGCCAAAGCAGTCAACTGTGAACACGGCAAAGACGGTATGCCGTGCTGTGAATGTGAGATATGCAAAGCGGCTGACAACGGCTCGCTGGGCGATATCATCGAGATAGACGCGGCTTCAAACGCCAGTGTCAACGATATCAGAGAACTGCGCGAAGGCGTGATGTTCACGCCTGAGATGTGCAAATATAAAATATATATCATCGACGAGGTGCATATGCTTTCGGTAGGCGCATTCAACGCTCTGCTGAAAACTATGGAAGAACCCCCGCCGCATGTAAAATTCATTCTTGCGACCACCGAGATACAGAAAGTCCCCGCGACTATCGTTTCAAGGTGCCAGCACTTTGACTTCAACCGTATAAAAACAGAAGATATCGTGGCAAGGCTCAGCTATATCGCAGGGCAGGAGGGTTTCACACTGCATGAGGACGCTGCTGAGCTTATCGCAAGGCTGTCTGACGGCGGCATGCGTGATGCCCTGTCATTGCTCGACCAGTGCGTGGCTTTCTCAGATGATATTACACTGGATACTGTGTCAAACGCCTCAGGCATCGCAGGGCGCGATTACCTGTTCGATATACTCGAAAGCATCGCAGATAAAAATGCGGTCGAAGCACTGAAAAAAATAAGCGAACTTCACGCCATGTCCAAAGACCTTAAAGTGCTTGCGGGCGAATTGCTGGAACAGATGCGCAACGTCATGCTGGCAGCCACGATCGACAACGGCAAAGACCTTATCACATGCCTTCCCGAAGAAATGGTGAGGATAGAGGGCATAGCAAAAAAGATGTCGCTGGAAGAGATACTGGGCTGCATCTCCCTTTTGCAGGAAAGTTCTGAGAGGTTCGCAAGAAGCACCTCAAAAAGGATAGAACTTGAAATGTGCATCATTAGACTGTGTACAGGCAGCTACGGCACAAACGCTGTACAGGCTGTCCCGAAACAGTCAGGCGGTATGCCCGATCAGGAATTGGTCAAGCGGCTTGCAAGACTTGAAGATGCTGTCAGAAATGGCGTCACTGTGCAGGCTGACAGACCCGCAGATGCTCCACCGCCCAAGCCGGAACCCGACCCCGATTTCAAGAAGATGGATCCCTCGCAGATCACACCTATACAGAACTGGGAAGGGCTTGTGACTGAGATAAGCCGCAGAAATCCTGCGATAAGCGGTTTTCTGAAAAAGTCAAAGGCTTTCATGTGCGGCAGTACAGTGTTCATCATAGTCGATAATGACTTTTTCTTCCAGCAGTTCAAAAAGCTGAACGTTTCGGCGCTGATAGCTGATGTTCTGCGTGAAAATTACGGACAGAGCTTCAATATCAAGGCTAAATCTGCCAAGAATGTTTCGCCTGAAGATACGGAAAATCCTATCAACAAGCTGTTGGCAAAAGCAAAAGAACTTGATATAGAAGTCGATATAAAAAATAAAAATTAAGGAGTTATTAAAATGAAAGCAAGAGTTCCTAACGGTATGGGCAAAGGTCCCTCAAACAATATGAATCAGATGCTCAAGCAGGCTCAGAAGATGCAGGACCAGATCACTGCACTTCAGGCTGATCTGGAGCAGAGAGAGTTCAATGGTACAGCAGGCGGCGGTGTCGTTGAAGTTACCATCAACGGCAAGAGAAACGTTCTCGACCTGAAGCTGGCTCCCGAGATAGTTAACCCCGAAGAGATCGAGGATCTGCAGGATCTTATCAAGGCTGCATTCAACGCTGCTGTTGATAATCTTGATGAGGTCAGCGATGCTGAGATGCAGAAGCTGACAGGCGGCGTTTCCTTCCCCGGTCTGTTCTGATCTATGGCTGAAAGCAACCCTCTCCCGCTGGTGCTGCTTACCGAGCAGTTCGCGAAACTTCCCGGTATAGGCATGAAATCGGCTCAGCGCATCGCCTATCATGTGATGGAGATGAACGCCGATGAAGCAAAGGCTCTCGCTGATGCTGTGATGAATGTCCATAAGACTGTACACTTGTGCAAATATTGTCAGAATTATACCGACAGACACGTCTGTCCGATATGTGATGACAACAGGCGCGACCACAGCCTTGTGTGCGTGGTGCAAAGCCCGCAGGATATCACCGCCATCGAGCGCACCAATGAATATAAGGGAGTTTACCATGTGCTGCATGGTCTTATATCACCGCTTAACGGCATTTCGCCCGATGATTTGAAGATAAAGGAACTGCTTGCACGTATAAATGCAGGCGGCATCGATGAGATAATCATGGCGACAAACCCCACAGTTGACGGTGATGCTACAGCTTATTACATCTCAAAGCTGCTCAAACCGCTGGGCGTTAAGGTCACAAGGCTCGCCTTTGGTCTGCCGATAGGCGGTCAGCTGGAATATGCCGATGAGATAACGCTGTACAAAGCGCTTGAAAACAGAAACGAAATATAACAAAACTCCGTGAGTCATTCTCACGGAGTTTCTTTTTGCTATAAGAAGAATTTCAAATAAACAAATGCCGCAGCCTCAGCAAAAAAGATAATAGGCAGCCCCACCGAAAACTTTGGCTTTCGGGTCTTGTGATGAAATACCACCATACCCATCAGCCCGCCGACTATGCCCAATACCGCCGACAGCACAAGCGTCCTTTCGGATATGCGCCACCTGCCGCCCTTCGCCTTGCCCTTGTCGATGCCGTACATTATGAATACCGCAAGGTTCACTGCACCGTAAACGCATAAAAGCACTTTATCCATTCTTCTTCCTCACTCTCAGCCCCCTGAAAAAAACCGACAGCGCCGCCGCACATTCCTCTTCAAGTACGCCGCCCACACATTCGGGCTTGTGATTGTACGGCAGACCAAACAGGTCTACCACCGACCCGCAGGAACCCGCCTTCTTGTCATATGCACCAAAGACCACCCTCTCGACCCGCGAGTTTATCACCGCCCCCGCACACATGGGACATGGCTCTAAGGTCACAAAAAGTTCGCAGTCTATCAGCCGCCAGCCGCCCAGCTTCCTGCTCGCCTGCTCAATGGCGACTATCTCCGCGTGGGTCAGCGGCGAACGACCGTATTCGCGGCGGTTGAACCCCCTGCCGACTATCTCGCCCGTACTTTTTTTGACCACCACCGCCCCCACAGGGACTTCGTCCTCCTCAGCGGCAAGTGCCGCCAGTTCAAGCGCCTTGCGCATGTACATCTCGTCCCGCGTCATGTCAGGAACCTCATGGAAACTATAGTCATTACGACCGCGCATACGAACCACATCGCCACCGTGTTCGATGACAGCATCAACTCAACCTTTTTGGCAAAAGGCAGTTCCGATTCGTTGCGCTCAATATTGAAACTCCAGCCCTTTCTGCTGTTCAGCCTTGAATAAACCACCAGCGCACCCGCGCATATGACCATATACACAGCTATCGTCAGTATCCGCCCCGTTGCAGAACTAATTATGCCCACAAATACCAGCAGATAGTTCACCGTAGTTGAAACCGAGTGCATCAGTATCGCAGTTACTATCGAACCGGAACGCACCGTGAACATGCCGATGACCACCGAGCAGAGCATCGCATAGCCCATATAAGAAAGGTCGTAAAAACTCAGCCCGCATGCCACCGCAGCCACCACCACCGCAAAGGAATCACCAAACTGCCTGAAACTCTGCAAGACCAGTCCGCGAAAGAATATCTCACACAGCACAGGCAGCAAAATGCAGTTGTACACCAGCGACAGCAGTACCGCCTTTGCATCACGGCTGTTGAACATGTAGATGTATATGCTGTCTACCTTGACGACCCCCAGAATGTGAGAAAGCAGCGTGTTCGACAGCCGCCCGACGACGATTATCATAAGCATTATGATAACTGCATTGAACTTGAAAGAACCCGTTGCAGTGGCGTTGCCCTTTGGCAGAGCCACTTTCAGCGGCAGTTTAGTCCGCATGTGGTAAACAACTATCGCCGTGATATACTTTACCACACTCACGCCCATGAACAGCACGCAGACCGAAAACGGCATATCTCCCAGCGTGCTGCGCTCAGAAAAGTATATCACATTTGCAGGCACATCAAGGTCAAAGTACACAGCCATCAGAAAATTTATCACATCAAACATCAGCATGACCAGCATTACAGCCCCCAACAGCCTCAGACAGTTGTGCAGTGTTGCGGATTCTGCTGTGTCAGCACCGCGCTTTATGTAGCCGCGCCCCGCCATGTACGAATGTTCGCGTGAATCATGTACATAGTTGAACGAATACTGATTGCTCTCATCACTTCTCCACTTGAAGTATGCTTCTTCATACTCCTCGTTCTGGTTCTGATATGTGCGCTCTCTCGCGACATTGCGCACAAATTCCTTATCTTTTTTTGACGACATCGGTTCACCTCCGATTGTTTTTACTGCTATCCCCCGCCCCATCAGCGATATGTTATCGGGATATCCGTAACATTTTTTAAAAGCAATTTCTGCCTATATATTTTATATTGTGGTTATCCCGCTGACACACCACAAAAACGGCGTTTTTACGAACTTAAGGTGGTTGGCGTATATCTTTCCCCCGCCACAGGCGGGGGAAAGATATGGGGCGCTCAATTATCCTTTTGTTTACAGCATTTTCAGCTGGTGTGCTAAAGGGATATTCATATTTTATATTATAACACACTCCGCCCCGTTTGTCACTACCTTTTCGGCGTTTTTAACGATTATTTCACAGGTATAATGCACCGAACATGTGCATATAATTATATCAAAGGGGGCTTGTACTATGAAAGAAAACATTCAGTGTGCGGTAGTGCTGGCAGTGTGTCTTGCACTGATACCCTGCCTTGCCTTTGTAAAAAAAGCCCGCGCCGCGCCCGCCGACTTCACCGTTGGCGTTTACCTTACGGCAGAAGGCAAAGTCGAAGAATACCCGCTGGCAGACTACGTGACAGGTGCAGTCCTTGCCCAGATCCCCGCAGACTTCGACGAAGAAGCACTGAAAGCACAGGCAGTCCTCGCCCGCACCTACATAATGCGCCGCTATGCCGACGAACTTGACTCCCCCACGCCGTCACTTCACGGTGCGCTGATAAGCGACGACGACCGTATCTACCAGAGTTTTTACACCCCACAGCAGGCAGAAGACTTCTACAGTGACAGCTATGACACAGCCCGCACCCGCGTTGAAAAAGCAGTCCGCGCCGCCCCGGAGATACTCACCTACAAGGACGAACCCGTAACAGCGGCTTACCACTCGGCATCATCGGGCAGCACCGAGAGCGCCTTTACCGCATGGGGCGTTGATATCCCTTACCTGCAAGCGGTCGAAAGCGCCACCGATGCCGAACTTGACGGCATCGAAACTAAGCTGACCCTCTCCGCCGATGAACTTCGCAGCACCGTCAGCGAACAGCTCGGCATTACCCTCACAGGTCAGCCCGAAAGCTGGCTGGAAACCGCCGCCAACGAGCGCGGCTATGTCACCGAAGTCACCCTCTGCGGCAGCAAAACTAATGTCCGACAATTCACTGCCGCTCTGGGCATAGCATCACCCTGCTTCACCTTTGAGATGTCCGACAGCAAGTTCACATTCACCTCTCGCGGCTTCGGTCATCTTGTGGGACTCAGCCAGTACGGTGCAAACTCAATGGCAGAAACAGGCAGCAGCTACCGCGAGATTCTCTCCCACTATTTCAAAGGCTGCAAGCTGAAAACCACCACTCTGCAATAAATCAAAATGTGGTTATCCCGCTGACACACCACAAAAACAGCGGCTATACAGAACTTAAGGTTCTTGGCGTATGGCGCTCAATTATCCTTTTGTTTACCGCATTTTTAGTTGGTGTACTAAAGGGATAGTCATAAATCAAAAAGCAGTGCTGATACATAAGCCATAGTATTTCCGATACAGTTCAGAAAGTACTATGGCTTTTTAAATTATGGTTATCCCGCTGACACACCAAAATAAACGATGTTATATTGGGAACTGAATATAGTTGGCGTTTATCTTTCCCCCGCCTGCGGCGGGGGAAAGATAACATCAACTCAGTATTTCCTTGTTATAAAGGTATTTTTGGATGGTGTGCTAAAGGGATAGTCATATTTTAAATTGACAGCAAAGATATACTGTGCTATAATTATCAGTAACACGACACTATCTTCCACCAAAGGAGTCAATATGAAAACTGATAAGTTTGTATCAAAAGAAGTTATGCGCAGATCGGTCATTTTATTCGATATTATCGAGGGTGCTTTCTCAGTTTCCTTCTTAACACTGAGCCTGGCGCTTATTTTTGATAAAGAGGATCCCGAACGCAGCTGCGGATTTGGCTTATTTATATTTACTATGTGTGTTTTATTTTTGCTTATTCCAAATCTTATTTTCAAATTTATCTGTAAGTTCCGCATGAAAGATACTTTGCTCTGTCAGTTTCTCCCGCTCCTTTCAGGTGCAGCACTGTATGCCCTATATCAGCTCATACCCAAATAGCCCCCAAGTGCCGTAAACACTCAGGGGCTAAACTTTTATATATTCTCTAAAAGAGCCGTTTTTTTGTACTATATTATCCTTTTCATGCAGTATATCCGAGAAATTCATACCACCATACTCCTTCCCCGCAATCTCCCCAAAAAACAAAACAGCCCCCAAGTGCCGTAAACACTCAGGGGCTAAACTTTTATATCTTCTCTAAAGGAGCCGTTTTTTTGTACTATATTATCCTTCTCATGCAGTATATCCGAGAAATTCATACCACCATACTCCTTCCCCGCAATCTCCCCCAAAAACAAAACAGCCCCCAAGTGCCGTAAACACTCAGGGGCTAAACTTTTATATCTTCTCAAAAAGAGCCGTTTTTTTGTACTATATTATCCTTCTCATGCAGTATATCCGAGAAATTCATACCACCATACTCCTTCCCCGCATTCTCCCCAAAAAACAAAACAGCCCCCAAGTGCCGTAAACACTCGGGGGCAGAACTTTTATATCCTCTCTCAAAGAGCCGTTTTTTGTACTATATTATCCTTCTCATGCAGTATATCGGATTGTACTGCGCAAAACTTGCCAGATCCGAGAAGATGATGCCGTCATTGCTGTTCGCAGCATGAACTATCCTTCCGTTGCCGTTGTAGATAGCAACATGATAGATATCATACCCCGACCCGAAAAATACCAGATCGCCCTCCTGCAATTCATCATAGCTTACAGCAGTGCCGTAACCTGCCTGTGAAGATGCCAGATGCGGCAAATTTATGCCTATCTGCGCATAACTCAGCATTACCAGACCTGAACAGTCGGTAGCCCTGAAACTTGAACCTGCCCATACGTAAGCACCGCCCACGTTGCTCCTTGCATAATCCATGACAATGTCTATCTTAGCCTGCCGCGAATCATCAACAGGTGTAGGCTCAGGCTCAGGTTCAACATAAGGTTCTGTCATGCTGACAGGCGGCTCTGTTTCGGTAACAGGCGGCTCAGTCACTATAGGTGCCTCAGTTTCCGTGACCCTCTCAGTGGTCGTTTCGGTAACAGGTTCAGTGACCTGTTCGGTGGTCGTAGCAGTCTTTCTTGTTTCCGCAGGCTTTTCAGTTGTGGTGGTCGTCTTCTTGCCCGACTCAGTCTTTGCAGGAACCTCCGAAACTGCTGTGGTGGTCTTAGCCCTCTCAGTGACGTTCTTCTTCTCTTCCGAACCGCTTTCGGGCGCTTTCCCGTCTTCCGCTGTTGTCCGTGAAGTAGTAGTGGTCTTCTGCTGTTCCTCCAGCTGTGAAGCCCTCAGTTCCAGCGCCGCCTTGTCCAGCGCCAGCGTATCCAGCTTGCCGTCAGCGTCCTCGATTATTTTGGCGAGTTCCTGCTTCTCAGCATTAAGTTCGTCCCTCATTGCCGAATACTGCGAAGTCTGCTCTTTCAGCTTTGCCGCACTTTCCTCTATCTCCGCCTGAACAGCTTCGATGGCACGTTTTTTCTCCATCAACTCGTCCAGAGCATCATTATCATGTTCAGCCACACGCTTGACCAGTTCAAGACGCATCAGCACATCATAAAAATCTGCCGAATTTATCAGCACATTCTCATAAGAAGTTGTGCCGCCAGCCAGATACATAGACTTAAGTCTGCCCATGAACTCATCGCGCAGCTGCTCTATCTCCTCATTCTTGACTTCAAGTTCAGCCCTCGCCTCACGCAGACGGCTGTCCAGCTCGACCATCGCGTCCTCATTTTTCATCAGCTGGTCTTCAACGTTGTCTATCTTAGCCTTTACTGCCGTATATTTAGCTTTCTGTGCTTCAATATCGTCTTTCTGCTTGTCTATCTCAGCCTGAGCCTCTTCTATCTTCTTGTCGAGCGCTTTCTGCTGTGCCTTAAGGCTTTCCAGTTCGCTCTCATATGTATCGGGCTGACGGTCAGCCGCACCGCTGAACGCTGCATCTGCGCCGCCCATGCCGCCCAGTATGCCTACGGTCAGCGCCAGTGTCAGGCACAGAGCCGCAGCCCTCTTGACGGTCGATTTTCCATGTATCATTTTCGGAACTTCCTTTCCGCAGGCGTTAACGACATGCTCCAAGCCGCCTGCCTATTATCTGTATCCTAGATGTCATCGTTTATTGCAAAAGGGCACTGTAACCTTGCTGTAACCCTTTTAACTAATTATACCGAAAATGCCGCCGTTTGTCAAGTTAATATTTTCTGAACACCCTGTTTTCCCCGATTTTTCGCGGTTACAAAACGCCGAAATAATTACATTTCACTTACATTGTGATAACTGCATGAAATTTTGCGGAAGTGCCTTTTCGTCCGTTTACAACTGCTTTCGGCAGACTTTTCCCCGCGTCCATCAGTTCACGGTTTCTTCCCTATCACCGATATGATCTCACTGTCACCCGCCTGCGGGAACAAACTGCGCACCCGCTCAAATATCCTCTCCCACGAAGTTTCGGGGCTTTCACCGTAAGCCGAAGTCACATGCTCATATCCCCATATCGCTTCGGGCGGAGTCAGTACCGACACCGCCATGCCGTACTCGCCGCCTTTCTTGTTTCTGCGTCTGCGAAACTCTGCCGTGACAAGATAAGTCTGCATCATCAGCCCCGCAGTTATGCCGGGAAAATTCTTCTCGCCGCCCTTGCCGAAGCCGCACAGCTTTTTCAGCTCGGTGGAAAGTATATCCTTGTTATCAAAGACAGCTTCGCCGTCCTCATCGCGGTCAACCAGCCTGTCCATTATCAGCTTTTCACGGTGATTTGCCAGACCATCTTCATACCGCGCATCAAAGTCGTAGCCGCCGCGCCTGTAATTGGCAAAATACGGAAGCCATTCCGCACTGATGAATCCCGCTCTTCCCCCGAAAAATTTGCCGTAAGCCACTTCATGTTCCCCCGCGATCATCTCACGCCATTTCCACGGGTCATGTTCACGACTGCCCGACCACCAGTATTTCGGAGAAACATGCTCCTCAGCCGAAAAGCCCTCCACTTCCCCCGAAAACAGCGGCAGAAAACCGATCTCCTTTATCAATGCGGTCAGTTCACCACAGGAGCATATCCTCTTCGGGTCGTCCCATCTCAACCCGCGCATTATCCATTCGCCGTTGATAGTTTCCATACCTCACATCACCTTTCTTTCTGCCTATTATACCACACGCCGCCCCCGCTTTCATCACTTTTTTCTTAATATCCCAATTTGGTTGTGTATTGTTCCCCCGCCGAAGGCGGGGGAACAATACACAAGAACAGCCATTTTGTATCATCAGCAATACACATCAAAATTGGGAATTCTTAATTCTCCCCGCTTTACTTTTGAGATGTTATGTGTTATAATCTACTATGGTCATTACGCTTGTACACTGTACTAAACAGCCTTTCAGCGTAAATCAACAATGGTCGAGACTGTCTTTCTCCCCCAAAAACGCCTGTATATCAAAGAAAAAACGTGTTTACACCATCTTTCGCCCGCAGTATAAAAGCCGCTCGATGTAATCTGTTAACTTTACAGCCGCAATTCATGAACCCACTTCCATTTCATGTGCAGAAAGAACAAAAATGCAGACATCGGCTTGTGCATAAAAATGATTTTTGGAATTTGCCGATGTGCTATAATTTTATGACTATCCCTTTAGCACAACGGCTGAAAATACGGTAAAAAAGATATACGCCAACCAATTTAGTTTTCGTAAAACCGCTGTTTTTACGGTGTGTCAGCGGATAACCACGTAATTTATTACGTTCTCCCCCAAAAACGCCTGTATATCAAAGAAAAAAACGTGTTGACACCATCTTTCGCCCGCAGTTTAAAAGCCGCTCGATGTGATCTGTTAACTTTACAGTCGCAATTCATGATCCCACTTCCACTTCATGTGCAGAAAGAACAAAAATGCAGACATCGGCTTGTGCATAAAAATGATTTTGTGATCTGCCGATGTGTTATAATTTTATGACCATCCCTTTAGCACAACGGCTGAAAATACGGTAAAAAAAGATATACGCCAACCAATTTAGTTTTCGTAAAACCGCTGTTTTTATGTTGTGTCAGCCGTATAACCACGTAATTTATTACGTTCTCCCCCAAAAACGCCTGTATATCAAAGAAAAAACGTGTTTACACCATCTTTCACCCGCAGTATAAAAGCCGCTCGATGTGATCTGTCAGCTTTACAGCCGCAATTCATGATCCCACTTCCATTTCATGTGCAGAAAGAACAAAAATGCAAACATCGGCTTGTGCAGCAATATGATTTTTGATTTATTTAAGACATATTTTATTAAAAGTTGTACAAAAACGTACAACTTTTGACTGTTTTTCGCTGTTAGCAGGAGAGTATGAACGCTGTTCGCCGCCCCTATCGGAACTACGGTACGACTATCGGCAGGAACACTCCTGTATTCCCCGCAGCAGCTTGAAAACGCACCCGACATGTTAGACGAAGAACTCTCGCACCCCACCGCCTCTGCCCACGCCACAGCGCATAAGAGGGGCAGACGCCGAAACGCGGTGTAATGACGAAGTTTAAAAGCGCAAGACCCTGTACGGGCACTTCCCGACCGTTCCGACATCTGACATGAACGGCGCTTCATATCACAATAACACTCAAAAGTGTTTTTTACCACGCCTGCGCAGGCGGAAGAAATCATCACAGCGCATTTAAATATTCTTATCCCATAACAAAATTTAGTTTACTCACGGAGGTCAATATATGAAGATGATTGCAAAGATACATACCGATCTTCCCACAAAATTCGGTCTGCCGCGCCAAAGCGGTCTGGTGGAAGAACTGGAAGGGCTGATAGTCTTTGAGCCTGCCTACCGCGACCCCGAAGCACTGCGCGGCATCGAGGGCTTTTCTCACCTCTGGCTGATATGGGAATTTTCAGAGGCAAAGCGCACCACATGGTCACCCACAGTCCGTCCCCCAAGACTGGGCGGCAATAAGCGCATGGGCGTTTTTGCCACGCGGTCGCCGTTCCGCCCCAATCCCATCGGGCTTTCCTGCGTTAAACTTCTGGGCGTTGAAAAGACCCCCGATAACGGCACTGTTCTGCGTGTCGGCGGTGCCGATCTGATGGACGGCACTCCGATCTTTGATATAAAACCTTACCTCCCGCTGGCTGACTGCAAGCCCGATGCAACAGGCGGCTTTGCGGCTGAAAAAGCAGGCTACTCCCTTAAAGTTGACTTTCCTGCCGAACTGCTGGCAAAAGTCCCGACTGATAAGCACGCCGCCCTCAAAGCACTGCTTGCACAGGACCCCCGCCCCGCTTATCAGCACGACCCGTCCCGCATATATGGTTTCGGTTTTGCGGGGCTGGAAGTCCGTTTCCGCGTTGAGGACAACACCCTGCATGTCACCGAAATAGAATATCAAATGATCTGAACGCAGTACACGGAGGAAAAAGAATGATAAAATTACACTTTTTCGCCTGCGTATGCAGTATATTGAATATCAAAACGTGATTATCCCGCTGACACACCACAAAAACGGCGGTTTTACAGAACTTAAGGTGGTTGGCGTATGGTGCTCAATTATCCTTTTGTTTACAGCATTTTCAGCTGGTATGCTAAAGGGATAGTCATATATCGAAAAAGAACTCGGCATCGAGGCAGATGCAGATGACTTTCTAATAAAAAATATCCCTGAACTCAGTCTTGAAGCTGACGACAGCCTGTGTGACTCGGAAGATAATGCACTACACTGTCGATATAACTTCCGACCTGATTTAATATCAATAAAATACAATGCCCCTGAGTGTATCAAAGCACTCAGGGGCAAAACTTTTATATCGTTATCTTTCAAAGCACTTCGGGCTTTTTCGGTATCAGAACTTATCTGTCCGTATATTTACATCATTTCAGCTTTTTTACGCCCTTTACATGCGCCGCTATCTTTGAGATATCGGTAACGTTAACAACGCCATCTCCGTTGACATCTGCCAACTTCTGCATTTCTTCAGACAGTTTCTTGACACCCTTTACATGTGCCGCAACCTTTGAGATATCGGTAACGTTAACAACGCCATCTCCGTTGACATCACCTTTGACCATATCCTTCGGCTGGTCAGGTGTATCTCCCTCCGAAGAATCATCGGTATCGGAAGGATCATCGGGCTTTGATGAAGTATCATCAGGCTTAGACGAAGAATCATCAGGCTTTGATGAAGAATCATCGGGCTTAGACGAAGTATCATCAGGCTTAGACGAAGTATCATCGGGCTTTGATGAGTCATCAGCCTTTATTGTGAACTCTTTGGTCAGCGTGCCGCTATACCTGCCGATACCCTCAACGGTCACCTTAGCAGTTCCCGGTTCAATGTTGCCTGTGTAGGTCACCTTGTAATCTGTGCCCTCAACAAGTTTTGTGTCGCCGTCCATGACAGTGACCGCAGGCTTTATCTCTCTGCCTGTGTACTCAGCATCGTCTGCATCAAGTGTCAGCACACAGCCGTCCATAGTGCGCTCGGTTATGTCGAACTCTGCTGTCATACTGCCTGTATAGTTTTTGATACCCTCTATCTCAATGGTCGCAGTACCTCTCTGAACATTGTTCTTGTAGTTAACATTGAAGTCCTTGCCCTCTGTCAGACCCTTTATGGTAACAGTCGGGGTCTTGGCAGTGCCGTCATACTCAAAGCTGTTCTGCGAAAGTTCAACAGTGTGCTTGGTGATATCGGCAGGCTGTATCTCAAAAGTCTTTGATACCTTTCCGCCGAAGTTGTTCTCGCCAACTATCTCAATGATAGCTGTGCCTGCATCAACGTTCCTGTAGTAGTTTACAGTGTAGTCACTGCTCTTTACGCCTGCTACAGTCACCTTAGGTTCAAAAGCTGTACCGTCATACACATACCTGCCGCTGTCAACGGTTATCTTTGCACTTGAGATCTCAGCCTTGTTTATCTTGAAAGTCTTGATTATCTGACCCTCATAGCCGCCTATACCGTCAATGATGACCTCAGCTGTACCGCAGTTCAGGTTGTTGTTGAATGTCAGGGTGTAGTCCTTATCCTGTGTCAGGTAACCGCCCGCGCTCCTTACCTTTACGGTAGGTGTCTTCTCGGTGCCGTCATATACCACCTGCGAATACTGTACGCTTGCGCTGAATTTCGAGATATCTGTCTTCGAGATATCGAACTTTATCTCGCGCGAGCCCTCATAGCCGCCCAAACCTTCGATGGTCACTATGCCCTTGCCCGCGTTGATGTTGTCAGTCACGGTCATTCTGTAGTCAGTACCCTCTGTCAGGCGTTTGCCGTTGTTGGTCACTGCCACAGCAGGTTCCTTAGCGTTACCGTCATAGTTGAAGCTGTCAGGATTGAGAGTTACCTCCAGTGCGCTGACAGGTGTCTTTTCTATCTCGAAATCAACAGTCTTGGTATTGCCATAGCTGTTCTTGCCCGCGATGACAACACTTGCAACACCTGCATTTACGTTATTCTCGAACTTTACAGTGTAGTCGGTGTTCTCTCTCAGCAGTACGCCGTTATTGTACACCTTTACCTCAGGTTCTTTATCTGTGCCGTCATAGCTGAAACTCTCAGGCGAAAGCACGACATCACAGTTGTTTATGTCAGCCCTGTTGATCTTGAAGACAGTTTCGACAGTTTCAGGGTAGTTTTCAGAACCGACAACTGTTACCTTGCCGTTGCCGACCTTTACATTGTCCTTTACTGTCACTGTGTAGTCCTTGCCCTCAGTAAGAACAGTGCTGCCGCTGCTGACTATTACATCAGGTATCTTAGCCTCGCCGTCATAGTAAAATTCTTCCGGGTCAAGTTCGACCTTCAGCTGTTCAAATACGCTCAGTGTTACGGTGTCGCTGACAGTTCCCCTGCCGTTGGTCACTGTGATATTGACATTTCCTGCCTTCTTGACTGTCACCTTGCCAAGTTCGTCAACTTCTGCCACATCAGTGTTGTCAGATGACCAGTTCAGCTTATCGTCAGCCGCATTGCCCTGTGCATTGGTCTGTGATATTTTCAGCTGATAGGTATTATCACCTGTGGAAACTCTTCTAACATCGAAATCTCTGCCGTTCTTGTCAAGAATATTCAGTTCAGCCGCCGCATCAACGAATATCACTGCACTGCTGTTGGCATTAGCATAGTTCTTTGCAGTGCAGGGTGAAGCACCGTACAGCAGTACTTTTTTGGTTGCGGTCTTTGTCGCAGTGAAAGCGGAAGAACCTATCTTCACATTATAGTTCTTGCCGAAGTCAACAAATTCCAGCAGTCTGCAATTATAGAGCGCCTTATCCTTTATCTCAGCGAGATCCTTGTTCAGTTCAACGCCTTTCAGATAATAAGCCGACATCATCGCGTTGGTGTTGATGGTCTTTACATCATCCGGTATGGTGAATATCTCGTCCTGCTTCATCAGCGGGTAAACGTACAGCACACTGCCGTCCTTGTTGTAAAGCACACCGTCCTTTGAAGAGTAATTCGAGTTCGCATCAGCAACTTCGATGTACTCTATGGGCGTATAGCCGTTATTTACTATGTCTTCTTCCTTAACGGTTAAGTTGAACATGTTCAGCTGTATCACGCTTGCAGTCGATGGGAAGCTGATACGCTGCATGCAGTAGTTGTTAGTGAATGCTCCGCTGCCGATGGTAACTACCTTTTCGGGTATCACATAAACGCCCTCAGGGTCGCTGACAGTACCGAAAGTATGCAGCCTGTAGCAGTTGTTGAAAGCATTTGCATCTATGACAGTAATGGTGTCATCGGGTATAAGCACAGTTTCCAGACCGGTGCAGCCGCTGAACAGATTTTGTGCGATGCTGGGCATGTTAGAACCCGAAAGGTCAGCCCTTACCAGCGAAGTATTGTTCGAGAAAGCACTTCCCTCGATTATGTTTGAACTGCCCGACTTCGCAGGTCTTACTATGGTGATATCCTCCAGAGCACACTTCTCGAAAGCGTTCTTCTTTATTGTTATCAGCGAATTCGGGAAATTGGTCTTGTTGCCGTCATAGTCAGAGGAGAAACGCATCAGCTTTATGCAGCCGCTGAATGCGCTGTCGCCTATCTGTTCCAGCTTTGAACCTTCCTCCCACTGCACGCTCTCCATCAGTGAGCAGCCCTTGAATGCGCTGCTTTCTATCATAGTGATATTTGCGGGGATATAGGCTTCTTTCAGCGCTGCGCAGTTCTCAAACGTTGATACGTTTATTACCGAAAGATTGCTCAGCGCGGGCATGCCGTCAACAGTACGGGGCATTTCTGTAAGGCTCGTGCAGTTCTTGAATGCAGATGCGCCCACCTGACGCACGCTGTCGCTGACCTGAATGCTCTCCAGTGCGGCACAGCCTGCAAATGCGCTATCGGCAATGGTAGAAACATCACCGTTCAGAACTATGTGACCCATGTTCAGGCAGTTCTCGAAAGCACTCTTCTGTACGACCACCAGCTGGTCGGGCAGCGAAACTGTATCGTTCGCCACATTGTTGTAGTTTGAACCTATTATCGACTCACAGCCCTTGAACGCAGCCTCACCTATAACACCGAAGTTGGTATAGCCCTTATTGTCAGTGAGGATATTTATGTACCTGAAACTCTTGCAGCCGTTGAAAGCATTCGACTGAACGCCGCCGCATGTCGCGGGGAACTGCAAAGTATAGTCGTATACCGATGTACCGTCATCGGGTGTCAGTGTTTCCAGCGATGTACAGCCGCTGCATGCGTTATCCATGATAGCGCCCAGCTTCGGTGACACCTTTATATCCTTAAGAGAAGTACAGCCCTGAAGCACGCTCTTGTTCATATAAATGACCCTTGTGGGGAAGTTTATGAATTTAAGCGAGGTACAGCCCTGCATCGCACTCTGTCCCACCGAGATAACATCTGCCAGATATATCTCTGTCAGACCTGTGTCGTTCATAAAGCACTGCGAGGGGACTGTCACCACAGTTTCGGGCAGCTTTACCTTGTCCTTATAGCTGAGCCAGTCATTCTCGGCATTAGCCATATCTGCTCTGGGATATATCGCTATCAGCGGGCAGCCCGAAAATGTTCCGCCGTTGGAAGTATCATCGGGGTCAGGAGTAGAACTGTCTATCGGATGTTCATATTTATATTCTTCATCTTTGTCATTGAAAGAAGTGCTGCCGTCAATATAATTCAGACTGTCAGATACCACCAGTTTCTCCAGCGACTTGCAGTTCTGGAAAGCGCTGCCGCCTATACTGGTAACAGAATCGGGCAGAATTATGGAGTTTAGCACAGTACAGCCTGTAAATGCGCCGGCACCTATCAGTTCGCACTGAGAATTTGTACCAAGCTCGTTGCCGAACCATACTGTCTTAAGGGCAGTACAACCGCTGAAAGTCTGGTTTGGCAGTGCAGGCAGGCTGTCAGGCACGATGAAACTCTGCAATGCAGTGTCGCCGCTGAACACACTTGGACCCATATACTCCAGTCCGTTAGGCAGAGTATTGTGTTCTTCATCGCCGTCAACTATAAGTTCCTGAAGCATGGTATCCTTTGAGAAAGCGCTTGAATAAATGCTTCTGACGATAGTACCGCTGCCGAAGTCAACAGTTTTCAGCATAACATCCGAAGCAAATGCGTTTGCACCGATATTATCCACATAAGTGCCGTCAGCAAAATCTACCCTTGCCAGCTGAGCGCAGCCCGTGAAGGCGTTTGCATCGATAATATCCAGCGTTTTCGGGAAATCAAGTTCTTTCAGCGCTTTGCAGTTTGCAAATGCAGATGTGCCGATGGTCTTTATAACACCGTTGAAGTTTATATGCTCGATGAACGGGCAGCTTGAAAATGAACCGCTGCCGATGGCAGTGACATTGTTCAGCTGTAATGTATTGTCACGGTTGCTGCCGACGAAGTTTGCGCAGCTTGAAAATGCGCTGTTGCCGATGCTGGTTATGCTGTCACCGAACACTGCGTACTGGAGGTTCTTACAGCCTGAGAACAGGCTTGCACCTACCTCGTTTATAAAGCCGTCCTCAAAATATACCTGTGAAAGGTTAACTAACGAACTTAAACTGCCGTCAGACGGCTTTGCGAGAACTATCTTACACTCGTTAAGTTCTACGTGGTCTTCTTCTTTCTGGCTTTTATCCATCTCAGCCTGAAGTTTTGAGAACATCTCGCTCTTGTAGCCTGTGATATCGAAATGTATCTCCTTAGACAGCTTCACATCATCAAAGAACAGCATGGTCGGGGTGAACGTAATGGTCATCTTCGCTGTATCGACACTTGCCGCCATCATTTTATCGGCTGACACCGCCTTGAAACTTGCTGCCTGAACTACTATGGGATTTGCAAAAGGCAATACCTGTGCTATTTCGGGAACAGGTGCCGCACCAAAAGTCATCAGAAGTGCTGCAAGCCCTGCCGCGATCCTTTTCTTGATCATAGATCATCTCTCCTTTATAAAATACTTTTAACCCAACGGATATAAATATCCGTCAACATTATATCATAAATTTAAATTCATTTCAACAATTTGAGCATTTTAAACTTCATCAGAATGCGGAAATTGTAGACATGCACAAACCTTTTCAATATAGAACTTTGTTTTTCACATTTTATTAATATAATTCATAATTATAAAAAATTCCCCCTTTTGCATGCAAAAGGGGGAAGATATCAGCAGCCGAAGCCGCCTTTATTCTGTTCTCAGTGCGATAACAGGGTCTTTCTTTGCCGCTATCCTTGACGGGAACAAGCCTGCCACCAGTGTCAGCAGAATGCTTATCAGCACCAGTATGCCTGCCGCCGCGTAAGGTATAGCCGCACGCATGGGCACTGTCGTCAGGTGTGCGATTATCGCATTTATCGGTATCGTCAGCAGATAGCTGAGTCCTACGCCCAGTATGCCTGCCACCGCGCCCACGATGACAGTTTCCGCATTGAATACGCGGGAGATATCTCTCTTTGAAGCACCGATAGAACGGAGTATACCGATCTCCTTTGTTCTCTCCAGTACCGAGATATATGTGATTATGCCTATCATTATCGAAGATACCACCAGCGAGATAGCAACAAATGCTATCAGCACATAGCTTATGGCGTTTATTATCGAGGTCACGGAAGACATCATAACGCCCACTATATCGGTGTACTCTATCTCGTCAGCTTCTTCGGCATTATCGTTGTACTCGTCTATCAGTTCGATGATGCGTTCTTTCGAGGCAAAATCTTTCGGATAGATATTTATGCTGCTGGGGTTTTCAAGTGTTGCATAGCCGAGCACCACCATGTTAGCGTCATATGTGGTGTTTGAGAACTTGCCGCTGTTCGCCAGCTGGTCGAGGTTCTGCTGAGTAGTCTCGGTTATCATGCCCTGCATCATAGCCAGCTGTTCGTCAGACAGGCTTGCGAGGAACTCCTTCTGTGCATCAGTCAGACCGCCCATGAAATCACCGCTTCCGCTCATAAGCGAACCCATGTCAAGACCGCCCATAGCATTCATGCCCATGTCGGTGAGTTCCTGCATCTGTTCTTTATTGCCGCCCTGAGCCATGTAAGCCGCAGCTTCCTCCTCAGTCATGCCCTCAGGCAGCTGACCTGCCATAAGTGCCGCCAGCTGTTCGTCAGAAAGTTCGGGCATTTCCGCAGCAGGTGCCTCAGCGGACATCTGTGCCATCATCGCCGTAAATTCTTCATCGCTCATGCCCTCAGGCTTTTCGCCCGCCATCAGTGCTGCAAGCTGTTCATCGGAAAGTTCGGGCATACCCGCAGCGGGTGCAGACTGTGTGACAGTTTCCTCAGCAGTAGGTTCTTCCTCTTTCTGAGGTTCTTCAGTTTCCGTGTCTTTCGGCTGTTCGTTCTCTTCGTCATTTTCGCCCTTGAACTTAAGACCGCTGAACACATCGATATCGGGATTTTCCTGCTGTTCCTTGACTATCTCACTGTCCTTGACCTCATTTACAAGGTACTCCATAAGTTCGTGCTTGTAGGCGATGCCGCCGTTGATGGAAGTTGCCGCCGCATCGTCATTGGGTCTTAAGATACCAACAACGCTGACTTCCAGACCCTTATCGACAACATCGACCATGTAATCGTAGTCGTCCTTCATATCCTCCCACACGCCGTCTTTCTTGCGGTAGAAATCTGTGGTGGGAACGACCTTGAATTTCAGGTCGAGCAGTTCATCGTAGGTGTAGCTGTGCTGTTCGTTATTGAGTTTGACCTCTTCGCCTGTGATGGCTTTTCTCACGATGCCGTTTATCTCAGAAGAATCCAGGATACCCAGCGAGTAGAGGATATAGTCGTTTATCTCATTGTACTTATCGACTATCAGCACTGTTTCGCTGTACTTTTCGGGCATGCGTCCTGCGATGATGTCATACTGCGACTTGATCAGGTCATCGTTGTCTATCATTTCATTCCACACATCCATGCCGCGCATCGGACTTCCCTTTGCGCCGCCCATAGACATGCCCATCATCTGTGTTTCGCTGAGGTAGCCCATATCCATCAACACCTGCGAGGGGTTTACCTGATATGCGCCCTCAGAGGTATCAGCCTTGAACACGTTGAGGGTGGTGGCGTAGCCGTACTTGATATCGCTGGTGAGTGTCTTTATCTCCTTGTTCTCATCAAGGAAAGTCTTGAACTTCTCAAGATTGTTGACTTTGGTTTCCTGCATCAGCGTGTTTATCATACGCGCCATCTGGTTCTGCGAGTAGACCTTATCCATATCGTGATCGCGGGAAGCCTCTCTGTCCTCCGCCATCATGCTCATTATCTCACCGACACTGGCAGTGGTCTGTTCGATGGTAAGCGGGTAAGTTGAGAGGGTATCAGACTGCACCTGGTCGATATATACCTGCACGCCGTTGGATATCGAAAGTATCAGCGCGATGCCGATAATACCTATCGAACCCGCGAAGGAGGTGAGCAGTGTGCGCGCCTTTTTGGTCATCAGGTTGTTTCGGCTGAGGCTCAGCGCAGTCAGGAAGTTCATGGAAGTTTTCAGCTTCTTGCGCTCTTTCTTCTTCTCTGCCGCCGACTTCTCTTCATTTACCGCGTTGGCATTGTATGGGTCGGAGTCGTCAGTCACCTTACCGTCCAGCAGTCTGATTATTCTTGAAGAATACTTTTCTGCCAGTTCGGGGTTGTGCGTTACCATGATTATCAGTTTGTCTTTGGAGATGTTTTTCAGTATCTCCATTATCTGCACGCTAGTTTCGGTATCAAGCGCACCTGTAGGCTCATCAGCCAGCAGTATATCGGGGTCATTGACCAGCGCACGCGCTATGGCTACACGCTGCATCTGTCCGCCCGACATCTGGTTCGGCTTTTTGCTGAGCTGGTCACCCAGACCCACCTGTGTCAGCGCATCTATGGCGCGTTTTCTTCTCTCAGCTTTCGGAACGCCCGAAAGTGTCAGCGCCAGTTCGACATTTGCAAGCACCGTCTGGTGAGGTATCAGGTTATAGCTTTGGAAAACAAAGCCTATCGAATGATTTCTGTAGCTGTCCCAGTCAGCGTCCTTGAAATCCTTTGTGGATTTGCCGTTGATGTTCAGGTCGCCGTCTGTGTAGCGGTCAAGTCCGCCGATTATGTTCAGCAGTGTGGTCTTACCGCAGCCCGACTGTCCCAGAATGGACACGAACTCGTTCTCGCGGAAATCGATGCTGACACCTTTGAGCGCCTTGACAGTGGTGTCACCCACCACATAGTTTTTGGTTATCTCCTTTAAGCTAAGCATAGTTCACTCCCTTTTTCTACCATTGACAATAATATCCATATATGTGTGGTCGTACACACCATATTATTATATAACTTATTTATGAATTTGCACAGCGCATATCATGAACGCATTGTTAATTAGCAAACGCCATTTTCCACATGCTGACCTGTCTTTAAGTGCTGCATGACCGCCTGCGGCAAGGGGGGAAAATAAATACGCCGACCACCTTAAGTTATGTAAAACCACCGTTTTTTATGACGTGTCAGCGTGATGACCACACAATAAAAAAGTGCGCAGTCACTCACGGCTGCGCACGATATTCAAGAATTATTCTTCTTCGGGCTTGCCCAAAACAGAAGTCAGCTGCATTATCAGTTCGCTGAAATACCTGTCGCTTACCTCGCCCACCGCCACGGGCTGTGCGCGGTAAAGGTCTGCACCCGGCTTATAGAGTTCCAGCTTGTTTATGGTGACATCTTCGCCCTCAAAGTCGTAGTTGACTATACTTGCACCTGAAAATTCCAGATCAGCCAGCACGCCCTCAGCCAGATAACTGCCGTCAGACTGCTTTGCGCGGCTGCTGACATCTTCGCGCCAGAAATAGTAGAAGAAGCCTGCGTCCTCAGCCTGACCCTTGTACCAGCCCGCTTTTGTCATCTTGCCTATCAGCGAAAGGCTGTTCAGTTCGATACCGTCAAAGCGCATTATCGCATGCGACTTTCTCTCTTCATCGGTCATTCTGTAGACCTTTCTTTCAAGCTGCGGGAAGGGCTGGACTATCTCGTAATCTTCAAGCTGTTCTTTCCACTGAGATATCTGTTCTTCGGTCAGTTCCAGCGGGTGTACAAGACCGATACTGCCGTTTGGCGCAAGTTCGATCTCATCGTCCTCGATACTGTTGAAACTGCCCTCTTCGGTGTATCGGAAAGTTTCTGTCAGCCTGCCGTTCTCGTCATACAGACCCCATATCAGCCCGATGGCAAAACTGTGCATCACCGCATTTTTCACGAACAGGGCGTTCCAGCCCTCCTGCGACCACTTTCTGTCATTCATCAGCACGCTTTCAAGACGCGCTTTCTGGTTGGCGGCAACAGTCTTCAACTGCTTCTTCATCTCCTTGAAGTCTGCCGATGCTGCCGCAGCTTTTTCGGCATCATCATTTACGCCGGGCTTCGGCAGGTTCTTAACCTGTTTGTCGCCGCTGAATATCTGCAATTCGTTGCCTGCCGCCAGATACACCTTGAACTGACGCGGTCCGAAATCGAACTCCCTGCACATGTTCTCGTCAAATCCGAGGTCGGGGACTATCTTATCTGCAAGTTCTTCGGTGGTCAGACCCAGTTCTTCTGCCGCATTTCTCAGGGCTTCTGCCGCCGCGCCGCGCACCATCTTATTCTTGAACTTGCGCGACATGCCGTCAACATTCATAAGCGCTGTGGTACTGCCGCTGAGTGCCATCGCTCTTACAGCTTCGGAAGCTATGGCACCTCTCGAATTTTCGCCCCAGTACTTGATGTAGTGCATAAAGTCATCTACCATAGCGTTGCCGCCGTGTATAGCCGCAAAATAAAGCACCCACTTGGTCTTTGCCTGTGCGCCGTTATCCAGCCACTTGCCGAACACCTCTGCGGCAAATCCTTCAAGACTGCGCTTGTCCAGCTTTTCAGCCAGACTGTTCGCTGTGGGGCTGACACCAAAATTCGTCATAGCCGCATAGCACATCAGCAGTGCTTCGAGATAATTCTTGGGCGCTTCCGTACCGTCTGCATTAGTTACCTCTTTGTGTGCGCCCTCAAAGCACCACGCGACTTTCTTAGCCTTGCCGCCTTTTGTCAGTTCGGCAACTATGTCAACAGGTGCGCCCGAACTTTCCTCCTCAGGCTTCTGTGAAACTGCCGCGCCTATCAGCAGTGCTATCCTGTCCTTTATCTTGGCGGACTTCTCTTTTTCAAGCGCAGCATTCAGCGCATCTTTGTACATCTCAGCGCCCTGCTTTTCTATTACGGAAACAGCCATCTCACGGGCGGCGGATTTCTTTCGGGTCAGCAGTTCTGCGATCTCATCGTGCCAGCCTGTCTGATGACCCAGCAGAGATATCAGTTCGGTCTTGACCGCCTTACTGCTGTCTTCCACCATCGCCATTATCTTCTCTTTATAGCGCTTGGGGTCGTGGTCGAACGCCATTACCGCCATCTGTCTGGCGATTGCGGAAAGGTCTGCCGTTTCCAGTTTTTCCAGTTCTTCGGCATGTTCTGCCAGCGCATCAGCCGCTCTTTTTATCGTTGATTCTTTATCGGAATAGAGTTTTTCGATACAATCAGCCACGCATTCCACCGCAGTATTTACAGGCAGACCTGCCCTGAACAGCATATCAAAGCACTTGTCCTCACGCTTGACCAGATCAAAGCCCGTCACGTCCTTGATGAACCAGTTCTTTGAATAGCCGACATCAGCCTGTATCAGCACTGTGTAGTATCTGCTGAAATAGTCATCTATACCAAGATTTCCGTAGTAGTCTATATCCGTTCTGTTGCATGTGTTCCACTGTGCATTTTTAAGGACTTCCAGTATCTCGGCGGTGTCGATATTGCCGTTAAGATATTCGATGACCTTGTCAGCATCCTGCGGCAGGCACTCTCTTAAAAATTCTTCAATTTTTTCGCTGACCGCAGTGTTGATATCGGGACAGGTCAGACCCAGTTTTTGCAGTGTTTCAGCCATGACCCTGACTGCCGCAACATCTGTCAGACCTTTCAGTGTGTCGGTGAAGAGCGCGGTGCGGTTTTTCGCGATATATGCCAGATGCGATGGGATATCAGCATTATTGTACCTGCCGTTTGCCGCAAGAAAACCTATATATTCCTTGTCGCACAGCTTGTCCGACTTGTCTATCATATCAAGCACCTTGTAGCATTCGCGGCGCACTGCCGTTTCAGCTATTTCCTTTGTGTGGTTTGCCGCCAGTTCGTTGAACTTTGCCAGCATATTTTTGTCAAAGCGTGCCGCTTCGCCAAGTGCCACATGATATGTGACTTTATCATCATACCTCGAAGAAGATGATGCGCCTTTGGGATAATAGGCATCGAGAACCTTGATAATATGCTTTACCACATCACTCTCTTTCTCCGAGAATTCCAGAACCCGCGCATAGAGTATCATGCTCACCCAAGCGTTGTTCTCATATACTATATCGGCTATGTCGGCGGCGTTTTCGGCATCGGTGATTTCATTTATGATTTTGCTCTCCCATGTCTTGCTCTCGCCGCAGACAATGCGCACAGCCTTTCCGCAGAGTTTTGCCTGTTCAGCACCTTTCCATGCGGTCAGCGCTTTCACGAAAAGTTCCGCGCAGAAGTCGGCTTCCCATTTTGTCAGGAAGCTGTCCATAAAGTCAACACTGCGCGTCCTGAATGCCGCCCACAAAAAGCAGAGAAATCTGTTTGTCAGTTCTTCGTTTTTCTGCTTGACTATCTCGACTTTTGCCGCCTGGTGGAACTTGCTCATCACATTGAGATCTATGACAGATACCGAAACTGCTTCCATTTTGTCAAGCAGTGTGTAGTCGGCAGGCTTTTCCATGTCCATAAAAGCCTCAAATACCTTAACATTCTCTTCGGGAAGTCCCTGTTTCACCAGCAGTTTTGCCAGTTTTGACTCCCCTTCCGCGTGGTTTGCAAATATCATTTCAATTACTCCTTTCAATGTCGGCTGTATGCCGTTTGATATGTTGTCCTCAAATTTGTACCGTTATCAGAATGGTGACTGCTCTTCCGTCAGCTTTTCGGGCTGCATCTTTGCCAGCGCACTGATGGTCTGCAAGCGTTTTTCGCCCAGTTCGATATATTCGTACAGCGCTGACATCTTTTGCAGGATACTTCCCGCATCGCCCAACAGACTGTGCCTGTAGGCAGATGCGCCGTCAAGCAGTGCAGAGGTCAGTTCGGCAAGATGTGCCATGCCGCAGTTTTCGGCACGCTTTGTCAGCTTGTCTTCGTCGCGTATCTCAGACCTCAGTCCGCAGTGTACGATGAATGCCAGCGTATTCCTCAGCCGAGTGAACAGACTCAGCAGACGCTCTGCATAGTCACCGAAAGCCTCAGTACCGTCATACTTTTCGGGAAGGAAATACTGCTTGTCATCAAAATAGTCGATAAAATCGTAGATCTCTATGGGGAAGATCGTCAGTTCGCCGTTCTGCACGCTCGCAGTGCCGAGAATGGTGTAATTTGCATCTGTATTCCCGACCATGCGCCGCGCTATCTTTTCAAGCAGTTCGATGAACGATCTGGTTTCTGCGCGGAACTTTGCCTTTACCTTTATGCGGCAGCCCCGCCAGTCCTCTATCTCCATTATGAAATTCTGGCTGTACTTGTCAAAGCGGTGGTAACAGCACTTTGTCGGGTGTATGAAAAACATTCTGTCAGTTTCATACTCGCCCGCTTCGTCAAGTTCTGCGGCTATCTGCCTGAAATCGTCAATTATCAGCTTATGCACCGCAGGGCAGTTAAGGCTTGCTTTAGTCTGGCTTGCGACCTTTGTTTCTGCCGATGATGACAGCTTTTCACCGCTGACTTTCGCGCCCACCAGCACAAGTTTGCTCTTCATCACCGAACTTAACGTTGCACCTAAGTCCCACGGGGACAGCGGCGGCACTCGGCGTGAACGGGTGCTGTCCTCGTAATAAGTCGGGCGCATATCCGATATTGTCAGGAAATCCCCGCCCGATGTCCTGTTCTCGTCAAGGAAATAATATATCTCACCCTTGTACTCACTGCCCGAAACATCACGCGCACCTATCGGCAGAAGGCTCAGTTCACCCGCCAGAGGTTCGTAACTGCGCCGAAATTCGCCCAGCGCTTCTTCTGTCAGCCGACCTTTTTCAAGAGCCGCCAGCAAGGTGTCAGCTTCACAGAGTTTTCTTGCAAATTCGTGGTCACTGAACGATGCACGCCTTTGCAGGTGTGCCGTAAGCAGACCGCCCACCTTGCGCATGACGCGCTCGGCATCTGCCGCTTTAAGACCGTGACAGCGCACCGCCGCCGCTTCGATGCGGGCGGGCATGTCATCGGGCATGCGCACCAGACCGTCTGTCAGTATCTCGCCCAGCAGACCCCTGCAAAGAGATGCGCAGTCATGCACACGCGCTTCGTCCTTATCGGAGAGGTACTTCACCTGCGGCGCGTTAGGTTCTGCCTGCACCTGTTTTACTGCGGGAGTTTCGGCGGGTCGGGGCTTCTCAGTTTTTTCTTCGGGGGCGGGCTTTTCTGCGGGGGCAGGTGCTTCATCTGCGGGTATAACGCCTTTCATAAGCACCAGCGCACCTATTATGTGCCTGCACACCGCCCTTGACGGACAGCTGCATGTGCTGTTTTCAAGAGGTGATCTAAGTGTCACCGTTTCGCCGCCGAAGTTGAGGGTAATGCAGTCATCGCCCTCTTCAAACTCGGCTGTCAGACCCTCTGCGTCCTTGCAGGCGCGTTTGTAAGTGCCTTTATTTGCAAGACCTATCAGCGCATCTTCATCGGCGGCGGCTATCAGCTGTCTTAATTTCTGTACTTTTTCAGTCATACGCCGCCCCCTATCCGAACACTCTGCCGATGTAGCCGCCCAGCTGGTCGGGGGTCATCGCACCGACAAAAGCGCCCATATCTGCCAGCTTTTGCCCCAGCGGACGGTTGAACGCCGCATTCGCATTTTCGTCCAGCGCTGTCAGGTAGCTGAGTTTCGCGCCGCTTGTGATGATATTATTGCTGACATTCAGCAGTCGGTCAACATTTCCGCCCTCGAACAGGTCTGTAACGCATATGACGACCGTCTGCGAAGGGGTGGATATAAGCTGTTCGCAGTAGGTCATCGCCTTGTCGATGTAGGTACCGCCGCCCAACTGTACGCTCATAAGCACCTCAGCGGGGTCTTCCGCATGTTCGCTCAGGTCTACCACCGCTGTGTCGAATATCACCAGTTTCACCTCAGCAAAAGGCAGTTTCGAGATTATCTGCGCCATCACAGCGCTGTATATCACCGAACCTGCCATCGAGCCGCTTTCGTCGATGGCGATTATCACCCGCTTGTTGCTGAAACGCTTGACGCGGTTGGAGAAGTATATCTCTTTCAGCATCAGCTGACCGCTTTCGCTGTCGTAGTTTTTCAGGTTTCGGCGTATGGTCTTTTTAATATCTAAGTTTCGCGCCGAATGTACGGGGCTTGAAGAATTGCGGTCTATGCGCCCCAGTATCGAACGGCGCACGCTGTTCTCCAGCTTCTGACGCAGTTCATCTGCCACCTGCGCGGCTATCTTCTTGGCGGTTTCCACCACCTCGCCGCGCATCAGGTGCCTTAGCTGTAAGATGGTCTTCAGCAGATCCATGTTCGGGGTCATCTTTTCGAGGACTTTCTTGTCGGTCAGCAGTTCTGTAAGACCGAACTCGTCAAGCGCGTGCTTTTCGAGCACCTCTGCTGTTTGTTTCGGGAAAAGTTCGCGCACCTTGTTTATCCACTTGGCGGCTGTCAGCTTTGACTTGCCCTGACCTGCCGTCCGCTGTGCGCTCTCGCCGCTTCCCTGTCTTACATCGTCGCCGTCTGCCCTGCTGTAAAGGTAGTCGAGCAGTTCTTCCATGTCCATGAAACTCTGCAATTCGCGCTCATCGCCCGAAAAATCCAGTTCTCTGTCCGACTGACTGCCCAGCACCAGCCGCCACCTGTTCATCGAAAGCGCTTTTTCTTCTGCTTCCGTCATTTCTGCTCACCTCCGCTCAGCTGTGCCGTGATAAGGCTGTCCAGCATTTTTCCGAAGCCGTAAAGCCCCTCATCTATGACATCGCCCGAAAGCAGGTCATCAGCCTTGCCGCCGTGTATGTCTGCCGCCGCCCTTGCGATATCATGTATCTCGGACGGTGTGAAGTAGGAGAACGCCAGCCTCATCGAGGGCAGTATCTCCATGAAATCAGCAGTTTCAAAGCCTGTCATAAGTTCGTCGGTCATTTTCAGGAAAGAATCATCAGCAAGCACGATGTCGCCCGCCGTCCTGAAAAGCCCGCGCAGATAGTCAGCGCCCTTTTTGCGCACCTCTGCTGAACCGCTGAGATAGCCGCGCATGGCATTTTCGGCATCGCCCCTGCGGTCAGCTTCTATGGCATAAAGCAGACCCATCACCGCACCGTAAACAGCGGGGTGTTTCTCGTCTGTTACTGACATTGTCAGCAGTGCATCTTCAAGGGTGTCGCGCCAGTCAGCCAGCACGCCGCCTGTCAGACTGAACATCAGCCGCATTATATCCACCACATCGTCAGCGACATCATCGGGCGAATTTGTCATCATAGGCAGGGCAGATATCAGCTTGCCCATACAGCTGTTCATGTATGCGAGAGAACTTTCGTCCTCGAAATTGTACAGTTTGCGCAGGTCGTACAGTCTGCCGAAGCACCGCAGACCCTCACCTATCGAGAAAAAGTCGCCGTCATTTGCCACTATGCTGTCCAGTTCGGCAGTCTGGCTCTCGGTCAGCGGTATGCCCATCTCAAAACAGCTTATGGCAGTCTGCGCCGCATCATCGCACCTGCCGCTCTCAGCGAAAGACCTTGCCGCCACATTTGCGCAGGCTTCCTCAATGGTGAAGCCGTCTGTGGTGTGGTCGATAAGAGATGCGTCGACCTGCGGAGTCCTGCGGTAATTCCACTGTTCGTGTACCCTGCTCCTGTCGCGCCCGTGATGCAGGTCGGGACCTTTCACCAGCTTGGCAAAGCCTGTATGCAGGTAGTTCAGCCTGTGGAAAAAACGGCTGACAGCGATACCCTTTTCGCCTGTGAACAGCGGCAGGTCGATATCCTGCGGGATAACGCTGGTGTACTTTAATTTGTACTGTTCGCATATCTTTTCAAAGTCTGCCACCAGCGGTGGGACATGGCTCTTGTCACCGATATGCCCCACACCGTCACCTGTGGCGAGGGTGCGCATTATCGTCAGCGGCATGGCGCTTGACATGGTCTTTTCGCCCTTTATGAACGCCGAAGTTATGCCGTCGGAAAGTTCTGCCAGACCGCACTGGCTCACATTCCTGAGCGCCGCAAGACCTGTCATAACGCTTTTGGCAGAAGTCACATCTGCTATCGACACGGGAATGTCACGCTTTGAACTTTCCTTTGCTGTTGCTATCAGCAGTTCAAGGGTGGCGTTGTTGTAGACTTCTGCCTCGTCATCGCCATTTTTCAGCCGCGCGGTTATGCCGTCGTAAAACGCGGGACAGTTCATGCCCGATGCGTAGCCGTGAAGCGCGTCTGCCGCCTGATAGGAATATGCTGTCGGGAAAGCGCCCTGAATGTCAGCGGTCATCTTGTGCAGTTTGAAAGGCTTTATTTTGCCCGCTTTAAGCACCTGCGCCAGTCCAAGACTGTGCAGACCGCCCGTCACTGCAAGCACCTTTTCGCCGCTGTCAAGCGCTTCCTGAATGCGGTAAGCCATGTGCCGTTCTCTTGCGAGAGTGCCGTCTGCCTCCAATTCTGTCTTGCTTTCGTCATTTCTGGTCAGCACGCAGTAGGTGTGCATCATCTTGCAGAAGTCCTCAGCCGACAGCTTAAGTCCCTCTATCTCGAAGTACTTCTCCCAGAACTCATCAAAACTGCGTATGCCTGTCTTTTCGCACAGCCGCTTGTAAAACTGCGACCGCGCCAACCTTGTGTCATCGGTATAGCTGTGTTTTTCGGCATCTGTGCGCAGACCTTTACTGCTGACGGTGTTTATGAGTATCTCGCAGTAAGGCAGGTCGATGAAACGCGCAGGTATCCCCCGCGCTTTGCCCTCAGCCAGTGCGTTGTATTCAGGCGAAGACTCCAGAAAAGGATAGTAGCACTTGTAGTCCTCAGCATCGGGGCTGACCAGCTTTTTCTTGTCTTTATAGAAATAGTATATCGCCGCAGGGAGTCGGGTAAGTTCATCGGTCAGCACAGGTATCAGGTCGTTGGCATTTTCAGGACCCTCTATCAGTATGACAGTAGGCGAAAACTCCTCTATCGCCCTTCTCAGCTGAAATGCGCAGACGGGGCTGTGATGACGCACGGGGAAAAGCAGCAGCTTTCCATCGGGGTCATATCTCAGCAGTTCCCCCGCCGCGCCTGCTATCTCAGCAAGCCTGCCGTTTCCGAATATGCCTTCCATGCGCCACCAACCTTTTTAGCTTTTGCTGTAACAGCTGTCCTGAAATAGGCTTTCAGCTTTTCGAGATCGTCCTTGTTCTCCTTGCAGACCGCACCCAGCAGATTTTCGGTCAGCAGACCCATATCAGTCTTGCCGTCACCGAAATACCAGCTGTGGCTGATGGTCTGGTAATAGACCGAAACAGCTTCAGCAGTACTCATTACAGCGGCAGGCTTTTCGACCACAGTGCCCTCAGCAGTCCTGCCCTCACGCAGTTCATGGTAGGTGACTGCCAGCAGTTCTGCCACATCGGTATCTATGGGGCAGTCGATATGACCCGCCTTAGCCATATCCTCAGCTTCGCGGATTATTATTTCCTTTTCAAGGCGGACATCTGCGATGGGCATGACAGTTTCAAAGTTGAAACGCCTTTTCAGCGCGCCCGACATCTCATTTACGCCCTTGTCGCGGGTGTTGGCAGTACCGATTATATTGAAGCCGGGCTTAGCCAGCACAAGACCTTCATCACCCAGTTCGGGGATATTGAGTATCTGGTCACTCATGACCGAGATAAGGCTGTCCTGTATCTCGGCGGGGGTACGGGTTATCTCTTCAAATCTGGCGAAGATGCCATTTTCCATGCCGACCAGCAGAGGTGACGGCACCAGCGCTTCTCTGCATGGACCTTTTGACAGCAGCAGCGCGTAGTTCCAGCTGTACTTTATCATATCTTCGGTGGTGCCGGCAGTACCCTGTACGGTATTTGTGCTGACACCGCAGCACGCCGCACTGAGAAGTTCCGAAAGCATGGTCTTGGCAGTACCCGGTTCGCCCACCAGCATAAGACCTCTGCTGCCTGCCAGCGTGATTATGCAGCGTTCTACCAGTGCATCGTTGCCGTAGAATTTGCGGGGTATCTTAACGCCGCCCGCTTCACCGCCCAGTATGAAAGTGCGCACTGCTTTCGGTGACAGCCGCCAGTTTTCGGGCTTTTTGCCTGTGTCAGATGCTTCCAGCGCTGCAAGCTGGTCTGCATACCTGACCTCAACGGGTGGTTTTATGTAATTTTGTTCCATTTGTCCTTCCTCCTGAATAAAATACCGAACGCTCGACCTATTCGTGAAGCGCTGTTCAACTATGTCTTGATTATAACATAAATATGTACGAATTACAATAGCGATTTTGATATTATTTCAATGCAGTCCCTTTTATTGTACCAAAATCCCCAAAAAGTCCGTATAAAGAAACAAACAGCTGAAATAACTCTCAGCTGTCTGTCAGAAGGAATATATAATATGAAATAAAAGGAGAATGGATAGCATTCTAAAGCGGGGCATTTCAGGGACTGCCCCGCGATTTCCGATGGGGTCCCGCAGACAAGACAGCAGAGGGGTATACTGCCGTCTTGTCAGGGTGTTTCGGAGATCCCGATTGGAAAATAAGGTGGAAATTCGGAGTATTTGATACTCTCTGAGATCTTACTTGTTAGGTACGCTCTCCCAATCTTTTAGGAAGCGCTCGATGCCGTTGTCGGTCAGCGGGTGCTTTATCATCTGTCTGATAACGCCCATCGGAACAGTTGCGATATCGCAGCCTGCCCTTGCAGCATCAACAACGTGTATCGGATTTCTGATAGATGCGGCGATGATCTGGGTCTTGATGCCCTGAACGGAGAAGATATCTGCGATCTCCTCGATCAGATCCATGCCTGTCATGCCTATATCGTCCAGTCTGCCCAGGAAAGGCGAAACATAAGTCGCGCCTGCGTTGGCAGCCAGTATAGCCTGTGCAGCTGAGAATATCAGTGTAACATTGGTCTTGATGCCCATTTCGGTCAGCCTCTTACAGGCTTTAAGACCCTCAGCGCACATCGGCAGCTTGATAACTATATTCTTGTGTATCTTTGAAAGCGGGATAGCCTCTTCGACCATCTTGTCAGCTTCCAGTGAGATGACCTCAGCAGAGATAGGGCCGTCAACGATCTCGGTTATCTCCTTTACTACCTCCTCGAATACTCTGCCTTCTTTGGCGATCAGCGAGGGGTTGGTGGTAACGCCGCATATAACGCCCAGCGATTCTGCTTCTCTGATGTCATCGACATTCGCGGTATCAACAAACAGCTTCATAATTTACCCGTCCTTTCAAGCACAAGGCTAAGTGTACATACCTGTTCATAAAGCAGTACGAACATATTGTGGTCAGCCTGCATGCTTTACATATCCATGTTGTATTTTCTGATATTATTATACAACCGCAAACTTAATTTTTCTATTCATTTTTTGCTTAACTATAAATAATAATTGCGATGATTTGAACATCAACAATAAACGAGCAGTCATCCGCAAAAATCGGGCAAACTCGTATATAAAAGCGCAATATTTGGAAAATCGCCGCAATTATCGACCGACAGCTATACATACAATATCAGGATATTCGCATTTTTAATTCGCAATAATCAGCAGACAACTTTTTTATTGTATAAACAAATAACCATATTTTATAAATTATACTCTTATTTTCAGCACAGCTGTCCGTACTTAAGTTATATCGCTTCTGCTTATCGAAAAGTGGATATCTGCGGTATTACCGTGATTTTATGGACGAAATATTTGTCATTACAATATTTTGCAAGCAGTACAATTTATTTGTTCAAAAGACCGTTTATTGCGAACTGACAAATATCTGTTGCAATGAAAAGGGTTCTGTGATATACTATATATGCAAGGGGACATGCCCCATATGACGAACTTTACGTGAGGTGACAGTATGAAAAAAACACTCGCTTTTATACTCAGTGCCGCGCTTTTGCTGACAGGCTGCGGCTCTTCAAAGACCGATGATAAGACCGAAAGTGCCGCAAGCAAAGCTGAAACGGCTTCAAAAGAGGAATTTGTTTTCCCGTCAAAGACCGCTGATCTGCCGCGTCTGAAAGATGTATATGCCGATGATTTCCCCATCGGCTCGGCTGTGGCGGATTATCAGATATATGACCCCGACTACATAAATCTCATCACCGAACAATTCAACAGCATGACCTGTGAGAACGAGATGAAGCCCGATGCTTTGCTGGACAAGGACACCACGCTGTCGGATATTGAAAAGTACCGCGAAGCACCTGCTGTCAAGTTCGACAAGTGCATCGACCAGCTTGAATTTGCCAAAGCACATGACATCAAGATGCGCGGTCATACGCTGGTATGGTATTCGCAGACACCTGAATGGCTGTTCTACAAGGATTACGATGTAAACGGTGAACTTGCCGACCGCGAACTTATGCTAAAACGTATGGAAAACTATATCAAGGCGGTATTTGAGTGGGCTGACACCGAGTATCCCGGACTTTTCTACGCATGGGACGTGGTGAATGAAGCCGCCGCTGACGGTAAGAGCGAGAAGCGCGACTGTCTGTGGCTGCAGACCATCGGTGATGACTACATCGAAAAGGCATTCGAGTTTGCGCGCAAATATCAGCCTGAGGGTGTGAAGCTGTACTACAACGACTACAACGCATTCAACTTCACAAAGCAGATGGTCATAATCGACTTTCTGAAACCTGTGGCTGAGGCAGGCAACATCGACGGTGTGGGAATGCAGTCACACATCGGTACATGGTGCGACCCCATGACATACGCAGAAGCAGTCCGCCGCTACAATAAGGAACTGGGTGTGGAGATATCCATAACCGAACTTGACATAAGCAAGGACGCGACAGATGACTGGGAAGAGAAACAGGGCGAATACTCCCGCCGTTTTATGGAGCAGATAATCGCACTTAAAGACGAGGGGATACCCTTTGGCAGTTTCACTGTATGGGGACTGACCGATGCGGTCAGCTGGAAACAGAATGAGATGCCGCTGTTCTTCTCGCTGAGTTTCAAGGCAAAGCCGTCATTCTACGGACTTCTCGCCGCAAAAGACCCATCGCTTGCAGAAAAA
>NZ_ADKM02000117.1 GCF_000178155.2 Hominimerdicola alba 8
AAAGCCCCGAACAGGTTTGTTCAGGACGCTATCGACCGTGGCAATATGAAGCTCGCCAGTATTGCAAAGAATGTGATAGCCGAGTATGGTGTAGAGCCTGATCAGATAAAGCAAGCGGCTATATCGGAATACGCACACAGCCGAGGACTTCTCTCCAAGCTGAACAACATGAAAACGGAGATCGAGGACTTGCAGGTGAAGCTGAAAGTCCTGCGGAAATACCGCAAGCTGAAAGTGTACGGCGAGGAGCTGAAAGCCCTCAGCGGAAGTGCTGCGAAGAAGTACCGAAAGGAACACAGCGCAGAGCTTACCGAATACGGGCAAATTCGCACTAAGGTGTTGGAACTTTATCCCTCCGGTCATATCCCGACCGTGGAGAGCCTGGACAAAAAAATAAACGCCCTCATACAAGAGCGTTCATTGAAAGATCAGCAGTTTCGTGAAGCAGACAAGCGGGCGCGTGACCTTGCCGACGCACAGCGTACCATTGAGGAGTTTCTCAGGCAGGAGCGTAATGAGCAGCAGCAAGACCGCAAGCGTAAAAAGAATGGGGATTTGGAGTGATTATTTATGTGGAAGGTATAAGAGCTGATTCCCATTATAATCAAGCTCATAATAATTGTCCTCAAAGTCATAGAGGCATACACGATCTTCAAGTAGTTGAAAAGCCTGTTTATTGTTTGGTGATACGAAAATATCTCTGCCTGAAAAGCCCCACTTCTTATTGAAATCTTTATCATATCGAGCTACTTCAAGCTCACCATGAATAAAGTATCCGTCAGGTGTACTATACAGACCAAAGGCACAGCCGTACAAATCAGTATCATAGGTTGCTACTACTGTTCTGTTATGAAGATCAAGTCTAACAACTCGATTATCTTGAATTACGGTCAAAATCTCATCATCAAGCACAGCACAGTCATCAGGATATGATTGACCTGAGCCTACTAAAGCAACCTTATATTTGTCATGAAAAAGATTTACGGATAAAGACAGCACCCTATAAAAATCCTGAGCAGTATATCCGTCAACATTCAAGACGAGATCATATTCTCTATGGTCGGAGCTTTTGAGATCAAAGTTATCATCTAATGTGACCTCAACAGCACATCTATTATTTGTAAGTTTCATTGTTTTTCTCCATTGTGTTTTTCTTTGTATTCCTCCAACGCCGTGAGCAACAGCTTATTCACACTCATACCCTGAGACTCCGCATAAGCCTTGATCTTCTCACGCTCTCCCTTCGGAACATTGACACGGATATAATCGTAATGCCCTTTGAGGTACTCCGTGTTCGGAGCGGACTTTTTCCGCTTTTTGCCTGCGGTACACTCCTTCACCGCTACCGTCCAACACGCTCACCATATCGCAGAGCTGATTGACGGTGCTGTTGTGGTATCAGCAGACACACCCGACCGTGCGGAGATCATCGAGCGTTTCACTAAGCGAGAGATACCGTGTCTTGTGAATTGCATGATTTTCACCGAGGGAACTGATATGCCCCTGATTGAAACGGTCATTATCGCCCGACCGACACGAAATGCCAGTCTTTACACGCAAATGGTCGGCAGAGGTCTGAGACTGCACCCCGACAAGACCGACTTGCAGCTCATTGATTGTGTCGGTATCACAGGAAAACTCAATATCTGCACAGCACCCGACCTGTTCGGCATCGGCAAGCTCCCAAAGGGCATGACACAGGCGGACATTCAGGGCAAGCGCATCACCGAGATCGAGGACATGATCGAGGAGGTCGCAAACCGTCAGCCTGATTGGAAGATCAATGTGCAGCTTGTGGAACTTTTTGAGCAGAACGGCAAGTATGACACCCACAATGTCAACTACATCATTATGCCGGACGGTTCTATGCTTTGTTCGATCGGAGATAAGCGTGTCATCAAGGTCAGAGCCGAGGACATTACGGGCAACAGCTATGCCTACATGGTACACGATAACACGATCGTCTGGACCATTCAGCCCGCACCAATGCAGGAAGTCCTTGACGGTGTTTATAACCGCCTTGTCTGCGATTATCAAAGGGCAAAGAACCTGTGGGACTTGGAGCTTGTGAAACGCTGGGGTTCTCTGCCTGCTACGCTCTCTCAGCTCAGTTATCTGAAAAAACTCATTCGCAGAAGTCACCGAAACGATATTCGGGTTGACGATAACATCAGTAAATATGAAGCATCTGTCCTGATCGGACAGCTTGCATAGGAGAAATTACAATGAAGAAGTTTATCACAGCGGTATTCTGCACCGCACTTGCACTCAGCTCAGGCATGACAGCCTACGCTGCCGAAGTTCCCGACCGTGAAAGCCTTGAAACCGCCATTTGGGAAGATCTCTGGAACGGCAAGGGCGATAACGGACTTGAATATCCCGAAGCATCGTACAAGCACCACCTTCTTGACAGGTGGCTTGACGAGAACTACGGCACAGGCGGATATGACTGGAACGATGTGGGCGAGGTCACACACGGCTATCGCAGATACTACCGTGATCTGATCGACGGCTGGGACTTTGAGGACGATAACAGCGGTAATTGGACGATCGAGACTGAGGACAACTTTTACAGCTTCACGCTGCTTAACGGTACTTGGCAGATGATTGACCGCAACGGCGATACCGTGGACACCTTTCCTCCGTTCAGTACGCTGAAAGACGAACCCGAAGAAAGCACAGGCGGTCATCAGATCAACGATAACGGCGAGGACAGTCCGAGAGTGATCGGAGAGGTCGCAGGAGGAACGGAAACGGCTTCTGAGTGGCTTGCAGACAGAGAGGGTAACGATACCGACAAGGACAGTGCAAAGCCGTCTGAGGGCAATTCTGAGGGTTCCGGAGCCAATCCGCTTGCAATCATCGCAGGAGTGGCTGCTCTCGCAGGAGTCGGCGGTATCGGCTACTATATTACGAAGAAAAGGAAGTGACGGCAATGTTATTCAAGAGCAAACAGAAAGTCAACGACGCTCCTGTGTGGGAAGTCGATACCGACACACAGACGGTACGCCACCGCAACCCAAAGACAGGCAAAACGGAGCGTTATGTGTTCCACACCGACCACATTCGCTACTATCTGCACCACATCGAAGAAAAGCGGCCCGATCTCTTGCAGAAGATCGTGGACAAGGGCGAGATCTACAAGCACCTTGACGAGCTTGATACCAAAGTCACGGACGCAGTAAACCGTCAGACCGAGCTTCTTATGCAGTCGAGCCGTGACTATCAGGCAGCGGTGATGTCGGGGCGAATCGACCAGTCGGGTGCTATCGGCAATCTGCTCCGTATGCAGGCGCAGAGAGCCGTGTACGATACGATGATTTATCTATGGAAGGCTTACAGCGGAATTACTGGAATGAAAAAATCCACGCAGATCACAAGCGATTTGCGTGGATTTTGTTATTCAGTCCCAAAAGGGTATGCTGTCATTGTGGCGCGCGCCATAAAGATGACATGGACTTGTATGGAACGGATTTTGTGTGCGCCAATAGACTACGGGCTATTGACAAGCATATATACTTAGCGAAAATGTTATTTTTGCACATCTAATACAGTACCCTTCATAGGGTGACCAAAATGGGATCTTGACATTTTTTGTTCCACGCTCCGGAATGATAGAACATTACAGACATTCCCATAGCGACTGTCCAGCCGAGCGGCCAGGCAAGCCATATACCTGTTGTCCCGAAGAATACGGACAACATCTTAGCAAATACAACACGAAGTATCAGGTCGGTGAATGTCGCAGCCATAAACTGCTTCATCATTCCTGCACCCCTCAGTACACCGTCGGAAACGAGCTTTGCGGATACAACAAAGTAAAACGGCGACAGTATCTGCAAGAACCTTATGCCGACCTCCATTGCTGTTCCTGTCGGTTCGTCAAGGAAGATATACACAAGATATTTCCCTGCGAGCAGATAGGCAGCCGTGAGCGGTATGCACAGCACCCATACGAGCTTTATGCCTGCCTTGAAGCCTTCCTTTACTCTCGGCAGCTTATCTGCTCCTATGTTCTGGGCAGTAAAGTTAGATACGCCATTCCCCAGAGTTGTGAGCGATGTGATGACGAGGTTGTTCAGCTTTACCGAAGCGGCATAGCCAGCGATAACGCTCGATCCGAAATCGTTGATAATGCCTTGAATGATGATGTTGCCGACAGATATGAAGCTCTGCTGCAATATACTCGGAACTGCTACCGCTGCGATCTTGACGAGCAATTTCCATGAGAAAGGCTTGGCTTTTCCCTCCGTCTCTATTCTTGCAAATCTCCTGAATACAACAACCATTGCAAGAATACAGCTTATCCCCTGACAGATGAAGGTAGCCCACGCAACTCCCGAAACGCCCATGTGAAAGGCGGTAACGAACAGTATATCTGCACCGATATTTGATACTGATGAAGCCGCAAGGAATATGAACGGCGTTTTTGAATCGCCGAGTGCGGAGAAAATGCCAGTTGCCACATTATAGAAGAAAACGAACGGAAGTCCCCATATATATATGTCAAGGTACAGCTTTGAATCCGACAGGATATTATCGGGAGTGTGTATCAGCCTTAGCAGACCGTCAGAAAAGACAAGCCCTCCGATCATAAGCGCAAGACACAGAACACCGCCCGAGATCAAGGTGGTATAGACAGCCGTTTTCATATCCTTCAAACGTTTTGCACCGAAAAGCTGAGATACGATCACCGAACACCCGATATTGCAGCCGAACGCAAAGGCTATGAATATCAAAGTGATTTCGTAGCTGTTTCCAACTGCCGCAAGAGCATCCTCACCTACAAATTTTCCCGCAACAAAGCTGTCAGCGATGTTGTAGAGCTGCTGGAAGATAATACTGCCAAACAACGGCAGGCAAAACTTCCACAGCACCTTATCCGGTTTTCCGACAGTAAGGTCTTTGGTCATCAAACAACACTCCTTAAAAATAATACTTGACTTGGCTCAGCATTTATATTATAATACTTATAACGAGATATGTAAAATGTATGTTTAATATATCAGATATATCATAAAGGTATGGTGAATAATATGAATATCAGCTATGACCATTACAAAATTTTCTACTATGTGACCAAATACGGAAGTATAACGAGGGCTGCTAATGCTTTAACGCTCAACCAGCCCAATATTACAAGAACGATCAAAACCCTTGAAGCGGAGCTTGGATGTACCCTTTTTGAAAGGACAAACAAGGGCGTGCGTCTGACTCCAGAGGGTGAAAGGCTCTATGAGCATATCTGTACAGCAGTTGAGCAGATACAGGCAGGCGAGGAGGAAGTGTCCCTGAATAAAAGCCTGCAAAACGGCATTATATCCATAGGAGCTACCGAAGTCGCTCTCAGGTGTTTTCTGCTTCCGATACTTGGAGCTTACCACAGCAAATATCCAGGCGTTAAGCTGAAAATATGCAATTATTCCACACCGCAGGCGATCACAGCTTTACAGAAGGGCTTGGTCGATCTGGCAGTCGTTACAACACCTGCCGATGAGATCGGCTCTCTTAATGCACTAAAAATATGCAGTTTTCGGGAAACTGCAATATGCGGTCATGTATTTGAACATCTTGCAGAAAAAGAGGTCAGTATAAAAGAAATAGCAAAATACCCGTTGATAGCTTTGAGCACTGGAACAAAAACATACGAGTATTACAGAGATTTTTTCTCCGAGAACGGTCTGCCGTTTGAGCCTGATATCGAAGTCGAAACAGCCGACCTGATACTTCCTATGGTGCAGAACGGTCTTGGCATCGGATTTGTGCCTGAGCCGTTTCTTGACGGGAATGCTGATAATATCTGCCGTCTGAAGATCAAGGAGAATATGCCGACACGATATATTTGTCTGATAAAGAATAACGAATATGCTTTGAGCATTGCGTCCAGAGAGCTTGAAAGGTCTATCCGGGACAAGTGCAGAACAATGAGCATGAAAGGATAGTAAGGTCATATTAACCAAAAGCCACTTTTTCCTAACGAAAAACCACCTTTTCCTAACGTAGCGACCACTTTTTCCTAACTTTCAACACACTTTCATGTTTTAGAGCCACTTTTTCCTAACTTTCAACAATTCAGAGCAGAAAAATCTGTTTTTTGTCTGTGTAAAGACCACCTTTTCCTAACGAAAAACCACCTTTCCCTAACTTTCAACACACTTTCGTGTTTTAGAGCCACTTTTTCCTAACTTTAAAAACCACCTCGTTAGGAAAAGGTGGTTTTTAAATCGGGGCGTCAGGTTCAGCCCAACTTTCATTCCATTCTGTGGTTGTTGTGATAATATCATAGTAATCATCACACGGCAGAAAACATTCGCTTGCCCGACATATCTTCGATAGACTTGATGCTGTCATCGCCCTTTCTCTTTACGAAAACTGTAGTTCCGTTCTGGATAGGATAAGTCATCGTGTACTTGCCTGCACGTTCAGCAGTTACGCCGAGTGTTGCTCCAACAACGTCATATTTCTTTGCTTCAAGTCCTGCAAGTATTCCTTGAAACGGCAGGTCGATATAATCAAGCTCTACCCCCAGATCGTCGCAAATCTTAGCGAACAGATCTGCGTTGTAGCCTATGATCTTATCGCCGTCCATGTATTCAAAAGGCTCATAAGCGGCTTCTGTCGCAACTGTGAGCTTACCGTTTTCCTTGATCTGATCCAGTGTGAGCGGACCTGCGTTCTTGCTGCTTCCGCAGGCTGTAAGACATCCTGCCGCAAGTACCGAAGCCACTGCCACTGCACAAACTTTTCTTAAAATTCCAAATCTTCTTCCGCTTTTCATAACTGATTCCAACCTTTCACTTACTTTTCTAAATAATTCGGAGCGCTGACAAGCCGGACACCCTAGTGCCGCCGTCAACGCTCCGTTGCGTTTGATATTATATTTATTGGAGAGTGAATTATTTTTCTATCTTTATTTTCTCTTGCCGATCTTCTTCTGATAAGCAAGGATAGACATGAACTCAAAAATGATATTTGCGCCCATATAAGCTGTTATCTCTGAGTGGTCATATGGAGGAGCAACTTCTACTACATCAAAGCCTGTGAAGTTCAGGTCTTTCAGCGCTCTTATATATTGAAGTGTTTCAAAGGAAGTAAATCCGCCCACCTCAGGAGTACCTGTACCTGGTGCATAAGCCGGGTCAACAAAGTCGATATCGAATGTAAGGAACACCTTGTTGTCGCCAACCTTTTCCTTTATGACCTTGAGAAGATCTTCAGGAGAATATGTGTGGAGCTTGTCCCCTGGGATAACCGTGAAGCCAAGGTCTGCGGCGATCTTGAAATCGTCAGGATCGTAAAGAGAACCTCTCATGCCAATCTGAACCGACTTCTCAGGATCAATAAGACCCTCCTCCATTGCTCTTCTGAATGGTGTGCCGTGATTGTATTTCTGACCGAAAACCGTATCGCACAGGTCAAGGTGTGAATCGAAATGCACAAGGCTTACCTTTCCATGCTTCTTTGCGATAGCTCTAAGCTCGCCAAGGGTGATAGCGTGGTCGCCGCCAATGCTTATTGGAACTGCACCGCATTCAAGAACACCGTCCAAGGTCTGCTCGATAGCTGAATATGTTTCGTGGATATAATCAGGGATCACAGGAACGTCGCCAAGGTCTGCGCCCTTGAGTGAATCCATAATGTTGACGCCCATTGCAACATTGTTAGGCTTTATCATTGCCGAGATGTTTCTTACACCGTTAGGACCAAATCTTGCGCCTGCTCTGAAAGAAGCGGCGGTATCGAATGGTATACCAACGATAGCGAAATCCAATCCCTCTGCTGAGGTCGCGTGAGGAAGCCTCATGAAATTACCCATATTACAAAAACGAGGAGAGCCTGAGGCGCTCGGTGGCTGACAATTGTTGTTGATCATTTGAGGTCACTTTCCTTTCAAAATCACTGAGGAACATATCCGCATGACCGTTCAAGTCATTTCTGAATTGCTCTATGTGCAGAATTATATCACCATTCCTGCAAGTTGTCAAGAGCTATTTTTCAATTTTTCTGAAAATTATTCACTTTGGAATAAGCTTTGTTATCACTTATATAGCGTATTTACGCTATTTCGTCCATATCAAAATCGAAACTATTCATTTTTGAATAGTTTCTTTGTGCAAATCTACAAATGGCAATAATGCAATATTCAGATGTCAGACTTTCATTTTGTTCACATCTATTTTTTATTCAAAGCTGAATAAAATAAGAATTTTTCATTAACACTATTGCCAAATAAAAAGCTCTGTGCTATACTGATAATCAAAGCAATGACGCTCTTATAACCGATACGGCAATGCCTGTCGGTTTATAAGGGCGTTGTTTTTTTATTATCACTAGGTCAAACTCAGAAAACAATTTTGAAAGGAAGTTTTATTATGGCTTGTTTTTTAGTACCAGCAACAGAAGCGATCGTTACAACTATTGTGGCAAAGGCAGTAAAGTCTCACGAGGCAAAGACAGAGGAGCAGACAAAGGTCAAAGCTCTTTCGGAGGACAAGCTTCCTCTTTCTAAAAAGATAACAAGGCTCTCAGGCTTTCTGTGGGGCGGCTCAGGACTTTTGGCATTTGAGCATCTGTGGCATGGCGAGATATCACCGTTCTTCCCATTCCTGACAGCGGCTAACGACCCTTCGGAAATGGCAGTAGCATTCCACGAAATGGCGACTGTCGGAACATCAATGGCTGTTCTTGTGACAGCGGTATGGGCTGTGCTGACGGTGGTGTCTGACAAGATACTGAAACGTAAGCCAAAAAAGACTGCAAAGCTGGGCGGTGACGCCGTATGACACTTCTTATCACTCTCATAGCAGCCGTTATCATTACCATAGTATGGTACACATCACCAAAAGCCAGAAATCTTAAAGTGGGGCTGATGTGCTATATGTACTGGGGCGCATCTATAATGTGGCTCGTGGACGCACTTTTTGAATACAAAGAGCAGGGCGCAGGATATTTCACCCCTGCCACCGCAGACATGATAAACGACAGCTTTTTAGGAATCTGCGTTGTTGCACTCGGCACAGTCGTATGGCTCGGCACTATGCTCATAAGCGACCCTGAGGGAGTAGTAAAAAAAGCCCTTACAGAGAAAAAGCAGTAGAGACACTATACTATATAAATAGGAGGAATAATAATGCGACTTGTTCCAAGAGAGCAGGATAAGCTTATGCTCCATTATGCGGGCATGCTTGCCCGTGACCGAAAGGCACAGGGATTAAAGCTCAACTACCCTGAAGCTGTGGCATACATAAGCATGGAAGTAATGGAAAAAGCAAGAGCAGGAGCGTCAGCCGCTGAGCTTATGCAATACGGCACAAAGCTTCTTACCGCTGATGACGTCATGGACGGCGTTCCTGAAATGATACACGAAATACAAATAGAATCCACAATGCCCGACGGCACAAAGCTTGTGACAGTACACAACCCTATCAAGGGTGCAAGCAAGCTTCACCCAGGGGAATTTATCGTTGAGGAAGGCACTGTCAAGCTCAACGAGGGAACAGAAAGCATTGAGCTTACAGTCTCAAACACAGGGGACAGACCTATCCAGACAGGCTCCCACTTCCACTTTTTTGAGGTAAACAAGGCTTTGGAGTTTGACCGCAAGGCGGCTTATGGTATGCGACTTGATATCCCCGCAGGCACAGCGGTAAGATTTGAACCGGGAGAGAAAAAGACCGTCCGTCTTATACCTATCGGCGGCGACCGCATAGGCTATGGTCTGAATGGTCTTGTAAACGGAAAAATGGACGATGAAAACATCAAGCAGGCAGCCTTTGAAAAGGCTAAAAAGCTTGGCTTCAAGGGGGTGTAGGAAATGATCGAGATATCGAGAAAAGCTTACTGCGATATGTATGGTCCGACAGTTGGCGACAGGGTGCGCTTGGGCGACACTTCTCTTATTGCAGAAGTGGAAAAAGATTTGACAGTTCATGGCGATGAAGCAAAGTTCGGTGGAGGAAAATCTCTCCGTGACGGCATGGGGCAATCCTGCAAAGCCACTGACAAGGAGTGCCTTGACACTGTTATCACAAACGCTCTTATCATCGACAGCACAGGCATCATAAAGGCTGACGTTGGCATAAAGGACGGCAGGATAGCAGGAATAGGCAAAGCAGGCAACCCCGACATCATGAATGGCGTTGACAAAAACATGATAATAGGCGCTTCCACGGAAGCTATCGCAGGCGAGGGACTTATCCTCACCGCCGGCGGACTTGACACGCACATTCATTTTATCTCTCCAACTCAGGTGAGAACAGCCCTTTACAGCGGAATCACCACCATGATAGGCGGTGGTACAGGTCCTGCCGACGGCACCAATGCCACCACCTGTACACCCGGCGAGTTCAATATCCACAGAATGTTGGAAGCCTCCGAAGACCTGCCAATGAATTTCGGCTATCTCTGCAAGGGAAATTCAAGCGACATCACAACTCTCGAGGAGCAGATAAAGGCAGGCTGTATAGGCTTGAAGATACACGAGGACTGGGGCTCTACCCCTGACGTTATCGACCACGCACTTACTGTTGCGGATATGTATGACGTTCAGGCGGCTATCCACACCGACACTCTTAACGAGGGCGGATTTGTTGAAGATACCGTCAATGCTTTCAAGGGCAGGACTATCCACACTTATCACACAGAGGGTGCAGGCGGCGGACACGCTCCTGACATTATCAGAGCGGCAGCGTTCCCGAATGTTCTCCCTTCCTCAACGAACCCTACAATGCCTTACACCGCAAACACTCTTGACGAACATCTGGATATGCTCATGGTGTGTCATCACCTTGACAAGAACGTACCAGAGGACATTGCTTTTGCGGATTCAAGGATACGTCCTGAAACTATCGCCGCAGAGGACGTTTTGCACGATATGGGAATATTCTCAATGATGAGTTCCGACTCTCAGGCAATGGGACGTGTAGGCGAAGTCATCACACGAACATGGCAGACCGCTGACAAAATGAAGAAACAACGTGGCGCACTCCCTGAGGACAGCCAGCGAAACGACAATTTCAGAATAAAACGCTACATTTCAAAATACACTATCAACCCTGCTATAACCCACGGCGTATCAGAATATGTAGGCTCAGTGGAAGTTGGCAAGGTGGCAGACCTTGTTCTTTGGAATCCTGCATTTTTCGGAGCAAAGCCTGACATGATAATAAAGGGCGGATTTATTTTCGCATCAAAAATGGGCGACGCAAACGCTTCTATCCCTACCCCTCAGCCTGTGTGTTACACAGAAATGTTCGGTGGTCACGGGCTTGCCCTTTCAAGCACCTGTATCACGTTCGTATCAAAATACGCCTACGAGGACGGCATAAAGGAGAAGCTTGGTCTTAAAAGGCAGGTGCTTCCTGTGAAGAACTGCCGAAACATCTCAAAGGCTGATATGGTATACAACAACGTCTGCGGTGATATAAGAGTAGACCCTGAGACCTACACTGTCACAGTTGACGGCGAAGTTATTACCTGCGAGCCTTTTGACGAGCTTGCATTGGCACAGCGTTACTTTATGTTCTAAAGCGAGGAAACAAAAATGATAGCAGAAAAAATATTAGGCAATCTCTCTGAAAGCACCACCTCTGTAGAAGTAGACACAGTTGAGCTTGATTGGTTTGAAGCCGAGAAAAAGCGCATAAGAAAAACCACCGCAGGAGGACGTGACATAGGCATTGCCATTGACGAAAACCTAAAGGACGGGGATATCATCTATCTTGACGATAAGCTTTGCGTAGCAGTGAAGCTCACAAGCTGTCCCCTTATAAAGATAAACGTTCACACTATGCAGGAAATGGGCAGGCTTTGCTTTGAGATAGGCAACAGGCATTTGTCACTTAAAATATCTGACGACAACGTGCTTATCCCACATGACGAGCCTACAGAAAAGCACCTGAAAAACCTCGGCTTTGAGTGCGAGAACATCATAGGCAGATTTGACGATTTTATCGTCTGCAAAGCTCACGGACACTCACACAGCCACTCCCACGAGCATGGGGAACATCATCACCACGAACATTCACACTAAACGGAGCTGATAAAAAATGACCGATACCGCAGGACTTATTCACATTCTGCAAATATGCGACAGCCTTTTCCCTGTGGGTGCGTTCACGCTTTCAAATGGGCTTGAAACCTACGTTCAGCATGATATCATCACTTCGCCAAAAGGGCTTGAAGAATATCTCCATTCTTACATCTCAGTGCTGCCCTACAATGAGCTTGGTGCGGCGGCAGCGGCATACAATGCTGACGAAAAGGAGCTTTGCCGTCTTGATGAGATATACTCTGCGGCGAAAACACCATTTGAGATACGAAGCGGCTCAGAAAAGGTCACAAGGCGTTTTTTCAAAATATGCAACAATGGTCGGGAAAGCTTCACAGGGCTTTATAAAAGCCTGACTGAGCAAGGCATATGCAAGGGCCATCAGTGCATCGCCTATGGGCTTTATATGCGTGACAATGGCATCGAGCTTTCAGAGGGGCTTGCGGTATACGGCTATTCCATATGCTCCGCCATAGTCACAAACTGCGTGAAGCTTGTACCTCTAAGTCAGCTTGCAGGGCAGAAAATTCTCGGAGAGAGCTTTGAGCTTATATCCTCCGCTTCAGAAAAAGCCCTTTCCACTGATATAAACGATATCGGCATAAGCGGCGCAGGCTTTGACCTGCGTGCAATGCAGCACGAGCGACTGTATTCAAGACAGTATATGTCATAAGCTATGATTTATATAATATAATAAGGAGTACCAAAAATGAGCTATGTAAAAATAGGCGTAGGCGGACCTGTGGGATCGGGAAAAACCGCACTTATCGAACGCCTTACAAGAGAAATGTCAAAAGAATATTCCATATGCGTTGTAACAAACGATATCTACACCAAAGAGGATGCAGAATTTCTTACAAAAAACTCATGCCTGCCAGCTGACAGGATAGTTGGCGTTGAAACAGGCGGCTGTCCTCACACTGCCATAAGAGAAGACTGCTCCATGAACCTGGAAGCCGTTGACGAAATGGTGAAAAAGCACCCTGACACGCAGATCGTTTTCATTGAAAGCGGCGGCGACAATCTATCCGCCACATTCTCCCCTGACCTTGCAGACGCTTCTATCTATGTTATCGACGTTGCACAGGGTGAAAAGATACCAAGAAAAGGTGGCCCTGGCGTGACACGTTCCGACCTGCTTGTTATCAACAAGACAGACCTTGCGCCACTTGTTGGAGCTTCCCTTGAAGTAATGGCTTCCGACTCAAAGCGCATGAGGGGCGACAGACCGTTTCTTTTCACAAATCTCATGAGCCGTGAGGGCGTTTCTCAGGTCATAGATTGGATAAAAAAATCAGTGCTTTTTGAGGATCTGAAATGAACGGCAGACTAAGCCTGTCAACAGCCTTTGACGGACAAAAGACCGTTACTGAGGACTTATATTTTGCTCCCCCTTTCAAGGTGTATTCACCATTTTATGACCATAAAGGCTGGGCGAAATATATCTCAATGTGCGGCTCAGCAGGAGTATTGGCAGGTGACGAAAACGAGATAAAGCTTTTTGTGGGGGAAAACTGCAAGGTCATATTCACAGATCAGGGCTATCAAAAGCTTTTCAACACAAACGGCGGCATATCAAAACAGAGCATAAAGCTTGTTGTGCGCAAAAACGCAAGGCTTTGCTATATGCCCCACCCTATTATGACTTTCACAGGCTGTGAGCATATCTCTATGGGCAAGGTGAACATCACAGAAAGCTCTGAGCTTATTTTCTCTGAGATATACTGCTGTGGCAGAACTGCAATGGGGGAGGAGTTTGGCTTGAAGCGCTTTCGCTCACGCACCGAGATAGCAATTGACGGCAGGGCGGATTTTATCGACAACACTCTTATCGACCCAGCCGCACTGCCCATACGGCAAAAAGGCTTTTTCGAGGGCTTCACCCACACGGGATTTATGTATATCTACACCCCTGACAAGACAATGCTGGAAAGCATTTACCAAGCCGACTACACAGGCGACCCTGACAGCGCACAGCTTTGCGCCACTCACACGGAACGTGGCATAGCCATAAGAGCCTTGGGACATTCGGGAGAAGAGATTTTTGACGCTTTTCAGCTCATTGCAGAAAAAATTCGCACATAAAAACAGCGGATAAAATATTGTTAAACTTTTCACAAATGATCAAAAAACCAGTGAAAGCCTGCTGTAGGCTTACACTGGTTTTGTTATTTCTCACATCTCACAAGAGCCACGATCTCCCCCTTGTCAACCCAAACAAAATATGCTATAATATAAGGGATTGTAACCTACAACCATATCAAAATACAGATATATACAGATAACGAAAGGAATAGCCATGGATACTTCCGCACTTCTTTGGTATAAGACCCCTGCAGACGATTGGAACAAAGCACTGCCCCTTGGAAACGGCAGGATAGGCGCAATGGTGTTCTCTCAGCCACTTGAAGAGAGGATTCAGCTCAATGAGGACTCCGTCTGGTCGGGCGGCTTCCGTGAAAGAAATAATAAGTCCGCACTGCCTAATCTCGAAAAAGTGAGAAAACTGCTTTTTGAGGAGAAAATAAACGAGGCTGAAAAAATAATCTATGACGCTTTCTGCGGCACGCCTGTAAATCAAAGGCACTATATGCCACTGGGCGACATGAACGTTATACATTATAAAGAGAGCGAATGTGACTTCAAGAGCAGAAGCCTTGACCTTAACACCGCTGTCTGCACCACAGAATATGCCATAAACGGCGTTGACTACACAAGAGAAGTGTTTATCTCACAGCCCGATCAGGTGCTTGTTATGCACATAACGGCTTCCGAGAAAAAAGCGATAAGCGTCCGTGTACGCATTGACGGCAGAGATGATTATTTTGATGATAACTCGCCCGTTCATGACAACGATATCCTCTTTTACGGAGGAAGTGGCTCAGAGGACGGCATAAACTTTGCCGCTTATATAAAGGTACTCCACAAGGGCGGAAAGGTCTACCCATATGGAAGCTTCATAACCTGTGAGGACTGCGACGAGGTGACTATCCTCCTTGGCGCACAGACAAGCTACCGCTGTGAGGATTACAAGGGACAGGCTGTCTTTGACGTTGAAAGAGCCGAGGAAAAAACCTATGCACAGCTTAAAGCTGACCATATCGCAGACTACAAGTCATACTATGACCGTGCGAATATCTCCCTTTGCGACAACAGCTCAGGTAATTCCACCCTGCCTACAGACAAAAGACTTGCACTTGTGAAAGAGGGCAATCCCGACAACAAGCTTATTGAAATGTATCACAATTTCGGCAGATATCTACTTATTGCAGGCAGCCGAGAAAAGACCCTGCCTACAAATCTCCAAGGCATTTGGAACAAGGATATGTGGCCTGCTTGGGGCTGTAAATTCACTATCAATATCAATACCGAAATGAACTATTGGTGTGCAGAGAACTGTAATCTCTCAGAGCTTCATATGCCTCTTATCGACCATATCGAGAAGCTCCGTCCAAACGGCAGAAAGACCGCTAGGAATATGTATGGCTGCCGTGGCTTTGTCTGTCACCATAACACCGACATATGGGGCGACACCGCACCGCAGGACTTGTGGATACCTGGAACACAATGGCCAATGGGTGCGGCATGGCTCTGCCTGCACATATGGGAGCATTATCTCTATGTTCAGGACAGAGAGTTTCTCAGCGAGAAATATGACACCCTGAAAGAAGCGGCAGAATTTTTCCTTGACTTCCTTATCGAGGACAAAAAGGGCAGACTTGTTACCTGCCCGTCAGTTTCCCCTGAGAATACCTATCTCACAGCTTCAGGCTCAAAAGGCTCTATCTGCATAGGTCCGTCTATGGACAGCCAGATAATCTATGAGCTTTTCACTGCCGTTGCGGAAGCTTCAAAAATACTTGAAACTGACGGAGGTTTCAGAAAGAAAGTCCTTGAAGCCAGAGACAGACTTCCTGCACCTGAGATAGGCAAATACGGTCAGATAATGGAATGGGCAGAGGACTATGACGAAGTTGAGCCTGGTCACAGGCACATCTCACAGCTTTTCGCACTCTATCCTGCTGACATCATAACAATGCGAAAGACCCCTGAGCTTGCCAAAGCCGCAAGGGCTACCCTTGAAAGACGTCTTTCACACGGTGGCGGACACACAGGCTGGTCAAGGGCATGGATAATAAACCACTGGGCAAGACTTTTTGACGGCGAAAAAGTGTACGAAAATGTTATAGCACTTCTTTCAAACTCCACAAGCGAGAATATGTTCGATATGCACCCGCCTTTCCAGATAGACGGAAACTTCGGTGGCACAGCTGGTATCACGGAGGCACTTTTGCAAAGCGAGAACGGCGAGATAATTCTCCTGCCTGCACTGCCGAAAGAATGGTCTGAGGGCAGCTTCAAAGGACTTTGTGCAAGAGGCGGCTTTGTTATCGACCTTGAGTGGAAAAACTCAAAGATAACAGCCTGCCACATTCACTCAAGGTGCGGAAAGAAGTGCAGGATAGTGTGTGACAATGTAAAGGTACACACTGCAAGCAGCGAGGTACAGACTTTGTACACAGACGGCGCAGCAGAGTTTGACACGGAAACAGGTAAAACATACACGCTCACATTCTGAGCAAAAGACAAAATTTGAGAGGATATTGAAATGAGACATTATCGGATAATGGCAGCGACTGTTGCAGCAATTTGCACGCTGTCAGGCTGCGGAGTGCAGATAGGCAGAAACGAGAGCATGACCGCCCCCGAAAAAACATCTGTTGTAACCACAACAAAGGAACAGACAAACGATGACAGCAAGGCTGACAAGCAGGCTTTAAAAAGCTACGAAGAAACAAAGATAGTGGCAAACGCCATACCTTATGTGAAGTTTTCAAAAAGCGTTGAAGCCGAAGCAGGCTCAGTTTCAGGCAAGGCGAAAGTAAAAAGCGACCGCAAGGGCTACAAGGGCAAGGGTTATGTGACGAACATTTCCGCTGAGGAAGATTGGTCAAGAGAGATCGAGCTTACCGACTCACAGTATTATAACCTTACCATAACAGTGGCTTCCGATGTGCCGTGTGTGAACGGCATAGCTGTGAACGGCAAAAAGCTTCAGGATTTCTCAGCCAGCGGCTCGGGCAAGTTTGAAAAGGTGACTTTCAAGAACATCTACATAGAAAAAGGCAAGACGGCAATATCCGTTATCCCTGTGGACGGCGGACTTGACGTTGACTGCCTGACCCTCACCGCAAGCGAGGATATATCAAAGCTTGACCTTACTATATCAAAGCCTGCTCTTTCAAACAAAGACTCCGACTACAACGCAAAAGCGCTTTATCAGTATCTTTGCGAAAGCTACGGCAAGCAGGTGCTTTTGGGTCAGCATGACACCATCGGCACATCTGCTGAAACAGACATGATATACAAAACCACAGGAAAATACCCTGCAATACGTTTTGGCGACCTTATGCTTGCCACTGAAAAGGACAGCATTACCACCGACACCGAGATGAACATCGCCATGGATTGGGCTTCAAAGGACGGCATAGTGGGCTATATGTGGCACTGGGCTGCCCCTGACGACAAGCGTGAATATTATGCCGACCAGACGGATTTTGACATCAAAAAGGCAGTTACAAAGGAAAATATCGCAGAACTCAGCCTTGAGGATATCAAAAAGCTTCAAAAGGACGGCAAGGTAAGCAAAGAATGTGTTGCTGTCGTTCAGGATATCGACACCGTATCTGAGAAACTCTCCACCCTCCGTGATGAGGGAATAGCAGTGCTTTGGCGACCGCTCCACGAGGCCAGCAACGGTGATTTCTGGTGGGGCAATGACAAGGAAGCCTACAAATGGCTTTGGAAGCTTATGTACGAGCGTCAGACGAAATACCACAAGCTGAACAATCTCATATGGGTATGGTCAGCACAGAATGCCGATTGGTATGTGGGCGACGAATACTGCGACGTGCTTTCCTGCGATGTTTATGACGACGGCAATAAGGACGCACAGGTGAACATAATGCTTTTCCTGCAAAGCATATCAAAGAACAAGCCTATTGCAATGAGCGAATGTGGAAGCTTCCCTGACATACAGAGCATTGCAGACGAAAAAGCCATGTGGGCGTTCATAGGTCAATGGGGCGGAAATTATCTTATGACCGATGACGGCAAGCTTGCTGAAGAAAACAACACCGCCGCAGAGCTTATCAAGACGTATAACAACAATCTCACTCTAACAAGGGATAAGCTCCCCGACTTCACCCACCTTGCAAGTTCCATAAAGGACACGGAAGAAAAATCCGCTGACAGCAAAAAGAATGATAGCTCAAAGGCTGACAGCAAGACGAAGAAAGAAAATACCTCTAAAGCAGAATAGAAAAAAACCGCTGAGAACCCTCTCAGCGGCATTTTTATACCCTATTTATCTTTCAGCGCCTCAGAAAGCGTCCGCCAGCCGAGCATTGCACACTTTACTCTCGCAGGCATATGGGAAATATCCCTGAGGGCTGACGCCTCTTCAAGGCTGTCTAGGAATTTTCAGCAAACAATTACTCTAAACTAACTCGCATAAAATGATGATAACAAAAAAAATGATTTTACCCCTTGACAAATAATATTATATGACGTATAATATATTCAACGATATAGTATTATAGATCTATATAATAACTGAGCTGACTAAAGAGAGGAGAGAGTAAATGGGCTTTCCAATAAGTGCAGGACTGCTTGATTCCATGGTACTGTCAGTGGTAGACAGAGAGGATACCTATGGATATGAGATAACGCAGTTCATACGCAGTGCGGTGGATGTTTCAGAATCCACATTGTATCCTGTACTGAAACGGCTTCAAAAAAACGAGCTGCTTGAAACCTACGATAAGGAATATATGGGCAGGAACAGACGTTATTATCACGTTACCCCAAAGGGAGAAAAAGCTCTTGAAGAATACCGCAGAGAGTGGAAGAAGCATAAGAATATGGTAGACCGTATATTATTAGAAAAAGGTGGAGAAAATACATGAACAGACTTGAGTATTTTACCCAACTGCGCAGATCGCTTGAAGACGGCGGACTTGCCGAAGATGAAATAAATGACGCAATGGGGTTTTATGAGGAGATATTCCTTGATGCAGGTGCAGCCCATGAAGCTGAAACTGCCGCAAACCTCGGCTCTCCCGAAGAGCTTGCCAACAAAATTTTGCAGGACAGTGGCATACACCCACAGGGCGACTCGGTATTTCAGATGGAAGCCGCCGCTGACCCCTCACAGGCTCGTGATACTGACAATAATGTGCCACAGAACGGCAATTCTCTCTCAAAGCTTCTTGTTATCATCATCACAAGCCCAATATGGTTCAGCCTTATGTGTGCCTTTGCCGCAATAGCCCTGGCGATACTTTGCGCACTTTTAAGCATAATTATTGCAGTTTTCGCAACAGGCTTCTCCCTTACAATAGGCGGTATAGTAACGCTTTTCACGGTCTATCCCGCAGGCATTGCCCTGATCGGTGCAGGACTTATTTGTATCGGACTTGGAGGCATGATTGTAATGCCTGTTATAAGGTGCATATGGCGTAGCTGTGTAAGCCTTTTCAACAAATTCACAAACTTTGTCCATAGGTTTGTAAGCTCAAAGGCGGTGGCATAATGGCAAAATATGATAACACAGGCGACGTAAAACGCAGACGTTTCCCATTTTTTTTGACGATATTTATTATCGGCATAGTGCTTTTCATTGTGGGCGTGGTGCTTATCAAGGTCACAAACACCAAAAGCCTTGGCAAGCGTTATTCCTACAACGAAACTTTTGACGTTGCCGCTATAGATAATATGGAGATCAATTTCTCCGCAGGGGATCTCAACATCAAAAAGAGCAGTGACGAAAATATCCACGTCACAGGAGAAAATCTCCCAGAGAAGATAAATTTTTCGTCATCAAACAGCAAGCTTCAGGTCAAGACCGCCGACAGCCTTTTGCACCTTAAAGGCGGATATATCTCTTTTGACGGAAGTCAGCCTACGCTGACTATAGAGCTTCCTGAAAAAGCGTTTGACACTGTAAAGATAGACGCAGGCGCAGGACAAATGAAGCTTTCAGATCTGATCTGTGAAAACCTCGACATAGATTTCGGTGCAGGAAGCTCAGAGGTCATTAACGTCACCTGCACAAATGAAGCCGACTTTGACCTTGGAGTAGGAAAAACAGTTTTCAAAGACTGCACTTTTAACGATTCCGACTTTGACTGCGGGGTAGGCGAAACAGACTTTGCAGGAAAGCTTCTCGGTGACGCTGATATAGACGGCGGTATAGGAAGCATAAATTTTGATATCGACGGCTACAAAAACGATTATAAAATAAAATCAGACAGCAAAGTGAAAATAAATAGCACAACAGAAGAGAACGAGCTTCTCTACAAAATAAAACTTGACATTGACAACGGTATCGGCGAAATTTCGCTTAATTTCAGATAAGGAGTGATAGAAATGGCAAAGCCACTTTACAAATTAAGAGAAGGCAGGATAATTTCAGGCGTTTGCGCAGGACTAGCGGAGTATTTCAACATCGACGTGAACATAGGTAAGCTCCGTAACATACTGCTGATAGGTGATACCATCATCACGCAGTACGTTACACAGATTCCAGAGCTTTGCAACAATTTCCTGATTATTCAAGCTACGATTCCTCCATCGTCATATAAGTATTGGTTCAGTTCCATAATAACCTCATGGAGCTGTCCCTCAAATCGGCGGTCAATGCCTTTGAAGCCACCATTGTTCTTGAAAGCACCCTGTTCAAACATCTGCTCATCAAGCACAGCTTCTTCAAGCATGACTTTTTCTATACGTTTCAGCCAGTCAAGCTGAACCTTGTTAAACTTGTGGTTCTGTCTCAGCTTTGCAAAGGCATTTTTAACTCGTGTTTCATGGCTTATCAGTGCCGAGCCGATAGCCTGCTGCCGAACAAATGCGATAATATCCGCAACAATATCTTCGTTTGTCATTTCATTCCAAGCAGTATTGAGCTGTTTTTCCGTGAAATCATGACGGTCAAGCTCCATTTTCAGCTCTTTGAGAGTTGCCCTTGTCAGCTCAGAGGGGCGAGTGCATACGATTTTGAGCGCATTTATCTCGTTAAGGTTCTCCACAACGAACTTCCTGAATGCTTCAATATAGTCTTCGGGTTTGCTTGCCTTGCCGTAACCTCTTTCATGTGATACGACCTCATCATCATGATCGTCTATTACAACGGGACGCTTTCTATGTGTTCTGTCTTTATCAAGCACAGCAAATGCCTCAGAGCATTCCAAAGCTCTCTTTGTGGAGTCGGCAACTTTGCCGTCATTCAGCTCTTTTGCAAAAGTATTAAGGTCTTTTCCGCCTGTCAGGTATATGAATTGCTCCAGAGCTTTTGCACTGATCTTACGGCTTTTCCTTTGCAGTTTGGCAATAATCAGACTAAGCTGATATGCCTGTTTGTCCTTCTCAACAACTCTCAAACCATTAAGTAAGTCCGCAAAGGTAGTCTGGGGATTTGGTGTAACAGGCTTCATATTGCTTACAGGCTCTAAGGTTTCATAGACACCTACGGGATCATAGATCTCAAAGTGGTCTTTGTCTATCTTGCTGCACAATCTCGTAGCTCTGCCGAGCATCTGCTCAAACAGGATACGAGATTTGATACGGCGCATAAATACAAGATTAACGATCTCAGGCACATCAATACCTGTTGTCAGCAAGTCAACAGTAACAACAACCTTTGGATATGCTTCATTCTTGAACTGCCGTATCGCTTCAAGTATCTTCTTTTTATTGCCTCCCTCTATGCTTCCGGTGATTTTCTTGACTACATCGTTATCGATACCGTATTTCGAGTAAATATCTTTCAGTATCTTTACGATAAGGTCAGCATGATCGTCATCGACCGCATAGATAAGCGTTTTGCCCTCGCCGTCAGGATTGAAGTCCATAGCGATTTCATTAAATACGGCTAAATTGAACTTCTCAGTAATTACGTCCTTATTGAATTTATCTATTTCAAACTTCATATCGTCCTCAAGCTCATCACTGTTGAGGACTTCGCCCGTGTTCGGATCATAGATTGCGAGCGTTTCACCCTTTTTGTATTCAATGCCGTTATCACGGAGCTTGGTGTGAATATCGTGCGGAGCATCGTGATCGACAAGATAGCCGTCAATGACAGCTTCTCTGTAAGAGTATGTAAACACGGGCTTTCCGAATATCTCTGTTGTATGCAGGGCAGGGGTAGCCGTCAAAGCGACCTTGACAGCATCGAAATACTCTATAACAGTACGATATTTGCTGATATAATCTTCCTGATTACGATACAGCATTTCATCATCGCTCAATTCTTTGTCGAGCGTATAACCCCTATGCGCTTCATCAACAACGATCAGGTCATAGTCAGAAACAGAGGGCATTGTACCATCTTCGCTGTATATCAGACGTTTTACAAGGCTTTGCACCGTAGCTATATGTATCTTTGTTTCCTTATCGATCTCTTTTTCGTCAAGACCTTTGATATTATAGATCTCATCGAGAGTCATTAAATCCTCTATCTTGACTTCTTTGAACACATCGGCTGCCTGTTCACCGAGCGCAGTCCTATCCACAAGGAATAGAATACGTCTGAAACGGTTGCTCTTGATAAAGCGGTATATCATTCCGAGGATTGTTCTGGTCTTACCGGTTCCCGTAGCCATAGACAGCAACGCTGTTTTCTTTCCATCAATGATAGCGTTCTCGGCGGCTTCAATAGCCCTTATCTGATATTCACGCAGATTCAGTCCGTCAGGATCACGCAGTAAATCGTATGGGGTATTCTGCAATGTCTGATTTGCCGCTGAAATATCCTTATCGAGCATTTCCATAAGACCGTCAGGGCTGAACCAACCTTGCAAAGCCTTTGGAGTATTCGCACCGTCACGCAGATCAAGAAACCATATACCCGATTTCAGCTCAATCTGTTTCAGATACTTTCTTCCATTAGTTGCGAAAACGAACGGAACTTTATAACCGTTCCAGTCCTTTATAACATACTCGCTATGCTCCGCTTTTATCATACGGGCATAATCTTTGCACTGATAGTCTATTACAGACGGAATATCTATACTTGCTTTCTTTGCTTCAATAATAGCAACAAGTTTAAGCCCCACAAAGAGAGCATAGTCCGCATAACCACCCTTAGTTACCGTAGAATTAGTCGGAAACTCAGCGATAGCAAGGTTACGTCCCTTTTGTGGTCTGGTCCCTTTGGAGTAGCGGAGATTGTTGGTATCGACCTCCCAGCCGTATTTCCTGAGCTGATCGTCAATGATGATTCGTGTTTCAGCTTCGGAAAGCTCCATTGCTTCTGTAACTTCTGCCGATTTGTCGGCTCTGTCCTTTGCAGATGAACCTTCCGTAGCTGTTATAACAGGTTCAGCCTTAGTAGCGTTTGCAAGCTGTTCCTCTAAATCCTTGATAATGTTTTCATAATCAGGGACAGGCTTATTTTCCGGCATAACAAAATCAGGTGCTTGGAAGTTGTAGTCACCATAGACCTCCATGAACCATACAGCAAGCCTGAATGCCATTCTAAGCAGGGATTTTGCGGTATCAACAGAATCTTCGTATTTATGAACGGCATCATTACGCTTCATTCTGAGTGAATAAAGTATATCGTCAATTCTGCCGCCACGATCTATAAGCCCTTCATGTTTCAGGATTTTTATTCTATTAGCGTGGGTATTATCATAATCAGGCTCATCAAGCCCTTCATTTGCAAATATTTCCTGTACGAGACGTTCAGCAAACATTCCGAGTTTATAAATACAAGCATTAGGATCGTTGTATAGGTAGCTTTCAGCGGTTTCGCCAATTTTGGCAAGAGTTCCCCAATACTTGTTCAAAAATTCAAAGTTCGATTTCATGGTTATTCACCTCCATCTTTATGAACTTCCCATAATACGGTATTATCAGAAGTTACACTTAATAATATTATAGCACAATCTGCACAAATAGTCAATGATTCGACAGGCATTTTTCTAAATATTTCACCGAGGACTTATAAGTCCAATATGGGTAAAAAAATACGGCTACTGCATCTTTTACAGTAGCCATCGCTTATTTATTCAGAACATCGCTCATATTCAGCAAAGCATCTGCCTTTTCATCAGAAAGCCTGCGGAAATTCTCAATCAAGTGCCGTTCTTTCTCCGTAAGATAGGTACATTCCGTATCATCATTGAACATCTCCGCAAGTGAAGAACCGAGAGCGACTGCCAGACGATTCAGCGTTTCAATGGTGGGCTGCCGTGTGCCTTCCTCGATGCCCTTGATATGGTGTCCCGACACTCCTGTGAGCTGTGTAAGGCGGTACATAGACATTTTCTTATCTTCCCTGAGCTTGTGCAGTTTCTTGCCGACTTCCATAAAACCGCCCCTTTCTTATTGGCTACTATTATTATATACCTTATCGGACAATAAAATAATATCCGTGTGGGCTTGAATGTATGGACATTTAGGTGTATAATATATGGTAATAAAAGTGAATAGGAGCTGTTGCAATGAATATTTACACTGTGAGCTTTTTCGGGCATAGGTACATCGAGCATAGGCGACATCGGCGGTATTCCGAGAGTTCTCGATGCCGGACAATGTAATGATTCTTATTCTTTGGCGCTTATCGCCCTGAAGCTGAAAGAGGTATTCGGGCTTAACGATGTGAATGATCTGCCTATCGTTTACAATATCTCATGGTATGAGCAGAAAGCAGTCATCGTTCTCCTTGCTCTGCTGTATCTCGGCGTGAAGAATATTCACCTCGGACCGACTCTGCCTGCGTTCCTGTCTCCGAATGTGGCAAAGGTTCTTGTGGACAGCTTTGGCATTGCAGGCATTACAACCGTTGACGAGGATATGAGGATATTCGGCTTATGAGAAGAAAAGACCGTGAAGTGATTGATTTTAGTGAGATCATAGAGATCATGAAAAACTGCGATGTATGCAGGCTTGCTCTGAATGATGACGGCTTTCCGTACATTCTGCCGCTGAATTTCGGTATGGCGGTGAACGGAGATAAGATCACGCTCTATTTTCATAGTGCTTTGGAGGGCTACAAGGTCGGGCTTATCCAAAAGGATAACAGAGCTTCCTTTGAAATGGACTGCAAACATGAGCTGCAATACTTTGAGGACAAGGGCTACTGCACAATGGCATACGAAAGCGTGATTGGCAAAGGGCATATCCGTATCCTGTCGGAAGAGGAAAAACTGCCTGCCCTGAAACTGCTCATGGCACATTATCATGACGGAAAAGATATGCCGTTCAGCACGGCGGCGATACCGAGAACGCTTGTATATGCCCTTGAGGTCGAAAGCATAACAGGTAAAAGAAAGCCTGTAAAATAATTCTGACTTTGAACCCATTGGATTCAAAGTTTCGATCAATGCTTGACACTCCCGTTCCGCTATTGTATAACAATACAAGTGTGTTTTTATGAGGTCATAGCAGTGATAGATGAAGTAACAGCCGGAGCAAAGGGTGAGCAACGGACGGCTGACCTCGTTCTCCAAAAAGAATTTCAAGAGCCTGTTTGATATGGCAGGATAATGATTCATTCAAATCACATAAAAACAAACTCCCCGGAACTGCTCATACGAACAGCTCCGGGGAGCATCATTTTGGGATCATAACTTAGCGAGGTATTATCCCTCAATTGCAATATACTTGTGATTCTCCAGCTTCTTAGGCTCTGCCTTCGGAACGCAGATGTTCAGAACACCGTCCTCAAATTTAGCCTTAACATCGGCTTCTGTAACAGTATCTCCGATATAGAAGCTCCTCTGCATTGCGCCTGCGTAACGCTCCTGACGGATCAGCTTGCCCTTCTTGGACTTTTCGTCTTTGTCAAGTCCCTTTGCGGCACTGACAGTCAAATAACCGTTCTGAAGCTCAAGATTGATCTGGTCTTTCTTGAATCCCGGCAGGTCGATAACGATCTCATAGTGGTCGTCATGCTCATGAACATCAGTCTTCATGACCTGGGCGGCGTGTTTGCCGTACAGCTTCTTCTCAACATCTCTGCCGAAATCAGGGAATCTGAAGAAATCATCGAATAAGTTTTCACCGAAAATGCTTGGATATAACATAGGTCAGTCCTCCTTTTACTTGTCACATTGTTTCCATTGCTTCGAGCAAGGGGACGGAGGGTTCAGCACCCGGATCCTTTGGTGCTTCTCTGTTCCTTTGTTCTGACTATATTATAGCACTCTTGATTAGCACTGTCAAGTGGAGAGTGCTAATTTTCACACAGGTTTCATATTTTTTGACAAGAATGTCACATTGGGTTGTGAGCAATAATGATCTGCCAATTGACCTTTTGACCGCAGTATGGTATAATTATCCTATACCCTGCTATACCGATACATACGATGATCTTTGAGGTGGTAATGATGAGGACTTACATAATAGATGGCAATAAATTTTCAAATATCGAAGGATTTTTTGATGAGATAGACCTCATCATGACCAAAGGCATCAGTTTCAAGACAGGACATAATCTTAATGCTTTCAGAGATATTCTTTACGGCGGTTTTGGCTGTCATGACCCGGGAGAGCCGTTTGTGATCAAGTGGCAGGGTTATAGGAAAAAGGTACACTCTCTGTATGCCGTAAAGTGACAAGCATCAATGCTGACGGTCACGAACAGTTGAGAGTAGATGAAACCCTGAAAACCGAAGCAAGCGTAAGAACACTTCCACTTATACCACATATTGAGAAGATGCTGAAAGAAAGGCTGAAACTCGAAATGCAGTATTCTCAGATGCTCAAGGGTGACTTTGACAGAACCTTTGACGGCTTTGTGTGCCGTGATAATACCGGTGCTATCATCACACCTGAGTATGCGACAAGACACTTCAAGGAAGTTGTCAAGAAGTATAAACTCCGTCCGTTGCGTTTCCACGATCTGCGTCATAGCTGTGCAAGTCTTTTGCTTGCCAATGGAGTATCCATGAAAGCAATTCAGGACTGGCTCGGACATTCAACTTTTAATGTTACCGCCAATTTTTATAGTCACCTCGATTACAAGTCGAGGATCTCGTCTGCGGAAGTCATTTCCAATGCCCTCGGAGACGAAGAAGATGAGAACGAGGGTGAAAAGAAAAACGCAGGCTCTAACTAAAGAACCTGCGATCTCTCAATGGTGCCGGTGGCGGGGGTCGAACCCGCACGGTGTTGCCACCAACGGATTTTGAATCCGTCACGTCTGCCAATTCCATCACACCGGCAATTATTAAATTTTGTAAACAAACACAACGCACAAGACAAAAAGTCCGTTACTGCAACCCGAAAATCTGAAAAACAGATCAAATTTGGTAGAAAAAATCTCAGGCTCAAACGAAAAAGTACAAGACTTTTTCTACCAAATGCGAGGTGCAAAAGTGCTAAAACGTCGAAATGACGGGAATATCACTGAAATCGTGGTAGACAGGAAATCTACTCAGTGAAAAAATGTTGAGTGGATTTTGAGTCTGCTGCGTCTGCCAATTTCGCCACAACGGCTTAACAGATAATTATTATACCACACTTTTTAAGAAAAGTCAAGTGGTATTCGGTAAAATAATATACCGAAATATTTATGCAAAATCACTATTAAAAACGCATAAAAAATGGTTGATTTTTATGACGGAATATGTTAGAATTATTAAGACGAGGTACGATCTGCCGCCGCGCAGGTACCTTATTCTTGTAACGGGAGGTTTATAATATGGTTATACAGGATTTGAAAGTTCTTATCTGCGACGACTCGATGTTCGCCAGAAAAAAGATGAGCATGACTATCTCAGCACTGGGCATCAGCGCGGTATACGAAGCTGCTGACGGTGAAGAGGCTGTTGCTAAATATAAGGAGAATAAGCCCGATGTAGTTTTCATGGACATTATCATGCCGAGAATAACAGGCATCGAGGCGCTAAAGCAGATAATCGAGTTTGACCCCGATGCTAAGGTCGTTATGGCTTCAAGTGTCGGCACACAGGGTCATCTGAAGGAGGCATTGCGTGCGGGGGCTGCTGACTTTTTGCAGAAGCCAATATCTGATGAGGATACAAAAGCTATCCTTGAAAACGCCGCTAAGGGGGTGCTGTAATTGTTTGCACAATTTTTTGGCGGATATCTGCTGAATAAAAAGCTGGTCACATCTGATGACCTTACACAGGCTTTTGAAGACAAAAAACATACAAGAATGCGTCTTGGCGTGCTGGCGATAAATGCTGGTCTTATGACCGCAGACCAAGTCGAGCATGTAAACATCACTCAGCAAAGCGTAGATAAAAGGTTCGGTGACCTGGCGGTAGAACTGGGATATGTCACCGATGACCAGGTCGAGAAGCTGTTATCTCAGCAGCCGACCGAGTACCTGCTGCTGGGTCAGACTTTGGTGAACAACGGCGTGCTTACCAACGCACAGTTTGAGCAGGCGATAAAAGACTACAAGACAGATAATGAACTTACCGACAGCGACCTTGAAGGCAGCAAAAACGAAAGCCTGAGCAAGCTGGTCACCGAGTTCTATCACCTTGAAGAAGCTGTCAATGCCCGAATGCTGACTGATTATGTGACTATGATGTTCAAGAATATCATACGATTTATTGACGGTGATTTCACTCCGCTGGAAGCAATGGTCATCAGGGAATTTGATGCAGAGAACCTTATCGAACAACGCATCACAGGCACTTATGATGCCGTTACCTGCATCACCGCCGACAAGGACGTTTACTTTGAGTTTGCAAAGCGCTTCGCAGGTGAAACTTTTGGCGATATCACAGGCTTTGAGAATGAAACTGTGGGCGAATTCCTGAATGTTGTCAACGGACTGTTTGCAGTCAACCAGTCCAATGAAGGCGGCGCAGAACTGACTATGACTCCGCAGAAAGCCATCACAGGCAGCAAGATAACTTTTGAGAAACCTGCGTACTGCATACCTGTTGTATTCAGCTTTGGCGAAGTAGATTTCATAGTTTCGGCAGAATAAAAAATCTTAAGGACGGGCAAATGCCCGTCCTTTTTGTTGGCAGTACGGTATAATGATACACAGATCCTTCCGGCGTTGAGAACGACAAGTTCAGTGCAGTTTGGTCTATGTGAAAAAATGAACTATCAGCATCATCGGTACGATTAGAGTTCGATAATGCTGATAATGTCGATAGTTCATGGTGATACCCCTTTCTTTTCTAAAAATTTTCTTAGACCTTCTCTCGTTCTGTGAAGAGTGGTTTTTACCTTACTGTTTGTGAAACCCATTTCTTTTGCTATCTGCTCTATACTTTCACCGTACCAGTATCGCTTGACGAACATATCACACTTATTCTGCGTCAGCGTATCAAGAAACTCGTTTATCAGCGCAGAAATTATCTTATCATCGCAGGAAGCACTGCGGCTCGTGTCTGGTATACCTGTATCCATTAAATTTGGTTTCCGACGACCTAAAAAGGTCGCGATAAAGCTAGGTCAGGAGGATTTCAATCCACGTCCCCTGTGTGGTGGACGACTTCCTTGATAGTATCGCAGCTCCGCTTGTCGGGAAATTTCAATCCACGTCCCCTGTGTGGGGGACGACCAGATGCAACTACCAGCGGTGCAACTATCTGAGCATTTCAATCCACGTCCCCCATGTAGGAGACGACAGAACACATGACCGTCCTTAGTGGTCACAGCGATATTTCAATCCACGTCCCCTGTGTGGGGGACGACGCTCTGTTTGAGGATGAGGGCTTGCCTATACTAGAATTTCAATCCACGTCCCCCGCGTGGGGGACGACCACTCACGCTGCCACCGGGAGCAGGAATGTCGTAATTTCAATCCACGTCCCCCGTGTAGGGGACGACAACATTTCCGGCACTCCTGCGTACAGCGATGCTTATTTCAATCCACGTCCCCCATGTGGGGGACGACAATGTCGTTATGCGAGAGAGCAGTGGTTTCTATCAATTTCAATCCACATTCCCGTGTGGGGGACGACGTGAGCTGAGGTCGCTCCCTCGCCGTGTTCAGGAATTTCAATCCACGTCCCCCATGTGGGGGACGACCAGTGACCGACGAAAAGGGTATCGCCGTATTTGAATTTCAATCCACGTCCCCCGCGTGGGGGACGACCAGAAGTGGCAGAAGTTTACCGCCATCTTAAAGCAAATTTCAATCCACGTCCCCCGCGTGGGGGACGACTATCTACCACCCTTGCAATCGGGTCAAGCTATGTATTTCAATCCACGTCCCCCGCGTGGGGGACGACGGTATTCCTATAACAGCGTTCTTAGTTTGCTTGCTATTTCAATCCACGTCCCCCGCGTGGGGGACGACCTCCGCAGGCACAGGAAGACCGGGCAGTTTTACTACATTTCAATCCACGTCCCCCGCGTGGGGGACGACAGAACGTCTCTTTAAGCGCTGAGGGAATGTTCTTATTTCAATCCACGTCCCCCGCGTGGGGGACGACTTTACGCCGACAATGAGTGCGGCGAAATTGTAAATTTCAATCCACGTCCCCCGCGTGGGGGACGACCAGTTCGTGGCGTTCAGTGTGCCACAGGAAGTCCAATTTCAATCCACGTCCCCCGCGTGGGGGACGACCCACCCATGCGGGGAGGTCTTTGTCTTTTGCGGGTTATTTCAATCCACGTCCCCCGCGTGGGGGACGACCTGTAGATTATCTGACCATTTCGCTTGTCGGGCGTATTTCAATCCACGTCCCCCGCGTGGGGGACGACATGCGCTGTTCAAGTTGTTTGTTTGATAATCGTGATATTTCAATCCACGTCCCCCGCGTGGGGGACGACTTTGCAAAATCTTTGCAGGTTCGGCATAAAGGTATTTCAATCCACGTCCCCCGCGTGGGGGACGACTTTAAGTTCGACACCTACAACATCAAGCCAACG
>NZ_ADKM02000116.1 GCF_000178155.2 Hominimerdicola alba 8
AGCCCCTTGACGCCTGACGTCAAGGGGCATAACTCATGCTGTTTTCTTCTGTGTTCTCTTGTAGCCGTTATAGACCACTTCACCTGTATCGGAATTGATTATAGTGAGCCCGATTATCTCACGGTCGTCGTTGTACATTATATGGCTGACAGCAAACTTATCAAAGCAGACGAACTTATCACCTCTGCGCTGAATATTACACTTCTGTGCTGACACCCATACGAACGGAGCGCTGTAAAGTTCTCTGCCGATACCAACGGAAACACAAGCTCTTTTGAAAGAATCAGAAGCCTGACCTTTTTCCTTTTCGGCGTAGCTTTCAGTACCAACATCCTGCTTTGCGATCCATTCATGCTTGCTTTCGTCCCAGAGTTCGATAGTGCAGTAAAGGTTGCCGTCGATACTCTGATGTGTTCTTCTCCAACCGAGAATTCCAAATGTCTCATCAAGGATCTTCATATCTGCACGAGCGTCTTTGTAAAGCAGCAGGGACAGTCCTTTATCGCTTATAGTACCTATACGGCATTCGATCTCATCGGCACGAAGAAGTCTTATGCTCAGTTTATTCATGTAGCACCTCCCGATATACCGAATCTGCGGGAGCTTGAATGTTTTACATATTTGCCGTACAGCTCGGGATTTTCAGCTTTGAACCTTATGCTGTCAAAGCGTGAGGAGTTTACAGTTTTCCAGCTGACCCTGTACTTCCCTGCCAGACCTGTCTCATTGTTTTTGAGCATAGCTTTCAGGCGGTTGCCGAGAGCATCTTTCTCGGCAGACAGTGCTTCTATCTGTTCGGATATATCTTCATACTCATCACAAATAAAAACAGTTTCTTCGGGGAGTTCGATGCTCTCACCGTTGCTTTTTGAATACCTTTCATTCAGCCATGATGTTGTACCCTCGGAGCCGTCGGGTAAAGGTTCATCACCGCCAAGAACATTTTCTTCCCAGAATCTGCGTTCCATTTCTATTATGTCAGCGATCATTTCATCGTCACGCTCAACGGTCTTATAGACGAAATGATTACCGCCTATAAGAGCGGCTATGTACGTCTTTTTCAGCCCTGTTACAGCCATATAATGCTGTATCTGCATCATATACTCAGGCGGTACACCTGTGTTCCACTCGTTCTGTTTGTATGCTGATGCTGTCTTTGCTTCAAAGATACATTCCTCTCCGTCAACGTTCACTACACCGTCAAGATTCGCCAGCATGAACGGATAGTCCTTATGCTGATAAATACACTTTGGTTCAAAGATCTCGATACCCGTTCTTTCGGTAAATTCCTGCTTGACTATGGGTTCAAGAACTGTACCAAAATGTGTACACTCATTTCCGTTCTCAGCAGGTTCAAGCTGACCTGTCTTTTCAAGCCACAACTGATACACCGAACGATAGGGATTGATTCCGGCGATTACGGAAACGTCCGAACCGCCTATACCCATTGTGCGATATTTCAGCCACTGCTCACGGGTCATAGCAGATGTGTCTGCGAATACTTTTGCATTCATGTTCATCTCACCTTCTTCTTTACTGCGTTGATGATCAGTCTGCCTGTTATATTCATCAGCACCGAACCGATCAGCATCATGATAGCTTTTGTTTTCATTATTAAAACCTCCTTTTCAGTTAAACCAATGGTTTACAAAAGGATAATGTATAGCTGTAAATTTTCGGTATGCGTTTTTAAAAGTGTACAGTTTATTGAACACTTAAATAACACATAACAAACCGTTTTAAACCAACATTTTTCATGCGAAAGGAGTTTTATCATGTTTGAAAAAGTACCGGATATCCTTACCCCCAGGGAGTGTATGCAGCTTCTGAAGATCGGGAAAAATTCTATGTTGAAATATCTTCACTCAGGTGAACTGGAGGGTTTCAAGATCGGCAACAGGTGGAGGATATATAAGTATAGTGTTATTGATTTTATTATGAGAAGATAAGAAATGCCCTCCGGGATACAAACAAAATGTATCCCGGAGGGCGTTATGACTTTTCAGCTTGTCCGATAATTATTCAATTGTTATCCCATAGCTTGCAGCTTCATCTTCTCCAACATCTCCTGAGAATGTTATATCCTGCGAATCATGCTGTTTCATAACTATCTCCGAAAGCCTGTCCATACGCTTTCTCAACTGCGATACCAACATATCTGCTCTTTCATCATCGATATACTTTTTGACCTTTTCATCACTCAGTATCCCGGATATCTCATCTTCTAAACCGTCCATTTTTGCGAAATCGAGCCAATCAAAACTCGATACCAGACGAAGCTGTTCACCATGAGTTTTCTTGAACGGCTTGCAGATGATTTCTTCCGAAGGTATCTGCGAAGTCAGCTTATCGTACCACAGCGAAGTACCGTTATCAAACATCGGTGCCGCACCTACCCATTCAAGGGTATCCGGGTCACGCAAAAGACCGAAGTTCCCAAAATGCCTGTCCTCGTTGGCGATGATATAATCAAATACTATCATCCTGTCCAGCATCGGAACGATGTCGATGCCGAGCTCACTGCATATATTTACAAAGTGCAGATAACTATTCTCATCGTTTGCCTTTGGGCGTATCTTCATGAGCCTTGCCGCACCGATGAGCTCCGTGTTTTTTGAAACAAAGTTCTCGCAGACACTGTACGGTTTATCATCTATCCACGTCAACGTATAGGGTATGTGGTCTATACCCAGCCTTTCAAGAATGATCGATGCAATGACCTCATTTATCGGCTGCTGTCTGAATGGTGCAGAACCCGATTTCAGCAGACACCTCTTGCCGTCGATTATCTTCCAGCGCTTCTGCAAATTACCGTCCGAGGTGTTATCTGGCGAAGAGTAGTTGAACCCTATGCTTTTTCCAGCTGAGCCGAACAGAACATCGCCTATATCATCGGAGAACTCGTTGTCGAAGAAGTTTACGCTTTCCCATGTCATATAGCTGTCAACAGGTCTGACCCAGTAATGATCTGACAAACTGAGTCCAAGACATTTTGTCAGAAGAAGCTCCGTGTTATATACACCGAGAGTTTCAAGTGCCTCGTTTATACCCATTCTGCTTGCAGGGATAGAGCGTCCGGTCCACCATTTGTTCAGTGCAGCTTTGTCAACAGTTTCCTTGTGACGCAATGGGTGTACAACACCTAACGGCAGATGTTCTTTCGCATAAATGTCCCCGATGCGAATAATAACGCCCGTATCTTCATCTATCTCAATATCCGCAACGCGGATATTCTTGTGCATAAGCGTGTAGTTCATGTTTCTCGCCTCGCTTTCATAGATGATTATAGCATATTTTTGTGCCAAAATCAAGCATTTAGTAAATCAGCGTCCTCCTGCTGAACCAAACAGTGCTGCCTTGTATGGCGAAGCAATGATCTGCAGAAATTATCTTTAATTGACACAGATGACCGAATACTATTTAGTTTGCCAAAGTACAATTTATCTCATAAAACCACACCCTATATAGACTATGCAGAATTAGAAACTGCCAATCCTCGATAGCTATACTATTATAGATGTATAGTTGGGCTTCAATGTTAAGCACACCATTGTTCCAAAAAGCAGAATACCCGTCCGCAGTCTTTCATGTGAACGGATGATTGTTGTAGTTATACTTCGCATTGCCTTGAGTTGTTATGTGTGTCCCCCATTAATTATAGGTCGTCGTGAAAATACAACTTCACCTTATGCGTCGGCTTCAACTTTTTGAAGACTATCAGCTCACCGTTTCTGACATAATTGAAATATTAAGTGTACATTTCTCATCCTCTATCGCTAAAAACTATTTTACGCACTTTCATCGTTCTTGATTATTTCTGGTCTCATGACATTTTTAGTGGCTTTTAATCGCTATAAGAGGTAAAAATCCGATACGACCGTATTTTTGGTCGTATCGGATATAACGTTATCATTTCAGAAGCCATTCCAGTACGTTCAATGACATTATGCCTTCAAAGGAGCTTTCAAGTCCTGTATCCAGAGATAATATTATCTTCTCATAGTTGTCTCTTATCTTCATAAGCGGAGCAAGTTCCCTGTTTCTGACCGTTTCGCTTGTCATTGACTCAGTGACCTGGACATACAGCTTGTCGTCAGCTTTGGTGGCTATAAAGTCCACCTCCGTATTGTCTATCTTACCGATAGCCACATCATAGCCTCTTCGCATAAGCTCGAAATAAACAATGTTTTCCAGTGCATGACCTGTATCTCTGTCACGGAAGCCCAGCAGGTAATTTCTCAGACCGATATCTACGATATAATACTTGCCGAGAGTACGCAGATACTCCTTGCCCTTGATATCAAAGCGCTTTATCTCATAGAAGAAATAGCTTTCTGTCAAGGCGTTCACATAAGCCGAAACCGTATGTGCGCTTGGCTTACCTTTTCTTTTTTCATCATTCAGCAGGCCCTCATTCACCAGCGTATTCCCGATAGACGATACCGAAACACTGCTGCCGATATTGTCTGCAAGGAACATTATTATCTTACGTAGCAGTGCAGCATCAGTTATACTTTTCTGACCTCTGCGCTTTTCACGTTCAAGGATATCCCTGATAATTACTGTGGAATATATGCCGTCAAGCAAAGCAAGTGCTTTGTCCTGATCCAGCCCTGTATCTGCGATGCCGGGCATTCCACCAAAGCGCATATATGCATCAAATATCTCACGCAGATCGTACTGCTGACCATTCTTATCATAAGCGAGCTTTCGTGTGCCGCCTAAAGCACTTTTGACTTCTCTTACTTCAAAGCCATAGAAATCCGTAAACTCCGCAAACGACAGCGGGAGCATTTTTATCTCGACACATCTTCCCGAAAGATAAGTCGAATATTCGGAGGACAGCAGATAGGCATTTGAGCCAGTGATGTAGATATCGCAGTCCATATCCACACGAAAAGCATTGACCGCATCTTCCCACTTATCCACCCTTTGAAGCTCATCAAAAAACAGATACATACGCTTGCCCGAAACAACACGCTCTTTAACGTAGCGATAAATATCGTCTGCTGTCATGTTCTTGAAGTCGTAGGACTCAAAGTTCATCTGAATTATCTGCTTTTCAGACTTGCCCTCATCAAGCAAGTGCCTGACCATAAGTTTCAGCAGACTTGACTTTCCGCAGCGGCGTATTCCTGTTACAACTTTTACTGGTTCGGTATCCTGAAAGCCTATTAACTTATCAAGATACTGCGGTCTGTTCCTGAGTTCTTTGTTTTCTATCATGTCGCTGTCCTCCTTTCAATAGTATTATCATAGCATAAAAATATATTCTTGTCAAGTTTTTGCACTGAAATGCACAAACTTCTCATAACAATAAAATATTTGCTTCAATCAAGTAGTCTTATTCTTTATATATTCTTCAAAACCAGCTTTCGGTATTCTTCTTGATCTTGGACCAAGCTCTATAACTTTGAGCTCACCCGATTTTATAATTGATGCGACCTTCTGCTTGCTGACGTGCAGTAATTCTGCTGCCTCAGCGATCGTCATGTATTCTGTAGTCTTCATATCTGAAAATAACCTTCTTTCTGCCTTTGCTGTGTTTTATGAACTTATAGCATTTGTCTTTCTTTTTACTTTCCGAAAATCCTAGAACAATGTCTAACGGCGACATATACGAGGCTGTATTCTGCTGTATAGGGATAGGTGAGAAACCAATATCATTTAGTACTGATGGCGTTCTGGTTCGTACTTTCTTTGTGTTATAGCTGTCATACAGTGCAGTTTCCGAATGTATCTCCATATCCGACAGCTTTTTAATATAGTCTTTCAGCTTCCGGGCTTTCTTTTTCCCGCCATACCATTTTTCGATCAATAACCCCTGCCATCTTTCTGATACATAGCAGAGATCTGTACGGTACCTGAACATCGCATCATAATACTTTTTTACAAGATCAGCTCGGCTCAGATACATATACAGAAGTGCTTCGCTTGTGGAGAGACCTTTAGTTTCCCTATTTATGTACCTGCGGCTGAATCTTAATTCAACACGCATAGTATCTTCAAATGAGTATAGTACCTCCTGCGGATAACCCTGGTCTATTGACGCCCGATGTTTGTTATACGCTACAAACTCGGCACCCTGAGATACATTGCACACATTAAAAGAATCCTCACACCTGAACTCAGGTGTATTTTTCTCCAGTTCCGTATTTGGTCTGTAGCCTCTGCTTAACGACATTTTACGCATTATAAGTATATATTCCTGAATAATGCTTTCAGGAACATTATGGACATCATTTGTTATATCTATCCTGCTGAGTTTGAAGTCATCTAACTCTAGTTCCAAGAATAAACTGCTTATCATCTTGTCCAGTATTACTAAGGCGATTTCAAAATCATCACCACACGTTATATTATTTGAAAACGAACCCGGCTTGATCAGCTTACTCGGGTTTACGATCAGGATCAGCTTATGGTTTCCCTTTCCATCCTTGCCCTCCTTTTTACATCTTCGACTGATGATAGTCAATCCGCAATCTACATACTTAGTGCTTTTATACTCGCCATTTATCTTGACGAGCTTATGATCTGTCAATTCTAATATGTCTTCTAGTGTCGTTCTGTACGACAATTCAAAGGTATGTATAAAATAATTATCCATTCTAATTCCTCCGATCTTATTATAACAATGTTGTAAAATATTAGCCTATTGCTATCTATTAGTGCTATAGATACTAACTTTTTATTTTTATACATAACAAGTATTATAATATTGATCGTGGGGGTAAGGGGGCCTGCTTTTTTTCTTTCTCCAAAACGTGGTTTTGTTTACTTCTTATATATGCAGACAAAAAAAGATGCCCTGTGAAGAGCATCTTGGTTTAATTACAAATTAATACACTGTGTCTTTAATTGTTTTTTCTAACTCCAAGAGAATACATGGCTCTGTAGCAATGAAGTATATGCTACTGATTTTATATTAATCCAATTGTCGCTCCAAAGCTAATTTAGCCTTCAATATAAGGCGATTGGTAAATTAAATATTTTTGTTCTCATTACAATATATAGTTATTATACCACCAAATATCATTTCAACCTGGAGATTTTCTTATTTGGTGGTTTTTATATCTATATATTTTTCCATTATGAGTCCGACATCATTCTCCAGCTCCATCATCTCTTCTTTGCTCGCACATTTTCTCCCATCTTTGATCGACTTAAATTTCGCTTTAGCATTAATTAATTTAAGTATCTCTTTATAAGATTTTTCAAGCCTATTTAATGTATCATCCTGTGTTAGCTTTCCAGAATTATAATCACCTATTATCATATCGATATAGTGGTAATATTTTTTCTTTACAGCATTTAAAATATCATAATTAATTACGTCCTTAGTAGACGTTTTATTTTTACTGAAACGTTTCTGTATCTTACGTTTCTTTTCAATCACCGGATCACTTTTGCATTTTCTGTTATATTTTTCCTGAGCTGCCAATGACCGACACGTCTTTTTTGAACCGTTTATTATGTTATCACAATATTTTTCCCTAAGGCTATTGGCGATAAACAGCTTCTTGCATGACTCACATCTTTTTATTAAAATCTCATTGTCAAGAATCTGGATCAGATACATATAAAGCAGTTGATCAAACGTGTAGAATTCAAAACGATAATAATCTTCAAAATCAAGGTCTGCCTCATAATCATCAATACTTAATGTTTCATCAAGGTCAAGATTTGCTCCCAAGATATATTCCTTCTTAATATCTGCAATAGACCTTTCCATCATCAATACCCTATTTCTTATATCCGGACTTAATTGCAGGATAAACAGCTTTAGAAAACTATCCTTCTTACTCTTGATCTCATGCGGATCAGAATTCGCATATATACACAAGGTTTTTTTGAAAGTATCAAGTGTTATCTCAAGAGTATTAATATCATATCTAATATGTTTCTCATTGATTGCAACATTGTATTCCCCAATATAACTGTTTAAGATCATCTCAACCTTGTTTCTGTCCTTAACCCGCTCTGAGATGATAGGCCTTATATAATCTGCTAATATGCTTTCCGGCGGGGCCTTACCAAATTTCTTTGAATAGGTACCAGTTATTACCAATCCGAATATCACATATACTATCTCATAGCACGATAATATTACCCCAGAAGTCAAGTTATTAGTCGGAAATGAAGAGTAAGTGAGATTCACGATAAAATACGGGTGTACTTTACTTAAAAGGAAGCAATAGCAATCAGCATATTCCTTGGGAGTTAGTTTTAAATCGAGGTAATTTGCAGACAGAATCTGAGTTTCCTCCAAAGTCTTATGATAATCCATATTTATTGCATCTACTATCAGTTTTACACTATTCAACCGTCTTTGTTCATGGGCATTATCTTTTATTTCTATCCAAGTCACTTGGTTTTTATCATAACTGACAGGACAAGTTAACAGCGTTTTACACACATCTATGTCATCTAAATAATTATCGTTTTCCTTGTTTGTCATTCTACATCCCCTTTGATTAGTAGACAATCTTTATTGTTGAAATAAATTTTCTACATTGTCGGTACAACATTAGTTCTAGTAGTGGTAAAATACTTACATAAACTACAATCACATGACATTAGCCAAGTCTGTATCATATCATTATAATTCAGACAAGGACAATTGTCAACAACTTAATCTGGGAGGGTTCATTATGAACAACGAGAACTATCAGAACACCGAGAACATCGCTTACTCTAATCGGGAACCGGAAGAAAGCAGCAACTGTATGGATATTTCTTCCAAATGTAGGCTGGAGATTCTAAAACCGGTTATGAATCTCAAAAATAATGGATCATTAGAGTACCAGATCCCAATTAAATACACTCTATACAGCGATAAAGAGTACCAACAACCGGTGTATAGTGAGACTATGGTATACAAGGGATCTGACTTCAATGATCCACGCAAAAAGTTTTATTATCCCGATTGGGTACTTTGGGAATTTCCATTAACTGCTAAGGTTAAAAAATCGCTTTTTGCAACAATAAAAAAAATAGCACACTCCATGGACTACGTGAAAAATTATGAATTCCCTATAGGATACATCATAATTGATTCCTGGCATGTTTTCAATACCGATGACAAAATGATTTACCCTGACAAGATCAAAGCCTATCTGAGTAATTCAGATTACAGATTAAAAGACTATGAAATCGGTCCTGAATGTTGGAAATTTGCAAAAAAAGTTATGGATGATATCCCTGCTGTGCAGAATCTGTTCATTGCATCACTGATCCCCTATATTTTAATCCTAATTAATCCTTCTGAACGTTCAAGGTACAATCCAGTCACTGTGCTATTGAAAAATGGAGAGACTTTTGCTACTGAACTGTGCAAGATTTTTTTCTCAATGTATGTCTACAAGAATGATCCCGAGCGACCTTACAATTTGTTCGATCTTGACAGCAATTTAACCGATATCGAGGCTGCAACTCAGATGAATAACTGTACTGTAGTGCTTGATTCTCTGAGGAAAACAGGTGTTAAAGATCTGGATCGAAAAAAAAAGCAAACAGTAGCAAAGTTGATCATCAGAATGGATGGATTAAACAACGATGCTCATAAAGGCAAAAATCTGTCAATAAAATCCAACCTTGCTATAATAGCAGATTACTTTTTTGAAGATCCGGCTATACTCAGGAGATGTATATTCGTTTTAATGAATTCCTCCTGCAAGAAAAAGCATCTGACTTGGTATCAGGAAAATGTCAGGTTTCTAATTGGCTTGAAGGTATTGTTTATACAGTTCATTCTTAGGAATTTTGACAAATTAAAAGAGACAATGAACACACTGCTGAACCAGTATTCGTATAAGACCGCAAGTCGTAAACTCAGCGATTATAACGCTATTATGCACGTAACAGCTGAGATTTTTCTGATGTTTAACTTTGAAACGAATAATTACGACAATTCAGCGTGTTTAATTGACTCAACTAATGGTAATGTTGTAATTCATCAATCAAAACAAGATCTCTTCGATAGCATTGATAACTGCATAGCAGATACCTGGCGTATGTTAGAACCAAACAAGGATTCATGGAAATACGATGTAATAAATGAGTTCCTTAAAGAAATCATTTTAGAGGATCCAAAGTATGTCACACACAACATGGACCAGTTCATTGAAGAGCTTGATGAATACGGCGATAAACTTCCTCCCCATTTTGTTTACTACTCTAGTTTTAATAATCAGTACATTGTACGTTCCAAGCATCTGGAGAAGTATTTTTGGAAGAAGTGCGAAAAACCGTTCAGCGGCAAGAGTATAACTAAAATATTAGCTAAGGATATCAACGAGGATAAAGAGAACTGTCTTATCGAAACCGAAGGCAATAATCTGACAGTCCATGCTTTATCAGATTCTCATATCAACAAACGTTTTATCTGTATCAATAAGAAAACGGCCAAAAAGTATGTTAAGCAGATTCTTACTTAGAGCATACCCCGAGCCCGGACTTATACATTATTTTACTGTAATAATCCATAAACACCTGCTTCAGAGCGAGGAGCTTATGGACACAATATAACCAAGACGAAAGGAGGGCTGAGCATGGATAACAGCACAAGGAACACAACTGAATCCAGAATTGTCATGCTGACTATCAAGGAAGCTGCTGAACTGGTAGACGGACTTACTGAGTACAGAGTACGTCAGATGTGTATCAACAAGCAGATACCCTGCATCATGGCGGGTAAGAAGTACCTTATCAACAAGGACATCTTCCTGAATTATCTGGGTTGTCCGAACGCCTAACTACTTACGGCGCATATCCCGAGCATGAAGCACAGGGTATGCGCCGATATTTTGAAAGGATGGGAATTATAATGGCATCGATCAAGAAAAAGGGCGAAGCCTATGAGATCAAAGTGTCATGCGGTTACAGCGTGACCGGCAAGCAGATCTGTCAGTACAAGACATGGCGACCTTCGCCTGGAATGTCTCAGAAACAGATCGACAAAGAAGTAAAGCGAGTCGCTGTACTGTTTGAGGAGGACTGCAAGCGGGGACAGATAACAGCGTCGATAAAGTTTGAGACGTTCGCTGAACAATGGTTTGATGAATTCGCAAAAGTCAATCTGCGTCCAACGTCTTACACGAGAATGAGGCAGCTGACCAAAAGGGTATATCCTGCTATCGGTCATAAGAAACTTGACAATATCACCAGCCGTGATGTACAGGCATTCATCACCGATATGTTACTGAACGGCAGGAACTTCAACAGCGGAAAACCGCTGTCACGGAAGACGGCTGTACATCATCTGAGCTTTATTTCAGACGTCTTCAATTACGCTGTGCGTATGGGAATGCTCAGCGACAACCCATGCAGACGTGTGTTTATCCCAAAGGGCGAGATCAAAGAAAAAGAGATCTACACCAGGGACGAGGTGAAAACCATGTTTGAAAAACTGAAAGACGAGCCGCTGAAATATCAGGTATATCTTATGCTGGCGATATACAGCGGTTTCCGCAGGAGTGAGATGCTGGGGCTGGAATGGAAGGACATCGACTTTGAAAACGAGATCATCCACGTCAGGAGGACATCCCAGTACACCAAGGAGAAGGGCATCTACACAGATACCACTAAGACAAAGAAGTCCAAGCGAGTATCGAAGTTTCCACCGACCATAATGGACTTGCTGAAACGTTTCAAGAAGGAGCAGGACGAATACGCCAATCAGCTTGGCTCCAAGTGGGAAGAACATGACAGGCTGTTCACCAAATGGAACGGTGAGCCCATGAATCCCCAGACGCCATTTGAGTGGCTGAAAGGCTACTGCGAGCGAATCGGTGTTCCTTTTCATAACATACACTCCCTGCGTCATATCAACCATATGAAAACATCTTTATTAAATCATAAGTATAAAACAACACATTTCCCCTGCAAAAACGGCAGATGTAAGCTAACACCGCTACATCTGCCGTTTTTATTAAGTTGCTGCATCGGTGCTATGCTTAATCATTAATTCCATAAAAGAATGATGTTGCTTGAGTTTATAAACTAAAAAAATGCAAATTATCAACTTTGATACAAAACTATCACATCTTGTCAGAAACAGCATTTATTTAAACTGGCTAAAATCAGCGCCCAAGCATGCTCTGGCGAAAAATTGTCCGAATCCTCTGATTAATATCATATATTCCTTGTAAACAACCTCATAAGCATTTGGATCAAATTCCCTTTTGTTATCTTCAATAAATTCTTCTATAACATTCTTAACACTCCACTTTAAACGCTCATATGGTTCATCATTATTATACTTTGAATTATATTGAATATCAATAAGCTTTAATCGTTCCAAGTTTTCTAATGAGATTTGTGTAGGTACGATTGGGAACTTCTCCAAATCTGGAAATGCAACTATATCCTGTATCGGATAAGATGCTTTGGTTCTCTTGTTTTTATATGATAAGCCAATACATGGTTGTACCAATGTACTTGCCAATTTTTTAAACACGACTGCATCAAAAGGAGACATTTGCTTTATGATTTCCACGTATGTTGGATGCACATTATCTACGGTATCACTATTCATCGCACTAGCTAATAATTCCGCATACATATCTCGAAGTTGTTCATCATCCATACAATATGATATAGCTTGAAGGGCTGGAATAGCTATGTAGCTAGGTGGAGTAATTATCTTATCAACATCAATATTTTGAAGCTTTTGTTCTAGCAGCTTTTTGGTTTCTGCCACACTGTATTCTCTGCGAATAACCCATTTTTCTATCGGACTTATTGCTGCATTTATAGTTCTCAGCACTAAAGATACACTCTTATCCGCTTCTTCAAAAGTTCTTGTTTCTTTGATCGTATCAATGGTTTTTTCAATGCTAGAAGATTTTTTCTTGTCACTCATAATCTATTTTACTCCTTTAATGTTATACAAATGTTACTCTACTGAAAGTATTAATTAAGCTGTGACATTATAATATACCGTGAATATTCATAATTATAACCAATCAATTATTTAGCTAAATGAAGATATTTTTACATTATGTACGTCATAACCTTAAACGAGATTGTTGTAATAAATTGTTATTTTTCTTTAAGGTATTTCATCTGATCAGTATTATAAAAAACTACAATATAATTATTCGTTTTATTCTAATATACTTATTTATGTCTCCAATTATATTATAGCATATTACAAAATAAAAATCAATAACTTAAAAATTTATTTATACTACCCTATTTCACCAAACTTTCACCATAATCTCTCTTGACAATATCCTCTACATATGATACAATGCAATAAAGACGTTTGTAGTGAAACTGCAATCGTTATTATTCACCAACAAAAACTACAAAAGTAGGAGATGAATACTATGGGAAACAAAACGCAGATATTAGCCGTTATTACAGGTCTGACCGTGATAGCGGCAGGAACAGTTATAGTTAAATCGTTCTCGTCCGATAGACACATTATCAAACAAGATCACAATAACAGCAGGCGTGAAAGTGTATCGTCGGAGAATACTGCTGAAAGTGAAATGACCAACGAAGATAACAGCATTGTTGATGATGAACACATTCAGCAGAATGCTCCGAATATGCTTTTTCATTATGCTTCGGGTATGGAGATAGGCAATTTTCAGGACAGCTATGTGTATGACGGCAGCGAGATAATGCTTTCCGTAACGATAAATAATTTCAAATCGGGCTTTGATGAGAGCTTTCTGCTTTATGTCAACGGTTTTCAAAATCCCTATCATACTAACCTTGACGAAACCGACAAGCTGTATCATACCATAAGTATCCCCGATGAGGAATCGGTAACGATTGAGGTATATTTCAAGCCGATGAACTGCAATATCGGAGATACTGTGCTTGTCAGTTTTGACCGTATCATGAATATGGACTTTATGCTGCCCGATACATCTTGGGTCAGCTTTTACCCTAATCATGAGCTGAACGGAATAAATCCTTTTCCGCTTGAAATTAAGGCTGAATGTGGCAAGACGGACAACATTTCTGTTGATAAGGAAAGCAAATGGAACGAAAGCGAGATACCCGCAGATATACTCGAAGAATTTACCAACACCGATGAAATTGGCAACCCCACCACGGAAAGCGGCATTAACGAGGCATCGTATTTTGATCTGGTGCAAAATGACCGTTATGAAGGCTATTTTGTTTCTTTTGACAAGGGCTTGGAGCTTTCATTGAACGGATACGGCAGAGCAGGTAAATACAGGGTCGGGATATATTTAGATCATGAGCTTATCCCTGCATTTAACGGCAATTATTATTCGGATATGGAGATCGTAAGCGGTAAAATGCTTTCAAGACAAATAAGCATTGATACCTCGGGGCTTGAGGGATTGCACCATCTATATGCGATAGCAATTCCCATTGAGGACAAAACGCTTGCGACCGTAAAGACCAAAACAAAGCTGCTCAGTATTGAGGACGCTCCTAAACTTGACGATAAAACAGCAGATACTTGACAGGCTGATTTTTTTATGATATAATAAACTACAAATATAGTTTTAGAGGTGATACCATGTCGATTAAAAAACTTCCCGATGCGGAATTTGAGATAATGCGTGCGGTATGGCACAGCGAGGAGCCCGTGACCTCTCCGCAGCTCACCGACAAGCTCCGTCATGAGCTGCCCGAAAAGGACTGGAAGCAGCAGACTGTTATGACCATGCTGGTGCGGCTTGAAAAGAAAGGCTTTCTCCGCTCCGACAAGGCGGGCAAGGAACGCAACTATTATGCCGAGATTTCCGAATCGGAATACTTGCAGGTCGAAGCGGACAGCTTCCGTAAACGCTTTAACGGCGGCAGGATCAGCGGACTTGTCAAGGCTCTTTACAGCGACGAGAGCATTTCAGACGAGGATATAAGTGAGCTTAAGGACTGGATCAACAAGCTGTAAGGGGGGCGAGCTTATGGAGAAATATATATTGAGCCTGCTTTTCTGCTCGATTGAAATGTCGGCGGTATCGCTTGTGTACATAGGCTTGCTGAAGGTCTTGAAAAATCGTCAGCTGCCTGTTTTGAGGTATTATTCATGGCTCGTGATTTTAGTCGGATTTCTTTTGCCGATAAAACCAAATTTCGGTAAAGCGGCAGTTACCATAAACGAGCCAAATGCAGCTTACACATACAGGGAACAGTCTATAAACGCCGCTGTCCCCACATCACCCTCGATCAATATTTTTCAGATATTATTCATAGTGTGGCTGGCAGTCGCTATACTGTATCTCATTACCTCCTTGTGCAGATACAGAATTTTCCGCAGGGGTGTCAGCCGTCTGTCAAGGAAGGCAGATCAGCGCACTCTTGACCTTGCGGCAGATATGGCAAGAGAACTCTGCATAACTCCGCCCGTTAAGGTCATGATCTTGAAAGAGATAACCACCCCAATGATGACGGGCTTGCTTGCACCTACGATACTTTTGCCCGACAGACGGTTTGATGATACCGAACTGCGGCTTATCCTAAAGCATGAGCTGACCCATTTTAAACACAAGGACTTGTGGGTAAAGTTGCTCGTCATGGTGTGCAGAGCGGTGTATTGGTTTGACCCGATATTTATACTTATCAGCCGCAGCATCGAGCAGGAGTGCGAGCATTACTGCGATCACTCGGTAATAACGGGCGAAAACGCAGAGCAGAAAAAGCTCTATTGTCAGTCGATACTGAACACAGTATCAGCGCAGAATAGTTTTCGTAAAACTACATTGCGACCCGTAATGGCTACCAATTTCTATACCCCGAAGCAGGGGTTGAAGCACCGTCTTAGTCTCATTCTTTCAAGCAAAAGAAAGAAACGATTTGCTCTTGTTGGATTTGTTGTTGCTGTTCTTACTGCACTCTCGGGGTCGGTGATCGCATTTGCAAGTAATACGGAAATTCCGCCCGAAAATGATACTTCAAAGATCACCACAACGACCACAAATGCGGTAGAAACTGTCGCTGTTACTAACACTCCCGAAAAATCCGAAATCTCGGAGAATACACAGAAAGCAAAGACAACTACAATGACTGTAACATCTAAGGTCGATACTGCTCCAATAGATTTGGAGGAAGACCCGATAGTTACCGCAGCTCCCCCTAATTATGATACCGTTACAAATGATACATCAACGGCACCGTATTACGATAACGAGCCGATAGTAACAACTGCTCCTGCTGAATGGGATTATGGAGGAGACGTCACAACAGTAACTTACACGGGTGAATTATGGTAACAGATCAAAAGCAGTCGGTTATCCCGACCGACTGCATTTTTACAGAGATATGAACTACAAAAGTAGTTAAGAGAGGACAACAAAATGGCTGTTAATACTAAATTTACAGATAGAAATAGACTACGCTTTCAACCAAAACGATTACCCAAAATAAAAGCCAAATTGAAAGGGAAATTGAAAGACAAATTTACAAGCGTCGATATTCCGAAATTGCTTGTCAGGTTATTGCTAAGCTGGATACTGATCTCGGCATTTTATGTTGCAAACAGCGAGAATATATTTACAAGCCCCTTATTTTTCGGAGAGATAAAGCTAAGTGTTTTTATCATATCTGTCATTGTGCTGTGGGTACTGCTCTGCAAAATCGCAGACAAAAATTTTATAAACATTCTTATGATATTGTCTGCACTCGTTTACGGGGTACTCGGTGCGATTGGATATACCAATTTCAGCTTTTCGGTTGGGTGCTGTGTGGCGGTAGCAATAATCGTGTTTTTTACCGATATCAGCGATATTAAGCTCCGTCTGCATTGGTCGGTGACATGGATAACGGCAGGTGTGCTGATAGGCGGATTTACCTTCTTTGTGGGGATCATCTGCTGTCTGTACTACAAAAATCATTGGACGAGCTGCTTTGATTTCGGGCTGTTCTCGCAAATGTTTTACTATATGAAAGAGACAGGACAGCCCCTTATCACCTGTGAGCGTGACGGTCTGCTCAGTCATTTTGCGGTGCATTTTTCGCCGATATATTATCTGCTCCTGCCCATCTATATGCTGATACCCGACCCGCGCACGCTGCTTGTAATGCAGGCTCTCATAGTTGCCAGCGGAGTTATACCCCTCATGCTGATATGCAAGAATCACAAGCTCACCGAGCCTGCCTGCTGTGAATTTGCGGTGATATATACTCTTTACCCATGCTTTGCAGGCGGCTGCTTTACATATATCCATGAGAATAATTTTCTTGCTCCGTTGGTGCTGTGGTTTATGTATTTCTGCGAAAAGGGTAAAACTATACCGAAAATCATTTTTGCCATACTGCTTCTCTTGGTAAAAGAGGACGCAGCAGTATATGTTGCTGTAATTTCCATATACTTTTTGTTTACCGATAAAAACTACAAAAGTAATTTATTAATCCTGATATTCTCAATTATTTACTTTTTGACCGTCACTCATTTTCTTGCAAAATACGGTGACGGAGTAATGACAGGCAGATATAACAATTACATCTATGACGGCAGCAACAGCCTTATTACAATGATTTGGGCTATACTGAAAAATCCCGTCTATGTCCTAAATCAGAGCTTTACCGAGGAAAAGATTATTTTCATTCTGCAAATGCTGTTGCCATTGGGATTTATGCCGTTCATCACCAAAAATCCGAAGCGCTTTATTCTGATAATACCGTTCCTGCTGATAAATCTGATGACAAACTACCAGTGGCAGTACAACATCGGATTTCAATACGGCTTTGGAAGCGGTGCGCTGCTGATATACCTCGCAGTTGTAAATTGTTCCGAAATGAAATATCCAAAGCTGTTGCTATGTTCGGTGTGCTGTTCGGTAGTAATATTCTTCGGACTGTATTATCATCGTTCAGACTATTTCAAATCATACGATGAAGCGACCGAGCAGCGTGAGATCATTGACGAAGCGCTTTCGCTCATACCCGATAATGCAAGCGTTATTTCGTCAACGTTCTTTCTGCCGAATCTTTCTCAGCGAGATGAGATATATGAGCTTGAACGCACAAAGCAGACTGCGGAGTATTATGTGCTTGATCTCAGGTATCAGACGGAGGAGTATTCGGAATGGGACTATATCGGGAATGGGTTTGAGATCGTTTATTATGAGGAAGGGGTTGTGGGGGTGTTTAAGATAAGTGTTAATATTTATTCATAATCATTATTAATCTAATTTATAGAATTTCGAATTTAAGACAATACTGCACAACCACAGAGTTACACTTTCACACGCCATATGCTTGCATATTTTCGTAAGATTGTTCAAGCTCTCATAGCTATGTGTTAGCCCGCTTTTGCGAGTTTTAGGCAATCTGACAAGAAATTGACTATACATCTGTCGCACAATGATATCGCATTATTGTCTTAATATTTTAAACTGTTTTATTACATATCATCCTCATACATTGATTTGTAATAGGCTTCTTCATCTAAGACATCAATAATATGTTTGATTCGTATTTTCATAATCATATTTGAATCATTTGATTTCCTTTGAAGTAATTCTTCTCTAGAATCTTCACTCATTTTTCGTAATAACTTAAAAATACATTTCCAAATAAGATTTGTATCAATTACTTCATCATCGAATTTATCAAGAAGATGATCAAATATTTTTTCTATTTCTTTATCTCTATAACTATCATGTTTGATATGATTATATAAATCATTTAAATCATCAGAAATAGACTTAATACTATATAATTTGCGTTCTTCATTATAATTATTGATTGAATTAATAAAACTTTTGACACGATTATCGCATTCTACTATTCCATAATAACCAAAATCATTCCATTCATGCCAGCTAAACTCTTCGGATGAGTTAGGATCATATAGTGCTTTTGCAATTGTTAATAACTGATTTGATACATCTCCTATATCTATATTGTTAATAATTGCATCAAATAAATCAATAACACTTCTTTGATTATAAAAGTAAGCAATATTATTCATTTCTATATTTTTTTTAATTCTTTCTATTAGTTCAATTATCTTCTTGTTATTAAGAGTATAAATTCTCCATAGCAAATATCTATCATAAAATATTTGCCATTCTGATTTTGTCCTGTCGATCAGATCTTTTTGTTTTTTGAAAATAATAGAAGGTTTTTCCCCATATACTTTTTCAGTTAATTCTTCAGGTCCAATTATACGAACAATATTAGTAATCAACTCAGCATACTGTTTTTCGTTTCTGTAGTATATTGTCGTTCTAATGTATGGATTCATTAAAACACTTGAAACAACATCCTTATCTGTTAATGATAATGAATGACCAAAGAAATAAACGTTATTTTCATCTTTTTTATCATAAATCTCTTCTAACCATTTACGATATAAACAGCTGGTTGATTTATGAATCCTTTGAAAATACTTTTTAAATTCTACAAAATCAAGGTTAGTAAACTTATCGGTACCAGATAAGTACTCGTCTATTCCTAAAACCATGTTATTGGGTTCAGCTTTTGATAACTTTGATTTACCGTGTAAATAATCACATTCAACGCTGTTATGCTTTGCAGAATAAAATCGATAATAAGTATCTGTATAATTAAAACTAATAACTTTATCTACCTTAAGCTCATAAATATCTAGTGACAATAAATTTTTATCAATATTTCTTACACAATCCTCCAAGTATATTTCCAAACATCTTATTAATCTATTAAGATCATTTAACATTCTATTCTTTATATTCTTAATATCACTGCCTAAACATGTTGTATCATAATCCTTCAGAACAATATTTAGGATTTCATAATCGTTTTTACCAAGTTTTGTCTCGTCAATAATGAAAGTATCTTCATTATTTATATTTGTAAGCACCAATTATCGAAGATTTCAATGCAGTCTTTTCCGATAATACTGTATTTGAAAGGAATAGTACGATGATTGATGCACTTTACAACTACCGACAGGGCGAAATTCACTCTGCTGAGTTTTCTGATGAGTTTAATGCTCTCTGTATCCCGTTCGAGGAATCGCTGACCGAAACACAGCTCACAACCTTCCACAATCTCCTCGACTGCGTGAGTGAGACTGCCGCTGCTGAGATGAGAGCTGCTTACAAGGTCGGCTTCAAAGATGGTGCAACTTTGATTAAGGAAATCCAGGGATAACAATAGAGTTATGTTGAAAAGATAATCAAGACAATAAAAGGCGATGTCCTGCATCAAGCAAGGCATCGCCTTTATGGTATTCGATTATTCTTTCCCTTTGAGTATCCCGTGTTCCAATGTAAA
>NZ_ADKM02000115.1 GCF_000178155.2 Hominimerdicola alba 8
AAAAGGCGCGAGTCGTGTCGAACAGCTAATAAGGATAGACTTAGCCGTTTTTCCGGCAGCGAGCTTATACGCCTTGAATTGTTTGAGTGCAAATGCACCCAAGCGTCGTTGTTCGGCATCGGGTTTCGTTTCAAAGATGTCACCGTAATCAGCCATGACTTCGGGATCTTCGTGTTTTGTGCCATTGAGCCAGCACTCCACGATCTCAAACTCAATGTCGATACAGTTCTTGAACTCCTCATCGTCCTCACGGCACTCCGAATTGTTGATCATGTCGATCAGCGTTTCAAAGTTCCATTGATCTTCGGGGTACATAGCGAAAATCAGTGCAATATACGCAGTATAAAGCAGTTTTTCAGCTTTCACCCAAAAGTCATCGCCGGACGGCTGCTGAGAGGAAGAAGTGTTTTTGATAAGGACTTCCACGAATTTGAGAATGTCCTTCTCACGGTTTTTCTTGCTGATGTAAGCAAACGGATTGTAGTGCATCGACTTTGCAAAATCAATGGTGTTGAACACCTTGATCTTGTAAGGCTCATAGACAGGGATATATCTGCCTTTTTTGTCTTTGAGATAGTTTCCCTTATCGTCTCTGCGGTACACAACTTTTCCGTCAACTCGTTTCGGGCGGCCCCGTTCAAGCATCTTACCGCACTCTACAAGCACCGTGCCTTTCGGATCGGTGACAACATAGCTGCTGTGCATCTGCATCAGGTTCGGCTTGACGAAAAATCGTGTCTTACCTGAGCCTGAACCACCGATAACGAGGATATTTTTATTTCTCGCAAACTTCGGTGCAGAGGGCTTGCCCATTGTAAGAGATTCCGTCCGTGTAAGAATGACATTGTTTTCGGGGCAGGATAAGTCCATATACGGCTCAATATCCTTTTCACCGCCCCATACGGCAGAGCCGTATTCCTCACCCTGGCGAAATTTCTTCTTGTTTTTCGACTTGACATAGAGGATCACCCTCATTACACCCGCTAAACCCAAGCCGAAAAGAAGATCAAACGGGTGTAAACTGGGAAAGATTCGTGCAAATGCCACACCGAGATTGCTCATGAAAGGCAGGATTTTTTCCTGAAATCCGTCACCCTCAGCGGTTCGGTACGCAAAGCCGATCAGGTTGCCCACATAAGAGAAAGCGACATAGGGAACAGCCTTGATGATCAGCTTTTTGAGTTTTCTCGTGTCGATCTGCAATTTGCAGACCTTTCCTTTCTGTTGGTATCGGCACAAAAGTCTGCCGTAAAAATATCATCGCCCCTTGCCCGTGGAACGGGTGCAGGCTGGAAGTGGTTATAGATCACCGTCTGTTCTCCCTTGTTTTCTCTCTCTGTTTCTGTTTGCGAGGTTTGTTCCTGATCTTCTGCGCCTGCTGGTGCATCTGCTCACGGGTGAACTCACCACGCTTCTGCGTCTTGCCCTGTCCCTTGCCGACATACTCCGAAAATGCTCTCTTGAAATCCTCTGTTTTGGCAGCGGAAAAGAAAACATGATAGGTAGGCGGCGAGGTGCTTTTGTCTCTTTTCAGGGCAAAATCCACATCGTATTTTCGTGCGGTTTTCAGGAAATCACCGATATTTCGGTCTGAAACCTCAATGCTGTCGAGCTTGGACGGTGACTTTTCCTGCAACTGCTTGAAGGTCATTCGTCCTTTTTTCTCTGCCTTGCCCGACAAAAACTCCTGCAATGCCGATTTCAGCACATCGGCGGTCATTTTCTCCGCCTTGATCGAAATGTCGATGGTTTTCTTCGCACCGTTTTCATAGTCGGACGGCATTACGCATCACCGCCAGACTTGACCTCGTAAACGGCATACGCTTCGGCAGACAGCCAGTTGTGGAGGTCTGCGAGGGCGGCTTCTGCTGCTTCGGGTGTCTTGTAGTTGCCCATCGGGATCTGATTGCCGCTGGTGTCAGTGCCGACCATCTCATAATCGGGCGTAACAATGCCGTTCTCGTCCGGCTCTGCATCTTCCCAATTTGTGACAACACCGATTCTCACAAGATTATCGTAGTTCAGAAACTCGCCATACTGTGTGGTAATTGTCTTAGCCATGATTTTTCACTCCTCTCCGTAACAGCTCATAGAGCCTATTGTGATATTCCTCCTGAAGCTCGTCAAAAGAAGGAAACACGGTATCAAGCGTTTTTCTGTCTATCCTGTCACCGAGCATATCCATGACGATCGCTTCAAATTCGCTGTGAAAGCTGTAAAACAGGTCGTTTACAGACTTTCAAGCGGCTTCGGAGTCTGTGTCCTGCTTCTCAGGGTTCGGATTGAAATATCCGGTCTTGAGATACACAAGCCTGTCAGGGCAGTAATAGCGATGCTGATCGCCTTTACCGCAGGGGATCGCATAACCGAAGTCAACAGCTCCGGCAATAAGCCCCTTTTTCAGCGTAGCAATGCCGATACCGCTTGCCTGAGAGATCTCAGACAGCGATACATTCCTGCCTGTAAATGCAGGAGTTACCGCCACATTCTTCTTTGCAGCCATAGAACCACCTCCTTTCTCGGTCAGACAGCCATACCATAGCCGAGATCACGCCTGATCTGCTCGTCAATGTTACGGCTCTCACAACCTTCGTTGAAATGATAAGTCAG
>NZ_ADKM02000114.1 GCF_000178155.2 Hominimerdicola alba 8
CATCAATATCCGACAGTGCGTCAACATCAACGAGCGAGAGTGATTCAAACAGTGCAAGCACATCCATGAGTGAATCATTAAGTACGAGCGTTTCAGAATCAACGAGTATGTCGACATCAGAAAGTGCATCCACATCAATGAGTGTAAGCGACTCAAATAGTGCTAGCACATCTTTAAGTGAGTCGACAAGCACAAGTCTTTCAGACTCAACGAGTACGTCGACATCAGATAGTGCATCAACATCAACGAGTGAGTCAGACAGTGAAAGTACATCATTAAGTGAATCGACAAGCACAAGCGTTTCAGATTCAACAAGCGTGTCAACGTCAGACAGTACGTCAACATCAGATAGTACGTCAACGTCAGCAAGTGTGAGTGACTCCAATAGCGCAAGTACGTCATTAAGAGAATCGACAAGTACGAGTCTTTCAGACTCAACGAGTACGTCGACATCCGACAGTGCAAGCACATCCATGAGTGTAAGCGACTCAAATAGTGCCAGCACATCTTTAAGTGAGTCGACAAGCA
>NZ_ADKM02000113.1 GCF_000178155.2 Hominimerdicola alba 8
ATAAGCCCGTTTGCTTTTTTTCGGAATATGTTAGGTTGCTCAGGTTTAATTGATGGAAAACGTGATGCAGGATACTCATCTATTGGTTTTAATATTTCTAGCATAAACTCACCTCTTAGACTTTATTGTACACTATTGCCACAGTATTGTCAATAATAAAATGTTAAGTTATTACGACGCGAGTTTGAAAAGATGCGACTTGCAACATGAGTTAATTTGATATTTTAGGCGCTAATTGTCAATAATAAAAAAGGTGATTTGATTGAAATTAAGTTAACAAACAATGAAAATCTCTGCTTATATCTTGACTCTCGTTTGGGATTGTGTTATAATGTGATCAATGGATGAAAAAAGTTTTTTTAAACATCCAATATCACTACATAAATGGACGTTTAAAATGGTTGTAAGGACTCCCCGCCACTGATTTGTGTTCTTTATAATTTGCGGACTTATATAGTCTGTGGTGGTTAAGCATATGGCCATGAAAACTAATGTTTATAGTCCATAAAGCGCAGATACACAATTTGTGCAAAATTATAGGAAAGAGGTATAATTATGAGCATTCAGAAAACAATCGTTTCGCTGGCTTTGGGAACTACGATGTTCGCTTCGGGGTTTGGTGTCACAGCACCTGATTCGGGATACGGTATCTTCTCTGCATTCTCAATCACTGCTTCGGCAGCTGATAACGGTACAGGGGTATATAAAGTGAACACCGCCTCTGGTTTGAATATCAGATCCGGTCCTGGAACAGGCTACTCAAAACTTGGAGCAGCTACTAAAGGAACACAGTTCACAGTTACCAAAACACAGAATGGATGGGGTTACGGAATTATCAAATGCACTAACGGTAGCAAAACAGGATGGGCATGTTTGCAGTACTGTACTAAGACAGGGAATTCTGATAATGAAAGATCCGTAAATTATAAGGTGAAGATTACTACCAAAGCTGGTCTTAACATGAGATCGCAGGCAAATACTGAATCCTCGAAAATGGGCGCAATCCCGTATAACACCACTGTAACTATAACCAAGGAGTGCAACGGCTTCGGATATACAAACTATAGTGGTAAAAATGGTTGGATCTGTCTGCAGTATACTGCCAAAATAAGCGGGAACGATAACCCTCAGCCTGGTACAGTTGTAGAGTATCCTCTTAGAGGAGCAAGATGCTCTTGGCGCGGCTTCAACAATTCTACTTGGTCCTGGAGCGAAAATAGGTACGGCAGCGGTCACACAACAGAACGCGTTTACCATCTTGGTCTCGATCTTACTTCTACCAACAGTAGTGTTTATGCTTGCGCGGCAGGTACGGTAGTCGCTTGCTCCAGTTCTGCAAGCGGAGCAAATGGCAGGTATGTTATCATCAAGCATAACATAGGCGGGAAAACAGTTTACTCCTTCTACGCACATCTTTCTTCAGTTAATGTTAAAAATGGACAGTCTGTAAATACAAACACGAAGATAGGAGTAGTTGGAGGATCCGGTTATGGCAAAAATTCCTATTATGGCACTCATCTGCATTTTGCAATAATGGACACGCTGTGGACAAACGGTGCGTACTATGGTTACTCCACAAAATTCAGCGGCAATGCCAAATATTACGGTGGAGTAACATACTACAATCCTAAATTTGTAGTCGAAAACGATAGATTACCATAAATTCACAAGAAGCAGTTGAATACAGATGGCAATACGTCGTCTGTACAACTCGTTTCAAAACCCCATATCCCGTCACGGATATGGGGTGAATTTTTATTTCTCAAAAACCCAATAACTATCAAAAAATGTAATAATCTAAGTATATACACCCATACTCCAGTGGTGTATCGCATACTTTTTCAGATTCATGGCAGCAAACTTAAGCCTGACCCATTTGCTTACCTGGGACAAGCCTCTGAAATATGTAAATCGCATCGAGTGCTTTTTTGCGCCTGTAAACACTCGCTCGATCGTTTCTTTTTGTTTGTCATACAGCGCCTTCATACCGTATATCTTGTGAAATATGTCAGGCTGCTCAGGTTTAATGGAAGGAAAGCGTGATGCATGATATGCATTTATAATTTCTGTTTTTTATATCATAAACTCACATCTTAGACTTTATTGTACACACAGTATTGTCAATATTATAATGCTGAACTATAATACTATAGTTTGAAGAGCACTTGTCGTTTAGTGAGCGCATTTGAAAACAAATTTGTTTAAAATTAATAATAAATTGATATAATTGATTAACATAGATTGAACATTTACAATTATGCATTGACTTTAGAATGCGATTGCTTTATAATGTACTCAACGGATGAAAAATAGTTTTTTTTAAAGGAGTTGTGTCTTATGAAGTACCTTTTATTCTGTGCAATAATTAACGAACTGCCGAATAATTATGACATCTGTAACAATGGAATTGTCTCAGCAGGAGCAATAGTAGAAAACTTTTTGAGGTACATTCTTCAAGAGCAAAAAACTGCTCCGGATAAGCTGATCATCTTTTGGCGGACTTATGATATCTCCGCGTCTAATGCTGCAAATGCAAATCTCTTAACAAGAATGCAATTTTGGAAAAAAGAGAAATCTTTCCATACAGACTGTTTTAATTGCATAGAGGAGATCGAGCAGATCAGTGCAAGTGCAGGTATCAAACAGCCTGAAGTCGAAATCGTTAAAATCTCAGACAACGAGAAAGATGACCGGAAATTATTCAGCGAAGTCCGTCGAATTTTGGGTGAAAGCGGTGTCCCGAAGGAAGATATCTTCGTCACAGTTGCAGATACATCAACATCTGGTTCGGATGTTTTAGATATGACCATGTTGCGTCTTGAGTTTGATGGGTACACAGTCGAAAAACTGCACATTGATCCTGAAAAAGGAATTGCAGATCATTCCGAAACCTCACTCAATCTTGAACTGTATAAAGCAATCTGTAAATTCAAGGATACGGGAATAACGGATACATTTAACAAACTCGGCGAAAAGATAAGCAATAAGCTTTTGGCGGAGCTCTTGGAGCAGCTTGATCATTTTTCCGGGAACCTTAATTTGTGTCAGACAGAAGATCTTGAACCTACTCTCGATAAGATCTATAACATTCTTGATTCACTTGAACATGATGCAGATGCAGCAGATAACATCGAGGGGTTAGTATGTGATAAGTTGAGATCTGTATTCGGAGATTCCAAACCGCAGCTTCTTTCGATGGTGTATATCAAATGCTGTCTCAGCTGGAAATGGACCACGCAAAGCCTTGTTCTGTTTACCGAAGTGCTTCCGAAGGAGCTGGTCAGGAATAAAATAGTTCAGTGCGATTTTTCAAGTTTCACAAATGCAACGCTGGCACCTGAGGTTGAACTGTTCTATACGCGCATGACCAGGGATATGTATATTCCCAAAGAAAAGGAACTTAAAAGTTTACTTGTAAATTTCCTGAAAGGTGAAACGGGAAATGACAGCAAAAACCTGTATATTGAGGATTTCATAGTTATTATCAAGTGGTTTGAAAAGGGTATGGAAGAAAAAGGTCTTACAATACCGTTTGAAGGGATCGATATCCTCTATTCATTTCCCGAAAAGAACGATGGCGTGCGCCAGCTGACAGAGTTCATCTACCATAATTGTTCTTCACTGACAATGGACAAGTTCAGGGAAAAACTCTCAAATTCTATGGATTCGATACGCTATTTCTTCAAAGATTCTCTGATGTATGATAAAGAAAACACTATAAGCCAGAAGATAATGGGCATAAAATATCTGTATCCCGAACATATGAGGAGAAACCTGGACGGATTCAGGCTGAATATTGACTACAGCAAATTTTCATTTTTCAAGCGATTCCTGGCATTTTTCCTTTATCTCAAACTGGTCAGGAACAGGGTGTGTCATGCGATTCCGCTGCAAACGCTGGATGATGACTTGAACGAGGATCATAAGGAAAGATTGAAATGTTTTGGAGTAGATACCGGCACCGTGACATACGAGAGTTTGTCACGGAACATTACCAATGCTTTGAGTTGTCTCAAAGAGTGTCTCCTCAGCAATGTTCCACGAACGATACATAAATACTATGTCTCAGTTCCGGCTCCCGATGAAGTTGATGATATAGAAAACGATATAGATAGTCATCTCAGATCACTGTTTGAAAATGTGCCTAGCTTTGATACAGTCAGAATTTTTGTCATAAAAGAGAAAAATAAGGAAGGTATTCTTGAAAAAGCATTGATCGCCAAGATAGATGAATATGCTATATGCAATGACTTTTTCTGCGACATTGAGAATATCAGTGACTCTGACGAACCGTCGGAGTTTATCAGTAACCTGCTTTCGACCGTAGAACCCGGTGACAAGATCGGTGCTGACACTACTTATATGAATAATATCAAGATGTATGGTATGATTATGTTCTTTAATGCTGTGATCGAGAAAAAAGCAGAGATTGGGAAAGTAATATGCAAAGATTACTGTCTCACCGATCTTATAAATTCTCAATTCGGTGCATAAGGCTTGTAAGCTGAATATTGTAACTTAATATTTGAATTATCTGATTTCAAAACAGCTTAAAGACTATTCTTTGAGCTGTTTTGAATGTTAAGTTATACATATCCTTGAAACCTGCCTTGATCTCATTCGGGCTTGTTTTATCGTTACCGCTTCTGACATAATAGTATTGTATATAGAAAGCGAGTGTCAAAAGCGACTTGTCAATGTCATCTTGTCTGGTGACAGGATCGATCATGTTCGTTCCGGCAGGAGCAATGCCACTCGTACTGAAATATCCTATGATCTCGGTGCTTTGTATTCTGAAGCTAGCGTTTTTGTAGCGATCAGATTTGCTTCATCGTCCTCAAGACAGCAGATGATATAATTGGCTTTACAGCTGCGGGATCCTGCACGGTATCATTTATAGTCTCTCAGAGTAGGCATATCCTTGGTATTGTTATTTCTATTCAAAAAAATCAAAACCACCCGATAAACAGGTGGTTTGCAAAAAACTATAATAGCAAGTTTATGACACTGCCAATTAAGAGGACGAAAAAGCCTGTTATCCACACAACTACCTCTCAAATGGCATCATGTGTCCTCTTTCTTAGATATACTCTGTAAATAGGTCTATAAGAAGTGTTTTTGGAAAAGATAAATTGAAACTATTGTAAAATGCAGCTGTTCGTGCTATAATGAAAGAAAATCATATATACAAACATAAGGAGAAGATCACATGAATATTAGTGAGAACATTCAATGGATACTCGGAGATACCGCTTCATGGAAGTTTTATACCAACAGATCTTATCGGGCAAAGATACAGATCGCTGATCCGAATCAAGTATATAATGTTGCGGGAACACCCGGTGTTGTTTACAATTGTCTGGAAGATGCCTGCGAAAAGGTCGGCACTAACGGTTATGTTGTTACCGGGATCGCAGGTGAAATGTGGCCGATCGGAGAGAAAGCAATAAAGAAATATAAAGTGGATCCTGAAAAAATCACTTCCGAACCTGTGGAGGTTGACACAGTTGAACTTGATACTGTGTATGCAGCCATTCTGATCCCCAAAAGTACTCAGTTTACGCTGGAAGTGGATTATGGAGAGAAAGCAGTTCTGCATGGCAACCGTTCCGGTATAGAGCATGGCGATGGTGACTATGTACTCGTGACAGCAAAGTTAGTTGACGGTGAGTATCGCCCCGATCCTGATGATTGCGGCAGGATAATCAATGGTGAAGTATTCAGCAAACTATATAAACCTTTTTCAAAACAACAGTGAACGGACAATATCAGTCTCACCCATTTTGATAAGCGATCCCATCTTTCACATATATAAGAGGACCGGCAGCACTTTTTGATATTACCATTAGCAGATAGAATTTATGATTTGTCCGTCAAAGCAAAAATGAAACGAGGGAGAATAATGAATATCAATACACTAGATAATATCGAATTTGAAGACCATAACTGCGATATTTTTATCAGCTATAAAAGAGACGGAGGTGACGATCTTTCAGCTTTTTTCGCAGAAGAGCTGAAAAACATGGGGTATAGGGTCTTCCTCGATGTTAAACAGCTCAAAGATGACGCAAGCTATGTTAAAAGGATAACAGAAGAGATCGAAAACTGCAAGGATTTTATTTTTGTTTTGTCAGCTGACTGTTTTAAAGGTGTAAAAGATGAAGTGAGGATCGATGAGGATACTATTGAAAATGAGGATTGGCTTGCTAAAGAGATAAGGCTCGCTCTGAAATCCGGAAGACACATGATCCCCCTGATAAAGCACAATTACTCAAGGCCGGATGACCTTCCTCCCGAATTGATCAGAGCCACAGAAGCGAACGGGGTAACTGTTCCGATAGGCTATTTTGGCGAGGCATTTTTCAGGCTGGTGAATGTTTTTCTTAACAGCACAAAAAACTACTATGCCGAAATGGACAGTGATACCGAGACAAAGAGAAGGATACAGGAAGGCGAAGTATCGGCTAAAAATGAATTTGCACTCAAGACAGAGATAGGTACTTTTCTTATCAATAAGGACAAAGCCAAAGCTTTGGATATCTATCTGAAAGCAGCCGAAGAAGGGCTTCCCGCTGCTTACTATAATATTGCGGATATACTTGAAAAATGCGCTGACGATGTGTATCTTTCATATAGTTCCGGTTATGCGGCAGATACAAAGATAAAAGAATTGCCAGGAATAAAGAACGCTCATGATTATATCGATGCAGCTGTTTATTACTATAATAAAGCAGATGCGTTGTATAGAGAAAAAAAGAATATAGGCTATGCGCCGGCACTTTACAGACTGGGTGTCATCAAAGAAAAGGAAGAAGCATACAAAGATGCATTCAAATCGTATTCGGAGAGTGCAAAGCAACAATATGTTCCTGCTGTGAATGCTGTTGCATTTTACTATGCTACGGGAAAAGGCGAAGTAGTGACAAAGGACGTTGAAAAAGCAAAATCACTTTTTGAGAGTATAAGTGATGAACTGCCTTTTGCAGCTTACAACTATGCAAAGCTGATGGCAGATGAAAAGAAAACGGCAGATGTGTCTGACCTCATCAAAAATTATGAAAAAGCGTATTTCAGCAAAGAGCCTGTTCCGCAGGCGGCGTATGAACTTGCTAAGATCTACCAAAAGCAAAACGATATCATAAAAGCAAAGCACTTCTATTATCTTGCACTGGAAGGTGGATATTACCCTGCCGATAAAGAGATAAAAAAGATTGAGCAGGAATATTTATCCTCATACTTCAGGGACGAAAAGGACGATGATACAGATGAATGACATAGAAAAAGCCATAAAGAGGAACAAAAATCTACATCGTAATTCCTATGATCTGGGCAATGAAAAATTTGCTGTTATCTGGCACGGCAGTGTGGCACTGCTTGCGGCAAGTGTTTTGCAATTATTCTTTATTGATATGCCAAATCTAAAATATTTATTCATATTGCTGATCACTGCGGCTCTCATTTTCGGTATAGGAATGTACTATACTCGGCTCAGTAAGCCCAAGATACAGCCTTACCGCAGAACCAATAATTTCCACTTTCTCGGACTGCATGACCTTTCAGATGAAAAACTCAGCAACAGATCAATGGATGTTATCAGCAGAAAAGACGAAGTTGTCCATATCGAGACTCTGCTCGAAAACACCATATTTCCGCAGGAACGCGCAAAACAGCTTTTATGTTTAACAGGAAAAAGCGGCTGCGGAAAATCGACCATTCTCTCTTTTTTTATGAACAGCTATGCTAATGACAACGAACATCTGATCTATAATTTCTCAGGAGATTACAAAACGCTGCTTTCAGCATTGGAAGAAAGCTTTGATACTACCGATCCTGCTGCAGAGATCACCAGAATGGTAAATGACAAGAAAAAAATAGTATTTATCCTTGACCAATTTGAGCGATACTTTTTTCTTGATCCTACATCCCAACAGCAGGTCAAAGATTTTATTGCCGGCTTGTGTCAGAAGAACACTGCTGTGATCGTTTCTTTGAGGGAAGAATATCTTTCACAGTTTTTACTGAAATTTGACCTTAATGATATTCATTCAGATCCTATCCATAGTGATGAGTATAAGCATTATGGGCTGCTGCGAAAACTTGTCGGACCTATCAGAGAAGGCAGGGATCATATCATACTGCGTGATAGCGTCAGGAATGTTACATACACAAAGTGGGATAATGATTATATCAAAAATCCCCACAACATCCATATTCTTGACCCCATCGGCGATGGGATCTCCGGGTCTGCACGAACGGAGATACCATTGATCTATTGCGAAAACCAAAACATGAACAGCAATAGTATAGAAGGCAAGTGCAGCAAATGCTTTGGTGATAAAGGAGTTCAGCTGCTGTATAGCAAGTACAAGGACAGACCGCTTATCGAGCAAGAGATAATATTTCACATGATCGAGTTTGATATGAAAAAACGAGGTTCCGAAGATGCCATTGAGAAATATGCTGAACTGGAAGAACAGGAGATACTGAAACGATATTTTGATATCCAGCTTCTGGCGACCGGAGATCATTTTAATGCCCAGAGGATCATGTATATTCTTTCCAAAGCAAGGCTGCATCAGATCTCAATGAAGACCGAAGAGGTGAATATCGGCATTTTTGCAGATCAGTTCAGGGAAAACGGCACAGGTATCCTTTATGATACCTATAATAAACTGACAGAGTTCCAGCTGATAAAACCTTCCGTCAAAGACAGCCGTACACAATATGAGATCGCTCATGACTTTATCGCGCACGCATTCATAAATTACAGCAGCGCTGCCATTGACAGGAATGTAAAGGATGCACTGGACATATATATATCAGACTATATCGAAGCCTATGAGCGCTCGTCCCACAGTACACAGTCCGAACCTGACGGAAAAGTTTCTGCGGGGAATGCGTTTTTCAACTCGCTGAAAGAAAACATAGATAAACACAAGCAGGAAAAATATTTCAGATATGTATGCTATACGTTCGGAGGGCTTATCATCCTGACGGACATAATTTTAAGATGGATACACAATCCCTGGACAGACTGTGACCATGACCTGTTCAACGGCTTTTTTCCGTTTTTTATTCCCATTCACCTTCTGATATGCCTTTTATACTTTTATCAGATATTCGATAAGATATTCCGTTTTTACAGCAAAAATACCACTAAGTGGATAAAGTTGATGTTCTTCTTCCTTAGCTCGCTGGCGTATATGTCAGAGCTGTTCTATCCATACTTCATCATTATTAACGGCATTGATCTGGCTCTGATCGGGCTGTCTGCCTGCATACTTCTGGGGGATGAATGTCGGGAAACCAGCAAAAATGCGCTTACCATCTATGGCAAAAAATGTATTGCGATGGGAAGTATATTTTCATTTGCGAATGTTATGTTTATATGTTATCACAAGGTGCTGACAAATGATCTTATCATACTGGAAGTGGTCGCAATGACAGCCCTTACGTGCTTTGCTCATTTGTCTCACATATCAGTAGAGTATCTATACGGACGCAGAATGGATGTTTCCGGCAAAAAGAATAAACAATACTAATACAGCAATTATTTAAAGAAGCAGGTGAACGATATGAGATCGGGACTGATAATGGAGGGCGGAGGTATGACCGGTGTTTTTACAGCCGGTGTTATTGACGTTCTTATGCGGAATAATATAAAGTTTGACGGAGCGATAGGTGTTTCGGCAGGTGGTATTTTCGGCTCGAATATAAAGTCGGGTCAGATTGGAAGAGCCATTCGCTTTAACAAAAAATACTGCCAAGATCCCAGATATTGCAGTGTCCGATCATTTTTGTTCACAGGCGATATATTCGGAGCAGATTTCTGTTATCGTCAACTTACCTATGAACTTGATCCGTTTGATCACAAGGAATTTGAGAATGATCCTATGGAGTTCTGGTGTGCCGCAACAGAACTTGAAACAGGAAAAGCAGTATATCATCGCTGTCGTAACGGTTTGCTGGAGGACATAACATGGCTCAGAGCTTCAGCCTCAGTACCTGTGCTGTCAAGGCGTGTGGAAATATACGATAAGAGCTATCTTGACGGCGGGATAACAGACTCGATACCGATACGTTTTTTTGAAAAGCAGGGTTATACTCATAACGTAATAATACTCACAAAGCCTTACGGATATCAGATGAGGCCCGCAAATTATATGTTCTGGGCAAAACTGTGGTATCAAAAAAAATATCCGCTCTTTCTCGGGGCGATAAGACATCGGCATATCATATATAACAGGACTATGGACTACATAAAACAAAAGGAAAGAGCCGGAGAAGTTGTTGTTGTAAGACCCAGTCATCAGTGCGAAGCCGGATTGATCGAACATGACCCTGCTTTATTGCAAAAAACCTATAATGATGGTGTCAGGCAATGCGAACTTGCTCTTGATAAGATCAAAAAATTACTCTCAGAAACTTAATAGATCTCCATCTAGTGTGCGGCTTATTTGAAATAATAAACCGTGCGGAAATCGAAGCTGAAAGAAATGTTCCCGGCACTTGTCCTCAGTATCAAATCTCGTAGCGAAATCCACTACGCTGAATGCTGTTTTTTTAACCCTAAAATAACGGAAAACCACCTTTTTGCGTAATCGTTATGTCTATTATAGAATATCATTTTTGATTTGTTTGGAATAATTTTGGATTGCAACGTTGTGAAAAGCCAAGTTATGTGGCTTGCATGATTTTAATGATGTAGTGTATTTGGTGATGAGGGAAAGGGATAGTCAGTTAAAATTACACCAAATCGGGATTTCATCAATCATAGCTTCTATACCTAACAATGCTGAGTTAGATTTTGTAAATATTCATCTATAACTCTACAAATGTAAAGGGTGAGGCGCCCCTTTACATTTCAGGCCATCTGTGTTATAATATAAGCCATAGACGTATTTGAGGAGGCGGTAACATGGGCAATTATCTCAATCCTGATAACATTGATTTTCAGGAAGCTCTGAATTCAGAGATATATGTTGATAAATCAAACTTGATAGCACTTACAAACAGCGTCGTAAGAACACAGCAGAAATATGTTTGCGTCAGTCGTCCCAGACGTTTTGGAAAATCGATGGCGGCCAATATGCTGACCGCATATTACAGCAGAGGCTGTGATTCAAGGGATATGTTTGCACCGTTAAAAATATTTTCTGATGACAACTTTGAAAAGCATCTGAACAAGTACAATGTTATCCATATAAATATGGTAGATTTTTCGACAAACAATACTATTTCGGATATGATCGCTGAAATTGAAAAAACGCTTTTGTTTGATATCCTTGATGAGTTTTCTGATTTGCGTTTTTTTGATGAAACCAAGCTTACACGGACTATTCAGGATGTTTTCACCAAAACAAAAGTACCTTTCGTTTTTATTATCGACGAATGGGACTGTGTTTTCAGAATAAAGAAATATACACAGAACGATCAGACCGAATACCTTAATTTTCTGCGCAATCTTCTGAAAGATAAGAGCTATGTTGCACTTGCGTATATGACTGGTATTCTGCCCATAAAGAAATACGGAGAGCATTCCGCACTCAATATGTTCACCGAAATCTCTATAACTGATACCAACAGATATGCCGAATTTACGGGCTTTACAGATGATGAAGTAACTTCGCTCTGTGATAAGTACTCCGCTTCTTTTGATGACCTGAAACAGTGGTACGATGGTTATTGTGTTGATGGTATTTCTATATATAATCCTCGTTCGGTCGTTGAAAGTATAAGAGCTAAAAAGATCAGCAACTACTGGACTTCCACTGAGACCTATGAGGCTCTGAAAGTCTACATTCAGGCTGACTTTGACGGTTTGCACGACAAGGTCACTCGAATGATAGCAGGAGAGAAGATAGAGGTCAACACAGCGAAATTCCAGAACGATATGACCACATTTGCATCAGCTGATGATATCATAACGCTTCTGGTACATCTTGGCTATCTGACCTACGAAGCCTTTGGAAAAAATGCTTTGGGCAGAGGTTTGGTATGGATCCCCAATGCAGAAGTCCAGCAGGAATTCATCAACTGCATTGAGGACAAGGGTTGGGAGCCTGTTATGAAGGCTATACGTGCGTCAGATGAATTGATACAGGATATTATTGACGGTAATGCAGAAAAAGTTGCTAAAGGCGTTGAGATATGTCATGAGGACAACACCTCAATACTTCAGTACAACAACGAAAATTCGCTCAGCTGCGTTATTTCACTGGCATTCTATTCTGCAAGAAAATATTACAAGATCATCAGAGAGCTGCCGACAGGGAAGGGTTTTGCAGATATCGTTCTGCTGCCATATCAGAATATCGATAAACCAGCAATGATAATTGAACTGAAGAATGATAAGTCGGCAGATACTGCGATCAAACAGATAAAAGAAAAGCGCTATACAGGAGCGCTTTCAGGATATACCGATGAGATCATTCTTGTTGGCATTAGCTATGATGACAGCAAGGGGCATAGCTGTGTTATTGAGAAATTTAAGAAATAAGTAAGTCTAAATTATCTACACCAATCCTACACCAAATTTACACCAATTACGATTTTCCGGTGTAGTTGTTTATGAGGTTATGTAGGGCTTTTAAGCAGTAAAAAAACATTAGCTCCTTAATATAACAAAAAATAAAGAGACATGCAAAGTGAACTGACCCCAAAAAGTTAGACAAACTTTTAAAAGAAAACTTATGTAAAGCGACTAAGAGAAATCTTGGTCGCTTTTGTTATGCGGCAGCGAGTCTGTATTCGACAGGAGACATACCATCAAGTTTGAGCTTAATGCGTTTCGTATTGTACCACTCTATATAAGCGTGAAGCTCGGATATGAAGTGTTCTATTGATGTAAAATCCTGTAAGTACAACAATTCTGTCTTGAGTAATCCAAAGAAGTTTTCTGCACAGGCGTTATCAAGACAATTGCCTTTTCGTGACATACTCTGTCTTATGCGATTAACCATCGCTATATACAAGAACAAACCTATCCCGGTTGTCCTACCTATGATCATGACACAGGTTTTATTGAACAAATTAGATGTGAAGTAAAACCTTTTAATACTTATGCTGATTTGGTGAAACAGCCTTTGGAGGAACAGTGATGAAGAAGATCAAGCCTATATATAAATTTTTTATCTGTGTGATAACGTGCATTTTTATTTTTGTTTTTGGTACACGCCTGATATTTGGCGCTTTTCCGATCATTTATATTGATGGGGAAAGGTATTGGCTTTACAGTTCAGAGGTAATATTAAAACCATATATTCTGGATCAAAAAGAACTTGATAAGATCTCTCATTTTGTAAGGCTTAAAAGATTGTCAGTAGGAACATACAGAACAGACCTTTCTTGTCTGAATGGTATGACCGGACTAGAAAAATTGAACCTGGATTTTACAAGTGCTGATGTTCGTGTTGTGGATTTTGAAAAACTTGAAACTTTTCCTGATTTAAAGTTTTTCAGCATAATTTCCAATAATATTGACGGTTCGTTTATAGAAAGATCAAAAGATCTGGAAGTATTATACATCACTTCTAACTTTGCTGTTAATTCTGAAAAAATATGGAATTGCCGCAAATTAAAAGAAGTAGTGATTGATGTAAGAAGTGGAGAATTTTCATTTGCCGGTGTTTCAAAACTTGATGATTTAGAGTTTCTTTATGTTTCGGATCATGGCGTGGACGAAACAGAAAAAGCATCAATAACAGGAATATCAGAGCTGAGTAAATGTAAGAATTTGCCAAAACTCGTTTTGCATTGTGATATTGACGATCCTTCTTTTCTTAATGATATGCCTGCATTAAAAAAATTGACAGTATATGAAGGTGCATTGTCAGCGGATATCGAGAAGTCATTGAAAGCCAAAGGCGTTGAGATCGACTATAATAAACACGATGATAAAAAATTCTAGAGCTATAGTAACCGCCTCATCAGCTCCAAATAATGTAAACTATACCCTACTGGCAATTACTTTACCTCACTATAAGTCTGCCTGTCTGAAAGCCTTACATATAAATTGCTTGAATTTCTGCACCGATCAAATGCAGAACTGAATGTGAATACCGTCCTCATCGGACACATAGACCGCATCGATCATCATCACAGCGATTTAATGTTTGGCATCTATCGTCAGGCTATCCCAATTTTTCAGCGGCTCCTTCAGGGGCTTCGTATCAATAGCCCTGTGCTTACGGCTTTTCATCTGGAGCTTGCTTTCCAGTTTGGATTTTGCCTTGTGGAACTCCTTGATACGCTTCTGAATGTAGGCGAACAGTACCTCGTCGGCATCAGGGAGTATCTTCTTCGTGCCTTGCGACCTCAAGGCATTTTATTTTGTCGCACATAGCGATATACACGGCTTCTTCCACATCGTCGAGCTTTGTTTTCAGAGTACGCTTTCTGCACCCCTGAGCCGTGGAGAAACCGAAGTCGATCAGATACCGCCAAGTCTTAGTTCTCTCCTTATTGTGCTGAATGTTGAGCTGAATGCTGTAACCGCAGTGCGGACACTTCAACATTCCCACAAGCCATGATCTTTTCGCCTTGCCGTTGTTCGGGAACTTTCGGTTATGGGATTTTTTGTCCTGCACGGCAAGCCAAGTTTTGGAGTTAACAAGTCCCTCATGATAGCCGACCTTGACATAGGTCTTTCCGTCATTATCCTTGTGAGCGAATACGCCATAGCGGTCAAGCTAGTCCGTGATGTTGAGATACTCTCTCATGTTTCTGCTGAAACGGTCATACTTTTTCACAACGCTCCTGCTGATAAGACCTTCACGGGCATCGCTCATCATCTGCTGAAATGCTGGTCTATGCTCAGTATCTTTTCCGGAAAATCCATTATTGCAATACAGGCGATACACACAATCCTCGCCTACATTTCTGATACAATCCTCCTTCTGCGATTCGATGGACAGCGAATTGTTATCCCTGTCTGCTACGGAACGGCGGACATAGATCGCAGTCACTCCACCGTTGTTTGTTACTTTCTTTTTCATGTTTATCGACCTCCGATTTATGCAATCGACAGCCGATCTTGCTATACTATAATCATAGCGCAAATCGGCTGCCATTGCAATAGTTTTTTGCAAATTATACCGATTTGTGCTGGGTGAGCAATGCGTATATCCTCATCAGCAACAGGGCTTGTTACAGGCTCATCGCTTTCAGCTTTTTCTGCCGATACCTCATCAGCACCGATGACCTCAAAGCCCTTTTCTGCAAAAGCATTAATGACAGTCTCCATAGGAATTTTCATCATTCCTGCACCCTTTGGAATAGTCATGACTCTGCCGAGTGTTTGCAGCTTTGCAGGCTTTGTGATCTCCGTAAAACCGAGTTCAAGCATGATATCCTTGACTTCCGGATATTCCTTAACAAGATCGTGTACTGTTTTCTTTAGGTTGATGATCTTTGCCATAATGTGACACCGCTTTCGATTTAGTTGTTTAAGTTACTCTCTATTATTGTTAAGGGTCTTTTTTCTCTTTGCTGGCATGCCGGATATTCGTTTGCCGCCCGCTGCACTGCAATGAAAATAAATCACATTATCACTTAGTGCGAAGCTCATAGGAACACCATAAGGCATATTGTTTTCATCTGTTACTGACAGCACACCGTATTCCGCATCACGGAACAGTTGAAGTGTTTCTTCATCTGTCAGCTGCCGATCAGACCTGCGCATTGGCTTATCCATACGTTCTGCCTCCTTATATTTTTTCAAAACATTTATCAAAAAAGTTACTGTGGTTCTTGACTTTCTAATGATATTATAGTACAATAGAAGAAAAAGGTCTGTTGTATTTACAACGAAAGCAGGGGTTTTATGAAAAAATATGCAGCTCTTTTGAAAAGAACAAAGCTATTCTCCGGTGTTGGGGAAAATGACATTCTATCTATGCTCCATTGTCTGAACGCTCAGGTTCGGGAGTATAACAAGGGAGAGTATGCCTTTCGGCAAGGTGAGTATATCCGCAGTTTGATGATCCTTGCTGTGGGCAGACTTCACATTCAGAAAGAGGATTATTGGGGCAACCTGAATATATTGAATGAGATACGTCCAGGAGAAATGTTTGGAGAAGCCTATATTGTACCAAACAGTGGAACTTTAATGAACGATGTTGTTGCTATCGAAGAAAGCGTAGTCCTCTTTTTTGATATAGACCGAATACTGACCGTGTGTCCCTCTGCTTGCCCCTTTCACACTCAGCTGATAAAAAATATATTTTACACGATCTCAGATAAGAATAAAAGCCTTGTACAAAAAATCAGCTATATGTCTCAGCGTTCCACAAGAGAAAAACTGCTGTCCTACCTTTCAGATGAAGCAAAACGTCATAACAGCAATTCATTCTCTATTCCATTTAACCGACAACAGCTTGCGGATTTTCTTTCGGTAGACCGAAGTGCTATGTCCAACGAGCTAAGCAAGCTGCGGAACGAAGGAATGTTGGATTTTCATAAAAATGAGTTTACCCTGCGGGAACTTTGATCTGCAAAAACCATACACATACCCCAAACCCAATAAAATTTCGGGTTTTGGGTTTTCTATACATAGAAATAAACAGGGATATGCCTTCTGTGGTTGCCACAGTAGACATATCCCATTTACTTTAGTTACAATACAGTCTGTTACTCTTGAATTTCCTGAATCATAGTTGAACCGTCCTTGAAGCCGACCTTGTAAGCAGCTCTCATATCAGCGGCGGCAGTATCGCTAACGCAGTCAAGTAACTTGTGGAAGGTGGTGAGCTGAGCTTCGCTCAGCGACTCCTCGAACGGAATACAGAGAGCGTTAAACTCGTCCGAGAACTCAGCGGAGTGAATATCGCCCTGGCGGTAGTTGTAAAGTGCATCGATCATCATATCATCGAACCTCGCAATCGTTATAAGATATGTGCGTATAATCGGCTTATCTGCGCCATTTTCTTTGTAAGGTTTTCAGATTGGTCTGCCTGCACAGATAGTAAACTTTTTCGTAATATGTGCGGGCTCATGTTCGCAGAAAGTTTCACGAAGCGATCATTGTGGACAGTGGTAACAGCATCGCCAAGACAGCGAGAAACTACTGTGACAAGCTGTTTTCAATAGAAGCAGAACTTGACAGCCTGACAGGTGAAGAAAGATACAATAAGCGTCTGACGCAGAAAAAGCCTGTGTTTGAGGCTTTCTGGTCATGGGCTGAAAAGATAGCACCGACAGTTCTTCCGAAAACGCAGCTTGGAAAGGCATTTGAGTATGCTTTCAAGAGATGGGATTTTCTCGGAATCTACTTCAAAGACGGTGACTGTGCGATCTCGAACAATGCCGCTGAAAATGCGATACGTCCGTTTACCATCGGGCGTAAAAAACTGGCTTTTCAGCGACACGCCTAAAGGTGCTAGAGCAAGTGCTGATATCTACAGTATCGTAGAAACTGTAAAAGCAAACGGACTTGATGTTTTCAAATATTTTGAACTGCTGCTGACAGTTCTGCCCAGCATGGAGTTTTTGACCAATCCCGATATACTTGAAGAACTTCTGCTTTGGAACGAATCTGTGCAGAAAATCTGTAAAGCAATATGAGTGATCCCCGAGCTACGGCTCTGGGATCTGTGTTTTGGTGGGGGGGGTTGTTGGGCGGGGACGGAGCATACCGCACGATACAATATGCAGAGAAACATGGCAAGAAGATAGTGAACATTGCAGACGAAAACTAATACATATGAAATAGCTCCCGAAGCTGACACCAAAAGTCAACTTCGGGAGTTATTTTTTCTGTTATACCAAGACCCTTTTCGCAATTCTCAAAAATTTGGTGTCAGATTGGTGTCAAAACACCGTGCCGTGTGCTTGAAAGGCTTGAAAATAGGGCGTTTTTAGTCTATTAACTCCATCGTCGGGAATAATCCACCCGACTTT
>NZ_ADKM02000112.1 GCF_000178155.2 Hominimerdicola alba 8
CCTTAAGAGCACTCTTATCAGCAAGCTGACTGTCAAGGACGAAACTTACGGCGAATACTGGTCGCTCGACAGCTACACATACGTTGGCGCAAAGGCTTTCGGTGACCGTGATTTCACCATCACAACACTGCCCGATATACTTTCAGGCGCAGAGCATATCGTTACAGCATGCGACTCCAAAAAGACCGATGCTGACCTTGCAGTGCTGACTGCCGCTAAGGATATCACCGTTTACGTGGCTATGGATCAGAGAAATGTGACACTTCCCGCATGGCTGGGCAGTTTCACAAAGACAGGCTATATTCTGGGCGTGACCGACGGCGATGGCGAAAAGCCTTTCGATGTTTACGCTATCGACCTTAAGGCAGGTTCATCGCTTACACTTGGCACAAACGGCATGATGGGCTCAGTAATGGGCTACACAGCATTCGTCACCGAGTACAAAGAGCCTGCACCTGTAAAGGAAGTCGGCGTGCGCGGCGATGCAAACTGCGACGGCAAGGCAGACCTCTTCGATGCGATACTCGTTGTGCAGTATCTCGCAGACCCCTATAACTCCGCTATCAGCGAACAGGGCAAGCTGAATGCCGATGTTGTGGGCGATAACGGTCTTACAAGCGAAGATGCACAGCAGATACAGAAGTTTGTGACAGGTCTTGTAACAGAACTTTGATATGTACCCCATATATTTGAAAGATGCTCTCCGTAACATTGCGGAGAGCATTTTTTTGCCTGAGATCATACAGGGATATTTGAGAATGCCTTATAGAATACATCTATAGCACAAGGCTTATGTGACAGCGTTATCTTATATCCCATGTGATGACTTAGCGGAAAATGCACTCACCGATGCAGTGTAATGCGCTGATATACGCAAAAAACGCGGTGATAACGTTGTCATATATTGCCGTAAAACACTGCTTTGGCGGACTTTATGTGCTGTGTATGCGGCTTTTGCCACTGCTTGAAAGCGCTGTGCTGCCCTTTCGGTGCAAACGTTGTCACAGTTCAATGTTGACCTTTTCTCACTTTTCGGCTAAACTATAGTCAAACCAAAATATGGTTATCCCGCTGACACACTGAATTATATCGAAAATTGAAATAGTATGCGGTCATCTTCCCCTGCCGCATGCGGGGGGAAGATAACATCAGCACAATGTTTCCTTGTTATACAGCGCTTTGCGGCAGTGTGCTAAAGGGATTATCATAAATCACAAACCGAAAGGAAATGATAAACATGGCAGAACTCAGATTTGATACCAGAAAGATAAAGGCAGGCTACAGCCCAGCCGACAACAATCAGGCGATATCGCCACCCATTTACCAGACAGCCGCTTATGATTTCAGAGATACCGAGCATGCGCAGAATCTCTTCACCTATAAGGAAGCAGGCTACCTTTACACCCGCGTGGGCAACCCCACCGTCAACTACTTTACCGAGCGTGTAAAAGCCCTTGACGGTGCAAAGAACGGTCTTGCGGTAGGTTCGGGCATGGCGGCTATAACCTACACACTGCTGAACCTTGCATCTAAGGGCGGCACTATACTGGCATCGCCCTACCTATACGGCGGCACTATCGATGCTTTCGACAGACTGTTCCCCGAACTTGGCATAAAGATAAAGCTGACAGATGCAGTGCTCGACCCCGAAAAACTTGAAAAAGAACTGACTGATGATGTCAAGGCGGTGTATGTTGAGTCGATATCCAACCCAAACGCATATCTGCTTGATATCGACAGCATTTCTGATGCCGCACATAAACACGGTGTACCTGTGGTAGTTGACAACACACTTGCCACACCATACCTTTACAGACCTTTCGAGCATGGCGCTGATATCGTTGTCTACTCGGCTACTAAGGCACTGACAGGTCATGGCAACCTTATCGCGGGACTGATACTTGACAACGGCGATATGAGCCTTTACACCAAAGAGCGTTATCCGCAGTTCTATGAGCCTATCGTGATGCTCAAAGGCAAAGCGCCCGCAGACATATTTGCTGACAACTTCTTCATTTTCCGCGCGACACTGGTATACCTCAACCTGCTGGGTGCGGCGCTGTCACCGCAGGACGCATATCTAGGCATCATTGGCATAGAAACACTTTCCGAGAGAGTAGCAAAGCAGTCGGCAAACGCGGCAAAGATAGCGGCATACCTTGAAAGTTTGCCCGCAGTCGAATGGGTGCGCCACCCCAGTCTTAAAAGCTACAAGTTCCGTGAACTGGCTGAGAAGCATCTCACCAACGGCGGCGGCGGAGTACTGAGCTTCGGCATAAAGGGTACACCTGAGCAGGAAGCGGCATTCCTCAACAATATCAAGCTGTTCCACTACCATGTAAATCTGGGTGATGCGCGTTCGCTGATAGTTGACTCGCCAAACACCACTCACAGTGAACTGAATGAAGAAGAGTTTGTACTGGCAGACATTCCTAAGAATCTTATCCGCATTTCTGCGGGACTTGAAGATGCAGACGACCTTATAGCCGACCTTGAACAGGCATTTTCAGCGGCGGGGCTTTTGTAATTCATAATTCATAATTCATAATTCATAATTGTTGGCAGGGTCGAAAGTGAGTTGGTTCAGCGGAAAAGAGAGCGAACCATGACGCGGACAAAGTGAGAATAGAACACAAAGCTATGCGCGAGTCGAGCTTTCCGTCCACCCTTTCGCGAAAGGGTGGCGGGAGTTTGAGGGCAGAGCCCTCAATCACCGAAGTGCAAAACCAAAATGCACATCAAACAATAAGAGCAAAGCAAAACGTGGTTATCCCGCTGACACACCACAAAAACGGCGTTTTTACAAAACTAAAGGTGGTTGGCATAAGCGCGGGAATGCGTGAAACTGCAAGGCGGGGGCGGCAGGCGCTCTCGCCTTTTGCATGGAAGTCTTGACAGACAGGACAGAAAAGCAGGTAAAATTATATCGCATAACCCGCATTATTCTAAAAATTTACAATTTGCCCTTGACAAACAGGTCTAACTGCGGTATAATCATACTATTCTAATATGTTAACTATGGTAAAGCGAGGTGAGTGTAATGTCATTGAAAAAAATAGCACAGATGACAGGCGTGTCGGTATCAACAGTTGGCAGGATACTCAGTGACCCGAACCATAAATGTGCCGATGAAGATGTCAAGCGAAGAGTACTTGAAGCCGCGAGGTCGATAAACTATATCCCGAACTCTTACGCTAGGTCGCTGAGGTCGGGCGGTGTCAGCGATGACAGGATATACCGCGTGAACATACTGATGACCAGATATGTGCATGAATCAGCAGACCCATTCTATGACGAACTGCTGATGATACTAGAAAAGGAACTGCGCAACAGCAGCTGCATCATCGGGCATGTGTGGCATTATGCAGAATTTTCCGACGAAAAGATAAGCAAGTCCGACAAGATACAGAAACTTGCAGATGAACTCTACCCGGAAGGCGCAGAGCGTTCTGACGGACTGATAATAATAGGCAAGGTAACGGTGCGGGCACTAAGAATACTAAAAAGCAGAGAGAAGAACATCATTTCGATAAACCGCAATTCTACCAACTACGAAGCCGATGAAGTTCTGTGTGACGGCAGGCGCATCGCACAGACTGCTGTTGCTTATCTGGTAAGGCTGGGTCATACTAAGATAGGATATGTCGGTGACTGTCACAGCGAATCGCGCTTTGCAGGCTATCAGGCAGCAATGACGGGCAGTCATCTCTCACCCGATATCGACCATATCTACGACACACTGCCCAACGAGGCGGGCGGTATCGCGGCGGCAGAGTATTTCAGCGAACTTGATGACCCGCCGACAGGTATCTATTGTGCGAATGATATACTCGCGGTCGGTATGCTAAAAGCGCTGGGCAGGCGGCGTACAAGGGGTTATATGCCGTCGGTTATATCCAGTGATGATATCGAAGCCGCCCAGTACACCAAACCGATGCTGACAACCATATCTCTGCCAAAGACCGAGATGGTGCGCTTTGCACTGATGCTGCTGCTCGACCGCATAAAGGGCGGTCACAAGATAGTTTCACGGCTGGAGGTCGAAGGTACGCTGGTCATACGTGAGAGCTGTCAGCCTTACGGCGAGATGAATGAACCTGAGTACTACATCTGAGAGAGTATAGTTCCTCTTATCCCATACATTACAGCGACCCGCCTTAAAAAGAATGACGCACTTCTGCTGTCATTCTTTTTTTTAGCTTTAGTGATAACGTTATCATGTGACAGCGTAAAAATCACGCTGTTTTTGCCCGCTTTTGCATTACAGCAACGGCTAAACACGGATATATCAGGTGACAACGTTATCATTCAAACGGCTGTGTAAACAGTATGTTCAAAAGAATTTACCATGATAAACTATTTTGAACCTAAAAAAGACCTTCTACAGTGCTGAAACAATGTGTGTGATGACAACGTTATCACCTTTTTGCGTTGACATTACGGGCTTTTTGCAGTACAATACATACATAACATAGATAACAACTAGGAATTGTATGAAAGGAAGATGGATATGAGTTACAATAATATAGAAACTGCACTGATACACGGCGGCATCTCAATTGACGAACGCACAGGTGCGGTGAATGTGCCCATCTACCAGACCTCGACTTTCAAGCAGGACGGTCTTGGCAAGATGAGGGGATATGAATATTCCCGCACAGGCAATCCGACCAGAGAAGCACTCGAAGCCCTCATCGCTGAACTGGAGGGCGGATATGCAGGTTTTGCATTCGCAAGCGGTCTTGCGGCTGAAACTGCGGTGCTGAGTCTGCTTCACACAGGTGACAGGGTGCTGATATCCTCAAATGTTTACGGCGGTACTTTCAGGCTTTTAAATCAGGTGTTCGACCACTTCGGCATAAACTACACCATATCAGATACCGAAGACCCCGCCGCTTTTGAAAAAGATATCACCGATGATGTTAAAGCGGTGCTGATAGAAAGCCCCGCCAATCCGCTGATGACCATAACTGATATCCGCGCAGTGGCAGACATCGCCCACAGACACGGTCTGCTGGTGATAGTAGACAACACTTTCATGACCCCCTACCTGCAAAGACCTATCGAACTGGGTGCAGATATAGTCGTACACAGCGCCACAAAATATCTCGGCGGACACAGCGATGTGGTGGCAGGTCTGGCAGTAGTCAAAACTAAGGAACTGGCTGAGAAACTGGCGTTCATACAGAATTCCACAGGCGGTGTACTGCCGCCGTTCGACAGCTTCCTGCTGATACGCGGCATAAAGACACTGGGCGTAAGACTTGACAGACATGTTGAAAATGCAGTGGCGGCGGCTGAATACCTGTCAGCGAACGAAGCAGTCAAGAGCGTGCATTATCCCGGACTTCCCACCGACAAGGGCTATGAAGTCAACAAGCGTCAGGCTAAGAACGGCGGTGTGATGATAAGTTTTGAACTGACTGAAGGTCACGACATAGAAAAGTTTTTCGAGAGCCTTGAACTGATTACGCTGGCAGAAAGTCTGGGCGGTGTTGAATCGCTGGTATGCCACCCCTCTACCATGACCCACGCATCTATCCCCGAAGAGATACGCAAAAAGGTTGGCATAACCGATGGGCTGATAAGACTTTCGATAGGCATTGAAAATATCAGCGATATACTGGCTGACCTTGAAAAGGCAATAAAAGCAAGTGAGGTAAAGTAATATGAGATATGAGTCGATGCACGAACTTATCGGACATACGCCGCTGGTAAGGCTCAAAAATATGGGGGTCGCCCCCGAAGTGAAGATATATGCAAAACTGGAGATGTACAACCCCTCAGGCAGTGTGAAAGACCGTATAGGTGAGTATATGATAGCCGCTGCCGAAAAAGAGGGCAGGCTGAAAGCGGGCGGCACTATAATAGAAGCCACCGCAGGCAATACGGGACTGGGCATTGCATTCGCAGCACTTGGAAAAGGCTACAGAGTGATATTTACAGTCCCCACAAAGTTCTCGGCTGAGAAGCAGGCGCTTATGCGTGCGCTTGGCGCTGAGGTGATAAACACTCCCCGCGCTGAAGGCATGCTGGGGGCTGTAAGAAAGGCAGAAGAGTTGAAAAGTCAGATAGAAGGCTCGATATCCCTCGAACAGTTCAAGAACAGATATAACCCCCTTGCCCACTATGAAACTACGGGCAAAGAGATATATGATGACCTTGACGGCAGGCTCGACTATCTTGTGGCAGGCGCAGGAAGCGGCGGTACGTATTCGGGTATCGTCAGGTATCTGAAAGAACATAACGATAATATAAAAGGTGTCCTCGCTGACCCTGAAGGCTCGACCATCGGCGGTGGCGAACACTTCGACTACAACATCGAGGGCATCGGCAACGACTTTATACCCGAAACGATGGATATATCCCTCGTAGACAAGGTGATAAAGGTGAATGACGAAGAGGCGTTCAGCACAGTGCGCGCCCTTGCTAAGAACGAGGGCATAATAGCAGGTTCGTCATCGGGGGCGGCTATGGCTGCGGCGATAAAGCTGTCAAAGGAGATAGACAGCGGAACTATAGTCGTGGTCTTCCCCGACAGAGGCGACCGCTATTTCAGCACAGGGCTGTTCTGACAAACGGAGAAGTATATATGATATTCAAGATAGCGATAGCAAGCAGCGACGGCGTTCGGACAGACAGGCATTTCGGGCAGGCAGATGAGTTCTGCATATACAGCCTTGACACCGAAAAGGAAGACTGTGAACTGCTGGGCAAAAGAGAAGTCTGTCCCGCCTGTCACGGCGGCGAACATCAGGTCGGCAGTTTTGACGATGTACTGGCGGTACTGGAAGATGTATCTGCGGTCGTGGCACAGCGGGTGGGCTACGGTGCTGAGAGTTACCTGAAAAGTCACGGCAAAGCAGTATACCAGATACCGCTGGACATCGAAGAAGCGCTGTGCAGACTGCTTGAAGAAAAACGATGGGAGGCAGACAAATGGCAGTTACATACGAAGAACTGACGACAAAGCACCCGTGCTTCGCGAGAGGTGAACACAGCAGCAACGGGCGGATACATCTTCCTGTAAGCCCCACATGCAACATCGAATGCCGCTTCTGTGAGAGAAGCATAAACAGCTATGAGAACCGTCCCGGTGTGGCAGCAACGGTCATACGCCCTGAGGAAGCTGCAAAAGCTGTGGAAAAGGCACTGGAGTTATGCCCCGAAATAAAAGTGGCAGGCATAGCGGGTCCAGGCGATACTCTGGCGAGCAACTGTGCGCTGCGCACATTCGGGCTGATAAAAGAAAAGTTCCCGCAGCTTGTAAAGTGCATGAGTACAAACGGTCTGCTGCTGGCTGAAAAGGCGCAGGAGGTCATAGATGCGGGCGTTGACTCGCTGACAGTGACGGTCAATGCGGTAGACCCCGAGATAGAAGCAAAGCTGAACGCAGGCATAAGCTGGCACGGCAAACACTACGAGGGTGTCGAAGCCGCAAAGATACTGATAGAACAGCAGATAAAAGGCATAAAGCTGGTCAGTGATGCGGGCATGACCGTCAAGGTGAACACGGTGCTTGTGCCCGGTATAAATGTGGATCATATCGGTGAGATAGCCCGCACAGTGGCAGAAGCGGGTGCGAGCATATACAACATAATCCCGCTGATACCTCAGCATCAGCTGAAAGACTGTCCGCCGCCTACCTGCGAGGAGATAGAGGGCGCGATACGTGCGGCACAGGAGTATATTGATGTGTTCCGACACTGCCACCGCTGCCGTGCCGATGCGGTGGGTATACCTGGCGGCAAAGACTTCGGTGATGAAGTCTATATGCAGAGGCTTTCCGCGAAAGATACTTTTTCACATGGATAAATACCATATGTTGATGTGGGAGATATCCTGCGATATATCTGAAATACCATATGCGGTATTTTTACACAAAATATATCAGATGCGATATTATGATATCTGATATTACATCAAATACAATATGTTGATGCCTGATATATCAGCTGACATATAATAAATACCGTATATGGTATTTAATATACAAACAAAATAACGTGGGGCAAAACATAGCCTTGATACATGCCCCATCAGGAATAGGAGTAAAAAAGATGGCTAAGGAATTAAGACAGATAGCAATTTACGGCAAGGGTGGTATCGGTAAATCTACCACAACACAAAACCTTACAGCAGGTCTGGTGGAAAGAGGAAACAATGTCATGGTCGTTGGCTGTGACCCTAAGGCAGACTCAACAAGACTTCTGCTGGGTGGTCTGCACCAGAAGACTGTTCTCGATACGCTGAGAGATCAGGGCGAGGACGAGATAGAACTGGACGCTATACTCAAAGAGGGCTTCATGGGTACAAAGTGCGTTGAATCGGGCGGTCCTGAACCGGGTGTAGGCTGTGCGGGACGCGGTATCATAACTTCCATCGGTCTGCTGGAAAGACTGGGCGCTTACACCGAAGACCTCGACTATGTGTTCTACGATGTACTGGGCGATGTTGTCTGCGGCGGTTTCGCAATGCCTATCAGAGAGGGCAAGGCAAAGGAGATATACATAGTTGCATCGGGCGAGATGATGGCGCTGTATGCGGCAAACAATATCTCAAAAGGTATTGCAAGATATGCAAGACAGGGCGGCGTTCGTCTGGGCGGCATCATATGCAATTCGAGAAATGTAGACCGTGAAGCCGAACTGGTAAGAGCATTCGCAAAGGAACTGGGCACACAGATGATACACTTTGTTCCCCGTGATAACGATGTTCAGCGTGCCGAGATACGCAAAAAGACTGTTATACAGCATTTCCCCGAGTCCAAGCAGGCTGACGAGTACCGCGCACTAGCCGAGAAGATAGAGCAGAACGATATGTTCGTTATCCCCAAGCCCATGACACAGGAAAGGCTTGAAGAGATACTGGTTGAATACGGTCTGATGGACGACCTCAAAGACGACTATAAAATCTAATTCATAATTCATAATTCACAATTCATAATTGTTGACATGCACGATAGCTCGGCACATTTGACGCAAATCTTTGCAAACAAAGGTGAGTAGGGCGGGTGGCGTTCGCGACCGTGTCGGCGTTTTTCCCGCTGTTTGATTGGCTAAGCTGCGCAAGCACAAACACAATTTCCAAAAAATCATGACAAAGAGCGACCCGCGCAACATCAGCAAAGCTGATGTTTGGGGTATGAGGGCTGTGCCCCCATTTAAGATAGGAGTTTAAAATGAGTAAAGTAAATCTTAATATACCTGAGGTCGAAATACGTGAGATACGCCTTAATTCGATAACGGGTTTTCAGGGAACTGCTAAGGAACTGGTAGATGCCTGTTCCGCATGCGGAGGAAAAATGAAAGACAAGAACAGGTCTTTCAGCCAGTGTCTTGGCTGCGGAACTTCAAATGCTGCCTGCACACTTACACTTATTCAGGACGCTGCGATAATCTCACACGGTCCTGTGGGCTGTTCGACCTGCCTGCATGAATTTGCCTTCACTTACAGGGTGAATGCTTATCTCAGACAGCTGGAACACCCGACACAGAGAAAGATATTCTCTACCAATCTGGAGGAAAAGGACACCATCTACGGCGGCGCGAAAAAGCTGGAAGCCGCTATCAGAGAGGTGCATAAAAGGGCAAAGCCAAAGGCGATATTCGTCATAACCACCTGCGCGGCAGGCATCATCGGTGATGATGTGGAAAGTGTCACAAATGCAGCACAGAAAGAACTTGGCATACCTGTTGTGGCAGTCTTCTGCGAGGGATTCAGGTCTAAGATGTGGACTTCGGGCTTTGATGCGGGCTATCACGGCATCGCAAGGAAGATAATCAAGCCTGCAAGACAGAAGAGGAATATCATCAATGTCATAAACTTCTGGGGCAGTGATATTTTCAGGGAGTGGTTCGCTGAATTCGGCTATGAACCAAACTATATCACACCATTTGCAACGGTGGACAGCCTCAGCTATTCCAGCGAGGCGGCGCTGACCATACAGGCATGTTCGACACTGGGCAGTTATCTCGGTGCAGCGCTGGAACAGGGCTTCGGTGTGCCTGAGATACGCAATTCGCCCCCTTACGGCATAGCACAGACCGACCGCTGGTTCAGGGAACTGGGTCAGATATTGGGCAAGGAAAAGGAAGCCGAAGAATTCCTCGCACGCAAAAAAGCTGAGTATATGCCGAAAATAGAGGCTCTGCGCGAAAAGCTGAAAGGCAAGACCGCTTATGTTACAGCGGGCGCTTCTCACGGTCATTCACTGCTGGCACTGCTGAAAGAACTGGGCATGGAAACTCAGGGCGCGGCTATATTCCACCACGACCCCAAATACGACAACGAGGACGAACGTGCCGACACCCTCAGCCATACAGTTGCAGACTACGGCGATGTGCCGAATTACAATGTCTGCAACAAGCAGGAGTTTGAACTGGTCAATGTACTCAACCGCATACGCCCCGACATATTGCTTGCGCGGCACGGCGGCATGACCCTCTGGGGCGCTAAACTGGGCATACCCTCACTGCTGGTGGGCGATGAACATTTCGGCATGGGCTATGAGGGTCTTGTGGCATACGGCGAACGTATACTTGAAACTATCGAGAATGACGAGTTTGTAAAGAACCTTGCAAAGCATTCTGTCAACCCCTATACAAAATGGTGGCTTGAACAGGAGCCGTACACATTTTTAGGAAAGTAAAGGAGTAATAATATATGGCAGGACTTATAGAACAAGAGCGCTACACCTGCGCTATAGGTGCTTTGCAGACGGTGGTCGCTATCCCACGCGCGGTGCCGATACTTCATTCGGGACCGGGCTGCGGAGTTATGATAAAGGGCTTTTTTGAGAGAGCCTCAGGCTATGCGGGCGGCGAAACTGCACCCTGCACCAATTTCAGCGAAAAAGAGGTCGTCTTCGGCGGCACTGACAGGCTCAGGAATATCATAAAGAACACCTACAAAGTGCTGGACACCGATCTTCAGGTGGTAGTAACAGGCTGTACCGCAGGCATTGTGGGCGATGATGTTGCAAGTGTAACAGATGAATTTCTCTGGGAAGAGGACAGACCCATCGTGCATGTGGAAACTTCTGGCTTCAAATCGAACAACTATGTTTCGCATTCGGCGGTGGTAAATGCGATAATCGACCAGTATGTCAGCCGCTTTGAAGAGGAAAATCCCGCAAGGAGCGAGAAGAACTTAGTCAATGTATTTGCATCTATCCCTTATCAGGATCAGTTCTGGAAAGGCAACCTGAAAGAGTACAAGCGCCTGCTGGAGGGTCTGGGATTGAAGGTCAATATCCTCTTCGGACCGCATTCACGCGGCGTTAAGGAGTGGCAGACCATACCTAAGGCGAATTTCAACGTGTTCGTATCTCCCTGGTACGGTGAGCCGATAGTAAAAAATCTTGAAAGAAAGTACGGTCAGCCGTACTATCAGTTCGGTTACCTGCCCATCGGTGCCAACGAAACCACCAAGTTCCTGAACGGAGTGCTGGAATACGCCATAGAACAGGGCGCAGGCATCGATGAGATAAAAGCCCGCGCATTCATAGCTGAGGAAGAAAGAGCCTACTATGAAGAACTTGATAATCTGGCGACATTCCTGCTGGAATTCAGATACGGTCTGCCAAGCTATGCGCATGTACTGCATGATGCGGGATATGTGGTCGGTCTGACAAAGTTTTTGCTGCATGAAACAGGCGTGATACCAAAAGAGCAGTTCATAGTGGATAATGTTCCCGCCAAGTATCAGGAGAAGATAGCTGAGGAGATACGCTCGGTATCGGACAAGCGCGAGATACCCGTATACTTCGACCCCGATGCGGGCGCTATGCAGGACGTTATCAGGGGGCTTGACAACAAGGGCAGAGCGCTCATACTGGGAAGCGGCTGGGATAAGGAACTTGCCGCAGAGATAGGCGGTGATTTCCTCTCCATCGCATGCCCGACACCTTACCGCATCGTGCTGACTACGAACTATGTGGGCTACACAGGCGGTCTGCGGGTGATAGAGGACATCTACAACACTGCCCTTGCGACATACAAGTAAAACGGCATCTGAAAGGACTGATATCATGGCAAAAGTCGCAGTTGCAACATCTGACGGTTTCACTGTCAATGAACATTTCGGGCATGCACAGTTTTTTCGTGTCTACGAGCTGAATGCTGACGGCTATGAATACGCGGGCATACGTGATGCGGTGGCTGTCTGTCAGCAGGCACTCGGTCATGACACCACCCGCTTTGACAAGATAATAGAACTGCTGTCCGACTGTGATGCGGTTCTTGTCAACCGCATCGGTGAGGGTGCGGCGGCGTACCTGATCGAACGGGGAGTGCGCGTCTTCGAGGTAAGCGGCACTATCGACGCGGTGCTGACACGGCTGAAACTGTAGAGGTTATTTGTTGATATTTTATATAATTGCGTGGGCGGTCCGCAGTACCGTCCGCGCTTTTTTATTATATTAAACAGTGCTGAATTTCAGCGTGAATCGGCGGGATATCTGCTTTGACAGACCTTTGTGCGACGAAAATCATGATCTGTCTTCCTCATTCACTCAAATTTTACTTAAGATACTTAAATTATTAATTTTTTATTCGTGAGTGCTCGTTGACAAAAAAACGATTTCGTTGTATAATACAAAAAAAGAAAGAAATATTGTGAAATTTTATTGTATTTTATTATCGTGACAAAACAAAAGGCATCATCTTGCGGGCTGTCTGGTGATAATGCCGTAAAACGCAGTATTTCGATTTCGTGACATGAGTTGGGAATGGGTAAAAAATATTACATTATAGGAGGATATTAAACATGAAAAGCAACTTTAAGAAAGTTATCTCGACATTTGCCGCACTTGCTGTAACAGCGGCTTCTTATACGGCTGCTATGCCTGTGGGCGCTGTGGGCAGCGGCAATGCTGATACTTTCCCTTACACCATCGAAGCTGAGGACATGGAAGGCGCATCTGTCTGGACGAACAATTACGGTCCTGCACCCAAGAATACTTCGGGCGAGGGCTTTTTCTACCTGACAGGCGGCTCGGCTTCATTTACCGTTACTGTCCCTGAGGACGGCATGTATACCATCACCGCAAGGTGTGCACAGGTGCTCGATAAGAACGGCAGACAGGAGTCGATCGCGGTAAACGGCATCAAGCGCATGAAGAATATGCCTTATTCCGAAGAATGGGTGGATTTCAGCTTCGGCAGCTTCCGCCTTAACAAGGGTGTCAACACCATCGAGTTCATAAACGAATACGGCTACATGGCTATAGATACAGTCACAGTAAGCGCTACACCAAAGCATGATTACACACTGGCAGAAGGCACGCTGACCGACAAGAACGCTACCCCCGAAGCTAAGTCGCTGATGGCTTATCTGAAGAGCGTTTACGGAAGCCACATCATCGCAGGTCAGCAGGAGATATACGGCGGCGGTCACGGCGGCAACTATGAGTGGGAGAACGAGTATCTCAAAGACCTGACAGGCAAAGTGCCCGCTATCAGGGGCGTTGATTTCATGAACTACAACCCGCTGTACGGCTGGGACGACGGCACTACCGAGCGCTGCATCGAGTGGGCTACCGAGCGCGGCGGCATCGTCACTGCATCGTGGCACATAAATGTTCCCAAGGATTTCAAAAACTACACTCTGGGTGACAGGCTGGACTGGAAAGAATGCACCTACAAGAACTATCAGAGCGGTGAAGGCTCTAAGGACTTCGATACAAGGAACGTAGTCATCGAGGGCACTAAGGAGTATGAGTACTTCCAGCTGGCGATAAAAGACCTCGCCGCACAGCTTACCAGACTTCAGGACGCAGGTGTGCCTGTTATCTGGAGACCTCTTCACGAAGCACAGGGCAACGAGGGCAACTACTCTGACGGTACAGCATGGTTCTGGTGGGGCGACAGAGGCGCTGAAACATACAAGCAGGTATGGAAGCTGCTCTACACCACACTGACCGAAGAGTACGGTCTGCACAACCTGATATGGGAATTCAACAGCTATGACTACACCAATTCCGCTTCATGGTATCCGGGCGATGATTATGTAGATATCGTGGCATATGATAAGTACAATGTTGAGTACAACAGAGGTGACGGCAAGTCAAGCGGTCCTAACCTGCTGGCTATACCTGCAAAGTTCGATGCACTGTATGCACTGACAAACGGCAAGAAGATGGTCGCTATGGCTGAGAACGACACCATTCCCGCACTGGATAATCTGGTCGTTGAGGACGCAGGCTGGCTGTACTTCTGCCCCTGGTATGACGGCGGCAACGACGGCGGCACAGCATTTCTCGGTGCAGCATATCAGGACTTTGATGAACTGAAAAAGATCTATCAGAGCGATTACTGCATCACTCTTGATGAACTGCCTGTTGACCTCTACACAAACGGCGGCAGCACACCTGTACCCGTACAGGTCGAGAAGCTGATCGGTGATGCTAACTGCGACGGCAAGGTGGATACTTTAGATGCAGTGCTGGTAATGCAGTACCTTGCAAACTCGAAGAACTATCCGCTCACCGAACAGGGCAAGGCAAATGCAGATGTTGACGGTAACGGGATCAGCAGCAGCGATGCTCAGGCTATCCAGAAACTCGCTATAGGCGGCTGATTTAATGAATGGAAAAATATCCTGATTTTTAGCCTATAAAAGACAAGGACTCTCCGACTGTGTTAAAGCGGTCGGAGAGTTCGTTTATTGTATCTTTACGGAAAACGACTTTTAGGCAACAGGCTGAATTCAAGACGGTGCTTGAAATATCTGATGAACCGTGTTATAATATAAGCGTTGAGTCAAGTCTGATATCGGGAGAGTTAAACATGAATGTTATAGAGAATAAAACTTTTGATAATGAAAGAGCACTTTACAATATACAGCACACTATTGTTAAGGGCTGTACATTTGCGGGTCCCGCTGACGGCGAATCGGTGCTTAAGGAAACGAGGGATATTGTCATCGATGACTGTAGTTTCTCGCTGAGATACCCCATCTGGCACGCCAGAAAATATGAACTGAAAAATTCAAGGCTGGACGACAAAACAAGGGCGGCACTGTGGTATTCCGATGACGGTGTTATCGAACATACAGAGATAAGAGGAGTAAAAGCGCTGAGGGAGTGTCGCGGCACTGTCATACGCGGCTGTGATATCGAGTCGGTGGAATTCGGCTGGAAGACTGCCGACACTTCAATAACCGACACGAGGATAGTATCTGAATATATCTTCCTTGATGCTTCGGATATCGAGATAGAAAGGCTGGATTTCAAGGGTAAATACTCTTTCCAGTATGTGGAGGGTCTGGTCATTAAAAATTCAGTGCTGGATACGAAGGACGCTTTCTGGCACGCAAAGAATGTCACCGTGACCGATTCTGTCATCAAGGGCGAGTACCTTGCGTGGTTCTCTGAGGGTCTGACACTGATACGCTGCAAGATAATCGGCACACAGCCACTCTGCTACTGCAAAGATCTTAAGCTGATCGACTGCGAGATGGAGGACTGCGACCTTTCTTTTGAGTACTCAGATGTTCAGGCTGATGTAAAAGGTCATATCGATTCGGTCAAGAACCCGCATTCCGGCAGCATCACTGCCGACAGCATCGGTGAGATAATAAACGAAGACTCTATAATGGAGTGCTGCGCTGTTGTCACCGACAGAAGCAAGAACTAAAAATTCACTGTAATCATATGTCGTTTACAATAACACCGTCAGACACAGCTGTCTGATGGTGTTTTTTTGTCAGTCTACAAAGTGTGACCCTATATCATATCTTACGCAGGCATGCCTATAGCAATCCGCCTTAAAATTCAGACAAAATCCAGTCACAAAACCCATAAATCCCAGCTTTTGCGACCGGATTTTGTGAATTTAAAAAGTTGGATTGCTATATATTTGCGGTCTTCATTATATTTTGTGGGGAACTCTTTTCGTTCCCCTGACTGTAGTCATATGATAGCGTATCTGTCAAGTACTTTTGGTCGCTGATATCCCATAAAATACAGCAAAAGCTGCACCCTGTTATAAGAGTACAGCTTATTCATCAGTATATTTCGTTATCGTGTATCACAGCGTTTCAAGCTGCCTGCCGTTGAGGTTCAGCCTGTATCTGCCGCCTTTGGTGTGTATGTCTTCGTTGTCGGCGCGGGTGATGATATTCAGTGTGTTTGATATCTTAGAGGAAAGGTCGATATCTGTAAAGGTAAGCATCGCTCTGCCTTTTATGCCGCCGAATGCCAGCGCTTTCGGACCGTCTGCCGTTATCTTGACGGAAGAACGCTCTATCAGTATATCCGACTGCCCGAACAGTGAACCGTAGGCAGTAAGCGTGTCTGCACTCATCTCCATCACTATGCTGACGCTCTCCACATGTACCGTCGCTCTGTCGCCGCGCAGATCGCCAAGACCTGCCGATATCTGGCTGTCGATGCTTATCTTCACGCTGGAATATTTTATATGTATATCCGCATTTCCGTTCTCAGCGCCTATACCCACACTGAATGCCCCCGAAGATGTGCAGTCGATGTCACAGCCCAGTATATCGATGACGGTGTCGCCCTCTATAGCACCTATACATACGTTGCTGCTGCCCGCAGCCCCCAGAACATAGCGTCCTCTTCCTATGATTATCTCGCCGCCCAGCCCCGAACCTATCAGTACCCCCGCGTGACTGGTGGCGGTGATGGTCACAGTGCCGTCCTGCAAAAATTCCAGTCTGCCGTGACGCGATGACAGGTCACAGCCGATGCCGTAGTAGTCGGTGTCGCCCAGCTTGATATCCAGCGAACCTTCGCCCTCAGTGATAAGTTTTGCGCTTTCGGGGACACGTATGCCGCCGCCCACAAGGATATTGCTGCCCGTCAGTACCAGCGTGACCGCACTGCTTCCGCCCAAGTCGATGCAAGGTCTGCCTGCAAGGTTTGAGAGCCTGACATTTTCAAGCGCGACCCTGCCGCTGAAACCGTCAGCTATTATCATGTGTATGCCCGAATCGTGGTGTGACGAGCCGCTGACAGTTATGCTGCCGTCGCTGTAGCCGTTGCCTATCTGCAAACAGCTGTAGCCGTCACGCGCCAGCCTTTCGAGATATATCTTCTCGCCCTTTTCGGCAGTGTATATCCGCAGGCGCCTGCCGTCCTCCAACTCCTGCCTGTGGGCACATATCTCGGCTTTGACACTATACGGTATCTCAGATATTATCTCGGCAGACGGACGTGCAGTGTAGAAACCCTGTATAAGGTCAGCCCCCAGCAGAATGACACAGCGCAGTTCTTCGCTGTTCTCAACGCCCTCAGCCAGCGCCATTATCTTGTTTTCGTGGCAGAAGTCGATTATCTCCCGCACGAAATGCTTCTTGTTGGGATTGTTCTCTATCCCGCTCAGCAGTGAGCGGTCTATCTTAACGAAATTCGGCGTATATCTCAGCAGATTGCTGATGTTTGAGTACCCTGTACCGTAGTCGTCGATGGCGATGGGTATGCCGAGCGAACTGTATTTCTCCTTTATCATGTCAAGTTCGCTGTCCTTGTACTCCGAACTTTCCACCATCTCTATTACCACACTGCTTATCCTCTCGGAGAGCATTTTTTCTATCTCAGCATTCTTTTCGGGGCGTATGTGGATATCGGGCATGCTGTTTATAAATACAGGCTTGCCTTGAAAAGGGTCATTCTCGGCGCTGGCGAGTTTTAACACATTCAGGAAAGTATACTGCTCTACCTCCGCAAGTCTGCCCGAAAGTTCGGCATACTTAAGTATGTGGAAAGGCGATATGCCGTCCATATCCTTTGCACGCATAAGCGCTTCATACGCGAATATCTCGCCGCTGTCAGCCCTGACGATGGGCTGGAAATGGTAGGTGAAGAGGTTTTTGTCCAGCAATTTCTGCACCAGTTTGTTTTCAGCCTTTTCGCTGTCGGTAAGTTCTTTTTTGCCTGATGACGCTCCGTGAACATTCTCACTGCGGCTGATATATCTGCGTGCAAGTTCAGATACAGCTTCAAGCAGTCGGTCAAGTTCGCTTTCGCCGCAGGCTTTTTTCAGTTTGCCCGAATATTTCCTGTCCAGTTCATCGAGCGCGGCGGTGCTGTCGGTATCGGCGGCTTTGCGGGCATATTCTTCCAGCAGTGCTATGCCTTTGGTGTAGTCGGTCATTTTATCCACTTCCTTTACCCTGTTTTTTAGATGCGGTTACTTACAAGATATTATACCACGATCCGACCATAATTTCAAGCGTATCTATATAAAAATATGGTTTATGCACAGATAAATTTGTTGAATTTTTACATAGCCGATTATGCCGAAATGCGCTCCATGTAAAAGTTCAGCCCCCGAACGCTTTTTCTGCGCTCAGGGGCATCATGTTGATACTATGATAAAGACACATAAGTATCTATTCCTTTGGTCTTTTTATCAGCCATATGATAAACTCGATAACCAGTAATAATTCGATGTACGGAGCGACAGAGAACAGCAGCAGACCGCCTTTTAATCCCGGTATGAAACTACGATCGTTTTTTATATCATGCCCTGCAAATAAAGCGATACAAATACCGATAACGATATTGCTTATGGCAAAAACACGATAAGGCGAAACATTTTTCCATATTTGTGTTACTGCGCCTGTAAGCAGCAGATCTAAAAATAATATAGCAGGATATGAACCAAAAATAAAAAATGTTATATCTTCATCATATATCAATTTTCCAAACCAAAAAAACATCACCACTATCAATGATATCAGCAAACCTATCAAAATTTTACGCATTGTCATCACCGACCTGTTCATTATATATTTTATATATAGCAATCCGCCTTAAAATTCAGACAAAATCCGGTCATAAAACCCATAAATCCGAGCTTTAGCGACCGGATTTTGTGAATTTAAAAAGTTGGATCGCTATAAGTTCTGTAAAACCGCCGTTTTTGTGGTGTGTCAGCGAGATGACCACGTACTATGATAAAGACACATAAGTATCTATTTCTTTGGCTTTTTTCTCTCCCATATCAGTAATTCGGCAACCAGTAATACTACGATGAACGGAACTATAAAAGCCAGCATAAGACTGCCGATTATTCCTGCCAAAAAACCATGATCGGTCTTTATATCATAAACTGCATATGAAGCGATACCAATACCGATAACGATATTGCTTATGGCAAAAACACGATAAGGCGAAACATTTTTCCATATTTGTGTTACTGCGCCTGTAAGCAGCAGATCTAAAAATAATATAGCCGCATTTGAACCGATGATAAACGGTGTTATCATATCGTCATTCAGCATTTTCCCTATCAAATTTACGGACACTGAAATCATCAATGATATCAGCGAACCTATCCATATTTTACGCATTGTCATCACCGACCTGTTCATTATATATTTTATATAGAATTATACCGCATTATCCTTGCGTTGTCAATAGAAAAGCCACAGCGATCCCGATATCATATCAGAATTGCTGTGGCATTAAATCAAAAGTCTTATCTTATAAGTTCTTTTGGTATAAGGTCGTAGTCGAACATTACCTCCGAGTGATTGTCGCGCACCAGCACTTTATCTACCACTTTTCCCGTAGCCTTGTCTTTGGTGACCTTGTATATCTTCGATATGCGGTAGAACACACCGTCCTCTTTCGAGAAGTGGTGGTCTTCCTCAACTATCTCGTAGGTGTACGGGAAAGGCTTTTTGCTCCTCAGTTCGCCCCTCAGCTTGCCGTCCTCGCACCACAGGCACAGCTGTACGTCCTGGTCGGTGTTGTTGCGGAAACGGTAGTCGATATAGTTGTAGCACACCGATGTTCCCGAACTGAAAGGCACGCGCTTGTCGCCGTCGGGTGCAAGCGCATCGGAATGGCTGTGGAACTCCACCACCTCCAGCGGGCTGTGCAGTACCAGCAGGTGTATGGTGTTGCCCAGATTGCAAAGCCCTCCGCCCAGACCGGGTGTCAGCTTGTTGTCAGCGATTATCCTGCCCGACTTGTAGCCCTTTTTCTCTGTGATGCTCCCCACCGTCCGCCAGAATGAGAATACCTCACCCGGACGTATCACCATACCGTCTATCTTGCTGCAAGCCAGCGCTATGTTGACCGCCTTGTTCTCCTGCAAAACAGGGTCGATGCCCTTGCCTTTCTTGATGAGGGTGTTGCTGTGCTCGGATACCAGATTTTTCAGCTTTTTCTTAGTCCTTATCACCGAGAATTTGTCATGCCCCATGAAGTCGTGCAGATAGCGCTTCAGCTTCTCCTTAGTTTCAGATATCGCGTATGTGAACGGGCTTATGTTGCAGAAGAGTATATCCCTGCTCCAGAAATTTCCCGCACCCTCATTGTAGATGTCACCGATGCGGTGCCTGAGCGTTGGTATCCTCCGCCACGCCCACAGCAGACCATACTCCGCATAGCGCCTTACACCTATACGCATCTCATCGGGCATCTGTATGAACTTGACCAGTATGCTTGCAAGCCCCGCGCGGTTCGCCCCCAGTATATCGGTGAATATCTGGTCGCCCACACAAACGCACTGACTTTTTTTCAGCCCCAGCTTTTTTACAGCTTTCAGGTAGCCCTTAGGCGACGGCTTGTCGGCATCGCATATGTACAGCGTATCGATATTCTTTATGAACATCTCAACGCGGCTCTTTTCATTGTTCGACAGCAGGAGAGTCTTAAGCCCTGCCGCATGTATCTCTTTGAACAGTTCATCGACCTCAGGCGTTGAACCTTCACCGTGATGCACCAGTGTGTTGTCTATATCGAATATGACCCCGCGATAGCCTTTTGCATACAGCTTTTTGTAGTCTATTGCGAAAACGCTCTCAGCATATTCAAAGGGGAAAAGTTCCTTTAACATCATCGCACCTCCGCTCACTTATCCATGTAGTCGCAGACAGCATCTATCTGTGCTGCAAAGCCCTTGCCGAAGCGTTCTTCGACAAATGCACTGCCTATCGTGAAAGCCCAAGCCGAAACTGCTTTGACTGCGTCCAGCTTCTCAAAGCTGTCAACACTGCCCGCAATGACCGTTTTTGCGCCTGTTTCTTTGACAAAGCGGCTGATAAGTTCGCCTGCATCGCCTGTGTATCTGTAGCCCAGCAGGTCAAAGCCGTCAGCGCCTTTTTCGAGCAATGTACGCGCCTCAGCTATCATGCTGTCGGCAGAACCGCCCAGCACTGAGGGTCTGCCTGTTATCTCGCCCACATACGGCAGGTATTCCATGCCGTTTCTTTTGCAGACCTCAGCCACCGAATCGTAATACATGGTACCCATAAGGTGATCTACCCCGCATTCTGCCGCAAGTCGGGCACCTTCAAGGCAGTGTTCCTCGTCATAAGCCACCACTTCGAGAGCAGTCTGCTTGCCGCATTCTTTGATGCGTCCGAAAAGTCTGACCACTTCATCATGTGGTATGCCCTCTTCCTTGAAACCGAAGATCTCTGCTTTGGAATTTTTGCATTCTTCAAAAACCTTTTCGGCATCGGGTATCGTTCTGTCGTTGTATGTAAGCATAACGACCAGCTTTGGTCTGTTTTTCATTTATTGTTCCTCCGAAATTTTCAGCTGATACGGGGCACCACCCCCGAAAACCGATGCACCAAGCACATCGTTTCAGCCGTCCTATAAATAATCTCCTGTATCTGTCTTTATCATGCAGTGTGTTCGCGATTTGTCCTGCAAACCCGCGAAAGACCCGCATATCTTAATATATCTTCATAAGACATTATACTATATTATTATATCACCCGATAACGTGCAGTGTCAATCATCATACAGTCCCGAAAGCCGATATTCGGAGTATTTAACAACGCAGCGCCGAACATTAAGTTGTGAATTGCTGTTTTACCGAATATGTAAAAAGTTATAATGATTGATTTTTAAGATGTTGGAAGAATGATCATTCGGCGTTCTTAAACAGGACTATGGTTTCAGAAGATTTCTGTGCAGAAGCAAGCCAAAAACGATAATACAAGTCAATCCGAACATAAAAATTGACAAAATTGACAAAAGTTGACACGAAAGTGTCAACTATATAAAGCCCGAAAAATAGGGCTTTCAGCGGTCAAAACATAAAAGTTGACAAAATTGACAGGGTAGTAAGGATACTTTAAAAAATAAATTTACCATATATTGGAAACTACCTGTTATTTTTTCATTTTTTTCATTACCTTGTCAATATTGTCAATTTTCTCAAAAACAAGGCTTAAACGCCGTAAAATAGGGCTTTTAAAAGTTGACAAAGCAGCGTCGATTTATGTCAGCTTTGTCAACTTTTGTATTAGCGTGCTAAAGTGAAAGGGGTCTGTCCATGAAAAAAATACCTGATGACCGTATATACCCATTTCGTTTCGGGCGAAAAATATACTCCCCGACCTGACAGTCCGTCCACACCGCATGCGTAGAGGAATACACAGAAATACAGCCGTGTTTTGTCAAAATTGATTTACGTGATGCAGAGGGTTGAAAAATATCATTTTGCATGGTATACTTACAATATGATGGTAATATCAGTCAGAAGATGATTGCTATAACGAATAAGTGCGCTGCCTGTCTTTCGCAGCGTATCCCTGTATAAACACCGCACAAAAGAATACCGAAAGGAGATACCATGAGCATTAAAACAGCGGGGAGTCAGATCCCTGACCGCACAGAAGTCCCGCACCAAGACTGCTGTGACAGCATCACTGCTGAACGCCTGCGGCAGATACGTGCCGAGATATGTACTTCGCCCGGCGATTGGTCGGTCGAACGCATGGCAAAGTCTTTCTATATGACAAGGAGCCATTTCAGTGTGCTGTATAAAAAACAGTTCGGTATCTCACCGGGCGAGGATATCCGTGAGATGACCATGCAGTATGCCGCCGACCTGCTTGACAACAGTCAGCTGAGCATTGCGGATATCTCAAAAAAATTCGGCTATACCAACTGTGAGAACTTCATTCGCGGCTTCAAAAAACATTTCGGCATCACCCCGCTGAAATACAGGCACAGGCAATAAGGCTGTACTTTTGTCACTGTCCCCCATATAAGTACCTCTCTGAAAATTTTTGTATATTTATTCCAGTTTTTCACTCTTTGTGAATATATTTTGGTTGACATTTTGACAAAAATGTGTTAAAATAATTTATACAGAATATACGCACTTTGTCTTTATTCGGTATAACATTTAACATAAATTTTCTGATCTGTGGTCACCCCGCTGACATGCCTGTGATGCGTGTTTTTGTATCGCTTTCGTTCGCAGTGTGCCAAAGGGCTGACCATGTCTTTATTTATATTGGGTCTGGTGATACTATGTACGTTGATATTGATATCAGAGTCGCGTTCTCTGCCGTCTTTACTTTTCTGATGATAGCGCTGGGGGCTTGCTCGTTTATAGGCTTTCGGTCGCATAAGGCGATAGGCAGGGCTGTGGCGTGGCTCGACCTTTCACTGCTGCCGCCGATGGCAGGCAACATAATCATAATCGGTTCAAGCGTTGAGATGCGTTCGCTGGTGGGTGCTTATATCTACTATCTGGGGCTTAACGGCGTGCTGGTCGCGCTGGTGAATTTTACCGATATCTACTGTCGGGGCACCGGCAACGGTCAGCAGAAACCTACGGTGGTGTATATCCTGCTGGGAGTAGATTTTTTGCAGGTGTTTGCGAATATTTTCTTCGGGCACGCCTTTGACCTTGAAGCTGTGATGGTGCAGGATAAGCCCTATTACAGGGTAGTACCATACTGGGGGCAGTATCTTCACCGCATCGTTGACTACGCGGTGTTCTTTTGCGTGATACTGATATTCTTTCTGGCTTCGGTGAAGACTTCACGGCTTTTCCGTGAGAAATACACGGTGCTGACGGGTTCTATGATAGTTCTTGGCATCTGGCAGACTTTCTATGTCTTTTCACGCACGCCTGTTGACCGTTCGATGATAGGTTACGGCGTGGTAGGCATACTGGTGTTCTATCTGTCACTTTACCACAGACCCATGCGTCTGCTGGACAGGATGCTGTCAAACATAGTTTCAGATATGTCTGAGGCACTGTTCGTATACGATGCCACAGGCAGGTGCATCTGGGCAAACGAAAAGGGCATGGAGATGACAGCGACTACCGCCAAGACCTTTGATGATGTGTCCGAAGCGCTGATAAAGAAGTTCGGTGAGCGGGAATATTCTACCGCATGGTGGTGTACCAATAAGATCATCGGGAGCGGTGATGATGAGAGATATTACTATATAGAGAACCGCCCTGTAAGCGATGAAAAGGACAGCCTTGCAGGTTCGGTGCTGACTGTGCGCGATAATACCGAAGAACAGCGCAGGCTGAAAAGAGAACTGTACAACTCTACTCACGACAGCCTGACGGGGCTGTACACCAAACAGTACCTCTACGAGTGCGTGCGAAATATGCTGACATCATCGCCAGATACCGCTTTTGTGGCGGTGTTTGTCGATGTAAAGAACTTTAAGATAGTCAACGATATATTCAGTGCGGCATTCGGTGACAATGCACTTAAGCAGATAGCCGAATGGATAAGCCGCGACATGAACGAAAAGTGTGTCTACGGCAGGCTGGCAGGTGATACTTTCGGGGTGTTCCTGCCTGCTGAACAGTTTGAAAATGACAGAACGCGCATTGAAAAAGAACTTGCCGACTTCACGGTGACTGACGGCAATGCCAGCCACCATCTGGTGATGCACTTGGGCGTTTACGAAGTCGCTGAGAGGGATATAGATGTGTCGGTGATGTTCGACAGGGCGCATCTGGCACTTTCTACCATAACCGATGACTACAACACACATATAGCTTATTATGACAATGTGCTTCGCGAAAAAATGCTTTGGGAACAGCGCATTACCGCCGAACTTCGCGAGGCGCTGGATACCATGCAGCTTCGCCCGTATCTCCAGCCCATAACCGACCGAAGCGGCAAAGTTGTCGGTGCTGAGGCGCTGGCAAGATGGATACACCCCGAACACGGCTTCATGTCGCCCGCCATGTTCATACCCGTTTTTGAGAAGAACGGTATGATAACTGAGGTGGACAAGCACATGTGGCGATGTGCCTGCAAGATACTTGCCGACTGGAAAAAAGAGGGGAAAGACCTGTTCATCTCGGTGAACATATCGCCTAAGGATTTCTATTTCATCGATGTGGTCAGTGAGATAAAGGGGCTGGTGGCTGAATACGGCATCGACCCTGTAAACCTGAGGATAGAGATAACCGAAACTGTGATGATGAACGACCCCGAAGAACGCATGCGTGTGCTGGACGAGTTCAGGAAGCTGGGCTTTATCGTGGAGATGGACGATTTCGGCAGTGGCTATTCATCGCTCAACCTGTTAAAGGATATGCCTGTTGATGTGCTAAAGATAGACATGCGCTTCCTGTCGGTATCGGGCAGTAAAGAAAAGGCTAAGACCATCGTCCGCAACATAATCCGTCTTTCGGAGGAACTGGAGATAGCTTCGCTGACGGAGGGCGTTGAGAATGAGAATCAGTACCACAAGCTGACCGAGATGGGCTGTAAGCTGTTTCAGGGTTACTATTTCGCAAAACCTCTGCCGCGCGAGGAGTTTGAGGATTTCACGGCATCACGCGGCAAAATTCAGTGATATGAGGTCAACTTATGATAATACTTGGTTCAAACGGGTTCGAGAACCCGACAGTCTGCAAAAAGCTGGATAAACTGTTCCCCGATAAAACGGGTAAACTGCTGTTTATAAACATAGCCCGATGGGACAGCATGGAGGTCGGACTTTTCGAGAAAGCGTGTGCGGCAGGCATCGGTTTCAGGGAAGAGAATATCACTATTTTCGATGAGAACGACCCCGATGCTGTAAAGGGCATGAAATTTGACCATATAGCTGTCACAGGCGGCAATACTTTCAGACTTCTGCACCTTATGAAAAAGTTCGGGCTTGACAGCCTTGTAAAGGAACACCTGTCAGAGGGTGCCGATTATATGGGTTTTTCGGCAGGCGCATATATGGTCTGCAAAGAGATAGGCTATGTTGATATGTTTGATGACAACATCGATATAACAGACGGCGACTTCACCGCTATCGGGTGGATAGAACAGTATCCGATATGTCATTTTGAGCGCAAAGGCTCAGAATGTCTTGTTATCTGCAAAAACAGGATAGGCGGTTCTCCCGAAATGCTCACCATCGATGAACTTGAACTGAAAATTCTTAAAACGAATGACAGCAAGGAGTTCATATCGGTCTGAAAACTGTTTGGTTTTCAACATGTCGGCACTCAAAATGTTGAAAAATGCCGCGATCATTCAGTACGTCTATAAATATGATAACCATAAAATGACCCCCGCAGGTTATGCTTGCGGGGGTCAGCTTGTGTCAAACATTAATACACTGCCGAGATGTTATCTTTTCACCGCAGGCAGAAAAGATCTCAGCGTTCAGCGCTGTAATTTTATTACGGACTTTTCAACATCACAGCGAAAAGAATGTTGATAAACAGGCGCAAAAAGTCCCCCGCAAATATCTGCGGGGGACAGCTTTGAACTATAAACAGGAATTATCCGCGAACCTGACCGTTGCCTGTTATCAGGTATTTGGTGGTGGTCATCTCGCGCAGACCCATCGGTCCTCTTGCGTGGAGCTTCTGGGTGGAAATGCCCAGTTCAGCGCCAAGACCGAACATCTCGCCATCGGTGAAACGTGTGGAAACATTCACATATACAGCCGCCGCATCTATCCTCTTCTGGAATTCCTGTGCGGAGAACAGGCTTTCGGTGACGATGCACTCGGAGTGACCTGTGGTGTACTTTGTGATGTGGTCTATCGCCTCAGCAAGGTCATCAACTACCTTGATGGAGATGATGTAGTCAAGGAACTCGGTCGCGTAGTCCTCTTCATCAGCGGGTACAACGCAGTCGCCAAGTATCTGGCGGGTCATCTCACAGCCTCTTATCTCGACATTGTGCTTGTCAAGACGCTTTTTCAGCTTCGGCAGGAAGGTTTCGGCAACATCACGGTGTACCAGACAGCTTTCAACAGCGTTGCATACAGACGGACGCTGGGTCTTGCCGTTGTCAACTATCTCTACTGCCATATTCAGGTCAGCGGTAGCGTCAACATAAACGTGGCAGTTGCCTGTGCCTGTTTCTATGACAGGTACGGTGGCAGTCTGCACGACAGCCTTTATCAGCTGTGCGCCGCCGCGCGGTACAAGCAGGTCGATGTACTTGTTGGCTGTCATCATATCATGTGCGATGCCTCTGTCAGTGTCCTCGACCAGCTGTATTATGTCAGAGTCCAGACCCGCACGCTTTACAGCAGTCCTCATAAGGTCAGCAAGGCACTTGTTGGAATTAATAGCTTCCTTGCCGCCGCGCAGTATGACTGCGTTGCCGCTCTTGAGTGCCAGTATAGCCGCATCAACGGTCACATTGGGGCGTGCTTCGTATATCATGCCCACAACGCCCATCGGAACTCTCACGCGTTCTATCTTCATTCCGTTGGGGCGTGTGCTTCCGTCAACGACCTCACCGATGGGGTCGGGATACTTAGCAAGATTTTCGCAGGCGTTTGCCATACCCTCTATGCGGGCATCGTTCAGCGCCAGTCTGTCCAGCAGAGATTCGCTCATTTTGCGCATTCTGCCGTTTTCGAGGTCAACTGCGTTTGCCGCGATTATCTCGTCCTTGCTGTTGCGGAGAATGTGTGCTATCTCCAGCAGAGCATCGTTCTTCATGTCGGTGGAAGCAAAAGCTATCGCGCCTTTTGCGGCTTTTGCCTTCTCGCCCAAAGTGTCAATGTAACCCATTGTTTTTCCCTCCGTTTTTATTTATCTCCCAATTTTGATGTGTATTGCTGATGATACAAAATGGCTGTTCTTTCGTATTGTTCCCCCGCCTTCGGCGGGGGAACAATACACAACCAAATTGGGATTTATTTATTCGGCAGACTTTGCCTGCCGTTAATTCCATCTTACTCTTCAACTATATCGCTGTCGCCGCTCTCGTCAGCCTCAGGGGATGCCTTTTCAGCCGCCGAACCTTTAGCTAAGAACCTTGTGCCCAGTCTGCCTGTTTCAAACAGCCAGTAGAGATTATCAGGGTTCTTGCCGTTAAGGATTATCATATCTATGCCGCTGCTGACAGCTATCTCTGCGGCATTTATCTTAGTTTTCATGCCGCCTGTGCCCATCTTTGTGCCTGCACCGCCCGCCAGAGCGCGTATATCATCGTTTATCTCCTCAACGACAGGTATCAGCTTTGCATCGGGGTCAAGGCGAGGGTCATTATCGTAAAGACCATCTATATCCGACATTATTATCAGAAGGTCAGCGCCCGCTATCTTAGCAACAGTAGCCGCCAGCGAATCGTTCTCGCCCATTTCGAGTTCCAACTCATCTATAGCCACCGTGTCATTTTCGTTGACTATTGGTATAACGCCCAGCTGAATGACCCTTTCAAGCGCGTTCTTCACATTGGTGCGCCTGTCCTCCAGCAGTACGAACTTTGTCAGCAGAAACTGTGCCACATTCAGGCTGTATTCTGCGAACAGCTTGTCGTACAGATACATCAGTTCGCACTGACCCACAGCGGCGCAAGCCTGTTTTGTGGGAGTATCCTTAGGGCGCTCCACAAGTCCTATCTTAGACATACCGAGTCCTATCGCACCGCTTGACACCAGTATTATCTCATGACCCGCATTCTGTAAGTCCGCAAGATTTTTGACCAGTCCCTCAACTCTTCTTATATTCAGCCGACCTGTTCTGTGAGTCAGCGTTGATGTGCCGACCTTTACCACGACACGTTTCTTACTCTTAAGCTCCGACATTTTAAAACTCCTATCTTAAATGGGGGCATAGCCCCCATACCCCCACGCTCGACTTCTGCGCCTCTGCCGACTTTGGCTTTGCGTTCACTCTGGTCGCACACGCCGACTCTGTCGGCGTTGCTCCCGTCGTTCACTCCAAGCCAAAAGGCGCAGAAGCACTTCGCTGTTTGCCATGCTGATATAGCTTGCTGTGTGGAAAATATAATGGCTTTGTTTCGCCCTCATTATTTTTAATGGGGGCATAGCCCCCATACCCCCACGCTCGACTTCTGCGCCTCTGCCGACTTTGGCTTTGCGTTCACTCTGGTCGCACACGCCGACTCTGTCGGCGTTACTCCCGTCGTTCACTCCAAGCCAAAAGGCGCAGAAGCACTTCGCTGTTTGCCATGCTGATATAGCTTGCTGTGTGGAAGATATAATGGCTTTGTTTTGCCCTCATTTTATTATTTATGATTATTTCTAATGGGGACACAGCCCCCATACCCCAAACATCAGCTTTGCTGATGTTGTGCGCACCGCCTGCCAACGCAGGCTATTCACTCATTGCGCGCCACTACGGGTCGCTTCATTCGTTCATACGCCTGCGCGGTGCGCTCTTTGGCATGTTAGACGGCTTTGTTTCGCCCTCATTTTATTATTTTTGATTATTTCTAATGGGGGCACAGCCCCAAATATATTCATTACAACTGACAGAACACTAAACTTCCGCCCCTGTCAATAATTATGAATTATGAATTATGAATTACCAAAGATCTCTCCGAGATTTTCAAAGACAAATTCCTGCGCTTTCGGGGGGAAGACTACCGTTTTGTAGCTTCGGTTCATCGAACTTATCTTCTCCTGTTCGACTATGCCCGCTTCATCGGAAAGTATCGTTGCCGCTATGCGTGTCTTGCCGTTTTCTGCTATCTCGGTCAGATAATTCTCGTTTTTCAGCCAGCTTTTTATCTCTTTGAAGACCAGCTTATTGTCAGCACTCAGCCCCAGCTGTGTGAGTATCTCATCGCAAAGCCTTGTCAGCGGAAGTTCTTCGTTGACCGCCCGCAGGCTTTCAGCGCCCGCCGCGATAAGTTCAGACAGCGTACCGTTCGGGCTTTCGGGGGACTGCCCCTTTTTGTCGGGGTTCTCCCGCAGATACTTTTGTATCTCGCTTGTGAAGTATGCGCCGTATCGCTCCTGCTTTACCCTGCCGACACCTGATATCTCCATGAAATCGCTTTGGGTGACAGGCAGTTTCACGCACATCTCCCGAAGTGCCTGGTCACCGAAAACTATGTATGCAGGCACGCTTGCTTCTGCCGCCAGCCTTGCGCGGAGTTTTTTCAGTCTGTCGAACAGCATTTTGTCGAATGCCGTTATGACATCGCGCGGCTTTGCTGTGACAGCTTTCTCGCGGCTCTTTGCGGGCAGGCGCATCTCGACTTTCTGTTCTCTGTTCATCAACAGCTGTGCGCCGCGCCTTGTCAGCGTGAGTGTGCTGTGTTCAGCTTCGGCTATAAAGCCTTCTGCCTGCAAAAAGCGTATCATCGTGCGAATGCGTGTGGTCGTATCGCTCTTCATTATACCGAATGTGGAAAGCGTATCCAGCCCGAATTTTTTGACCTTGTCATTTCTCTCACTGCCCGTCAGCACAGCCGATACCACCACTGCGCCGAAATGCAGATTTCTCTGGTGAAGTCTGTATATGCAGGAAAGTATCTTCTGCGCTTCCAGTGTGACATCAGTAAGTTCGGTCTCGCCGCTGCAATTTGAGCAGTTGCCGCAGGTACATTTGCGCTTCTCGCCAAAATAGTCCAGTATGAACTGCCGCAGACAGCGTCCCGTGTTGCAGTAATCCGACATCATGCCCAGCTTGGCGTAGTCACGCCTGCGGAGCTGTTCGGCTGTTTCGTCGTCAAGGTCAGGATTATCGTTGGAATTTTCTATCAAAAACTTATTGGTCATGACATCTTTTGGGCTGTAGAGCAGTATGCACTTGGCTTCACTGCCATCTCTGCCCGCACGACCTGCTTCCTGATAATAATTTTCGATATTTTTGGGCATATTATAGTGCAGGACGAGTCCGACGTTCGATTTGTCGATGCCCATGCCGAAAGCGTTGGTGGCGGCTATCAGTTCAACGCGGTCGTAGATGAAATCGTCCTGATTCTTTTTGCGCTCTTCGGGTGAAAGCCCTGCGTGATACCGTGTACAGGGTATGCCGTCAGCCGTGAGTTTTTCGCTGACCTCTTCGACCGCTTTTCTGGTCGAACAGTAGATGATGGCGCTTGTGCCGCTGTTCTCACTGATTATGCGCTTTGCCGCTTCATACTTGTTTCGCTCGTGCAGTACCCCGAAATAGAGATTTTTTCTGTCGAACCCTGTGGTCACACAGAGCGGTTCGCGCAGGCAGAGCAGTCTTATGATATCTTCCCTTACCTGATCTGTAGCCGTTGCGGTAAAAGCCCCGACTGTCGGGCGGTAGGGGAGTTGCGAAAGAAATTCCGGTATGCGCATGTAGTGCGGTCGGAAATCCTGCCCCCACTGAGAAACGCAGTGTGCTTCATCAACAGCCACCAGCGATATCTTAACAGTGCGTGCCAGTTCAAGGAAAGACTGTGTGCAGAGCCTTTCGGGTGCGACATATATCAGCTTATACATGCCCCGCATGGCATTTGACAGCGCAGTGTTATACTGCTGGGGTGTCAGCGATGAATTGAGATAAGCCGCCCTGACCCCCGACTGTATCAGGCTGTTGACCTGATCTTTCATCAGCGATATCAGCGGCGATATGACGATAGTTATGCCGTCGAGCATCAGTGCGGGTATCTGGTAGCAGAGACTTTTGCCTGCACCTGTAGGCATTATGCCTGCCGCATCACGCCCGCTCAGCAGAGCATCTATCAGCGGCTCTTGCCCCTCATGGAAATCGGTGTGTCCGAAGAAATCCCGCAGGACGCTGTATTTATCGGTAAAATCGGTCATTATGGTATCAGCTCTTTCCGAACGATGGTAAGTCAAAATATTCAAAGTATATTATACCACATTTATCTATAAAAATCAAGGGCGGGGCATTTTAATTCATAATTCATAATTCATAATTCATAATTATTGGCGTGGTCGGGAGTTTTTAGTAACGGCGTTGGAAAGTGCGCTCATTCGTGCGTGGTGTCAGCATGACTCACACCTTGCCGTTCTGACCCTTGCCCGCAGACATTCGGTTCATGCCGCACATTTGCTTGTAGGACTATCATTTGCGTGATGGTGGTGCTTTCCTTTGGACTGCGCCCCACCCGCCCGCCCACCTGCTTTTGTGCCTTGACTATAGCGATCCAACTATTTAAATTCACAAGATCCGGTCGCTAAAGCTCGGATTTATGGATTTTGTGACCGGATTTTGTCTGAATTTTAAGGCGGATTGCTATAAACATCATGAATAAAAAAAGGGGTGTTCGTTCAAATGATAATTGTGATGATACGTGCGCTGGTGCTGTACTGTGCAGTCATTGCGGCAGTCAGACTGATGGGTAAACGCCAGATAGGTGAACTCCAGCCCGCCGAACTTGTGGTGACTATCCTGCTGTCAAATATCGCCACCCTGCCCGTTGAAGATATCAGCATACCGATGACGATGGGACTTGTGCCTATATTCACACTGGTCAGCATCGATGTTATCGTGTCCTGCCTGTCACTGAGGTTTCGCGGGGTAAGGCGTGCAGTCAGCGGGTCGGCAAAGCTGATAATATCAAATGGTGAGGTGGATAGAAGGGCTATGCGGGAACTCAGGTTCACCACCGATGACCTCATGGCGGCGCTGAGGTCACAGCAGGTGTTTGATATAAAAGATGTGCAGTTCGCCGTTGCCGAAACAACAGGCACTATCTCGGTATGCCCGAAAAAGTCTGCACAGCCGCCCACTGCCGCAGACTTAGGGCTTTCGCCCGAAGAGAGCGACCCGCCTGTGATGGTCATAAGTGACGGCAAGGTGTCGGCGGCGGCACTCAGATATCTGGGGCTTGACGAAAAGTGGCTCACAAAAATAGTGAAAGCACAGGGCTGTCAGGTGAGCGATGTGTTTATAATGACCGCCGCAGACGCATCTGACTACACGGTGATAAAAAGGGGGGATATGAAGTGAAAAGGCTGTATCTGAGTATTTTTCTGCTTGCTTTGCTGACAGCGGGCAGTATTTTTTCAGCGGCGTATATCGGTAGGGAGAACGACCGCCTGCAAGAATTGTGCGCTGATATACGCGAAGAAGTTCTTCGCGGCGAAGATACTTCCGAAGAGGTGGAAGCTCTCTGTGACGAATGGGAGCGGCACTGTAAGATAATGGCATTCATCGAGAATGCGGCGAACATCTCAGCAGTGACGGCGGAAGTCGCACGACTGCCCGCGCTGTCGCAGACAAATTCCCCCGACCTTATACAGCAGGTCGATGCGGTCAGCGCACAGTGTGCTCTGCTGGCTGAAAGGCAGTACCCGCACATAAGGTCGGTGCTGTAAAAGTCCCCGCAGGAGTCGAACTTGTCGGAAAACGGCTTCAAGTGCCTGTTTTGAAAGCTGTGTGTCCGACATTTTTTGGAACATGGCAAAAAAGTCTGCATGACAAACAATAAGAAAACCGCGTACCTGCAAGATATTACGCAGATACGCGGCTTTGCTTTTATGTGTCCGAAGTTTCATTCTTCGGCAGACTTCTTCTGTATATTCACCACCGCTATGCCGCCGCCGATAAGCATGAGCGCTATCAGGTATTTTATACCGAGTTCATCCGCTTCGCCCAGCAGAAGAGCCGACAGCAGCACTCCGATGACGGGGTTCATAAAGCCGAATATGGATATTTTCGATACATCGTTGTTTTTTAGCAGTATGCCCCATAATGTGTAGGCAACGCTTGATATCAGAGCCAGATACAGAAGTATCAGTATTGCTTTGGGCATGTCCTCAGCGCCCTTGCCCGCACCGCCTGTCAGCATCACGCCCGCATGTCCGAAAACGGTCATCACCAGCCCGCCCAGCATGAACTGCCATCCGCTGAACAGCACCGTGTCGTGGCTGACAGAATACTTCTTTATAAGCGAAGACGAAACGCCGTAGCAAAGTGCCGATGCCGCCACCAGCCCGTCACCTGCGGGGCTGAAAGAAAAGCCCTCAGCAGAGAGGTTTATCAGCAATACGCCCGAAAATCCCAGTACACAGCCCAGTATTTTCCGCGCAGTCAGTTTTTCCATGCCCATAAAGACACTTGCTACAAGTATGGCGAAAAATGTGGTCAGCGAGTCGATCACTGCCGAGTTCACGCCTGTGGTGTGGGCAAGTCCTATGTAAAAGCATATGTACTGCCCGACCGTCTGGAAAAGGCTCAAAAAGGCTATCTTCCCCCACTCGTCCTTGCGTGGTATCAGCAGTTTCTTCCGCCCGATCCCCGCGAAGAGTATCACCAGCGCCCCCGCCAGGAAGAACCTTATCCCCGCAAAGCGGATAATGCGCATAGTTTCGCCGTTTGCTATACCCCAGAGGTCATAGCCTATCTTTATCGAGGGGAAAGCACTGCCCCACAGAAAACAGCAGAGCAGTGCGCCCAGAAATACTCCCGCGCCTTGTTTGAATTTTTTCGATATCTTCAACATGATGATTCTCATTTCTATATGTATATTTCTGCCGCCGAGATCGCGGACACGGGTTTAATTTTACTACATAACGGCGATAAAGTCAAGTGGTGCGGGAGTGCTGTTTATCCAAAGCAAAGACCCTCACCTTTCGCAAAGTGAGGGTCGATGTCATTGGGTGTAGTTATAATAACTTAAAAACCTGAGCAATTGCCCGACAGCTTAGCGCCGCCGATGTTGTTCTTGCCGTTCTTGGAAGTACAGCTGATTATCTTAGCCACACCGAAAGTTACCTTGTAACCCAGTGCGGAAGGAGTGCCGCTTGCAGGCCAGTTGAAGTTGTACTTCTTGTTGCTGTCGCCTGTGCAGTTCTCCATAGTAACAACGCCGTTCTGGTTGTTTCTGTCAAAGCCCGAAGCGTAGTTGCCCTTAGCAGTGCAGCCCTTAAGAACGTGGTTGAGCGGATCGAGGTGAGCCTTTTCGCCGTCAGTCTTGTTGTCAACGCCGCCCATCTTGAAGCCGTTGCCGTCGCCGTAGATGCCGTCGCAGTAGCCGTTGTAGTTAGCCTGGCAGTTAACAAGGGTAACTGCGCCGTGAGCAGCATAGCAGTCCCAGCCGTCGTCGCTGTTGTAGTCAGCGATGCAGTTCTCGTAATAGTTGCCTGCACCCGAATGCAGCTTGTTTGCGAAGCCGTCGGCGTTTTCGCCCTTAGCATCTGCATTGTGGTGAGAATGGCAGCTGTAGAACTTGTTGTTGGAGCCGCCGTTGCATACCTGGAAGCCTGCGTCCTTGTTATAGCAAGCCTCAACGTTCTTGAAGGTGTTGTTGGAGCCTGTGATGTACAGACCGTTATCGGAAGCGTTCTTTATGCAAACGTTCTGTACGGTACTGCCGTTGCCCTCGAAAGTAAGACCTCTGCCGTTGCTGCCCGAAGTAGACGAGAAGTCGATGACAGCGGAGTTCTTGCCTGAGATGTTAACGCCTGCGGGTACCTTTACAGCGCCCGACTTTACTGTGCCGTTGATGACAACGGTATCGCCCTTTTTAGCCTTGCTGAGTGCAGAAGAAAGGGAGGTGCCGCCGTTCTTTACTTCAAGGGAAGAACCCGAAGAAGATGAACTGCTTGAAGATGAAGAACTGCTGCTTGAAGAAGATGAACTGCTCGAAGAAGAGCTGCCCGAAGATTTGCTTGCGCCTGCGGAAGTTGATTCAAACTTGAACTGCTGGCAGGCAAGTCCGTTATAAGTCCACTGGTTGATGTTGGCGCTGTCTTCTGTTGACCAGCCGTAAACATCTACCGCTTTGGATTCGCCGCTGTTTTCGGTCTTAAGGCAGTAAACGCCTGAAGAACTTTTGACTACCTTGAACTTCTGTGCGTCAGCGCCGTTGGCAGACCACAGGCGGATATTTGCACCGTCGGTGTTGGCACCGTTCTCGACATCGAGCATACGTCCGCCTTTCAGACCGCTTCTGATAGTGATAACGTTATTGCCGAGATTGGTGACATACCACTTCTGGTTATTGCCGCCGTTGCCTTTATACTGGATAACGTTGGAACCATCGGCATCTTTTTTGCCCGATACATCGAGGTATTTCTGGCTGTTGACATTTTTGATATAATACCAGCCGTCAGAGATGTAATTGGACGCTGCGAACGCATTGAGCGGTACAGCGGTGGTCAGTGCGGATACAGCTATACCGACAGCCGCAGCCGCAGAAGTTAATTTTTTTGCAATACTAAATCTTGACATTTTAAATTCTCCTATAAAGTCTTGGGGACATTTCATTCCGCGAAAAGAAACTTTCATGTTGCGCAGATTTGTAATTACAAGAAAAATTATATATCTTAACCAATTGTTTATCAATGGACAAAACGTGAATGGATATTTCAAATTCGGATAAATAGCCGTCAATGTGTGATATTCTGTTCAAATTCTATTGAAAGTTTTTGTGGGTTAAGAATAATTTAAAATGGGTTCATATTACAAACTGAATTAATCACAATACAAATATCGGAAAATGTGCGTACAAACGCGGAGCAACGCACTTGTGATGGTACATCTTGACGGTGAGGCGGAATGGCAGTGGGATATAATTATTTTAGCTTCGGAGCGCGGACATTTTCGAGGTTACGACCCGACTTTAACGGACGGCTTGTTTTTGGTTTTTACACCAAATTTTCAGCTTCCCCCCTTGAAAAGATAATGTAAAAGTTGTATAATATCCTCATATGATACATAAAAGGAGATATGACGATGCAATACTATCAGCCGAACGATGAACTGACCTCTCCCGTCCTTAAAATGGACGTTCTCAGGTCGGTCATAGAAAATCCATACGGCAGACAGGTCGTGATCAACGGTATTCCCGACGGTGTTCAAGATAAACCGCCCTCTGACAGCAAGGGAGGCGGTGCGGCGGCGTTTCTGCTGATTTTTATGTTTATCGGAGGCATCATCGGTGCGGCAGTATTTTCGCAGATAAACCCGCCGCTGTGCATAAGCTGTATAGGCGCGATATTTTTGGTGATAGGGCTTGTCACTGCGGTGCAGAGCAAGAGCGGTCCTGTTTTTCTGGTGGCGCTGATCGGTCTGCTGATGACGGCACTGCCGATAGTGTATGTTTACGGCAAGAGTCACCCTGACAGTTTTCAGCTGACCACGACAATGATAATAAAGCTGATACTTGTGCTGATGATATTGGTGGGACTGGGGCTGATGATATTCCCGCACATTTCGCACAGCAAGGAGATGTCGCGCTGTTCACAGGTTGTGAATGCAAAGTGTATCTACCGCACATTCCACACTAAAAGCACCAATACCCACAGCACCATGAGAAATACTGTCGGCGGACGCGCCCACAGTATAACAGTCTATTCACCTGTATGGCAGTATGAGGTCGGCGGGGTGATATTTGTGACTTGTGAAAACATCTACACCAACTTTGATGTACCCGAAATAGGCGAAATAAGAGAGATACGCTTTGACCCGCGCATGCCGTCACACATTTACAGACCGATGGGCGGCACAAGGCTGATACCGACGATAATAGGCTTGATGTTCGTTGTTTTGAGTACGATAACACTATTTGTGATGAAGAATAATATATGATATGTGAAGCAGACCCGAAAAAGGTCTGCTTTTTTATGCCCTGAAAAGGGGAGCGGACGGCGGGGGCAAGCCCCTGCCCTACAATTTGGGAATGCAGAAACGGAAATGCGAGCGGTTTGCAAGTGTATGAGATCGGCGTTTGAGGGGGCGGTGATGAGGTCGGCGGAAAAATATGGCAATTAACGCTTCGTTAACCGAAAATTGCTATTTACAAATTTCCCTTTTTGTGTTATAATAATCGTGTATGTAGGTTTTAAACCGTTAAATCGTTAAATCAGATTTCTGATAGAAAGAGTGACAGATATGGTATTTCGTTGTGAACTTAAAAAAGTGGTGGACGACACTTATGATATCGAGATAGGTCACGGGCTTCAGGAGAAGCTGGTGGCTGACCTTAAGGCGGGTCTGACAGGCAGGCGCAGGTTCGCGGTGATAACTGACAGCACCGTTGAGGGGCTGTATGCAAAGGATATCTTTGAGATGATAAAAGCGGCAGGATTCGGGGCTGAGATGTTCGTGATACCTGCGGGCGAGAAGTCGAAAAGCAGGCAGATGAAAGAGTTCCTTGAGGACAGCATGCTGGAAAAGGGTTTCAGGCGCGACTGTGCGGTCATCGCGGTGGGCGGCGGCGTTGTCACCGACCTTGCGGGATTTGTGGCAGGCACTTTCGGCAGAGGTGTGCCGTTCGTCAATTACGCGACTACTCTTCTGGCGGCGGCAGATGCTTCGGTGGGCGGCAAGACTGCGGTGGATACCCCTCTTGCAACGAACCTGATAGGCATGTTCAACCAGCCCGAAAAGGTCTACCTGGACATAGATACATGGAAAACACTGCCCGAAGAGCAGATAGCGAGCGGTCTTGCGGAAACGATAAAACACGGCTGTCTTGGGGACAGGGAACTGTTTGAGTACCTTGAAGAGAACGTTGAGAAGATATTCGCGGGCGATGTGGCGGCGTGCGAGTACATAGCTGAGCATAACTGTGCTGTCAAGTACAAGGTGGTAATGCAGGACGAGCGTGAGAGCGGTCTGCGGGAAGTGCTGAATTTAGGGCATACCGTTGGTCGTGCCATAGAAACTGTTTCGGATTACAGACTGCTTCACGGTGAAGCTGTTGCCATCGGCACAGTGGCACAGGCAAGGCTGGGCGAGAAGTACGGGTTCGTTACCGAAGAGGAAAGGGCGCGGGTGGAAGCGCTTCTTGAAAGGGCAAAACTGCCTGTGCGCATACCCGATTACATTGACAAGGCGGCGCTGGTGAAGAAGCTGTACACCGACAAAAAGGTGCGTGACGGCAAGCTGAGGTTCGTGTTCGAGAAAGGCATCGGTGAGGTGGTGCAGTTCGGTGAGAACTGCTTTGCAAAAGAGATCGCAGAAAATGAGATAGCCGAGATCATCGCACAGATGTGAGGGCGCAGGCGTTCTTCGGTGCTGAGGTTTTGGCGGCGCGCGGACAGCCTGTATGACTGTGCCGCTGAAATGCGGCTTTTGTGGGAGTTCCCCTATTATTACATCCCAATTTGATTGTGTAATACGAAAGAACAGCCATTTTGTATCATCAGCAATACACATCAAAATTGGGAGATCATTACAAAAAGGACTTGATGAGATGAACATAAAGATAACCCCGAAAAAACTCAGCGGGGAGGTAACACCTCCTCCGTCAAAATCTGCGGCGCACCGCATGCTTATCGCGGCGGCGCTGGCTGAGGGCAATTCGGTCATAGACAGGCTTTATCCGTCTGTTGACATACTGACCACTGTTGATGCAATGCGTCAGCTGGGTGCAGAGATAACTGTCGAGGGCGAGAGGGCTGTGGTGAAGGGCATAGTAAAAGCCCCAGAAAAAGCGGTCATTGACTGCTGTGAGAGCGGTTCGACACTGAGATTTCTCATACCTGTGGCGGCGGCGCTGGGGGTCGAAGCGACTTTTCTCGGCAGAGGAAAACTGCCCGAAAGACCCATAACCCCATATTTGCAGGAATTTCCGAAACACGGTGTTGAGTTTGACTACAGCGGCACTATGCCGTTTACGATAAAAGGCAGGCTGACGGGCGGTGTGTTTGAGATAGACGGCGGTATATCATCGCAGTTCATCACGGGGCTTTTGCTGGCGATGCCGCTGACCAAAGAGGGCGGCGCGATAAAGCTGACATCGAAGCTGGAGTCGCGCCCTTATGTGGATATGACTCGCGGTGTGATGGAAGAACTGGGCGTAAGGGCAGAAGTTTCCGACAGCGGCTTTGAAGTGGCGGCGGGGCAGAAGTATCAGCCTTTCAGCGGGGCGGTCGAGGGTGACCATTCGCAGGGGGCGTTCTTTGAAGTGGCAGATGCACTCGGCTCAAAGGTGGAAATTTCGGGGCTAAATGTAAATTCTTTTCAGGGCGACAAAAAAATCATTGAAATATGCAGAGAAATGGTGTATAATAAAGATGGCGCACTGCGTCCGTTTGAAGTCGATGTGTCTGACATACCCGACCTTGTACCCATACTGGCGGTGCTGGCGAGTTTCTGTGACGGCGAGAGCCGCATAACAGGTGCGGCAAGGCTTCGCATAAAAGAGAGCGACAGGCTGGCGGCTATGGAAGAAACTCTGAATGCGCTGGGCGGCGATGTTACTGCGACTGAGGACAGCCTTATCATCAGGGGCAGAGATACACTTGCGGGCGGCGTGACGGTATCGGCGCACAATGACCACCGCATAGCTATGGCTATGGCGATAGCGGCGACAAGGTGTGAAAAGCCCATCATTATAGAGGGTGCGGAATGCGTCAGGAAGAGCTACCCCGATTTCTGGGAAGTTTACAGGGGGCTGGGCGGTATCGCTGAGGAAGTCTGAGCGGTCGGACTTATAGCAATCCGCCTTAAAATTCAGACAAAATCCAGTCACAAAACCCATAAATCCCAGCTTTTGCGACTGGATTTTGTGAATTTAAAAAGTTGGATTGCTATAGCTTAAAAGAGCGCGGCATGACGGGCGGCTATGTTACTGCGGCTGAGGGCAGTCTTATCATCAGGGGCAGAGATGTGCTTGCGGGCGGCGCGGTATATTTGAGATGGTCTGCGAAAAGGGGTCGGTATAATGGACTTTTTTGATGGATTTGAGTTTGGTGAGCCTTACAAGGGTACACCTATTGAAGAAATAAACGATGTTCTTCTGCCTGAGGATTATCTGGCGTTCATGCGGGAGCATAACGGCGGTGAGGGCGAAGTATGCGGCAATTATCTGGTGCTTTTCCCGCTGGAGGAATTGCAGGCGGTCAACGACAATTACGACATCGCAAGTGAACTTGAAGGCTGTGTCATAATAGGCGGTGACGGCGGCGGTGAACTTTACGGCGTGGACGAACAGGGCAGATACTTCAATGTACCTGCCATCATCGAAAAAGAAGCGGTGAGATACATTGGCAGCAGTTTTGAGGGATTTCTTAAAAATATAAAAACGCTGTGGGAGGAATGACTGCATGACCATCGACAGGATAGACTGGCATTATGAAGATGCGGAACAGCTTTATGCGCAGACGCATGAGGTGGAAGGCGAGTACACCGAAGAGCAGTACCGCGAGATAGAACTGAAAGCGTCGAACCACATCGGGCTGTTCATAAGATGGATAATGGACAGACGGTTTGAGGGCGAGGAGTGCGCGAAAGAGGGCTGTGACAAGGTAAGGAACGGCGAGATATCGGGCGCGGAATATTTGCTGGACTACTGTGACGGCAAGCTGTGGGACGTTGATGTAAGAAGCGATATAATGCCGTTCGTAAACGCATATTATGTCGAGAGCAGTGACTTTTTCGGTGATTACTGTGAGACATGCGGATTTGAGGGCGAGGAAGAAGCTCCGGCTTACGGCTTCATCAGCGGTGACGGTGACTACAGCAGGCTGAAAGAGCGCATCGACAAGGCATACGAAAAGTTCTGTGAGGGGAATAATGGCTGATTACATAACCTATCTGCGCACAATGGTGGGGCATGAAGCTGTCATAATGGCGGCGGCGTGCGCGGTCATCGAGGACGGCGGCAGGATACTTTTGCAGAAGCGTCCGAGCGGTCTGTGGGGACTGCCCGGCGGTATAGCCGAACTGGGTGAAGCACTGCACGAAACGGCGGTGCGGGAAGCCTTCGAGGAAACGGGGCTTATAACCGAAGCGCGGGAACTTGTGGGGATATACTCAAAGTATGATGTGGAATGCACGAACGGTGACAAGTTACAGCCTGTGACGGCACTTTTCAGGGTCGAAGCCGTGGGCGGAGAACTGAGATGTGACGAAAATGAAACGCTGGAACTTAGATATTTCAGCAAAGAGGAACTTCCTGAGATATACTGTAAACAGCACAGGGATATGATAGATGACTGGTTCGCGAAAAGGCGGGGAGTGTTCAGATGAAGCGTGAGGGCGGCAAAATGGGAGCGTTCAGGCGGCTTTTTAGCGGCGATGCTGAGGGCGCGGGAGCGTCTGAGGGCGGCAAAATGGGAGCGTTCAGGCGGCTTTTTAGCGGCGATGCTGAGGGCGCGGGAGCGTCTGAGGGCGGCAAAATGGGGGCGCTCAGGCGGCTTTTTGGCGGCGATGCTGAGGGCGCGGGAGCGTCTGAGAACGGTAAAATGAGGGCGTTCGGGCGGCTGTTTAGCGGCGATGCTGAGGACACGGGAGTGTCAGAGGACGGCAAAATGGGAGCATTCGGGCGGCTTTTTAGCGGCGAAGCTGAGGACACAGGAGTGTCTGAGGGCGGCAAAATGGGAGCGCTCAGACGACTTTTTGGCGGCGATGCTGATACAGAAAAACATCAGTGACGGAGGATAGCAAGATGGGATTTTTCAGCAGACTTTTCGGCGGGCAGAATGACGGTCAGCCGAAGAATGATAAGGCAGATGCAGGTGAAGAACCGGGCATGCTCAGGACTGTGAGAAACGGCGGCTACGACAGGACGCAGACTTTGCTGGCGGTCGATGCGCTCAACAGGGAACTGATGATGCTGACAGAGGTGAAAGAGGCGCGTGAGAATGGTCGGATAATGGCTGTGCCGCCGCGTCAGACTTTCAATATGCCGAACAAGGTCGGCAAGGGCGGTTTCAGTGAGGAAGATGTTGAGAAGTATCTGGCGTATCTGACAGATAAGCTGGAAGAGATGCGCAGAGAACTTGGCGAGTAGCGAGGTTCGGGGACTGCGGCGTTTGGAACTTGCGCTCGGGCTATCTGTACGGTGGACAGGGGGCGGCGGGGGCTGTATCGTCACGGAGATGCGGTGCAGCATCTGCGGGGCTGAGGGATGGGAGCAAGTCATAAGCAGAAGATGTGTCAAGCACAGTTCAGAAATCGTGGTTTATGTGAAAAGTCTAATGAACCATGACTTGTGGACCGCGTTAGTAAGGACAGAGAATACATAGAATAGGGAGGACAGAATATGTCATCAACTTGGAAGAATAATATCAGCTTCACCGTGTTCGGTGAAAGTCACGGACCTGCCATCGGCGTGTGCATGGATAACGTTCCGCCCGGAGAGAGCATAGATGTGGACAAGATATACAAGTTCATGGCGCGCCGCGCCCCTAAAAAGGACGGCACCACGACCATGAGGAAAGAGAGCGATATCCCGCAGATAATATCGGGCTACCACAACGGCAAGACCACAGGCACTCCGCTGGTGGCTATGATAGCAAATAATGACCAGCATTCGCAGGACTATAACAATATCTCGAAGCTGGCAAGACCTGGTCATGCCGATTACACCGGTGCGCTGAGATATCGCGGGTTCAACGATATTCGCGGCGGCGGGCATTTTTCGGGCAGACTTACTGCGCCTTTGTGCTTTGCGGGCGCAGTGGCACAGCAGATACTTGAAAAGCGCGGCATCTATATAGGTGCGCATATCGCTGAGATTCACGGCATAACAGACAAGTCATTTGACCCGATAAACACTTCGAGGCAGGACATAATAGATCTGAAAGAGAAGGATTTCCCTGTTATAATAGATGTTCAGGGCAACGAGATGAAGAAGGAGATACTGCACGCGCGTGAGGAACAGGACAGCGTGGGCGGTATCATCGAGTGCATCGCAATAAACGTGCCTGCGGGCATCGGTTCGCCTATTTTTGACGGTCTGGAAAATTCCATCGCACAGCTGATATTCGGCATACCTGCGGTAAAGGGTCTGGAATTCGGCGCAGGTTTTGATGTGGCGAAGATGACAGGTTCGGAAAACAATGACGAGTTCTATGTTAACGAACGCGGCATTGTTGTGACAAAGACCAACTCTCACGGCGGAATACTGGGCGGCATATCATCGGGCATGCCCATCACGCTGAGAGTGGCTGTAAAGCCTACGCCTTCGATATCAAGACCGCAGGAAACTATAGATTACTCGGCAATGAAGAATGAAACATTGGTGGTAAAGGGCAGACACGACCCCTGCATAGTCCCGCGCGCAGTACCATGCGTTGAGGCGGCAGTGAGCCTTGCTGTGCTGAGCCATATGCTCGAATACCCAAATTTTTAGACAACTTCCCGAAGGAGGGTGATCACAACGATAAATAACCCAGAAAACTTCATTTCCGGGAACATGAAATATGTCACAGAGGCGTATCGCGTGCAGATATTGCTGGCATATTTCCTCAATAAGATAAACCAGCTGTGTACCCCTAATCAGCTGACCGAGATCGCAACAGGGGAGGGTATTGTCAACTATTTCGACTATACCGCCGCTGTCAGCACAATGCTGGAAAACGGTACGCTGGAGATAACCGAGATAGAGGGCACAGAGTATTACCGCCTTACCGAAAAAGGAAAGGCGGGCGTTGAAGTCTTCAAAAAACAGGTCGAGAAAAGCCTGCGCGACAAAGTGTACGCCGCAGGTCTGAGGCTGTTCGCGCGGCTTAAAAGCGATATGGATATCTGCTTTGATATCGAGCCGATGGGAAGTGGTTTCAGCGTGGGCTGTAAGTACAAGGACGGCGATATGACGCTGATGGACATAAACCTGTACGCCCCCGATGAAGATCAGGCGAATTTTATCAGATCAAAGATAAAGATGAACCCGACGGATTTCTATTGCAGGGTCATAGACTATATTATAGAGAACGAAGAGTATGTGCCGAGCGTTGCTGAAAGCGACGATGGCGCGGGCGATGATAGTGCTGTGGAAGAACAGTATACGCTATGGTGATAATAAAGCGCGGTAAAGGCTAAATACCGCGCTGTTTTTTTATATG
>NZ_ADKM02000111.1 GCF_000178155.2 Hominimerdicola alba 8
AAAGACCCTGCGGTACATGCCGCAGGGTCTTTGATTTATTTATTTGGTTATCTTTCTTGCTTCAACATAGAAGCGCTTGTCAGCTGCGTGACCCATCGAGAAAGTTTTTCTCGGCAGTGCGCCGTCCTCTATTACTGTGGGGAACAATTCTTCCTTGCCCATATCAGGCAGTAAAAAACCTATGGAATGCGGCTTTTTCGACAGTTCCCTTACCACATCGGCACCGTGGATATAGTCGGTCTTACCACCGTTGTTTTTGGTGTAGTTGTCGAGGAAATTCTGCAAAGAACCGACTGTCAGCTTTGAGGTTTCCTTATGTACATAGACGCGCCTTTCTTCGCCGCCGTTGACTATCACGAAACTCTGTGCGCTCTCTTCATCGCTGAGTCCCAGTTCTTCGGTCAGCGCATCGGTGAGCGACTGCTCGTCAACTTCGGTGACTATACGGTGGATAGCTTCAAATTCCAGCGCGGGCGAATGCAGGTTAACCAGTTCGACCAGTGCGTATCTTGCGGGGTGTGCCGAAAGGTCAGCAGAAGGGTCGGCACGTTTCAGCGTTTCGTAGAACTCCTTAGCAGTCGCCAGCGAATGGTTGCCGTCACCCATAGCGTAAGTAAGCGGCTGTCTGCCTGTAAGACCGTATCTTCTCTCGAAAGCCTCCTGCCTTGAGAACTTCTCCAGCAAAGCCTCCACCTGTTCCATGCTGTCCTCATCAAGGAGCCAGCCTGTGATATGTCCGCCGCCCTCCATAAGGTCAAAGTCATAGAGCTTTCTGAACTCATCTTTCTTGTCAGCCAGCGGTTCGATGATGCGCTTTTTGACATCATCTATAAGTATCATGATATGGGGAAGTTCAATGGGTGCGCCCTTGCGTATCTTTATGCGGGGCGGTATGCGTTCGATGACGGTAGCTTCGGTCGCCCTTACCTGCGACTCGGAACCTTTGTAGTACTCGTACTCTTTCAGGTCGATGGCACCCACCAGACCCGCTCTCACCCGACCGTCAGCCTGCACGCGCTCAATATATATCATGGCGTTCTTATATTCCTCAAAAACGCCTTTGTCGAGGTATTCTTTCATCGTGCGGTGTATCTTGTCTATCCTGTAATCAACGCCCGGCTGTTCGAGATAGACTTCGGGCAGTATCAGCTTGTAGGCGCTTTTCTCATCGCCCACAGTTTTCTCGACCCTGTCCCAGTATTCGGGCTCGGAAGTATACTGGTCGCACGCCACCACAGCCCACTTGTTCATGTCTGCATCTTTCGGCAGAAGTATATCCGCCCGCCTGAATGCTGTTGACATCATCATCACGCTCCATCTTAAATGATCATTTAAAGTTCTATCCTGACCAGTCTGTCAGTCTTTTTATAAAGCCTTATCTTCACGCCCGCCATGTCGAACATTCTCTTCGATGCCCTGACATTGTCGGTATCGGCATACTTGTCATCACCGTATATGACTTCCTTTATGCCGCTTTGTATGATAGCTTTCGCGCACTCGTTGCAGGGGAAGAGCGACACATATATCTTTGCATTTTTCAGGCTGCCCGTTGAACGGTTGAGTATGGCATTCAGTTCGGCATGGCAGACAAAGGGGTATTTCGTTTCAAGGAACTCGCCCTCTCTGTCCCACGGCATGTCATCATCATTACAGCCCGTCGGCATGCCGTTATAGCCCACTGACAGAATTTTGTTCTCTTCCGACACTATACAGGCACCCACCTGTGTATTGGGGTCTTTACTGCGCCGCGCCGAAAGATGGGCTATGCCCATAAAGTATTCGTCCCAGCTGAGATAGTCCTGCCTTTTCATATATATGCCCTCCCCGCAAAAAATCGCTCGGATCTATTTTGTGCTTATTCAGCCGCGCTTTCGGTTTCGTCCTCGACCTCGGTGAACATGTTTGCGATCTCATACTCGAAGATCGCTCTTGTGTCCATGCCCTTGTATTCCTCGTAGTTATCAGTCTTGAGGAAGTCGCCTGCCCACATGCCGACCTTGCCGCCTACTATCCATGCGTTGATATCCATTATATCATATTCATTATCACCGTCGAGTATCATCACATTCAGCTCAGTGTACAGGTCATCGCCGTCACGTCCGCAGGCGCTCGGATATATTACGAAAGTCGCATTATCGCTCAGTGTGATAGCTTCATTGCCCTGATCCCAGAGAGTCTGGCTCTTAAGATTTTCTTTGGTCTTGTCAGCATTTGCGTTTACGCTGTCATAAAGGGAGTTTATCGCCTTAGTCATGTTCTCTTCATTGGTTTCCGTAGAAGCGCCGCTGAGTTCGATAACAGCTTCGTCCGAACCCAGTTCTATCAGCAGGTCAGCGATGCTGTCAATAATATTGTACTTCTCGATGACCATGTTTTCTTCTATCCACTTGTCATAGTTTTCATCATCCATATGTTCAGCAGATGCAAGAGAGATCTCCACCATGCCGTCAACAGTCAGACCCAGACCCATATTGTCGATGAAAGCCTGCATATCGCTGCCGCAGGAAGTGTTGAAATGCTCAACAACAGCCGATGCCAGTGTTTTAAGTTCTTCATCGGTCATTTCAGCAGAAAGGTCTTTCTGGTCAACACTGATGATGTTATCTACCAGTCGCATTTTCAGGAAATCAGTTTCATACACATCGCCCTCGCGCTTGCCGATATCAGCAGTCCAGGGATTGTCGCCGTCTGCGGCGCTGTCGGCAGCGTCAGCCTTAGAGTCGCTGTCAGCCTTGCTGTCCGACTTATCATCTTTATCAGCCTTGCTTTCTGCGTCATCAGCCTTGCTGTCAGCGGCATCGGTAGTCGCCTCGTCAGCGCTGCTGTCAGCTTCCTTATCAGCTGCCGCGCTGCTTGCCGCCTTGCTTGCATCGGTGTCCTTATCTGCATCTTTTCCGCAGCCTGCAAAGCCTGCGCACATAGTAAGCGCCATCAGCGCCGCAAGAATTTTCTTAGTCATAGTTTTGTCCTCCAAATGATATCAACAAAATTGTTTTTGAGCCTTATCGTTCGTCAAAAAAACGCACTTTGTAACATTATAACACATTGCCGACCTTAAATCAAGGCTTTTACATCAATCGACATCAAATTTTCACTTACCTGTCAGCAGTTAAGCTAAACGAGGCGGCATTATCTTATGTGGTTATCCCGCTGACACACCAAAATAAACAATGTTATTTCGGGAACTGAATATAGTTGGCGTTTATCTTTCCCCCGCCGCAGGCGGGGGAAAGATAACATCGACTCAGTATTTCCTTGTTATAAAGGTATTTTGGGGTGGTGTGCTAAAGGGATAGTCATATTATCTTATGCAAAAAGTCCCCTGCACACGGCAGAGGACATATTTTCGTCATATATCGCAGTTACGGCTTATGCTGACTGCTTCTCTTTCTTCTCCTTAAAAACGAACAGCTTGCTTATTATATAGTTGAGGATTATGACTATCACATTTGCGATTATTTTTGTGACCCAGTAATTGATGCCCAGCAGTTTGCCGCCGATGTTCATTATTACATCTTCCACCAGCAGAGTGAAAACACGCCCGCCATAGAAAGATGCACCCTCTTTGATTATGGCAGATGCGCCCTTTGCGGTTGATTCAAACACCCATATCCTGTTGGTGATGTACGCTAAAGTCACCGCGCATATCCACGAAAATACTGTGCTTATATTCAGCACCCACACATCACCGACACCCATTTTCTCCAGAAGTGCCTTAGATATGCCCGCCGTGATAAAGCTGACCACTGTAGTCATCACACCGAAAAACAGGTACAGCAGTACCTCTTTGTTCTTTTTATAGAAAGGCTCGAATATCTTCAGAAATCCCCAGCCCATTATGCGGTCGAATATGTCCTTTTTCTCGTTGTTTTCAACTGTGTTTTCCATTATTACAGCCCTTTCCTCAGTTATGACCTGTTTATTATACATCAATTTTACTTCGCCGTCAAGAATATTTTTGCTTTTTATTTCTGCAAAAATGTCCATTGACCGCAGTTTTGCAGGTTAATATTTTTATATACCAGGTCGAATTTTTCGGTGAATATTAACTTGATATCATCACATTAACGTTTGCTGACGATTGCTGTAACAACAGCGTGAAGATAAACGAATACAACCGTATTTTCGCGTAATTTCAAGGAAATTCCCGAAAAATTCTGTGCCGAAACGGATAAAAACCTATTGCATTTTAAGTTTAAATGTGCTAAAATATAAACTGTGATAACAAAGTAAATTTACCCGGGTAACAATGACATTATTTTTACATAACGGAGGAAATACATATGAACAACAAGATAAAGATACTTATAGGTGATGACTCGGCACAGTACGGCGTTTTCTGCGCGGCGACACTCAGGAACTCCGGATTTTTTGTAATAACCCGTCAGAAAGACGGTCTTGTGATATATGATGCAGTAAGGAACGAACTGCCCGATGTGGTCATCGTTGATGCAGTCATGCCCGGACTTGATGCCATCGAACTGATACGCAAATGCGAAAAGCTGGATAAGAAGCCGCTGTTCATCGTCACCAGCCCATACGAGAACAGCTTTATCGAAACACAGGTGATGACGGCGGGCGCGGCATATTTCATGCTAAAGCCCTTTGATGTCAAGATACTGGGAGAACGAATAAAGGCGATGCTGAATATCGATACCGACATCTCAGCCGAAACTGTTCACCCGCGCATGAAACCAACGCCCGCAAACCTTGAGATAATCGTCACAGACATAATCCACCAGATAGGTGTGCCTGCCCACATAAAGGGTTACCACTATCTGCGCGAGGCGATAATCTGTTCGGTAAACGACAAGGAGATGCTTGAAAGCGTAACAAAGCTATTATACCCTGCGGTAGCGAAGAAATTCGCGACTACGCCCTCCCGCGTTGAACGTGCTATACGCCACGCCATCGAGATAGCTTGGGACAGAGGCGACATCGACACGCTGAACAGCTTTTTCGGATACACCATCAACACAGGAAAAGGCAAGCCCACCAACAGCGAGTTCATCGCGCTGATAACCGACAAGATACGCCTGAAATTCAACGCCGCTATCCCCGCATAAATTGCGGCGGACATTCGACAAGCGGCGCGAATGTTGGGTCAAGTCCCGCGAAAGCGCGTATCTGCGCCGCCTTGCACAGATAGGAGAAATTGGAGCGCATAACTGCGGCGGACAGGTGAGTAACACGCGAATGTTGGGTCAAGTCCCACGAAAGCGCGTATCTGCGCGGGTTCGGCGGAATAAAAAGTGCCTTGTCTGCACATAACGTCCGAATTAACAAAAAGTTTACAAAAATATCCCCAGACCCCTTGACAAATGTTGCGGGGTCTGGTATAATATATAAGCATTCGTATTCTAAAGACAGTCGGCACAAAGGTAAGCCCGACCGAGGAAAAGAAAGCATCGTCATATCGACTTTGTATCTCTTTTGTCTTTGGATAAAAGGGATTTTTCTTTTAGATTACGCTTTGCGAGAAAACTGCAAAGAGGTGAAATTCAAATGCCAAGTGAAAAGACTTTACTTGCTAAGCAGGAAAGAGTCAATGAGCTGACCGAGCTGATCAAGAACTCCGCAGCAGGCGTTCTGGTAAGCTATGAGGGTATCACTGTTGAAGAGGATACCAAGCTCAGAAAGGAAATGAGAGAGGCAGGCGTCAAGTACTTCGTTGAGAAGAACACAATGCTGAGATTTGCATTCAAGAACGCAGGTCTGGACGATATCACAGGTGTACTTGAGGGTACTACCGCTATCGCTATTTCCGATGACGATCAGACTGCACCCGCAAGGATCCTCGGTAAGTTCGCTGAGGACACTGATAACGAAAAGTTCAAGCTGAAAGCAGGTTACATCGGCTCTGAGGTTTATGATGAGGCAGGCGTTAACGCTCTGTCGAAGATCCCTTCGAGAGATACTCTGCTGGCTATGCTGGTCGGCTCTCTGCAGGGCCCCATGCAGAAGCTCGCTGCTACTCTTCAGGCTCTTGCCGACAAGGAAGGCGGCGACGCAGCATAATATTTGCTGCATAAAGCACACGCGGGCGGCTTGATAATAGTCCCGCGAAACTAAACTATATTATAAAGGAGATTTTAATCATGGCTTCTGAGAAGATTATGAATTTTGTAGAAGAGATCAAGACTATGTCTGTTCTTGAGCTGAAAGAGCTCGTTGACGCTATCCAGGAGGAATTCGGTGTAACCGCAGTCGTTGCAGCAGCAGGTCCCGCAGCAGGCGGCGCAGCAGCTGAGGCTGAGAAGACTGAGTTCGATGTTGTTCTGGCTTCGTTCGGCGATCAGAAGATGGCAGTTATCAAGGCTGTTAAGGAGATCACCGGTCTGGGTCTGAAGGAGGCTAAGGCTCTGGTTGAGGAAGCTCCTAAGGCTATCAAGGAGGCTGCTCCTAAGGCTGAGGCTGAGGACATCAAGGCTAAGCTGGAAGCTGCAGGCGCTACTGTAGAGCTGAAGTAATTTCACTTTTGCAGATATATCCCCGATGTTCAGGCATCGGGGATTTTTTTATATGGTTATCCCGCTGACACACCACAAAAACAGCGGCTATACAGAACTTAAGGTTCTTGGCGTATATTTTTCCCCCGCCGCAGGCGGGGGAAAAATATGGGGCGCTCAATTATCCTTTTGTTTACCGCATTTTTAGTTTGTGTGCTAAAGGGATAGTCATATTTTTTTATTTATAGCAATCCGCCTTAAAATTCAGACAAAATCCAGTCACAAAACCCATAGATCCCAGCTTTTGCGACTGGATTTTGTGAATTTAAAAAGTTGGATCGCTATAGTACAATTGTATATCTGCACAAACGCCTGTCGGTAAGTTCGTTTAATCAGTCGATTGATTGGCGGGACGAAAATATGTTATACTGATATTTTAGAGGTGAATGCTATGGTCAAGGTACATATAAGGTTCAATCCCAGCTGGGTGCTGAGTAAACGTTCGGACGAGGCACTGCCTGTTGACAGAGTCATACCTGTGCTGACAGAGAAGTACTCGCTGGAAGTGATAAGCAAAGGCGCCGCAGAAATTGTGGGCACGCTGAAACTGAAAGCGGGCGAGGACTGCAAGTCTGCCGAAAAGGACATAATGGCTGTACTGCTGGGATTCTACAGCGATGCGCTCGTAAATTGCAGAGTAGAGGTCTTTGAGGAAGAGGACGCGGAGGACAGAGAAGCTGACAGGAGCGTAAGATTTTCATCTGAATATGAGCCGAATGTTACCCGCACTTCAAACGACCGCGAAGAAGACCGCGAAGATCCGAAGGACGAGATCAATTCGATGGTGGGCGCAGAGAACTTCAAAGCGCTTATCGGTGAGATAGACAAACTCGCCTACGGCATACACAGCCTTGACAGCACTGACACTTTTCTTGAAAGGAACTACCTGTTCGCAGTAAACGAAGGGGACGGGTATTCTTACATGCTGACACTGCTTTCGATGATGATGGACTATCATCGGCTTGGGTATGAGAGGGACAGAAAACTTCCGCGCAAGCGCGAGATACGCATGCCCCCGCCCTCGACCTCAAAGGAAGCACCCACGCCCATATCGGTGCTGGGAAGCATCATGGACAAGCTGAACGACCCCAGCGACATGATACTCAGCTTTGATATATCAAGCTGGGTAAACGAGGTGAGTTCGGAGGACTTCCACCTTTTTATAAGGGTGCTGAAAGACTATGCACACAGCGCCGTTGTGGTATTCAGGGTGCCATACCTCGAATCTAAGGCGCTGAACAGGCTGTACCTTGAATTAAACAGGCAGATGTTCATAAAAGCTGTGCCGATAACTCCGCTGGGCATAGACCAGCTTTGCAGTATAGCCGAGCGCAGACTGGCTGATAAAGGCTTTAAGATACGCGAAGAAGCGCTCAGCATCATCGGGGAGAGGCTGGCTGAGGAACACCGCAGCGGCAAGTGCTACGGCATAAAGACCGCAGAAAAAGTCATAGCCGAAGCGATACTGGAAAAAGCGCTGAATTATCCCGATGACAACATAATACGTGCTGACGAGATAATGAACATATCTTCTTTTGCCGCCGACCGTGACAAGAGCGGCGAAGAACTTCTGGAGGAACTGATAGGCATTGAGAATGTGCGCGAAAAGCTGTATGAAGTCATTTCGGCGGTAGAAGTCACCTCAAAGGAAAAAAGCGGCGAACACCCCTGCATACACATGCGTTTTGTGGGCAAGCCGGGCACAGGCAAGACCACCGTTGCGCGCATACTGGGCAAGATACTCAAAGAGAGGGGCGTGCTGAGAGAGGGCAGATTTTTCGAGCATTCGGGGCGTGACCTTGTGGGGGCGTACATCGGTCAGACTGCGCCTAAGACCGCACAGATGTGCCGTGATGCCTACGGTTCGGTGCTGTTCATAGATGAGGCTTACTCGCTGTATGTAAATTCAAGCGACTCGAAGGATTTCGGGCGGGAGGCGCTGACCACACTGATAGCCGAGATGGAGAACCACCGTGATGACATGGTGGTGATAATGGCAGGCTACACCGATGACATGGAAGAACTGATGAAAGGCAATTCGGGTCTGAGGGACAGGATGCCTTACAAAATAGAATTTCCCGATTACACGCGCGAACAGCTTTGCAGTATATTCCTGAAAATGGCTTCTAAGTACTATGTGCTTGGTGACGGTCTGGAAGAAGCGGCTAAGGATTTCTTTGACAAGATGACTGATGCCTACATGAACGAGAAGGAGTTCGGCAATGCGAGATTTTCGCGAAATCTGTATGAGAGAACGCTTGGCAAGGCGGCTGTGCGGTGCAGTATATCGGGTGAGAAACTGAAAGAGTTGACGGTGGAGGACTTCAGCAAAGCGATAGCTGACGGAGAGTTTTCGGAAGCCGCGAAGAACAGGAAGTCACTGGGATTTTTATGACGCTTGCTATAACAGGATAACAAAGCGCCATTGTCCGTAATTTCGGGCAATGGCGCTTTAATTTATGAATTGAGGTATTTAACTGCCGCTGTTGCCGCGACTGCGCCGTCTGCGGCGGCTGTCACAAGCTGGCGGACTTCCTTTACGCGGTTATCGCCTGCGACGAATATGCCCGCAGTTCTGGTCAGGCAGTTTTCGCCTGCGACTGCATAGCCCTTATCGTCAAGGTCGATGACTGCGGAAAAGTTCTGGTTTTCGGGAACTCTGCCCACTGCCACGAACAGTGCGCTGACCTCAACGGTCTGCACAGTGCCGTCTTTGGACTTGACCTCGATGCTTTCCAGCTTTTTATCGGCGTTCAGCTTGGTTATCTGAGTATTCAGCAGAAATTCCACATTATCGCGTGCTTTCAGCCTGTCGTAGTCAGCTTCTGCGCCGCTGAATTTATCAAGGCGGTGGATAAGGTAGACTTTTTCAGCGATGTCCGCGAGGTAGAGGGCATCTTCGAGGGCGGTACGGGTGCCGCCTGCAACAGCGACCACCTTTTTGCGGAAGAATGCGCCGTCACAGGTAGCGCAGTAGCTTACACCTCTGCCGACCAGTTCATCTTCACGGTCAACGCCCAGCTTGCGCTTATCCGAACCTGTTGCGATTATTACGGCACCTGCTTCATAGCTTGCTGAGGGGGTATTGACCAGTTTGTGATCACCCTTATCCTCAATGCCGACTACCTTTTCAAACTTGAACTCAGCGCCCAGTTCCTTAGCCTGTTCGTAGAGTTTGGTTGCAAACTCAAATCCCGATATATGGGGTTCAACGGGGTAATTCTCTATCTTGTGGGCATTGATTATCTGTCCGCCGTAGCTTGCGGCTTCCAGCAGCAGAACGGTCTTATTGGCGCGTCTGCCGTAGATGGCGGCAGTCATGCCCGCAGGACCTGCGCCCACTATGACGATATCGTACTTCATGCTATCACCTCAGCAGTTCCAGAACTGCGTCCTTGCCGCGAAAACCGATGCTTCTTTTTACTTCTTTGCCGTCCTTGACTACCACAAGGCAGGGTATGGAGGAAACGCCGTAATCCTCAGCGAGGATATCTTCATCATCGACATTTATGCTGACTATCTTGACATCATCGCGTGAGCCTGCTATTTCTTCCAGCACAGGTGCGAGCATTTTGCAGGGGCCGCACCAGTCTGCATTGAAGTCCACCAGAACGGGCTTATCGGACTTTATTACTTCATTCTCAAAATTCTCTCTTGTTACCTTTACAACTGCCATGATATATCTCTCCTTTTAATATAGTATGCGTTCGTTCATCGCCCTGCCGTATGGCGGGAAAACGCGGCACGAAATGTTACTTGTTGGAATTTTCGACATTAGTGAGTATCTTCATTATGAGCTGACCCAACTGAGCGCCCTCTTCGGGTGTCAGACCTATACAGCACTTCATCTGCTCAGGGACTTTGAGCGCCTTATCTTTGAGGGCATCGCCCTTTTCGGTGAGGGTGATGTTCAGACTGCGCTCATCAGTTTCACTGCGGGTGCGGGTGATATAGCCTTTACTTTCCAGCTTTTTGAGCAGTGGTGTCAGTGTGCTGGGGTCAAGCAGGAGTGCTTCGCCCATTTCTTTGACGGTACATTTCTGCTGTTCCCACAGATACATCATAACGACGTACTGGGTATAGGTGAGGTCAAGCTCATCAAGAAAGGGTGCATATCTTCTCGTGACCTCTTTAGCGCAGAGGTAAAGCGGGAAGCACAGCTGATTTCTCAGTCTTATGGGTTCATACTTATCGCTCATAATATCTTTTTAATATCCTCCTCGATATCTTTCGGGGCGCAGGTGGGGGAATATCTGCCTACCACGTTGCCCTCGCGGTCAACAAGGAACTTAGTGAAGTTCCACTTGATATCATTTTCAGCTTTACAGGACTTGCTGAGTTTTTCGACGCTCTTCATTATCGCTTTATTCTTTATACCATCTACCCTTTCGGCGGGGCTGTTGGCTTTGAGGTAAGTATAAACAGGGCATTCATTTTCGCCGTTTACCTCTATCTTAGCCAGCTGGTCGAACTGTGTCTTATACTTAGCGGTGCAGAACTGATGTATCTCAGTGTCATCGCCGGGTGCCTGATTGCCGAACTGGTTACAGGGGAAATCCAGCACTTCAAGACCCTTATCGTGGTAACTCTCGTAGAGTTTTTCAAGACCTTCATACTGAGGTGTGAAACCACAGCCTGTTGCGGTATTGACTATCAGCATTACCTTGCCTTTCATTTCAGCCATATCCAGCTGACCTTCTCTTCTCTTATTTACCTTATAATCGTATATTGACATATGGATTCCTCCTTTTGCCGCATTCGCGGTCGTTTACAGTTAGTTTGTATTCGATTTGTTTTTATACAAATCGTTTGTGTACAAACTAAATATAGCACACTTACACCTGCTTGTCAATAGGCTTCACAAATTGTTTACAATTGCACTTATGATCTGCCCGCAGATGTAGTATTCTCTATTTTTTGGGGGAATATTCGTGGGGCATGCAAGTGATGGTTTTATCTTTTTGTGTGAGGGACGAACGGCGGGGACAAGCTCCCGCCCTACACTATTTACAGGCTTATCCTTTGGAGTGATGGACGACCGCCGAAAACGCTACGCTGTTCGGCTGATACCGCGCGGGCAATTCGATGCACGCACATGGCTTTGTGCTGTTCGATTGTTTTGCGCACGCTCTTTTCTTTGCGAATTGCCCGCGTTTGGTCTGATTTGTTCGATGGTTTTGACCTCTTACCGTCGTTGCTTTGTTCGCCCAACTAATTCTCTGTGTCGCATTTTGACTGCTTCCCCAATGCGAGAGGCTCCGCCCCTCGCGCTCCCTGCCACCCTTTCGCGAAAGGGTGGACGGAAAGCTCGGTTCGCGCTTTGCTTTGCGTTTTTGCTCTGCTTTGTTGGGCGGCTTGGTTTGCTAAAACGGCTCGCTTTCGGTCATGCCAATAATTATGAATTATGAATTATGAATTGTGAATTATATATCACCTGTTTGTCACTGTTATATTGTATAATGATACAAAGTTTTTTGTATCCTGCGGCAATTGCATGTATTTGATGCTCTTATATTATGACGGACAGCCGCATTACTTTTTCCGTCAAAGAATGCGGCAAATGAATTGGGGTGATGAGGTTTGGATAAAAAAACACGCGCTAAACTTGCGGCGGCGGCTGCTGACGGTGATACGTCGGCTTTCGCCAAATTATACGAACAAGTGTACCGACAGCTTTACTACTATGCACTTTCAAACCTCCAAAGCCCCGATGATGCGGCTGATGCTGTACAGGACGCGGCTTTGCAGGCTTTCGCGGGGATATCTTCGCTGAGAGAGCCTTCGGCGTTTGACAGCTGGATATTCAGGATACTTATGAATATTGTAAAGCAGAAACAAAAGAACTATGCGATAACAAGGGAACATTCGCTGGACGCTGACCCTTCAGCGGTGATAGGTGAATCACCCTTCGGGAGAGTGGAGATGTTATCGGCGCTGAATGAACTCAGCCCCGAAGAAAGACAATGCCTGACACTTTACGGAGCGGCGGGCTATAATTCAAAGGAGATAGCTGAGTTGACGGGCATGAAAGCCTCGACTGTGCGCTCACACGTTTCGAGAGGGCGTGCAAAGCTGAGAAAAGCGCTGAAAACAAAGGAGGTGAGATGACTATGCGCGGAAGATTCTTCAAAAGGCTGGCGAAAGAGAACCCTCTGCCCGACAGGATAAGTCCCGAGAGCATAAAGGAACTTCTTGACGAGAACAAGGCGGTGATACGCGAAGTAAGCATGACAAGTTCTGAGGTGAAGCTGAACAGCACACGCAAGGGGCTTATAATGAGTGCGGCGCTGGCGGCTGCATTTGTAATTGCGGTAGGCGGGCTGACCATCACCCGACTGGGCAAGGCTGACATTGACGAACCGCAGATAATATCCGAGCCTGAGCGACCCATCGCTGACACTACGGGGCTGACCGGGCTTCGCGGGGGCGGCTACAAATCACTGCACACTTTTCTGACTGAGAGCGATAAAAATTCTTGGACATTCAATCTGCCGCAGAACTCGTTTGTATACAATCTTGAAGCGCAGGACAGAGATATTTCTGCCGAGATGCGGGATTTTTTTGAAAACCAATGCGTATATGACGGTGAGAGCGACCTGATGCCTGTGGCTGAGGGTTACAGCGGCAGGCGCAGGCGCAGAGAGGAAAACAGGCTGGGGCTTGTGAAGCAGGAAAACGGCAAAGCATTCTGTGCGCGGTACTGCGGGGTCGATGGCTATGTTCTGAATGAGGGGAAGGCTGAGAAGATAGAGTTTGAATTTCTCAGCGACACTTTTCTTATGACTGAACTGGCTGAGAACTGGTGTTACCCGAAAGAGGGAACATATCTGCGTCCGATGGTGGTAGGTGTGGTGACTATGGGTGACAGGCTTGCTGTCGCATACGACTTTGATCTGCCCGAAATAATAAACGAGAAAAACGCCATACACGAATATTGCGGTTTCTGCGTATACGATGTGAGCGACACGGAAAATATCAGGCTGGAATATGAGTATGAACAGCCCGGCAACATGCAGGAATTTTATCTGACCGATGACGGGCGGCTGATAATGATAGGAGAATACGCAGAGGGCAAAAATGCAGCTGACTATGAGATGTACAATTCGGGCGAGCCAAAATTTCTGCCGAAAGTGTTTGAGAACGGAAACAGCTTCACGATAGGCGAGGACAGCATATACATAGCCAACAAGTCGCACAGCAATATACTGACTGTGATGAGCAGTTTTGAGATAGGCGAAAGCATAGAGAACACCGACTGCATACTGCTGACGATCGCGCCTACGGGCATAATGGTGACTGATGAACATATAACTTTATCGGCTTACTACTTCTATTTGAATGAAGAAGAAGAGCGAAGTGAAGTCAACCAGCACCTTATCAGCGTTGACACGGCAGACGGGCTGAAAGTGGCGGCGGCAAATTACATTGACAGTCCGATAGACTTTCAGTACAGCATGGCCGCTTACAGCGAAGAAAACGGAATACGCTACATAGCTGACCGAAATGCGGTGCTGGCGGTAGATGATGAACTGAACGAACTGGGGCAGTACGAAAGAGCGGTATACTGCGATTACAGCAAGGAAGTTGACGGCGACAGCATGGTTGGCGGCTTCACGGTCGATGATATAGCGTATGCAAACATAGTACTGCTGAACGGTAATACGGCATATTTCTGCGACTGGATAGAGGGTTTTTCGGACGGCGAAAATTTAATAGTGCGGGAGATAGCCGATATGAGCGACCCCGCATCGCCAAAGACAAAAGATGTCAGCTTAGCGCCGTACTCAGCACCCGCAGTGACAGGGGGCTACCGGTGGCACACCAATTATTTCAGGCTTGACGACAAAACGGTACTGCACATAGTCGAAAATTACGGCGCAGAAACGGAAGAAACGAAGTTACAGCTTTTAAGTCTTGACCCTGAAAAGTCGGTGGAAGCGACTGACAATTACTATTATCCGAGTGAAGCAAAGACAAGCGAGGAGGGTTTCCAATACTACGAAGCGACACCGCACGAAGAATACAAGCTGAGAAAAGCGGGCATCATCGCGGAGGTGAGTCTGGGGATACCCGAAGAGGAGCGGTATAATATCAGTCCTGCCGATGCGGAGGGGTCTGCACGCATACTGCCGCCAGGATCCGTCACTGAGGACGACAGCTATTATCTCGCGTTTACAAACGAATATCCAAAACTGCGCGACATCAGCGGGGACGGCTACATCTATCTGCCGATGTGTGTCAGGACAATTGTGGAGAAGCACGAGATAAGCGAGAAAGAAGCCCTCAGTCTGCCGCTTGACCAAACGGGCAATTTCGGAGTTGAGGACGATGAGAACGGTAATACAAGATACTACTACTACGACAAGATAACTGTAATACCGTCATATCTGCTGGTAAAATACAGTGAGGACGGCATGGAGCCGGTCGGAGAATTTCGCGGAGAGAGTTATGAATGCGCAAGCATGGACGAAGTCGGGAACAGCGAGGACATGGGCTGTGCGGTTTATGACGGCTATATATACAGCTTCTCGGAACGCGGCGCGGAGGGCGCGAAACTGCCGTGATGCAGGAGAGAAAAAAATATGTGTCTGACGGCGGTGTGTCGTCAAGTTTGGAGATAGGAACGCCCCGAAGTGCTGATGCGCTTCGGGGCGCTTTTGTTGGGATAAGTGCGGGATATGCGAGAATATTATATTGAAACGGCAGAGGTTTTATGCTATAATAGGGCAAAACCTATAGGGGAGGTATAAAGATATGAACGACAGATATTGGCGGCAAGCCAAAGATATAGTCAGCCGACTGACAGAAGATGAAAAGCTGGAGATGCTCTCCACACATCACGGGGCAGTGGAAAGGCTGGGACTGGGCGAATTTTACATCGGCACAGAAGTGGCGAGGGGCTATGTGGGCAGAGATAAAGAGTATTTCTCAACGGTGTTCCCTCAGCCTGTGGGACTGGCGGCAACATTTGACAGATGCCTTATGGAGAAGCTGGGAGAGGTCGCGGGCAAGGAAGCACGCGCCTACTACAACAAGGAAAAGCGCGGCGGGCTTTGTCTGTGGGGTCCGACTGTTGATATGGTGCGCGACCCGCGCTGGGGCAGGACGGAGGAAGCCTACGGCGAAGATGTTTTTCTGGCGGGTGAACTGACTGCCGCTTACACAAGGGGCATGGCGGGCGACAACGGCGAACACCGCATGACCGTCCCGACACTGAAACACTTCTGCGCCAACAACAACGAAGAAAGGCGCGGCAGCTGCAACGCTTATCTCCCGATAAGGCTGAAATACGAATACTACTACGCCGCGTTTGAGAACGCCATACGGTGGGGCGGCGCAAAGAGCGTCATGGCGGCGTACAACGAGATAAACGGTGTGCCTGCGGTGATGAACCCCGAACTATCAAGCATGCTGAAAGACGAGTGGGGGCTGTGGTTCGTGGTGAGTGACGGCGGGGATTTCTCGCAGAACGTGACGGCGCACCGATACACTGACAGCCTTGCAGAAGCATATCCGCTCACTCTGCGGGCGGGTTGTGATGTAATGACAGATTCGGCTGATCTGGTACACGCGGCGGCTGAAAAGGCACTGAATGACGGTCTTATAGAATGGGACGAGATAGATGCAAGCCTTACAAGGACGATATATGCGCGGCTGAAACTGGGGCAGGTGAACGGCTGTGAGTTTGATGACATCGGTGATGAAGTCATCGACTGCGAGGAACACCGCAGGCTTAACAGACAGGCGGCGCGTGAACAGGTGGTACTGCTGAAAAATGACGGCGTTCTGCCAATAAAGGACAGGGACAGGAAGATAGCTGTCATAGGACCGCTGGCTGATGACATACTGATGGACTGGTACACAGGCTATGCGACCTATGAGAACACTGTTCTCGGGGGCATGAGGGAGAAGTTTGAGAATGTCACCACTGACAGCCTGTGGGACAAGGTGGCTGTAAAAGCGCCAAACGGGAAGTATCTTACATTTGAGGGCGATGAACTTTCGGCAGCCGCAGAAAAGCCCGAAGTGATGGAGTTGCAGGACTGGGGCGAGGGCTGGTGCGACCTCTTTTGTGAGAGGGCGGGGCGGTATCTGCGCAAGGACGACAGCGGGAAACTGCTTCTGCATAACAGGCGCATTTTCGACTGGTTCACGCGGGAAACTTTCAACTTCAAGCCCTACGGCGGCAAGGTGCTGATAGAAGACCCCCTCGACCACATGCGGCTTGTTCTGCGCGAGGACGGCAGTGTGAGGTTTGAAAAGCGCACAGCGGTCACGGAGGACTGTATGTGGGAGATAGAGATGCTGTCATCGGGGCGTGAGAGGGCGGCTGAACTGGCGCGTGAGAACGACTATATCATCTACTGTGTGGGCAACTATCCCACGCAGGTAGCTAAGGAATGCTATGACAGAAAAACGCTGGCGCTGAACATTCAGACAGGCATGACGCAGCTGCTGGCGGGTGTCAACAAGGATACGGTACTGTGCATAGTTTCAAGCTACCCCTATTCGGCGGTGGAAGAAAGTGCGGCGGCAGGCGCGGTTATATGGACTTCCCACGCGGGGGCTGAGTTAGGCACAGCGGTCAGCGAGGTGATAGCGGGTGAATATTCGCCTGCGGGCAGACTGCCGCTGACATGGTACAGGTCGGAATACGATCTGCCCGACATAATGGATTACGACATAGAAACGGCGGGCAGTACCTACATGTATTTCAAGGGAACGCCGCTTTACCCGTTCGGGCATGGGCTGAGTTACGGAAAATTCGAGTACCTTGATATGAATGTCACGCAGACCGAAAACGGTGCGCTGGCAGAGGTGACTGTCAGAAATGTTTCTGACTTCGGCTGTGACGAGGTGGTGCAGGTATACTTCACGGTGAAAAATTCGGCAGTAAGCAGACCGATAAAGAAGCTGTGCGGCTTTGAGAGGGTACACTTTGAATCGGGGCAGACCATGACGGTGAAGATAGCCATACCCGCCCACATACTGCGTGTTTACGACCTGCGGCGCGGGAAGATGTTCGTGGAGGGCGGCGAATACCTGTTCATGGCGGGGCGTTCGAGCGGAGATATACTGCTTGAAAAGTCTGCGGTCATCGCGGGTGAAAGTCTTGGCAGGCGCGGCGGCAGTTTTGCGGCGATGACATTTGACGCGGGTCGGGATATCCGACTTTTCTGGGACAGGAAAGCGCAGAAAAACTATCTGAGATGCTGTCACTACAGCGGCGAAGCTGTCTACGGGGGAGTTGAACTGTGCGGCGCTAAGGCGGTGAGGTTCAGCGCAAGTTCCATCTGCGGCGGGCGCGACATAGTGATAGAAGCAGGCGGCGAAAGGCTGACTGCAAGGCTTGCGCCGTCGGACGGCTATGCAGACTTTGCGGAGTACGAGGTAAGTCTGCCCGAAAACATCATTGGGGACAGTCTGAGATTCGTCTTACAGCAGGACTGTGCAATAAGGGACATTTTTATAATTCATAATTCATAATTCATAATTCACAATTCATAATTGTTGACAGGAGCACAAGCTATGTGCGTTTAACGTGTATGGCGTGGCTTTTTAATTCATGATTGTTGGCAGGGGCGCAAGCTATGTGCGTTTAACGTGTATGGCGTGGCTTTTCAATTCATAATTGTTGGCAGGGGCGCAAGCTATGTGCGTTTAACATGTATGGCGTGGCTTTTCAATTCATAATTGTTGGCAGGGGCGCAAGCTATGTGCGTTTAACATGTATGGCGTGGCTTTTTAATTCATGATTGTTGGCAGGGGCGCAAGCTATGTGCGTTTAACGTGTATGGCGTGGCTTTTCAATTCATAATTGTTGGCAGGGGCGCAAGCTATGTGCGTTTAACATGTATGGCGTGGCTTTTCAATTCATAATTGTTGACAGGGGCGCAAGCTATGTGCGTTTAACGTGTATGGCGTGGCTTTTCAATTCATAATTGTTGGCAGGGGCGCAAGCTATGTGCGTTTAACGTGTATGGCGTGGCTTTTTAGTTCATAATTATTGACAGGGGCGGAGGACTTGTGTTCTCCGCTTTTTTGTGGTTGTTTTTTCAACATTGGGTCATGGGGAGTGTTGAGAAAACAGCGCCTTTTTTATTTTTGTGGAAATTATCAGCATGTGTATCATATGGAAGTTGAAAACTCTGCAATTTTGTTCTTTGAACATTCGTCGCTTTGATATGTTAAATATTTGCATGGATATGTTATGGTCACGTTGTTGACAGCTTTACTTATATCGTGATATAATATATGTGTGATATATACGAAATTTTTTACTGTCAGAAGGAATTATTATCGAAATGAACAAAGGAGGATATTATGAACAGATTTGTTAAGAGCGCTTCTGCGGCGGCGCTGGCGCTGATAATGGCGGCGGGCAGTTTCAGTGTTTTTGCTGAGGACGGGCGTACAAATGGCGATGTCAGCGGGGACGGTTCGGTGAACATAACCGATGTATCAAAGGCGGCGGCGCATGTAAAGAGCGTGAAAAATCTGGCAGGTGAAGACCTTGCGGCGGCAGATGTCAGCGGGGACAGCAAAGTGAATGTCACAGATGTGGCACTTATTGCGGCGCATGTAAAGGGCAAAAAAAGTCTTACAAGCGAAAAGAAAGTCACAATGCTACCCGCCAAACCAGAACAGGTCATAAATGAAGAACCTGCGACCTTTGAGCGTCTGGGAGTTGACCGCGATGCGAAGAAGTCTTTTGAAGCTGACATAGCGGCTAAGACAGAACTGCCTGTCATCAACATAACCACCAATGAGAACAAGGAGAAGATACTCTCGAAAGAGATATACACTTCCTGCGTGGTGGACATGTTCAACTGTGGTGAAGAGTTTGAGATGGACGAACTTTCGGCAGGCATAAGAGTGCGGGGCAATTCCAGCGCATACTATGGTGACGAGAAGAAGATAAAGCGCAGTACAGTCCCCTACCGCATAAAGTTCGACAAAAAGCAGAACATGCTGGGGCTGAACGACGGTGCAAAGTGCAAAAGCTGGGTACTGCTTAAATCAGACTGGGATCTCATACGCAACGACATAGCACTGCGCTTCGGCAGGACACTGCTGGGCACAAACGCCTATTGCAGTGATGCGAAGTTCGTACACCTGTATGTAAACGACAAATTTCAGGGGATATACGTGCTGTGCGAGCAAAATCAGGTCAACAAGAACCGCGTTGACATAACCGAACCCGAAGAGGGATACACAGGCACAGACTTCGGTTTTTACATGGAACTGAACAACTACGCATCAAGGCTGAATGACGACGGCACACGCTACGATGACGACCCATACATCACAATGGACTATGAGAGTGCGACTGTCACCGACCTGCGTGGCGAAACAAGGCAGTTCGTGCCTGCGGAATATTCTGTGAAGAACGATGTATACACCGAAGAACAGGTGGAGTTCATCAGCGATTACATGAACGACGTGTTCAGGATAATCTACGAGGCATGCGAAAAGGGCAACTACCTGACTTTTGACGAATACTACAATGTAGTTCCCTCAGACTTCACCAATGCTGAGGACACTGTAAAGGCTGTGGCAGATGTGCAGTCCATCGTTGACATGTACCTGCTTTACGACATAGTACACGACTACGACTGCGGCGAGGGAAGTTTCTACATGTGCATAGACTTTGCGAAGGACAGCAAGGTACCTAAGTTACAGTTCACCTCACCGTGGGATTTCAACTGGGCGTACAACGACGGCACGAACCGCTACTGGGCAGGTGCGTTCTGTGAGAAGAGTTTTGCAAGGCAGAACGGTGACCGCTCGAACCCCTGGTTCATTCTTTTGGCAAAGCAGGACTGGTTCATGGACATGGCAAAAGCTAAGTGGGCAGAGGTGCAGGCATCAGAACACACCATATGGAACTGTGTTGATGAAGAGAAAGCCATACTCGAAGAATACGCTGACGACCTGAACAAGACCGACGAATGGGCAACAGGCAGTGCGGCGACCCTCCTTGACTGGATAGAAGCCCGTCTTAAATGGATGGACAGCGTTTATAATTCATAATTCACAATTCATAATTGTTGGCAGGGGCGGAGGACTTGTGTTCTCCGCTTTTTTGGTGGTTGTTTTTTCAACATTGGAGCGTGGGTTGTGTTGAATATTCGGTGGAATGATAGCAGGGGACATTTTTATAATTCATAATTCATAATTTACAATTCATAATTATTGACAGGGGCGGAGGACTTGTGTTCTCCGCTTTTTTTATTTCTGCGGGAATTATCAACATGTGTATCGAATTAAATGATAACTTTGTGTTTTGGGCATAAAAAAGCGCCTGCGAAAAAATTCCGCAGACGCTTGTGGGGGTAATATTCTTTTATATTGCGTAGAAGTGGTTCATACTGCCATCGCCCCAGAAGGAGTTATAGCCGTGGTTGAACTGTTCGGGGTGTTCAAGGTAGAGGTCTACCGCCGCCTTTACGCTGTCAGTTACCTGATAGCTGAAAGTGCCCAGATACAGTGTCCACTCAAGACCTGAGAACTGGTAAGGCTGGGTAAGAACGCCCCAGATGGTATTTGGGAAGCGGGGATCGTTAACGCGGTTCATAACAGCTTCAACGACCTTAGCTTTTTCTTCGATCGGTATCCAGTCAGAGCCATACTCATGACCTACCACGTTGCACAGCCAGATATATTCTTCGTCAGTTACCTGAACTTTTCTGCCGCCGCTTACCTCTTCTACAGGCTCTTCCTCGCTCTCGGCAGACTGTGTTTCCTCAGCGGGTGCTTCGGTAACAACAGGCTCTTCAGCGGGCTGAGTTTCCTCAGTCTGTACAGGCTCTTCATAAACAGGCTCACTCGGTACCTCTTCGATAACGGGTACTTCTTCAACAACAGGGGCTTCTGTTTCAGGTATGATCTCAGGAACTTCGGTAACAACGGGCGCTGTGGTCACAGCAGGGGCTGCTGCCATCTCCTTTTTAAGAGTATTGAAAACTTCATCGTCTGTCTTTTCGGACTTTGCCGCAGAAGTTTCCTTAGCCTTTTCGGTTTCGGTCTTCTTTTCAGCCTTTGCAGACTTTACTGCTGTTGTAACAACAGGCTCTTTCAGTTCGATAACAACAGTTTCCTCTTCGGTGGTGATCTCCTCCTCAGCGGTGACTTCGTCATCAGTAGTTTCTTCATCGGTGACCACTTCATCAGTGATATCATCTTCGGAAACTGTTCTCACTGCAACTCTCTCGACATTATCCTTACTATGGTTTGCAGTCTTATATGTAAATCCTGCGAAAGCACCTGTGGCTATCATGCACATTACTACGGCTGCAATTTTGATCTTAGTCATAAAATTTCCTCTCTTGTTTAGGTATTGAGAATTTCTCTTTCTTTTGACCACGTTGACTATGATACCACATTTCACAAAAGATTACAAGGTGGTTACAGACTTTTTCCATTTTGTAAACATCATATTGCTTTGATTAACCTTAATTTCTATAAGTTTTGCACAATAAAAATTGACTGAAATCGGGTTTTTAGTGAACTTGATTAAAATATATTACATATCTTCAAAACGGAAAGGTGCGAAAAAACGGCATTATCCGACCATTCCCGACAGTCGAAAGTATGTTCTTTTGAGAGTGCTTTTGTGCATTTTTAAAAGTACAAATTTTGTTACACTTTAATCATTTGTGGCGCGCCTCTTTTGAGGTAGAAATTTCCTTTCAGAAAACTTTCCGCAGATATCGGGCGATGTCGGGATCTCGGAGCGTATAAACGGACAGCTTTATGTTAAAACAATAATACCATACTATTTTATACAGATGTCATAGCGCGAATTGGTCTTAACAAATCAGTTTGCAGATGTTATTTTAAAAGACATTTGTAGAGCATTTTTTTGTTATTATGAGCGACATTTCAAAATGGATTTGATAATTAACAGATAATTAACAATTGGCGGTGTAACCCTTGTTGACAAATGCGCGGCGGTCTGGTATCATATAATCATAGGCGAAAAACAAGAAAATTGATGTTATTTCAAATAACATTTAATATCAATAACGGAGGCAAATTGCCATGAAAAAATTATCGATACAACTTTTGGCAGAAACTGTCGAAGGACGCAGAAAGTCACTTAAAATAACACAGGCACAGCTTGCCGAGAAAACAGGCATCAACAGAGGTCTGCTGTCAAGGCTGGAGTCGCAGGACTTCACGCCGTCGATAGAACAGTTGCAGGCTTTGGGCGAAGCGCTGGGCTTTGAACCTACCGACATGTTCGTTGAGATGTCGGGTGTCGGGAAGATAGCTGTTGACAGGTCTTACAGGATAGCTGTGGCAGGCACAGGATATGTGGGGCTTTCGCTGGCTGTACTGCTGGCACAGCACAACGATGTCACCGCAGTTGACATAATCCCCGAAAAGGTGGAAAAACTGAACAAGTACATATCTCCGATACAGGACGACTACATTGAGAGATACCTCGATGAAGCCAAAAAGGGCAGGCGTGAACTGCATCTGACGGCGACTGTTGACGGGGCTTCTGCCTACAAAGATGCAGATTTCATAATAATCGCGGCACCGACCAACTACGATCCCAAGAAGAATTTCTTTGACTGTTCGGCTGTTGAGAGCGTGCTTGAACTGGTAAAGAGCGCCACCGAAAGCCGCGAGGTAAAGCCGACTGTCATCATAAAATCGACTATACCTGTGGGTTATACCGTAAGCATACGTGAAAAGCTGGGCATGGACAACATCATTTTCAGCCCTGAATTTCTGCGCGAGTCAAAGGCGCTGTACGATAACCTCTACCCAAGCCGCATAATAGTGGGCTGTGACGATGCAACACGCGCAAATGCAGAGATATTTGCGGGGCTTTTACAGCAGGGCGCTATAAAGCAGGGTATAAGTACGCTGTTCGTGGGGTACACCGAAGCTGAGGCTACAAAGCTGTTCGTAAACACTTATCTTGCGCTGAGGGTCAGCTATTTCAACGAACTTGACACTTATGCTGAGGTAAAATCCCTTGACACCGCATCTATCATCAAGGGCGTATGCCTTGACCCCCGCGTGGGCGACTACTACAACAACCCGTCTTTCGGCTACGGCGGTTACTGTCTGCCTAAGGACACAAAACAGCTTCTTGCAAATTACAGGGACGTTCCGCAGAATATGATGAGCGCCATCGTTGAGTCAAACAGGACGAGGAAAGACTTCATCGCTGACAGGGTGATGGAAATTGCAGGCACTTACAGCAGCAGTGACACATATTCTGCCGACAAGGAGAACAGACAGCGTGAAGTGGTGGTGGGCGTTTACAGGCTGACCATGAAGTCAAACTCAGACAACTTCCGCCAGAGCAGTATACAGGGCGTTATGAAGCGCATAAAGGCTAAGGGCGCGAAGGTCGTCATATACGAGCCTACCCTTGAGGACGGCAGTACATTCTTCGGCAGTGAGGTCATAAACGACATCGAAAAATTCAAGTCGATGTGCGGCTGTATAATCGCGAACAGATATGATTCCGTGCTTGATGATGCACAGGAAAAGGTCTACACGCGCGACCTGTTCAGGAGGGACTAAAATGGGCAAGACAAGTATCGGCTTAAACGGCAGGAACATACTGGTGACGGGTTCACCGGGATTTATAGGGGCAAATCTGGTGCTAAGACTGCTGGGAGAGATGACTTCGGGAACAGTGATAAGCCTTGACAATATGAACGACTACTACGACCCTGCGCTGAAATCCTACCGCCTTGAACTGATAGAAAAGGCGGCAGAGAAAAGTAATGTCAGACACGTTTTTGTAAAAGGCTCTATTGCTGACAAGGCGCTTGTGGACAGCATTTTTGCTGAATACAAGCCTTCTGTGGTGGTGAACCTTGCGGCGCAGGCGGGTGTGCGCTATTCGATAGACCACCCCGATGTCTACATAGAGAGCAACATCATCGGTTTTTACAATATTCTCGAAGCGTGCAGGCACTACCCTGTTGAACATCTGGTGTACGCATCGAGTTCATCGGTATACGGCGGCAACAAGAAAGTGCCTTTCAGCGTTGATGACAAAGTGGACAATCCTGTCAGCCTTTATGCCGCCACAAAAAAGAGCAATGAACTGCTGGCACACAGCTATTCAAAGCTGTACAACATACCCTCAACGGGACTTCGCTTTTTCACTGTTTACGGGCCTGCGGGCAGACCCGATATGTTCTATTTTTCGGCAACGAACAAGCTGGTAAAGGGCGAGAACATAAAGATATTCAACTATGGAAACTGCAAGCGTGATTTCACATATATAGACGACATAGTTGAGGGTGTTTACCGCGTGATGCAGGGCGCTCCCGAAAAGGCAAACGGCGAGGACGGTCTGCCGCTTCCGCCTTATGCGGTATACAACATCGGCGGCGGCACGCCCGAAAACCTGCTGGACTACATAAGCACCTTGCAGGAAGAACTGGTGCGGGCGAAAGTGCTTCCCGAAAACTATGATTTTGAAGCACACCGCGAACTGGTAGGCATGCAGGCGGGCGATGTGCCTGTGACTTATGCTGACAGCACCGCGCTGGAAAAAGACTACGGTTTCACGCCCAAAATAGGCATTCGCGAGGGTCTGAGGAATTTCACGGAGTGGTACAGCGGGTTTTACAAATAAATTACAAAACGTGGTTATCCCGCTGACACACCAAAATAAACGATGTTATATTGGGAACTGAATATAGTTGGCGGTTATCTTTCCCCCGCCTGCGGCGGGGGAAAGATAACATCAACTCAGTATTTCCTTGTTATAAAGGTATTTTTTGGTGGTGTGTTAAAGGGATAGTCATATTACAAAAAAACATAGTGTCATCTTACCGATGCGGAAATGCGGGGAAGATGACACTTTTTTCATGTAAAAATTTCCTGTAATAGTTTTGTGCCATACGCACACAATATTATCGCAAGCCCGAATAAAACAAAAGGAGAAACGAAAATGAAAGGTATCACAACACAGCAGGGCAGAGAAACTCTCAACAGATTTAAGATGGAGGCAGCCAGCGAAGTCGGCGTAGACCTTAAGCAGGGCTACAACGGCGACCTGACTTCCAGAGAGGCGGGTTCTGTCGGCGGTCAGATGGTCAAGAAGATGATCGACGCTTACAAGATGGGCAACAAGCAGTAATATCTGCCAATAGCCGAAAAACTCCCGAAAGCACTTACGCTTTCGGGAGTTT